>NZ_BACQ01000001.1 GCF_000260435.1 Lacticaseibacillus zeae DSM 20178 = KCTC 3804 | reverse complement strand
ACACAAAAATTGCCGCGGCAGGTTTAGACCTTCGCGGCAAATAAAAAACCGCATAGTCCCGTTGTGGGGTATCTATGCGGACAAATTGATCAGAAGCCAACATAGACACAACCTGCGCGTCTGGCAGGTTGCGTCTGCAACCTACCTAAAGTTGGCTTTGCCAAGTTTTTAAGGTAAGCAGTGCTTTCATGTTAGTTTCCTCCATTCGTTTAAACTTGAAATAAGTTGGTAAATTAAAGATACGTGAGCAAACTTCTCATGTCAAGCGAAAATGATCCTTTTCACGAAGAAAAATCACTGTAAGATCGCTGAAATCTTTTGAATTTGCTTGGTGAATTTTTGAATCGCTTCGTCTTGCGCTTTTTCGGCTGCATTAAACGCTGTGACATCAACTTCTAAGTCAGACTTGAGGCTTTCGGTCATGGCTTCACACGCCTCCGTGAAGGCCGCAAAGTTGTGAATTAGTGTACGGTGTGGCCCGACCAACCGTGCAGGAACCGCGACTTCTTGCAATCGAGTGAGTAACTTTTTGTACGCATCGGTACCCTCACGAAACACGACCCGCGTGTCATCATAGGTGTCCTGATCATAATCGGCCAATTTGCCGGCATCAATCGCTTCACGTAATGGCTCAAACAAAGGCGCCATCATTTCCTGATTGTCCTGGGTTTGTTCCACCACATCATTGATCGTGGTACCATAGTGCGCCATTTTAATTTGTTGCTTGTTCATGAAAAGCACGGATCCTCTCTTGAAAACTAATCCATCAATTTTTTCCGAATGCTGAAGATTTACAGACCGCGCCGCTTACGCCGAGCACGTTCGAAGATCTTGACGATTTCGACGAGCACAATCATGGTAACCCCGGCACTTAAAACCGTTAACCATTGGTGCCAATCCAGCGTTGTTACGTGGAATAGTCCATTGAATCCCGGTACCAGAATGGTGACAGCCAACAACACAAAGGAGGCAAGAATCGCCCAGTTGAAAGCTTTATTTCTGAAGGCACCGACTGTGAAGAGACTTTGATGAATGCTTTTGACGTTAAAGGCATGGAAGAGCTGAATCAAGCCCAAAGTAGCATACGCCATCGTCAAAGCGTCCGCATGCATCGCTGCTTGACCACTGTGAACCGGATACGTGATGGCAAACCAGTAAACGCCTAAGGTCAATAGGCCTTCAAGAATACCCTGCCAGATGACCGCTGGACCGACGCCGCCTGAGAAGAAGTTGGATTTGCGACCGCGTGGCTTTTGCTTCATGATCCCCGGCTCTGTCGGTTCAACCCCAAGAGCAATCGCGGGGAAGGTATCCGTCACCAGGTTAATCCAAAGAATGTGCACCGGTGCCAGGATATCCCAGCCAAGCATGGTCATCATGAACAACGTCAACACTTCGCCAAGGTTGGCGGACAACAGATACTGAATCGCCTTTTGAATGTTGGAAAAGACTTTTCGGCCTTCTTCAACGGCCACGACGATCGTGGCGAAGTTGTCATCGGCCAGCACCATGTCAGAGGCACCCTTGGAAACTTCGGTACCGGTGATCCCCATGCCAATGCCGATATCAGCGGCCTTCAAAGCAGGCGCATCATTGACACCGTCACCGGTCATCGCAACAACTTTACCTTTTTTCTGCCAAGCGTTGACAATCCGAACTTTATGCTCTGGTGCCACTCGCGCATAAACGCTGTATTTACCAACATTTTTGGCAAATTCTTCGTCACTTTGCTGATCAAGTTCGGCGCCGGTAATGACAGCATCATCATCGCCTTGATCAATGATCCCCAGCCGAACCGCAATTGCTTCAGCAGTATCGCGGTGATCGCCGGTAATCATCATTGGCCGAATCCCGGCTGATTTTGCTTCTGCAACCGCTGCTTCTGCTTCAGGCCGCTCCGGATCGATCATCCCAACCAAACCGGCGAAAATCAGATTATTTTCAACTGTCTCCGAATTGACCGGTTCAGGAACTGCATCAATAACCTTATACGCCATGCCCAACACCCGCAAAGCCTGGGTGGCCATGTCTTTATTGGCCTTTAAAATGGCATCACGTTCGCTGTCAGACATCGGTGCTGCCTGATCACCGGTGGCCAATTCAGTCACCCGCTTGAGCAATTCATCCGGCGCACCCTTGGTTGTCACCAGAATCTTGCCATCTGCCCGCCGATGAAGGGTCGACATCAATTTACGTTCAGAATCAAATGGTACTTCATCGATCCGCGGTTCGTCTGCCAAGGCGTGATTCAGATCAAACGATTGGGTCTTCCCATATGCGACCAGCGCGGTTTCGGTTGGATCCCCCAGTAATTTACCATCATCCTGAACCTGCGTATCATTAGCAAAATTCATAATGGTCATCAGCGGATTGCCGCCGTGGATGCCGTCACTGGCATTATTTAGCTGACCGTCGTAATAAACCTTTTCAACGGTCATTTTATTTTGCGTCAGCGTTCCGGTTTTATCACTGGCAATAATATCAGTGCTACCTAAAGTTTCCACAGCTGGCAGCTTGCGGACCAAGGCGTGGCGCTTGGCCATTTTCTGGGTTCCCAGTGCCAGAATAATCGTTACAATTGCCGGCAGTCCTTCAGGAATAGCCGCAACCGCTAAGGACACCGCCGTCAGGAACATTTCCGGCAGACTTGCCGCATTCCGCCAAATACCGACTGCAAACACAATGACTGCAATGACCAGAATCATCACGGTCAGCGTCTTACCCAGACTCTTAAGGTTTTCCTGCAGCGGGGTCGTGGTTTCTTCTGCGGCATTGATCATCCCGGCAATCCGGCCGACTTCAGTTTTCATTCCGGTGGCAACAACGACGCCGACACCACGTCCGTAAGTGATATTACTGTTCATGAAGGCCATATTGGTTCGGTCACCGATGCCAACGTCATCAGCGTCCAGTGGTGCCGTGGATTTATCGACCGGCACACTTTCACCCGTTAAGGCACTTTCTTCGATTTTTAGATTGGCGCTCTCCACCAACCGTAAATCGGCCGGAACCACGTCACCGGCTTCCAGCAACACGATATCGCCGAGAACCAACTGACTGCTTGGAATCGTCAAAACCTGATCGCCACGCCGAACGTGTGCATTCGGCGTCGACATCTCCTTGAGGGCATCGATCGCTTCTTCGGCCTTACTCTCCTGAAAAACGCCGAAAACGGCATTCAGTAACACAACAGCCAAAATAATCCCGGCATCTGCCCATTCGCTCAACAGGAACCCGGCAATCAAAGCAGCAGCAAGCAAAACAATGATCATGAAATCCTTGAACTGATCCAAAAAGCGCGCCAACATGCTCTTTTTTTCGGCCTGAGCCAGTTCATTCGGCCCGTTTTCACCCAACCGGGTTTGTGCCGTTTCTTTAGATAGTCCAGTCAATTGGGTTTGTTCTTCTTGCAAAACTTCTTGACTGCTTAATGCATATGGCGGTTTCTTTGCCAAGATAGTGCCTCCTTCTTTGTTTGGGCCGGTAGCCAAAAAGAGACTTATGGCCTACCAGCAGTAGATCCATAAGTCTCACTATTTAAGACAACACCAGACATAGCCTTGTTGGTGATGTTGTCGCAGAAAAACTCTGCTAGTTACTCCCCTATGTTGCTTCAAGTATATCAGGTCAAAGCAGCCTTGCGCAAGCGATCCTTAAAAATCCAAGAGCGTGAACGGGCGCGCTTAGGAGTCGGAGTGTAAGTGGCCTCAGGCGTGATGGGCCCGGTCTTGGCCATTGCAACCAAGATCCTTACACGCAGACTCCTGCGCCATTGAGTGCGTTTTTTCAGCAAGCCGAACTAATTCACAAACAGGGCGAACTTATCCCTTTTGCCGCAACGTTTGGAACAAGCGAACGGCTTCATCGTGAAGATTGAGCGTATGTGAATTATAATTGCTCAACAAAATCACCGCATCTTTGCCATCACGGCTAATAGCAGTTGATGCCATTTGCCCGGCCACAGTGCCATTCGTTGAGTAAAAACCGCTATGATTATAAATACCTGCCGTATAAACCCCGTCATCGCGATTGCGCAAGGTCTTTAACGCTGATAACGGCAAAACTTTTCCATCATCGATGCCCCGCAGCAATCGATACAAATCAGCAACCGTCGTATACATATTGCCGGTACCCAGCTCGCGGTTGTACCACAGTTCTGGTTCGCCAATAGAGGTTTGATAAGGATTCGTTACCGGCCCCGTGTACGTCAATGAGCGGTTGGTATCTGTCAGCATTCCCGGCAAGAATCCGGTGTGTCTAAGCCCCAATCGGTCAATAATCGTCTTTCTGATCTGCTGCTCATAAGAACGGCCAGCGACTTTTTCAACCACACCGGCGAGTAATTGGTAATTAACCGCCTGGTACGCGTAGTTTCGCTGCGGTAAATAGGTCATATTGCCGATTGCCCAGCGAATAATACCGGCATCGTCCATAACGGAAGGCTGATACTTTTTAAGCGCAAAACCACTACGCATATCGATCATCATGCGCAATGTCACCTGATCACCGGTTTTGATGCCGGATAAATACTTGCCAACCGGATCATCCAAATGCAACTTGCCTTCTTCAGCCAGCTGCATGACGGCAACTGCAGTGACCGCTTTTTGGATCGATCCGATCTGGAACAAAGTCGTTGGCCCATTAACCCGTTTCGCTGCGGCATCGGCGTAACCCACGCCGCCATTGAAGATAATTTCACCCTGTTTGATGATCAAAGCACTGCCAATAAATTTATCGTTTGTTAAGGTTTCTTTGAACGATTTGCCTGCCGATGTGTCGATCGGCCAGTCCAGACGCTCATCAAAATGCGTTGCTGCTGTTTGCACGGCTTCACGGTGAGTCGCCTGCTCATGCCGCTGCGACGACAAAACCTTAGCCTGTCTATCCGGAATAGCTATCTTCTTCTGCCAGACAAAAGCCACAGCGCCTAATAAAAGTGCACTTAATGTCACAATGCCTAACCAAAGAGCCCAACGATGACGCACTGCGTTTCAACCTCCTACTGCCATGTGTACCAAAGCATACCTTAAACCAGCGCAAAAAAACAGCCATAACACCTTTGAGCGAAACTTCGCCGATGTTGGCTGTTTGCCATGCTTATTTCCAAAAAGTATCAAAAACCGTAATCGGCAGATGGCGCTTATGTGCGGTTTTCTGGTACCAACGTTCGATCGTCTCGGCAGCATGGTCACTCACTTGCTTACCTTCCAGATAATCATCGATGTCCTTGTATTTAACGCCCAAGGCAACTTCATCTGGCAAAGCCGGCCGATTGTCTTCGAGATCGGCAGTCGGCGCCTTCTGATAAAGATGTGCCGGTGCGCCTAACGTCTTCAACAACGCCGCACCTTGGCGTTTGTCCAAGCGATAAAGCGGCGTCAAATCAGCACCGCCGTCACCGAATTTGGTATAAAACCCCGTGACAGCTTCCGCGGCATGATCCGTACCAATAACGGCGCCGGACATGTTGCCGGCAAGCGCATATTGGGCAATCATCCGCATCCGGGCTTTGATATTGCCCTTGTTAAAATCGGAAATGGCTGATCCGTTGGCTTCCACTGCCGCGACCATGGCATCGACGCTAGGTTTGATATTGACCCGTTTAACCACATCTGCCTGCATGAAGTCAATCGCTGCCATGGCGTCCGCCTCATCGGCTTGTTCCCCATAAGGCAGGCGAACCGCCACAAATTGATAGGCCTGATCGCCAGTTTCAGCGCGCATCTCCTGCATGGCTTTTTCCGTTAGCGTACCAGCAAGCGTTGAGTCTTGCCCGCCGGAAATGCCCAACACATATGTTTTCAGAAACGTATTTTTCTTAAGATAGTCTTTTAAAAAATCAATACTCCGCCGAATCTCGGTCTCCGGATCAATCGTTGGCTGTACGCCTAATGCTTTAATAATCTTTGCTTGTAATGGACGCATTACTTCACTCCCTTAATCATGTCATGATAAAGTGCTTGTGCTAGATCCCGCGTCACCTGATCCGTATTTGCCAACAGCACGACCGCATTTTGACCGCTGTTATCCATGACAGTTGCGGCTGATTGTGCGGCAACAACGCCATGTGTCAGCGTGTAGTCGCCAAAATTATACACACCCGCCGTGTATTGGCCTTGATTCAGATCACGCAACGTGGCAACCGATGAGCGCCGGATAATCTTGCCTTGATTGATGGCCGCCATAATCTGGTATAAATCACCGGCACTCGTGTAAATATTACCAGTCCCCAATTCCCGATTATAATTCAAAGACGGCTCGACGTAACGGCGCGAATAAGGATTCGCTTTGGGACCATTATACCCAAATGATTGATTCGGTTCACGATACAATTCAGGCATAAATCCTGAATGCGTCAATTTTAACTTTTCAAATATTTCCTGCTGAATTAAGTCAGCATATAAATGACCGGTCACTTTTTCAATCACTCCGGCTAATAAAACAAAATTAACCGGTTCATACGCGTACTGTTTCGCACCATAATTCAAATTGGCAATTGACCAGCGCACAATTCCAGCATCTGATAGTTGGGTCGGTTGATTACGCTTCAATGAAAAGCCGCTACGCATATCCAACATCATCCGCAACGTTACCTGTTTGCCCGTGCGAATGCCTGGCAAATAACGACCAATCGGATCCGTCAGGTGTACCTTGCCTTGTTCCACAAGTTTCATGAGCAAGACCGCAGTGAACCCTTTTTGAATCGAGCCAATTTGATACAGACTCTCAGGCCCGTTCAAGCGACCAGATTCAGCGTCGGCATAACCCAACCCTGTGTTTAGGATCACTTTCCCCTTGCGCACCATTAAAACGGTACCGCTAAAATGATCGGCTTCCAGTTTTTTTAAAAAAGGTTGCGCTTCTGAAGGGATAACCTGTTGCATCAGCCGATCAGTGGTACTCGTTGCCTGACGGGTGGCATTTTGTAAACGCTGCTCGATTGCACGATGCCGATTCAGCTCGGTTTCATACTTGCGCCGGGCGCGTTCTTCTTTGACTTCGGTTTGCGGGCGGAGATAAAAGTAATCATAGCTGCCATAAACCGCGATGCCGATGACGAGGCCGGCGAAGAGTCCAAAAATCAGCCAGCGTATCCAACCCCATTTTTTTGCGTGTTTCATATTATTCCTCGCGGTCAGCAACCGCCGATTTCACTTTTTTAATTAAGTCCATCTTGTTATCCCATACTCGTTGTGATAAGTCGACCGGATAGTCTTGCGGATTCAGAATGCGCCGATATTCATCCCACAAGGCATTGGTGCTACGGGTGGCATAGGCCTGGACCTCGGCGAGCGGCGGCGTTTGATAAACCTGTTTTCCTCGATCATAAATCAGCTGCAGCAATGGCTTGGCTTCAAAGTTTTTAACTGTTTTATTGATGTACGGGAAGTTGGGGTGGAACATGTACAGGCTACGATCTGTGTCAATTTGCTCATTAGCTAATGCTACGTAATCGCCTTCCGACTTACCGTCATCCCGACGTGTAATCCGCCAGACCTGTTTCTTGCCTGGCGTCGACACCTTTTCAGCGTTATTCGACAGTTTAATCGTGTCATGCATGTTACCGTTGGCGTCTTCAATCGAGACGAGTTTAAACACGGCTCCCAAAGCTGGCTGGTCATACGCGGTGATCAATCGGGTCCCAACGCCCCAGATGTCGATTTTGGCACCTTGCATTTTCAGGTTTTGGATCGTGTTTTCATCGAGATCATTTGATGCATAAATTTTTGCCGAAGTATACCCAGCATCGTCTAATTGCTGACGCACGCGCTTGGAAATAAACGCCATATCGCCGCTGTCAATCCGAACGCCAAGGAAATTGATCCGGTCTTTAAACTCATTAGCCACTTTGATTGCCGCGGGAACACCGGAACGCAAGGTATCATAAGTGTCGACTAGGAAAACCACGTCCTTGTTGCTCTGCGCATAGGCTTTAAAGGCATCGTAGTCGTTGCCATAGGCCTGAACCAGCGAGTGGGCGTGGGTGCCGCTAATCGGGATACCGAATTCTTTACCGGCCAATACGTTACTCGTCGCATTAAACCCGCCAATGTAAGCCGCCCGGGTGCCCCACAAGGCCGCTGCGGTTTCCTGTGCTCGGCGCGTACCGAATTCCATCAAGGGGTCAGCGCCGGCAACACTGCGAATTCGCGCCGCTTTGGTGGCAACAAGCGTTTGATAATTGATCATGTTCAAAACAGCGGTTTCAACCAACTGCGCCTGCGCCAGTGGCCCTTCGATTTGCCAAATCGGTTCATTATTGAAAACCAGATCGCCTTCTAAAGCTGATCGCACTGTGCAGCTAAATTTAAACTTTCGCAAGTAATCGATAAACGCATCCGAATAATTTGTCTGCGCCTTAAGATAAGCCAGGTCGTCTTCGGAAAAGCTGAGATGATTCAGGTAATCAATCACATGTTCTAGTCCGGCGAATACAGCAAACCCCGAGCCAAATGGTAACTCCCGAAAGAAAACCTCGAATACTGCATGTCGTTCACTGATCCCTCGTTCAAAAAAGGTGTTCATCATATTCAATTCATAAAAATCGGTGTGGAGTGTCAGTCCTTCACCCAATTGCGTAGCCATCATCTTTCCCCTTCCAGCAACATACAAAAACAACGTACGTTAACTTTTGAGCATTTAATTCAGTCATATAGGTAATGATTATATACCACTGCGGACCGCTTTGCAGAAAGCATGCTGTACCTTTTTTCTCATCATCGCAAAAGGCCAGAAAACAATAAATTCTGTTTTCTGGCCTTTTGGTCGTGCTAATAATGTTTCATTACCGTTCTAGATAAAACTCAAATCGCTCGCCAACATACTGCGTGCGGACGTATTCAAACGGTGTGCCGTCGTTTAAGAACGAAACCTGGCGCAACCGTAAAATGGCATCGCCACGCTTGATTGCCAGATATTCGGAAATCCGTTCGCTGGCTAACATCGCGCTTACGGTTTGCTGCGCACCACCAAGAACGTAGCCGCCTTTTTTCTCCAAGGTGTGATAGAAACTAGCCGTCATTTCTTTTTTGGTGAAGTTCTTGACCAAATCATACGGCACGGCAGCTGTTTCAAAGCTGATCGGCACCTTGTCGGCATAGCGGATTCGTTCCATTCGCAGCACTTGTTCAGCCGGGGCTAGTTTCAGCTTCTCAACTTCCGAGCTGGTTGGCTGAGCCACGTGATAAGATACCGTCTTGCTGGATGGTACCTTACCTTGGGCCTGCATCAAATCCGTGAAACTGGTTACGCCGGACATTTTTTCCTGAACTTTTTGATTCGCGACATACGTTCCAGAACCCACGCGCCGTTCTAAAATACCTTCGTCGACTAAAGTTTGAATGGCCTGCCGCAACGTCATTCGGGAAACATTAAAGGTCACCGCGAGATCGCGTTCAGAAGGAATACGATCGCCGACCTGCCATTTTCCGGCTTCGATATCAGCTCGAATCGCGTTATGAATTTGAATATAAACCGGTACCTCCATCAATCATCATCTCCAATACGTGGTTCAGTCCTCAGTGTCATGTTTGACGCCATAACTATAAGTGGCAACGAGATCATGGTTGCGATTCAACATGTTAATGTCGGCATCCTTACCGACTTCAAGGGTTCCTTTGGACGTCAGATTAAATTCGCGAGCCTGATTGACTGACGACATCTCAACCGCATCAAACAGAGAAGCATCCATGAAACTCATCGCATTTTTAAAAGCATCCTTGTACATTAAAACGGAACCGGCAAGCGTACCATCGGCTAACCGCGCCTGTTTATCTTTAACATACACCGTCTGGCCGCCTAATTCACTTTTTCCTTCCGGCATCCCTTTGCTGCGCATTGAATCGGTAACCAATTCAATCCGTTCCGGGCCTTTTTGATCAAAGGCCAAGCGTAACATGTCAGGCACAATATGGAAGCCGTCGCAGATCAATTCGCAGTACATATTGTCTTCAAGCATCGCGTGGCCGGTGACACCTGGTTCACGGTGACGTAACCCACGCTGTGCATTGTATAAATGAGTCACATGGGTCGCTTTACTTTGCAGCATCTGTTCGCGCGTCGCATTACTGTGGCCAACTGATGGCACAATGTTGTGTGCTAAAAGATAATCTTCAAATTCGCGGGAACCTTCATCTTCCGGTGCGTAAGTGATCAGCTTAACCAGACCGCCGGATAATTCTTGCCATTGCTTAACTAAATCGATATTAGGATTCTTAATATATTCTTCTGGTTGGGCACCCTTGAAGACCTTGCTGATAAAGGGGCCTTCGAGGTGGACACCTTGGATAATGCGATTGCGTTCGGCTGCCTGTTTCACGCCGCGCATGGCCTTATCAATATTTTCGGTTGATTGTGTCATGGTTGTAGCAAAAAGGGTGGTAACCCCTTCGTGCGTCATCATCTTGGTGGCCATTTCATCGATTTGATCGGCATCACCATCCATGGCATCAAAGCCATAACCGCCGTGAGCATGGACATCAATGAATCCCGGTATCAACGTTTTACCTTGAACGTCAACGACCTGTTCACCAGCCTGAGCCTTGTAATCAAACATATCGCCAACCGCCAGAATCTTGTCGTCAAAGCGGATATACCCATCTTCAATGCGTTCCAATCCTGTATAAATTGTTGCGTGTTTCAATACCGTAACCGTCACAATACCACTCCTAATCATTTAATGTCCTGACTATCATTAACCAGTATAACCGGTATAGACCAGAGTTGCAAGGTGGCCTACCTCGTATTTACAGGAAGTTTAATTATTTTTCATCCCTGCCGATCTTTGGCAATCGTCGCATCGACGCCTTTGACCACGGCGGACATCAGCCCGGCTTCTTCCATGGCCAACAATCCGGCAACAGTGGTACCGCCCGGGCTGGACACCTGATCGATCAAGTCAAACGGTGATTGCGTACTTGCCAGAACATTTTTGGCGCTGCCCATGACGGCTTGGGCAGCAATGGCGGTTGCTTCACTTTTTTCCAGGCCGTACTTGACACCGGCGCGGGCAAGACTGTCGATGAATAAGTAAACAAACGCTGGAGAAGACCCAGCCAATGCCACGAACGTTGAAAATTGGTCTTCCGGTAACGACATGGTTTTGCCCAAAACGTTCAGCAAGTCTAAAAGGCCATCCAGTTGACCAGCTACCGCATCATTCGCGGCGTAAGCGATCATGCCGGCATTAATTGCGACATTCACGTTTGGCATGATCCGTAAAATCGGTTGGTCATGATCGTTCAATGCTTCTTCTAACGCCGCCAGCGAAACGCCGGTTAACATTGAAATCACGGGTACATGCCGTTTCTTCAAGGTTGCCCCGATGGCACTTAAAATCGGTGCACCCAGTTTCGGCGCGACCGCCAGAAAAACAACGTCGGCAACCTCCGCAACAGCCTGATTGCTGTCGACAGCTTTGATACCGACTTTGGCTGCGTATGGTTCATAATGCAGCGGATGGCCACCGTGAACAACGATGTCCGCCGGGTCAATGGCCTTTTTGGCTAGTAATCCGCTAATGATCGCCTGGGCCATGTTACCAGCACCGATAAATCCAATTGTCATCCTTATTCTCCTTTAGCTTTTTGCTTTGATTGGTGGGCATCAAACCAGTCCGTAATCGCGGTCAGACGTGCAACTCGCAAGTTAGGCAAGCCACTGCGGGATAAGTCATGGTTTGATTTCGGGAACCGCATGAACTTGGTTTCAACTCCATGCAGTTTCAGGCCAATATAAAATTCTTCCCCCTGACCAATCGGACACCGTTGATCGTCTTCGCTATGCATCACCAGCGTTGGCGTTTTGGCAAAATCGATATGTGCCAGTGGCGAGAAGTCCCACAGCCCTTGCACATCCGACAAATCGCCGCTCCACTTACCTTCCAGCTCCCAAGGTGTGAAGTAATACCCGATGTCGCTGGTGCCATACATACTTAACCAATTGGCAATTGAACGTTGGGTAACGGCAGCTTTAAAGCGATGTGTGTGCGTCACGATCCAGTTAGTCATAAAGCCGCCATACGACCCTCCGGCAACAAATAAGCGTTCGGGATCGATGGTCGTATCCAGTTTCAAGGCCTCATCAACCGCAGCCAGGCAATCTTGATAGTCATCTTGGCCGTAGTGTTTAATCACCGCTGCCGTGAACGCTTCACCATAACCTAATCCGCCCCGCGGGTTGGGACAGATAACGCCATATCCCTTGGCAGCCAGATATTGCATTTCATGAAAGAAGGTATACCCATAACCAACTGCTGGGCCGCCATGCACATATAAAATGGCCGGATGCGATGCGGCTGCTTTTTGCGGTGGGAAATACCAACCCTCAATTTCAAAACCAGCACGATTGAAATTAAAAGTCAGTGGCGTAACCAACCCAAGCGTGCGCGTAACCCGCCGATTTGGGTCATATAAAACCGTTTCCTCTTCGGAGGCCAGATCAAAGTACACTAATCGACTCGGAATGGTCATCGTGCTTTCAGTGAACACGACGCCACGGTGATCAGGTGTCAAGGCAAAATCCGTCACGTGCCGTCGACCATCAATCAACGGCGTCAAGCGCTCATCCGGTCCACCAGCGTATAGGCTCGTCTTCCCGTGGTCAAAACCAACCGTCAGATAATAATCGGCCGTAACAAAATCAGCCACTTTGCCAGATAAATCCTGTTGGAAGTCGCCATTGACATAACCCGGAATGTCAAAATCCACGTCATCGGCAACATCCTGCAGTTTTTGGCTCGCTAAATCGTAATGCCATAAGTGCCCTTGCGACACATTAGGTAAATGATTGTCAGAACCATGCAACAGCAATTGGTGCGAATCCGCTGAAAAGGCTGCTGGCCTCAACTCTGCTTGCGGCAAATGCTCATTCACCATCGTCACCTGCTGACTGGTTAAATCGAGCAAATAAGCGGCTTGGCTAAAGTCGTTGGGATCATCCGGTAACCGTTCCGCGGCAAACGCAATTTTTTGACCATCCGGCGCGATCGCACCAATTTGGAAGTCATGCTGGCGCTGCATCACGATATGGCTAGTTTTTTGGCGTCGTTGCTGCACACGCAATTCGTAAGTCACGTTTTCCGGCAACAAGCCAACACCATTGAGTTTGTACTGCGCGCGCGTGACCGTCACCGGCTGCGGTTTTTTGGCATCTTCCGGTGATAGCTTCTTTTTGGCACCAATCGTTGTTTGAAGAAAAACAGCCTTGCTATCAGGTCGCCAAACGAAATCCGTTACGTCCTCTTTTTCAGCCGTCAACTGGTGGGCCACGCCGCCATCAACTGCTTGCAGGAAGACCTGCGTTGTTTTGTCTGCAGCTTGGCTCAGAAACGCCAACCATTGCTGATCCGGGCTTAGTTTAGGATGCCGGTCGTGTTTTTGGTCAGTCCCGTAAACCGTCATCTGACCACGCGGATTCACGAAACAAAGCCGCTGGTAATAGGTATTGTCCGCCTCCGAAATCCGGTTTTCCTGAAAAAAATAGCCCCGATTTGTTGCAATTGGATACGATAACGATACCAATTTGAAAAGATCCGTCGCTTTTATTGCCATGCAATCACACCCTTCATTGTCTTGCTTTAAGCGTAGCGGTTGGGCTATACCGTGTCAAACTACTGGACCGGTGAAATCAAAAAACAGCCGAGATGTGTTGGCACCTCGACTGCGTTTGATAAAAGTTAGTAATCGTTAGCACATCACCCGACACCTGCTTGTTGGCCTAAACGTTTAGTGCGAGCGTTTCTTCCGGGTAAAGAACAAACTGGATCCTAAGCTTAGCAAGCCACCTAAGATCACCATCAACAGCGACTGCTGCTCACCGGTTTTAGGAAAATGCTCCTGATTGGCGGCAGGTTTAGCCTTGGATTTGGCTTTAACGGTAGGTGCAGCTTTACCGGCTTGATATTGTGCGTCAATGGCTTTAATACCATTGTCTTTCGCCTGCTCAATGAGATCTGCACTGCCGGCTGCATCGATCGCCTGTTTGGCTTTCGTTGCCTGCGTTGTGACGGCCTGTTTTTGCGCTGCTTTTTGGGCATCGCTCAACAAGTTATCGCGATCAATCTGAGCCATCACTTTAGCGGCTTCGGCATCAATCGTTCGCTTGGCTTCAGCTTGCCGAGTCACGATGGCTATGGCTGACTTGTGTTGCGCATCAATCACTTTAATCCCGTTAGCCTTGGCTTGATCAACGCCATCGGCATTCTGAGCAGCATCAATCGCCTGCTTAGCTTGATCCGCTTCCGCTGCGACTGCTTGTTTCTGCGCAGTCTTTTGTGCACCCGTCAAGGTCACATCCTGATCGATGGCTGCAGTGACATTCGCAGCCTCCACATCAATTGCTTTTTTAGCCTCGGCCTTGCGCAGCGTGATCGCCGCGCCTGACTGGTGTTGAGCATCAATGGTCTTGATACCTTCAGTTTTGGCGTTTGTAACAGCTTCGATGTTTTGGGCATCGTCAATCGCCTGTTTAGCCTTGACCGCTTCAGCAATGACCGCTGCCTTCTGTTGCTTTTTGGCAGCTGCAGTCAACGTTGCGTCTTGATCAATTTCATGCTGAACTTTTACGGCTTCGGCATCGATCGCCTTTTTGTTGTCCGCTTTGCTACGATCCATTGCCTGACCGGATACATGTTGCACACCAATTGCCTGAACACCGGCATCCTTCGTCTGATTGACGCTGTCGGCATCCTGCGCCGCGTCAATGGCAGCTTTAGCTTTGGTTGTTTCATCCGCAACCGCTTGACGTTGCGCCGTTTTTTCAGCGGTAGTTAATGTCGCATCCTGATCAATTGCTTGCGTCACTTTGGCAGCTTCCGCATCGACAGCGATTTTAGCGTCATCTTTGCGGGTTGCCAACGTGTTGCCAGCTTGATGAGTGGCATCGATTATCTTAAGGTTCTGGTTCACTGCTTGATCGACACCATCGGCATCCTGTGCTTGATCAATCACCGCTTTAACTTTAGCAGCCGCATCAGTCGCCGCCTGTTTCTGCTTAGCCTTTTCAGTAGTGGTTAGCGTTACATCACGATTAATGCTGTCAATGATTTGTGCAACATGGTCATCAATCGCCTTTTTTGCTTCATCTTTGCGCGTTGCAACCGCTGTTCCTGGTTGATGTTGACCATCGATTGCTTGAATCCCAGTTGTTTTGGCTTGATCGGCCGCATCGGCGTCAGTTGCGGCGTCGATGTTTTGCTTGGCCTTGGCTGCTTCGGACGCCACTGCCTGTTTCTGAACAGCTTTCTGAGTGCCGGTCAGCGTTGCATCTTGATCAATGCTTGCCGTCACCTTGCCAGCTTCCGCATCAATGGCGGTCTTGTGCGCTTCTTTTCGGGTCGTTAAATCAGTGCCGGACTGATGCTGATCATCAATGGTTTTAATGCCTTGCGCCACTACCTGATTAATCTGATCAACATCTTTGGCTTGTTCAATCTTTTTCTTGGCCTTGGAGACTTCGGCAGCGACGGCCTGTTTCTGCACCGCCTTTTCCGCGCTGGTCAACGTCACATCCTGATCAATCGTCTGGGTGACTTTAGCGGCTTCAGCATCAATCGTCTTTTCGGCAACTTGCTTATGCGCCTTTAAAGTGGCATCTGCTTGATGTTGTTCATCAATGTGCTTAATGCCGTGGGTTTTGGCATTATTGACCTTATCGGCATCGGTTGCAGCACCAATTGCTTTTTTCTCTTTTACCTCCTTGTCTTTAACGGCGCGTTTTTGCATCGCCTTTTTAGTACTTGTCAAGGTAACGTCTCGCTCAATCGCGTTGATAACTTTAATTGCTTCGTCGTCAATCGCTTTTTCGGCTGCGGCTTTTCGTGTCGCCAAATCAGTGCCGGCGTGGTGCTGGGCATCAATGGCCTTGATTCCGGCGGCTTGTGCCTGATCAACCGCATCCGCATCTAAGGCGCCGTCGATATTATTTTTCGCCTTGACTGCTTCATCCGCAACCGCCTGTTTTTGCGCCGCCTTTTGGTCAGTCGTCAACGTGACGTCCTGATCAATGGCCTGCTCAACCTTGCCAGCTTCAGCATCAATGGTTTGTTTGGCGGCGTCCTTCCGGGTAGCCAAAAGGGTGCCGGATTGGTGAACGCCATCAATCGCCTTCACACCATCAGATGTCGCCTGGTTAACGCCATCAATATCTTGCGCCTGAGTGATCTCAGCTTTAGCCGCAGCCGCTTTATCAGCTATGGTTTGTTTTTGCGTTGCTTTTTCGCCACTGGTCAACGTCACATCTTGATTAATCGCATCCGTTTCCAAAGCAGCTTCGGCATCAATCGCCTTGTGGGCTTCGGTTTGGCGGGTTGTTAAATCGGTACCGGACTGATGTTGATCACCAACTGCACTGATACCATCGACTTGGGCTTGTTCAACCTCGTCAGCATCCTGTGCGCCATCAATGATCGCTTTAGCTTTGGCAGCCTCATCCGCAACAGCTTGCTTTTGTGCCTGTTTTTCGGCGGCTGTCAAGGTGTTGTCTTGATCAATGTCATCGGCTACTTTAGCAGCTTCGGCATCAATAGCTTGTTTCGCCCCATCTTTGCGCGTCACAAGCGCAGTGCCGGTTTGATGCTGATCGGCGATGGCTTTGTTCCCGTCTGCAATCGCCTGGTCAACTGCATCAGCACTTTGCGCACCGTCAATGGCCTGTTTAGCCTTATCCAGTGCCGCCGCGACTGCCTGCTTTTGCGTATCCTTTTCAGCCTTCGTCAACGTCACATCGTGGTCAATCGCATCCACAATCTTACCAGCTTCACTGGCGATCGCTTTTTTCGCGTCGGCGCGCCGATTTGCGAGGGCCAGACCGGAACGATGTTGATCTGCGATAGCGTTGGTGCCGTCTGCCTTCGCTTGATCGACCGCATCTGCACTCTGAGTAGCGTCAATCGCTGTTTTGGCTTTGGCTGCTTCATCGGCTACCGCCTGCTTTTGTGCTTTCTTCACAGCAGCCGTTAACGTCGCATCGCCATCAATATCATGACTGATTTTAACGGCTTGCGCATCAATGGCTTGCTTAGCGTCGGTTTTACGGACGTCTAAAGCGATTCCTGGTTGGTATTGCGCGTTAATGTGCTGAACGCCGTCGTTTTGACTCTGATCAACCGCATCAGCGTCCTTAGCCGCGTCAATGACTGCCTTAGCTTTGGTCGCTTCATCGGTAACTGCCTGTTTTTGAGTCGTCTTTTCGGCGTTCGTCAATGTGGCATCTTGATCAATCGCCGCAACTACTTTAGCAGCTGCAGTATCAATCACCTGTTTGGCCGTTGCTTTGCGGGTATCCAAAAGTGCACCAGGCTGGTGAGCCGCAGCAATTGCTTTAATGCCGTCAGCTTTAGCTTGGTCTACCGCATCGGCATCATTAGCCGCGTCAATAGCAGCCTTGGCTTTCGTCGCCTCATCGGCTGCGGCTTGTTTTTGCGTTGCTTTTTCCGCGGCGGTTAATGTGACATCTTGGTCAATCGCCTGCTGAGTTTGACTAGCTTCAGCATCAATTGCCTTTTTGGCTTCAGCTTTGCGTGTGTCCAAAAGTGTGCCAGATTGATGAACGTCATCAACGGCTTTGATGACAGCTGCTTCAGCTTGATTGACGCCATCAACATCCTGCGCCTTGAGAATCGCGTCTTTAGCTACCGTTGCCTTGTCAGTCACAGCCTGCTTTTGGGCGGTTTTTTCGGTGCTTGTCAACGTCACATCTTGGTCAATGGCATCTGCTTCTAAGACCGCTTCAGCATCAATGGCTTTTTGCGCTTCCGCCTTGCGAACGGCCAAATCCGTGCCGGCTTGGTGCTGGTCATCAACGGCTCGAATGCCATCAGTTTGCGTTTTGATCACGCTGTCAGCATTTTGAGCCGCGTCAATCGCAGCCTTGATCTTGGCAGCTTCATCGGCAACGGCTTGTTTTTGCGTTTGTTTGTCTGTAGCCGTCAAAGTGACATCTTGGTCAATATCACCGGTCACTTTAGCCGCTTCAGCATCGATTGCTTGCTTGGCAGTTGCTTTTTGCTTGTTTAGCGCCACCCCTAATTGATGCTGGCCATCAATAGCTTTGATCCCATCAGCCTGTTTCTGCTTCACTTCATCGGCATTTTGTGCCTGGTCAATCGCTGTTTTGGCTTTGGCAGTCGCATCAACAACTGCCTGTTTTTGGGCCTTCTTTTCGGCTGCCGTTAATGTCGGATCCTGGTCAATCGCAGTAGTGATTTTGGCTGCTTCAGCATCAATTGCTTTTTTGGCGGTATCTTGCCGAGTCGGCAGCGCAACGCCAGCTTGGTGCTGGGCATCAATTGCCTTAATTCCATCCGCTTTAGTCTGATTCAGATGATCCATATCCTGCACTTTGTCAGCGGCAGCTTTAGCACTGTCTGCCGCCTTAGCAACTGCTTGTTTTTGGCCTTGCTTTTCCGCAGCCGTCAACGTGGCATCCTGATCAATGGCAGCGCTGACTTTCTTAGCTTCAGCATCAAGTGCCTGCTTAGCCTGCTCTTTTTGCTTATCAAAATCAGCGCCTGATTGATGTTGAACGTCGATAGCCTTGATTCCATCCGTTTTAGCCTGATTAATAGCTTCAATCGTCTGCGCCTGATCAATCGCGGCTTTGGCTTTCGTTACTTCATCGGCCGTTGCTTGCTTTTGCGCGGTTTTTTCCGCGGTCGTCAGCGTATGATCCTGGTCAATGGCGGCGGTGACTTTCGCAGCTTCGGCATCAATGGCCTTTTTCGCATCATCTCTGCGAACATCCAAGGCGGTACCTGGCTTGTGTTGCGCGTCAATGGTCGCAATCCCGGCAGCCTTTGCTTGCTGAACGCCAGTGTCGTCTTGTGCTTGATCAACAACAGTCTTGGCTTTTGTGGTTTCAGCGGTCACGGCATCTTTTTGCTTCGCCTTTTCGCTGGCAGTTAATGTCGGATCGCTGTCGATTTTGGCATTAACAGCAGCAGCCTCGCCGTCAAGATCATCTTTTGCCTGTTCCTTGTGCGCACCTGTCACCACTTGCGGTAAAACCTTGGCAAAATCATCGTCAACTTTAACTTGATCGATCTTTTTCTTAGCCTCGGCTTGAACGGCCTTGGAGTCAGTGGCCACGTCGGCGACAGCTTTTTTCTTCATCGCTTCAAGCAGCTTGGCGTTGAGTGCTGGGCCGAATTGATTATATTCAAGAACACGAGTTGCGTCCCAAGCCGGACGAACCGGCGTTTTATTGTTCAACCGGCTGCTTTCCATTTGAACGGCAATCCAATCATTAGGCGTGATTTTATGCGCCTGCATATAGATCACGGCATCAGCCGTACCGCCTACTCGGGTTTTAACATCCCATTGGTGTGTAAACTGATGCGTCGCGGGATCCATGTGATTAATGACCGCTGTATCTAAGCCATCTGGCGAGATCACAACCCGTTTGACTTTACCTTCCAGTTCATCATTGAAGGAATACGAAAACTTCAAATAACGATCCAACCCGCCTGCAATGTTTTTCGATCCAAAACGAATCGGAATTTTAAACGTATCTGTTTTCTGATCATACTCGATAGTATCGTTGCTGTACTGAAATGTGATACTATCGACGACCGTCTTAAACGCAAGCCTGTCACCGCCAATAAAAACGTTGCCGACCTGTGGCTTCACGGCCGCTTGCACCACAATTGTGGAATCCCAAAGGCCAATTGTGACAATGCCAGTTGCCAAAAAGAATGTTAATGTTCCTTTTTTCAATTTATTGTCGCTCCCCCTCTTGCTAACCCCCAAAACAGCACGCATTTAAAATGGTTGCCCATTATTAAAATATTAATATTATTTATCACCTTTCAATTGTCAATGCGTGACTGTTGAAATAAATCTCTCCGTGTTGCTATAATTCATAACGATTTAAATGTCGTTAATGCAGCACGCAAATTAGTATAAGTAAATCGTTGGGTGGTATCAGGTCAAATGTTGCCTAACGTTAGGCAACATTTGAGAAATTAACAAACATCAAGGGGGTAAGGGTTATGGAGGAACTGCTAGAGAATAGTTTGCTGAAGCACTATTACATTATTAGTTTTTTGTTGAACAAAGACTGGATGACCATTGACCGTTTAGCCCAAGAAATCAAAATTCCTGCGCGGACCATCCGACAAGATATCGGGAATATCAATCAATACATTGCCCCAGCTAAAATCGAAAGCAGTCAACGTTTCGGCATCCGACTCACTTACGACGCATCACACAATCCGCTTTATATCTACGCTGCTATTTATCGGCAGTCAACCCGCTTCTTGATCCTTGAAGAACTTTTTCTACACCGCTTTTCATCGATGACCCAATTAGCCGAGGAACTGTTCATCAGTGAGTCAACCTTAAAACGGCACGTACTGGCTATTAACCAAGTATTGGAACATGAAGGCTTTAGAATTGATACGCAAACGTTGGATATTGTCGGCGATGAAAAGAAAATTCATTTTTTCTATTACTGCTATTTTCTGGAAAGATACTGGTTCATCGACGCCTTTTTGTCTCAAGATGAATTACAGCTTATTGATGAGATCATTGCCGACTTTTCTACACATTTCCCAGTTTTGAAATCGCCAAGATATCAGTCGTTTTCGTTTTTAAACAAACTGCGAACGACCGTTTTTATCTGTCTCACCCGCAATAGTCGCGGCCACACTTTCAAAGATGCCAGTTTGGTGAAGGAAAATGACACGTTTTCGCCTGAGTTACGGCAAAAGATTACGCGAATTTATAGGATTAATTGCTCTTCGTTTGTCTTTTCACATTTGTTTTATCTCTTCT
Organism: Lacticaseibacillus zeae DSM 20178 = KCTC 3804; assembly: GCF_000260435.1. Lineage (GTDB taxonomy): Bacteria > Bacillota > Bacilli > Lactobacillales > Lactobacillaceae > Lacticaseibacillus > Lacticaseibacillus zeae. The sequence continues at coordinate 19,040 of NZ_BACQ01000001.1, read as the reverse complement.
TCAATTCACGCAACGCCCTGACTTACCAGGATCTCCTGGTTAAAGCCCGCCATAATCCAGTGATTCATTCGATTTATCAAGCACTGTCGCACTTTCTTGATGTGACGGCGGCATCGCGAAAACTGAAACTGGCTAATCGCGATTTGGTACTTCTGCGGCTGTACAATGCCATTGAGTACACTTGGGGACCGACCAAGATTCTGTATAATCCGGATGAGGCGTTCTTCATGAATATGAACAAATTTGAGCAGACGTTCATTAAACAAACCAAAGAAACGTTAATCGCCATTTTGCGCGCCGAAAAAATCTGGAAGCAAATTGACGAGGCGTTGATCACCCGTCTGCTTTTCATCTTGGTCACTTCTTGGGACAACTTGACGATTCAATTAGAAGAAAAAGCACCAAAAGTCAGAACCGGCCTCTTCTTCAATACAAGTTTTGAGCACAGCCAATTTTTATTGCAGGAATTAAGCTATCACATGCGTTCAAGCTTGAAACCCGAGTTGATGCACGTTAATACGCTCGCCAAATTAAAAGCTGCCGCCCCGCATTTTGATATGATTATCACCAATCTGCCGCTGCTGAATCTACCAAATTGTCATATTGTTTCAATTCAGCCGCATCCCACCCCTGAAGATTTCGACAACATCCTATCCGTTTACAACAAAATTATTAGTGCCAAAACCGTTAAAACGTCTGCCTCTTGACCATGGCGCTAAACCTATTGTCAATTTCGACCGGCTTTATTCATTGCTTACAAACTGAAATCATCAATCTTTCTTTAACCACAGATTGGGTCATAAAGACTCACAATTGCATCAAAAAAGCCGCCAGACGCAGATCGCGTTAAGCGGCTTTTTCATGTCGGCAGTAAAACTAAGCACTGCGCTTAAAAAGTGGAGGAGATAGGATTCGAACCTATGAACCCGAAGGAGCGGATTTACAGTCCGCCGCGTTTAGCCTCTTCGCTACTCCTCCATACGTTTGCAAGTAGCCAACTCAAATAGTGTACAAAAACAGGTTATAAAAAGCAACCATTTTCAGGCAGTTTTTATAACCCGTTTTGCATGTCATTGACGATTTCAGAATTTAGCCAGTGTCGGCACATGTAGCGTCACCAAAGTGTTTCGCCACTCCGTCAACCAATCATGACTTTTCCATTCAAATAAACGCTTCAGCCCATAGCCCAGCGGCTGGTGGTAGTAGGCAGTTTTACCGAGTAATTTAGGTGCATCGCGAAAGTGTTCATGGCCAAATGCCACCGCATCGACCCGGCCTGTCAACAGTTCGCCAAGCTTGGCCGAGCCCATCAGCGCTGTCGCCATTTGCCACGCCGGCCGATCCATCGCATAAACCATGGCGCCGCGAATCGGCACAAAATGCGTCACATAAATCATTTGCCGCCCTTGGTTGGCATCAATTGCTGCTTGGGTCGTCTGTAAAACCCGCTGCATTCGCTCAGCGTCACTCAGCGGTGAATCAATCGCACTATCGATCCAAAAAGCGCGTTTCCACTGGGCATAAGCTGCATCCGTTTTCGTCTTTCCCAACTGGCCAAGCGAATAATCATACCAGCCATTGTTGCCAATGATCACGGCATTGGTGGACGGAATCGGTAACACCTTTTCGTGTAAATAAAGTGGATCAACATCTGACTGAATTTCGGCATAGCTGGCACCTTTGACCATGTCGTGATTGCCGGCCAAAAACCGCACGATAACCTGATCGCCAAGTTCACGCTGCAAAGCGCGGTAGTAATCCAGCGTTTTGGTGAAATCATTGTACGTATCGCCGGCATTAACATAAATCCGATATCCGTGGTCAACCAAATAGGCTGCCTGGTACTTCAGCATCTCAAAGCCATCGACATGGTTCACATCAAAATGATTATCAACACTGATTGCAACTTTTACCATGAGGACACTTCCTGTTAGCGACTAACGCAAAAGCGGGCCAGCCGCCATTAATTGACCCCTTGCATAAGCTTCTCGATGCGCGGCGTGTAAAAGGCTAAGATGATCGCAAATGCCACTGAAACCAACCCGACAATCGCGAAGTAAGCCACTTCATGACTCGGTGTGTAAAAGCGCACAATTTGCGCGTTGACCGCTTGCGCCGATGCATCAGCCAGGAACCACATACTCATCATCTGGGATGAATAAGCTTTCGGTGCCAGCTTGGTCGTCACCGAAAGTCCAACCGGTGAAATCAACATTTCGCCGATTTCGACAATGGCCCAGCTCATCACCAGCCACAAAGGTGAAACTTTGGCGCTACTGCCAAACAACATCACCGGAATGACCATCCACAGATAAGACGCTCCGGCAAAAATCAACCCTAAATAAAACTTTTTCGGAGATGTTGGCTGGCGCTTGCCGAGCTTCATCCACAGCCAGGCAAACAACGGGCCGTAAAGCAAAATGAACAACGGATTCAAAGTCTGAAAATTCCCCGGCAGGATTTTAAAGAAGCCAAAGTCCAATTTTGTTTGTTGGGCCGCAAACAATGCCAACACAACCGATCCCTGTTCCTCGATGGCCCAGAAAATCATCGCCGCCAAAAATAGCGGAATATAGGCAATGACCCGCGAACGCTCGGTTTTGGTCACCTTTTTGCTGCGAATCATCAAAATGAAGTACCAAACCGGCAAGCCGATCGCAACAACCGTGATCAGAGTAATCACGTTGGCAATCGTCAACGCTTTGAAGCCAGCCATGACTGCCAAAATGACGCCAACAATGACCACGGCCCCAACGACGCGCAACACCAATGGCCGTACATCTTCCGGTTTTAACGGATCCGGGGCGACATTGTCAGTAGGATTAATATACTTGCGGCCGTCAACCACGTAAAAGATCAAGCCGATGAACATCCCGATGGCAGCCAGCGAAAAGCCGGCATGGAAATTGACTTTATCAGCCATCCACGGGACAAAAATCGGCGCAATCAACGAGCCAAAGTTAATCCCCATAACGAAAATGCTGAACCCGGAATCGCGCCGTAAGTCCTCTTCAGGATAAAGGCTACCGACCATCTCGGAGACGTTGGGCTTAAGCAACCCCGTGCCCAAAACAATCAAAACAATCGAGCCAAAAAGCCCAATCGAGCCAATCGGGATGGACAAAACGATGTGCCCCAGCATAATCAGCACACCGCCCCAAAAGACGGTACGCCGGGAGCCGAGCAACCGGTCACTGATGAAACCGCCGATTGTGGAACTCAAATAAACCAATGACCCGTAAATCGACATAATCGACAAGGCAGTCGGTTGATCAAAACCTAAGCCGCCCTTTTCCACTGAATAGTACATGTAGTAGATCAGGATCGCCCGCATGCCATAGTAACTGAACCGCTCCCAGAATTCGGTCATCGACAGCGTTAATAGTCCGCGGGGATGACCCATAAACGTGCGGCCCTCTGAATTATTCAATTGAAATACATCCTCTCGCTAGAAAAATAATCTTCCTAGCTGCTCTCATGACACTTCCCTCAAAATGCCAATCAATGAATCTTCATTATAATAGTTACGCCCGCCCAAAACAAATTTATGCAACTTTACGTCTTCTGCAAATGTCAGCTTTCCGGACATAGGCCCAATTGGAAAACAAAAAGCAAACGCACCCATCGTTATTCGCAGGTTCGTTTGCTTTGACATTGAAGTCTTAGATGATGAACAGATTAATCAGCACGTAACGCGATCGCTGCATCCTTATTGGCCGCCATGCGCGCTGGAATATGGCCGCCAAGAACCGTTAGAATCGTACTGATTAAGATCAGAATCACCGCGTGGATCGGATTCAGCTGCGCCACGTTCGGCAACTGGGTCATGTTATATAAGATGACGTTGATCGGGAAGGTCAGAAGCCAGGCAATGATAATGCCCAGTACCCCGGAACTCACCCCGAGAATGATGGTCTCGGCATCAAAGACCCGCGTCACATCCTTGCGCCGCGCACCCAACGCCTTAAGCACCCCAATTTCCTTGGTTCGCTCCAGAACCGAGGTATACGTCAGAATCGCAATCATAATCATCGAGGTCACCAGCGAAATCCCCGCAAAGGCGACCAAGACAATCGTAATTGCCGACATAATCCCACCGGTCATACTCGAAATCGTACCCGCCAAATCCGTGTAAATGACTTGATCGGCTTTTTTCTTGCCGTGGTTGAATTTATCCAGGTAGCTGAGAATCTTATCCTTATCTTTGAAACTCGTCGGATAAATCGTGATTTGCGTTGGCGTTTCTGAGCCGCCTAAACTGGTGATCAGCTGATCTTTGGTTGCATCGTCAATTTCCTGATTGGTGAAAATATTCACATCACTATTGCGTTGTGCTTTGACAACTGCAGAATCTTTATTCATCGCGACCAGATCTTTGGTTAACCGATCAGAGTATGCAAATCCTTGGCTCAAAAGTCCGTCACTGGTCTTGGAACGCGTCCGCAATACCCCGGTCACGGTTAACTCCCGATTGTCACTTTGTTGGTACGCATCCGCATAGTTCTTGGTCGGCACATAAACACTGCCACCAACATTTTGATAGTAGTGATCATTGGCAATGGCCTTTAGTTTTGTTCCTACAATATCGCTGAACTTAAGCTTCTGACCATTTTTAACTGAAAAGCCAAGGTTCTTCAACGCGTTAATATTCGTTGAATTGTCCCGATCAACAATCAAAATGACATCGCTGTCTTTCTTGGGATAACTTCCGGCAACGACTTCATAATTTTTCTTCAGATAACTGGTGCCGCCTTCGCGATCGACGGGATAAACCGATGAACTGACACTGGAAAAGCCGCGTTGTGATTGGTTATTTGTCGGTTTGGCTGTTGAAAATTGGACTGGCTTCACCTTCCCGTTGACGTCACGCAGTAAGTTCATGCCGGTGCCATACGTATAGCCAATGTTGTCGGTCAGGCGTTTGCTGATGCCATTCACATAATCAATATACTTTTGATTTAATTTGTTCGTGTGCTGCGCTTTGTCACTGGCACTTTGCTTTGCCAGCACCGTTTTGGTCGTCTTAAACGTTGATGTTTTGGTATTATCCTGGGCACCGGCCGTCAGATTGGTCGCGTTCGTTGAAATTGTGATGGGAAATTGGGCCAACGTTTCCGCTTGAGTATTATCAATCTGCTTTTGAAATCCCGATGAAAGCGCCAGGACGACCGCAATGCCAATGATCCCGATGCTGGAGGCAAACGCCGTTAGAAAAGTGCGGCCTTTTTTGGTCATAATGTTCGTAAAGGACAGCTTCAGTGCCGTCAAATAGCTCATTTTCGTCCGGCGCAGATCAAAATGACTGCCTTGTTCTTCCGCATCATACGGGCGCGAATCTGAGAGAATCTTGCCGTCCTTGAACTCGATAATCCGCTGGGCATAATCGTGCGCCAGTTGCGGATTGTGCGTCACCATGATGACCAAACGCTCCCGCGACAAGTCGGCAATCAACTTCATGATTTCCTGACTGGTTTCGGTGTCCAAGGCACCAGTCGGCTCATCGGCCAACAAAATCGACGGTTCCGAGACAATCGCCCGAGCAATGGCCACCCGCTGCATCTGCCCACCGGAAAGCTGATTAGGCTGCTTGCCCATGTGCTCTTTTAGGCCAACTTTAACCAGCGCGGCCTCTGCCTTTTTGCGCCGCTCCTTGGCAGAAACGCCGCTCAACGTTAAGCCGAGTTCGACGTTTTCCAAAATGCTCAGGTGCATGATCAGGTTATAACTCTGAAAAATAAACCCGACAGAATTATTCCGATAAGCATCCCAATCAGATTCCTTGAAGTTTTGGGTGGACCGACCATGCAATAATAGATCGCCTGAATCGTAGCGATCAAGGCCGCCAATCACGTTCAGCAGCGTTGTTTTCCCGGAGCCGCTGGGGCCAAGAATGGCTACGAATTCCTGTTCACGAAACTGAACCGAAACATCATCGAGGGCCTTCGTGGTGTAGTCACCGGTTTGGTAATATTTTTTAATATGCTTTAGCTCTAGCAACGTTTGCTCCTCCTCTTGCTGTCTATGGCAAGGCGTTGAAATGAAATAACTTGCCATATCTTAGCATACTTAGCGGCTACTTGATAATCGGTCTAAAGCCTAAGACGTTGCCGATTTGTCAAAAAAGTCAGCTTTTAGAATGCGGCGCCTGCGTAAATAAAAAGAACCTGCCTAAAAAAAGGAGGTCCTCCGATAGATCCGTGCCGATCAATTTAGGATGGCACACTGAGCAACGGTCGCCAATAAATCAAGTCCAAACTATGATCCGGATAAATGTAATAAGTAATGTTCAATTTGGAAAAAGGATTCGCCATTGCCATTAAATAGATCCGTTGCGGTGCGTGAGCCAATCCCGCAACAGAAACGAGAATATACTTGGCCATTTGTTCAAACAACGGTTGCGTCAAACCAGATGTTAGCTCAAAATCCAGATCCACATAAATAAGTTCTTTGGTTTGCCGCGTCAGCCTGATATGGTGAATCGGCATCCCCCCGAAATTACCTTCTCGGCTTAGTTCATCGACCATTTGTTTAATCTGGCGATGTTTAAACTGCGGGCGGGCAAACATCATGCGCCAAACTGCCAAGCACTCACCCCCTCTGCTTCAATTATGCCACATTGAAGCCGGGAAGCGGACTAAAAAATCGGATCAAGGATCTTGGAAAAGGCCGAATCGATCTGCGCACGAGCAGCCTGCTGTTCAGCCAAACCTGCATCGAAGCGTTCGTGATCGATTTGATCCGGGCCAATCGCCTGAAGAGTGTCTAACACCCCGCTGCGAATGCCACGCAAGCCGCTGACCAACACACGATGAAAGGCTGCATAATTGCACGGTGCAGCTTCAGCATCAACGCTGTCAACGAAACTGCAGAACTTAATCACATTTTTGGTGAAATACACACGCAACCGATCGAGACTTTCGCTGGCATAGCAATTGCCCTTCTCGATGTTCTTGCATGTGTGGACGTATTCTTTGAAAACTGTCTCAAAAACAAGGAGCCGTTCCAGATTCTGATTAATTACTTCAACATAACTAGGTGCATTGCTCGTCGCGTACATTTAAAAGTCCCTCCTAATCTTGTGCGTTCATCAACTTACACACTTAATTATACGTGTTAATGGCTTATAATCAATATAATTATTGACTAATATTTAAATACCTAACGTTATATAACCCGTTTAAAGGCCATTATTAGTGGACTTTGCATACATTACACCAGTCTGTGAAAACCCTTTTCTTTGACATTGTACGCAATGTATCTTTTTGTGAAAACTGAACTTATCAACGCGCAAGCCCCCTGTCTTGACATCCTGACTGCAACACGTCTTTTGTTGGCTAAGCGCTTCCATCAAAAATAAGATAACGAAAATATTTTTTAAATATTTTGAACTTATATTTCAATATTCCTCAACAATCGTGCAAATACTGGCTATAAAGATTCTTATTTCAACGTTGTTATAACTTATTTTATTTTAACGAAGGGAGTTAATAGCAAGTTTTCACAACATCACCTATAATCGAAGAGAGAGCATGATGCGGGCACTGCTTGAGGTTAAGCGCTTCATCGGTTGAGTGAAGCTTATCCCGTATGACGCGTCATGACCGTTATTCCTTTTTGGAGGGTGCAAACATTGAAAGACTATCCAAAGAACTACCCCCTTGATCCGCGTACTTTTTTTGGAATCAATACCATGGGGCTCATTAGCACAACGGCGTACTATCTTTATACGGCTGTCTTAATGATGTTTATTACCGATTATTCCGGGATTTATACAGGCGTTCCAGGTAAAGCGGCAGCTGTTGCAACGACCTTATTATTTGTGGGTCGGCTTTGGGATGCGGTGAATGATCTGTGGACAGGTTATGTAATCGATATTTCCCCGCGAACCCGCTGGGGCAAGTTCAAGCCCTATGTACTGGCAGGCACTTTTTTTTGCAGGCATCTTGGGCATGATGCTGTTTCACATTCCTCAAGGCATCAGTGATTTTGGCAAGGAAGTTTACCTTTATGTTGTCTATTTTTTGTTTATGCTTGCTTATACGATCATCGTCACCGTGCCGTTGACCAGTACGATGTCCGCAGATCAGGAAATTCGCTCCAAACTTATTTCATGGCCCCGAATTACCAGTAACGTGGTCGGTGTCGTATTTGCCTTCTTCATGGCCATTGCCACCTTTCTTGGAACTAAGAAGAGTCCCAATATCCCGCTGACGGTCGACGTGATCGTCATTCCATTTTTGATTATTGCCTTGATCGGCGGCTTCATGGTCAAAGAAGGGCCAGTTGCTGAAGGCACCAAGCCACCGAAACTGCGGGATATCGGCCGGATGGTGAAGATCAACAAGCCTTTTCGGGTCAACTTGTACTTTACCTTTGTCGGCGGCTTTGTCTGGGCCTTGCTCACCGCGACATCCCTGTACTACATCAAATACGCATTTGGCGTGGCTAATCTAGGGATTCAGTCTATGTATTTTGGCTTGTTAACCTTGGTCACGTTGGTTGGTGGGACATTCATCTCGCAAAAGGCCATGAAATATATGTCGGCACTTCGCGGGATCCAACTTTGCTATTTAGGCATGGCACCGTTCCTGCTCTTAATGTTCGCCATCAATGAGTTTCAGGTGATCCACAATCCTTGGCTGTTCTACATCCTGATTGGGATTGTCATGACGCTTGCTGGCGCACAGTTTGTTCCCGCCAACCTGATCATCATGGAGACGATGGATTACAATCGCCTCAAGCTGAATTCAGGGATGGAAGCTACCATCAACGCGGTCAACATGTTCTTACAGAAACTTCAGTCCGGACTGGCTACAATTGGCGTCGGCGCAGCACTCTTACTCGTCGGGTACAACGCGCAAACCCTTGAAAAAGCGGCGCAGGTACCTGATAGTCTGCTTCAGAGTTTAGGCGTCGTGTTGTTTGGTTTACCGGCCATTTTCTCGTTTGTCGCCTATCTGTTGACCAAGCAATACCCGCTGCAAGGCGAAGCCCGCACCAAAATGTATGCCGAGCTCGCAGCCAAAACTGCTGCAGCTCAAAAGAAAGCCGCTCAGTCTTGAGCCAAAGTTGTTTCGAGCGGTTGTCGGCTGTATTTTAAAACGCCATCAAAAAGACGCTAGCGATCAAAGAGATTTGTCGCTAGCGTCTTTGTTGTATTTGCGGATTAACTCTCCCGCACTATTCGCCCGCGTGCATCGCCGGCATGTTGATTATCCTAGCCGATTAATCGCTGCCCAGCTTGCGAGAGCCTCGGGATGAAAACCATTCCAGGTGGCCAAGACATCCCCGGTTTCATCGTCGCGCACCCGCACAATTGGGAAGCGATCATAACCATCCTGCCGAAACTTCACCACTTTTTGCGCACTCCAAGCACGCTTGAGTGGATCGTCCGAATTGGGATCCACCAAATTCGTTTCACCGCGGCGATTAGTCGTGCGAAAACGCTGATGATGCGTCAACAGCCAGCGCCGCGTCAACCGGCAAGCTTCGCAATGGGGCTTTTCGTAAACTACAAAATGAATTGCCATACGCATATCCTCCATAAATGGCCTAGTGCCGCTGTCATGCAATTGATACGAAGCGTATGTCCTGTCGTTTATACTATCCCTTATTTTAAGCGAGCGTGCAATGATGGAAATTGAGTTTGCCTTTTGTTATGTCGCACCTGAACGCCAAAAGTCAGTCCGACTCTGAAAGCGCGGTAAGAATCTTTTCCAGTGCGTGAGTGGCAGCTTCCGGCAACTTATCATAGCCACCATCGGCTGTCTCTTTGGTGGCCAAAAATGCTAGGCGAGCTTCCAACCGCTTGCGCAACAAAGCCCGATAATCAGGGGCCGTAAAGTCTACTTTAAAGGCTGGTAACACCAAATAACTCATATCTGGTAACGGCCCAAATGGTTGAAATTGTGCAGTACCATCTACAATCGCCGCAATTGCATCCAACGTGTCAGCCGGTTTCACTTTTTTCCCGCGGTAAAAACCGGTATTGAGAATGTAACAAGTCGTGCCACGTTCCTGAAAGAGTTCATAAAAATCCTGGTAGTCTTCGGCTAGCGGATAACAACGAAACGGATTGGCAAACGGTTCAATGACCAACTGATCGCGGTCCACATGAGCCCCGACGTTTTCGGCAGTTGATCGCTTAGTCGCTAACGTTGCCCCAAATGCCGCTGCCAAGTCAGGATTCTCAATCCGGATAACCGGTGGCAACGTGTCGTCTTTCATGATCCAGAAAACCGCGTCAATACTTTCAGTCAGATGATCGACCCGATTTGGCGTCACATACCGCGACTTGACCGTCCGCCCGTTACCATTACGAATATCCTCGGTGACTAATGTCTTTCGGCCTTGGTCATCCAAAGTAACGCCCACATTTTGCACTGTCAGAAAATACCGAATTCCTGGATCGCTTAACGGATAATCCTGAGTCTTGTCAAAATATGCCGGTTCCAGCGCAGTCGTGGCGCCGGTTTGGCGATCAATGACGAACGCGTCGTCGTGTAGCACTTTAACTGGATAACGATCACCGTGACTGGTCAGTGTGATCGTTGATTTACCCGAGCCAGACAGACCAAACGCTGCCATCGTATACGTCCCATCTTGCCGCTGATACTGTTTCATCCCACCGTGACAGGCAACAAAGCCATTTCGATGTGCCGTCGCCCACGCCAACGTCAAGGTGCCTTTTTTCAATTCGCCAAAATAGCGTAAGCCCAAGATAATCGCCGCATTGTGTAGCGGATCAAAAATCGCCAGGCCATCCGGATACGCCGGATCGTGCCAATCAGGATCGGCATAAAGATAAAGGTCATCTTCTGGAAGCGGGCGCGACTGGGCGTAGTGCTTTTTGGCTTCATCCGTCATGATTTGAAAGTTCAATAAATAGCTGTAGAGGTTATTCGCGTAGGCTTCAGGCAACATCATATGCGCTTCAACAGAAAAATCCGGTGATAGACCAACCACAACCCGGCCACTCAAGAACCGCTTACGGCTGCCTTGAAATACGGCTTCACGCGCAACTTTTGCCATCGTGCCCGCATCAACACCAGGCTGTCCGATAATCCGCCGGGCAGCAGCGGTCCGACCGACAACTTGACCGTCATTTGCAACCAAGATACGGGCGTCTTCAGGCAGCCCGAGATCACTGGCATGCTGAATCGGCAAATCCGTGATGATGACACCTGGTGCGGCTTTGGCCAATTCGTATGCCTCTGTCAATGTGGTCACCGGCTGGACATTTGTGCCATAAAATGCCGTCTCGACGGTCGCTTTGAGTGGTGAAAAATAGCCACTCGCTGCGGTCACCTCACTGCTCGGAAATTGTTGTTTTGTTGTCATGGTTGCATCCCCCTTGTACATCCGGTACACCGCAATGGTTCTTACCCCTGCGCCGCTATCTCCTCCGTTTTATGCAACGGTCGCCGAAGCGCAAACAATGTACGTTCAGTCGTTTTTTGTAAAGGCTTTCACAACTCAATTATACATAGTTCACTTTAGCAACGCGAGTTTTAAAAATTCACCGGATCACAAAGGCTATTTCAATCACAAACCACATTCACTTACCACTCAAGCGGCATTGAAACTCGCTATGCTTTACGCCGTTTGTTGGCCTGAACCATTTTGGCCTGATCAATCAACGGACAGCCAACATCTTCACATTGGCCGCAACCGCCTGCTTTGTTTTTTCGAAAAAAAGTGCGATATAAGACGAGAACGATCGCCAAAACGACGACACTGCCAATCAGCCATGTTGCCATGATAAAAGATCTCCTTTTTAAATATCCGTGCTATAACCCGACGCAACCACGGGGTGTGGACGTTTGAGCCACAGACCGTAAATAATGAGTGTCACTGCCACTGCGACCAAGCCGATACTAAGCAAATTGGCCTGACCACCCACAATGAGACTGCCTTGATAAATCAACATCGTCAGCAAATACGCCACGCCTGTTTGATACCCAACGGCGCGCCAGGTCCAGCGCGCATCGCCAAACTCCTTGTACATGGTGCCAATAGCCGCAAAGCACGGGGCACATAAAAGATTGAACATCAAAAACGCATACCCTGCCATCGCCGGATAAGTCGCCCGCAATGTCTGCCCAAAACCGCCAGTCCCACCGAAGCTAATGTGCAGCGTGCTGACACAATTTTCCTTAGCGATCAACCCGGCTAAAGTAGCCACTGTGGTGTGCCAATCACCAAACCCAAGCGGTGCAAAAATCGGGGCAATGACCCCACCAATCCCTCGTAACATACTCTTATTTTGCTGGACCATGTGTAACGTAAAGTCAAAGTGCGAAAGGAACCATAACAAAACACACGATAAGAAAATAATTGTCCCAGCCTTATGCACAAAGGCGCGTGCCCGAGACATGACACTGCGATAAAGGTTGGTGACGCGCGGCAAATGATACGCTGGTAACTCCATGACAAACGGGGCTGGAGGTCCGGCAAATAAAGCAGTCTTTTTTAGAAAAATGCCAGAGCAGACAACGGCAATAATGCCCATGAAATAGGCTGACGGCGCAACCCAGCTGTTATTCGGAAAGAAGGTTCCGCTAACCAGCGCAATAACAGTCAATTTAGCGGAACACGGCATAAAGGTCGTCAGCATAATGCTCATTCGCCGATCTTTTTCGCTTTCAATCGTTCGGGTCGCCATGATGCCCGGAACCCCGCAGCCGGTAGCGATCAAAATTGGAATAAAACTTTTGCCGCTAAGATTAAACCGGTGAAACAGCCGATCCATCACAAATGCGATTCGCGCCATGTACCCGCAGTCTTCAAGAATACCCAGACATAAAAACAGCATCATGATCTGCGGCAGGAACCCTAACACGGAACCAATCCCACCGATCAACCCGTTCACGATCAGACCCGACAACCACGGTGCCACGGCCCAACTCTTCAATGCCCCGCCGACCACCGCCGGCAACCATCCGCCAAAGACCGTATCATTGAGATAATCACTGCCGATGGTTCCGACTGTCTGGATCGAAAGGTAATAAACCACCCACATCACCAGTACAAAAATCGGTAAGGCCAGATAGCGATCCGTCACGATGCGGTCAATCCGATCGCTGACGGACATGACAAAATCTTCTTTATCAACGACACACATCGCCATGACGCGGGCGATGAAATCATATCTAGCATTCACGATGATGCTATCACTCGCATCATCAAAAAGATGCTCAGCCGTATGTAAAATTTCCGTGACCTGTTGCTGTTCAGCAGATGTAAAAGCTAGCTGCTGCACGATTTGCGGATCTTTTTCAAAAAGCTTGATGGCATACCATCGCAAACGATCCGCAGGTACGCGTTTGCCGATGACTTCCTCAAGCATGCTTAAAGCAGATTCGAGCCGCGGATCATATTCCGGAAAAGCATATGGTTTAGGTAATGGCGCCTGGATGGCCTGCACAAGTTCTTTTAAGGCTGCCGGTTTGGTGGCAGTGGTGCCGATAACTGGTACCTGCAAGGCATAACTTAACTTTTTCAAATTGATCGTGCGGCGATGGGACTTTTCAAGGACATCCATCATGTTGAGTGCCACCATCAATGGCCGCCCGGTTTCCATCACCTGCAAGGTTAAATACAGATTGCGTTCGAGGTTCGTAGCGTCGACGACATTAATCACTAAATCCGGTTGCTTTTCGAGCAAAAAATCCCGCGTCACAATTTCTTCACTGCTATAAGGCGAAGGCGAATAGGTTCCCGGCAGGTCTTCGATGATCACCGCCGGATTGGCTTTAAGCCGACTGGATTTTCGTTCAACTGTGACCCCCGGCCAATTGCCAATATGTTGTTTGGCACCGGTCAGCGCATTAAACAAAGTTGTTTTGCCACTATTAGGGTTGCCGACAAGCGCTAAAGTCTCATCCATGGTCATCAGCGGTCACCTCCGTTACCAGCACATGCGCCGCGTCTTGCTTACGAATACTCAACTTATAACCACGTACCGCTAGCTCGATGGGATCGCCAAGCGGTGCAATCTGGTGAATTTTCACCAACGTCCCTTTGGTTAAGCCCATGTCCATCAGGCGGTGTCGCAGCGGCGGATCTCCTTGAATCTTCTGCACCAACCCAGTTCGCTTGATTGGCAAGTGGGCTAACGGTATCGCCGGCTTATCAGCATCTGCGGCAAACGGTCGCACCACCAGCAAAGCAGCAATCTCGTCACTGATAGCCAGTCGCTGCCCCTGAAAGAAAATCACCAGACCGGTCACTTTGCTCGCAGGTTGCACCACTGTTAGCTTCTTGCCGGCGACCAGTCCCATCTCAGCCAAATGCCGGCGCAATGCAGCACTGCCTCCGACACTCATTAGCAAATAAGCTCCCGGTTGTTTGGTATCAAGCAATGCCTGCATCTGCTCACCTCCACGATGATCGCCAGCGATAGACGATCATTAATCTGTCTCGATGTCACCGGTATTTAAAATACTGTCATGAGAATATCTGTTATCATTTTTCCGCTTGGTTACTAACCATCAACCGCCCAGCACCCGATCAGGCGTCGAAAAAGGTCATTGTGCTTTTGCCAAAACGGCTTTTGCAACCGTCGCAACATAATGCGGCTGACCATCAGTTGACGGATGGGTTTTGTCGGCTGTCAGCCAATCATCATGACCGGCAGAAGCACCATGCCAATCAACAATATGCAAATTCTTGTAACGCTTGGCCATTTTGCCCAGATCGCGATTGACCTCATCCGTCCATTTCGCATCAGAACGGACATTAATCCAATAAACCTGACGCTGATCACCAATACTTGTCATAATGGATTGAAATGCCTCATTCGTAAACGTGCCATTTGTGCCCAAACCGATGATCACGGTATTGGCCAATTTGCCAGAAGCGGCCAGTGACTTAAACAAAGCCGGAACCTGATAGATTTGGCGGCTAACCGTCGCATCAAAATAGATCTTTGGGAACAATTCTTTATACAGATACTCACTGCCAAGCATCACGGAATCACCGACCGCCGTCACGGATAATTCCTTAGCGGCTTGAACTTGATGATAGCTGAGTCCGTCAGCAGCAAAATCTTTATAGACTGGATCCGCTGCCTTTTGGGAAGCTTCAACCGCCTGACTGGCCTTGGCAGCCGAACGTGACTCGGCAACCGAACGTGCCTTGGAACGCGACACGGATGAAGCTTCTTGAGCTCTTGCCTGCGCCTGCCGATTAAGGCCAAACCACAAACCGCCCGCCACTAAAATGACCGCTAAAATCACAATCGTCCAAATCAATCCCGCTTTTGAACTTGTTTTCTGTCTATGCATACTGCACCCCTTCAACCAATCACTTACCGTACGATCATAGCATACAAGCGCTTAAAAAAGGGCGATAAGTTGCTTGGGATAGGGATTTCGGAGAAGATTCTAATTTTTCGCTTTTCTTGGGATTCCATAAGCTCGCTCTATAAATGATTGAACTCTTGTGATCCTAAAGATAGAATTAAATCATCGTTAAAGACGCTGGGTTATTTCGTTCGCGTTGGGTATGGGGCAACTATGTAATTGGGGATGGCATTTTGAAATCAGATTCACGTTTTATTCGTTACTACAATGTTGTGATTGCACTACTGGCGGTCATTTCTATTGTGATGGTTATTTTGGACTATTCATCAGTCATTAGCCTGACAGCCTTTCCCTACGATGTGGTAGACAATGCGATACTCGCTATCTTTACCGTCGATTACTTCGCACGCCTCTTAACCGCAGACAACAAGTTTAAGTTCTTTAAAACTCACTTGCTCGATTTGTTGGCAATCATTCCCTTTAACGCCATTTTTTCGTTTTTCCGGTTTGCCCGGGCCTTTCGTATCGTCCGACTCAGCCGCGCATTTCGCATCACCCGACTTGCCGGCATCATCAGCATTTTACAAGGACGAACCAGGAAGTTTCTCCACAAAGGCGGTCTCATTTATTATCTATGGTTATCGGTCATCCTAGTCATCATTGCGGCTGCCATCTATTCATTAGCCGAGGGTGCTTCATACAGTGATTCAATCTGGTGGGCAATCGTCACCGCCACCACCGTTGGCTACGGCGACATTTCACCCCACACGCTTCTAGGAAGAATTGCCGCTGTTCTACTCATGTTCAATGGCATCGGTCTCATCGGCGCTCTCACAAGCTCTATTACTGCTTATTTAGCAGAAGACAACAACACTGTTTCAACGCAAATTGACGATCTGCTGAAACTTAAAAAGCTGCTTGATTCCGGAGGGCTAAGCCAAGACGAGTATGCGCAGTTGAAGCATCATATTTTGGCAAACGCAAGTCAACGTGACACGGATGGATAAAATCGATGTTCCCATATTTCGTCTACGCGAATTTCCAAGAGGCTTGGCCATGTAACATCAGCACCACTCTCAACGTCTATTCGCATATTATTAACGAGCTAGATGAACAACAAAATGAGAAGGCTCTCGGCGCACTTGATGATCTCACGGATCTCACGGCACCGAAGAGGCCTAACGCCAACAATGAGTTGATGTAAATGTGCATCAAATCGAGTTGGTGCACAAAAAATATCGGCAATGTGCAACGTATTTGCACCAAAGTTTCGAAAACTGGGAAAATTCGGGAAAATAAAAAAGCAGAAGCCTTAACATCAAGGTTTCTGCTTTTA
Organism: Lacticaseibacillus zeae DSM 20178 = KCTC 3804; assembly: GCF_000260435.1. Taxonomy (GTDB): domain Bacteria; phylum Bacillota; class Bacilli; order Lactobacillales; family Lactobacillaceae; genus Lacticaseibacillus; species Lacticaseibacillus zeae. The sequence goes on along the minus strand of NZ_BACQ01000001.1, from coordinate 2,399 downwards.
AGGAAAAGCTAGGAAAGCTTATTTCTGCCGGCTGCAGGACTTGAACCTGTGACCCTCGGTTTACGATACCGATGCTCTACCAACTGAGCTAAGCCGGCATACTGACCCGTACGGGATTTGAACCCATGTTACCGCCGTGAAAGGGCGGTGTCTTAACCACTTGACCAACGGGCCATTGCTGAACAACAAGTAAGATTATACAGGAGCAATATAGCACTGTAAAGCCTTTTTTCTCACACAATTTCGATTCCGAAAAGTGTGTCGAAAAGACAGCGGAAGATTTAATTTTGAGCCAATTTAATTGTCTATCTACTTTTAGTAAGTGTATCATAAACTTTGAACCGACTCGTTATGAAAGGATGTTGTTATAGATGAAGATTGCAATTATTGGTGCGACTGGCAATGCAGGATCAGCGATCTACAAAGAGGCGCTCAAGCGAGGCCACGAAGTTACCGGTTACGTTCGTCATCCAGACAAAGGTATCGGCGTTCTTCCGCCTGATGCCGAACTCGTGCAGCAAGACGCCTTCACCCTCACCCGCGATCAGCTGCTAGGCTACGATGCGGTTGTTGATGCCTTCGCAACAACCGTTGAACAAGCCTATCCCCATATTGATTTAGCCGATCACCTGATCCACGAGTTACGGGAGACCACCTCTCCGCGGCTAGTCTTTATTCTAGGAGCAGGCAGCCTGGAAACTGACGGCAACCTCCTGTATGATTTACTTAAAAATGATCCGCATGCACCGGCATTTATCAACACGCCTAAGAACCAGCTCAGAGAATACCAGCTACTGCAGTGGACCGACAATGTCAACTGGATTGGCATCTCGCCAAGCATGAACTTTGAACATGGGCCGGCAACTGAATACGTTCGCGGCGACAATACACTGCTAAAAGACGATGACGGTAAATCCGTTCTCAACAGCGGTACACTGGCAGTTGCGTTGTTGGATGAATTGGAAAAGCCAACCATTAATCAAGCACGCTTCACCGCCCGCAACGCTTAGTTCTTTTTTAAATCATCGAAAAGGATGTGAAATTATTTGGCACAAGTCACTTTAACCATTCATTATGTCGATGAAAACGGCAAGACATTAGGCCCAGACAATCACTTAATGAATACGCCAGAACATCATTTTCGACTCACTGCTCCGACCTTAATCGGTTATGATTTTCAAAAAGCCGTTCTCCCAGACGGCCAGCATGTCGGTGATCCAACTGTCACCGGTACTATGACGGGTAATGCCCCGCAGCTAACCTTTATCTACACAACGGCACCATCACTGGTTCATCACCCGGTTCCGGCAACACTGGTTATTCAGTACTTTGATAATCACAACCGGCCATTGCGTGACGCCCAGGTGCTGCATACCAAAACCGGTCACCAATATGAACTAACAGCACCGGACTTCCCTAATTTTCGGTATCACCACGCCATGTTACCCGGCGGCATGACCATGTCCGACAAAACCGTCTCTGGTCGCCTGATTCAGCCACACAATGAACTGACATTTATGTATGAACCTAAGTAAATTCTTGTTTCAATCAAAAACAGCTTCCGTTATGGCTTCATTGCCATGCGGGAGCTGTTTTGTTTTTACTGACCGGTCAATAAATTCTGTAACGTACTAGTGTTACCTTGTTGTTGCAACGATTTGACATCCTGATACGCTCGATAATAGTCACCTGAAGCGATCGCTTGGCGAACCGGAGTGATCGCTTCCTCTTTGAACAACAACGCTGCAGCTAGCTTAGCTTGCGCCTGATTGGCACCAGTTGCCTTTTGCAGTAGAACCGCTGCCTGATCCTGATCTTGCGCGGCTTTCATGATCGTACTCATTTTGGTCTCTTTCAATGTATCAGCTGCGCGCTGGAGTGCGGCATCAGTCGTTGCATTGCCCGTCTTCTGCGCAGTAATTTCCGACACCAAGCGAGATTTAACCGCGGCATCTGCTGGCGTATCATTCCCCGTCACATTGCGAATCGTATTATTGATTTGCGGAAAAAAGAAAACGCAAGCCACGATCAACAAAAGCAAGACACCTGCGATAATTCCAAAAATTTTAAGTCCCCGATGACGAGGCTTTTTCTGCTGGCGAAGTTGAATCCGATTATTCATCACGATACCTCTTTCATTTTTACTGACGATGTTCTGTATCAACATTATGCGGATATTGCCAAGCCCGGTCAAGTTTGACCATTACATTATTGGCAATAACCACGTACCCGCTAAGCTACTACGTTTTTAAGCATCTTTTCGTGTATTCAAATGACAGATCAATCTCAATAAATGGTGACACTGTGTCACCCCTTGTTTCATAATGTCATTAATGATCACTTACATCAATTTTTTGTAGAAAAAAACACCCGTCAACGACGAGTGTTTCATTAGCTCC
>NZ_BACQ01000002.1 GCF_000260435.1 Lacticaseibacillus zeae DSM 20178 = KCTC 3804 | reverse complement strand
CGCCTTTCTTCAGGCGTTTTTTCATAAAATTTCATCACGTCCTCCTAAACATGCCGGACGATCTGCATCGCAATGCCGATACCACCGCCGACACACAAAGCCGCGATGCCGGTTTTTTCATCGCGTTCAGCTAGGTTATAAAGTAATGAAACCATAATGCGCGCACCGGACGCCCCAAGTGGATGGCCTAACGCTAAGGCACCGCCATTGATATTCACCTGTTCATCGGTTAAGCCCAAGTCACGCATCACCGCAACGCTTTGGGAGGCAAAGGCTTCATTAAGTTCTACTTGATCAATAGACGCGATCGAAGTGCCATTGGTCTGAAGCAATTGATCAATCGCCAATTTAGGCGCATAGCCCATGATATCCGGATCGATGCCGACTTCAGTATAATCGGTAATCGTCGCTAAATAATGTAGTCCTAGTTGCTCGGCTTTACTTTTGGCCATCAAAACCAAAGCCGCCGCACCATCATTAATACCGCTTGCATTGCCAGCCGTCACCGTACCACCCACTTCAAAAACCGGCGGCAGCTTGGCTAGTTGGGCCAGCGAAGTGTCTGGACGGATGGCGGAATCGGTTTCGACGGTGACATCGCCATGGCGACCAGCAATCGTGACTGACGCCATCTGCGATTTAAATCGACCTTCAGCCGCTGCCGCTGCCGCGCGTAAATGTGAGCGCAGGGCAAACTCATCTTGGTCGCGACGGCTAATCTCAAAGCGCGTGGCAATATTTTCCGCGGTGATCCCCATAGGTTGCTGACTGAAGGCGTCATTTAGACCATCGCGGCTGAGTCCGTCAACAAATGCCGTGTCGCCAAATTTATGGCCAGCGCGCATGGCTTCGGCGTAATAAGGAACCTGGCTCATGCTCTCTGTACCGCCAACCAGCACAGCGGTAGCTTCCCCTAATTGAATCGCCGCCTGTCCCAGCCGAATCGCCTTTAATCCGGATCCGCACACTTCATTGACCGTCATGGCCGTGGAACGGTTTGCCATCCCGCTTTTTAACGCAATTTGCCGCGCCACATTCTGACCGGAACCGGCCTGTAAGACATTCCCGAAAATAGCCTGATCCAATTGCTCAGGGTCAACCCGCGCCGCTTTAATAGCTGCCTGTGCCGCTGCAACCCCCAAATCAACCGCACTGGCACCGGCAAGCTCGCCGCCCAGCTTCCCAATCGGCGTTCGCTTGGCACTGAGAATGACAACTTCTTCCATGATGACCTCCTAAAATACAAACAATTCAACACCATCCGCCTGGAGAAAATTCCCTGTTCCAGTCGAATCGTGCTCTTCAGACAAACCGTTATAGTTTATCACAGTCTCAAAAGCAAAACAGTGAGCTATAATTTAGAGAGCGTGAGCAGGAGCGCTTAGAAATCGGAGTGTAAGTGGCCTTGGGCGCGATGGCGCTCTTTGCCATTGCGACCAAGGTCCTTACACGGAGATTTCTGCGACTGCGAACGCGTTTTATGAGACATAGGCAGAAGCTCGCACCCATAAAACCTGCGCAAGTTCTTCTAAGTTCATCAAACTAAGCTTGCTTAAATTGTATGCGATTGTTCTGATAAGCACCAACCGTCTTCATGAATCCTTAACTTTTGCCGTCAGAAAGGAGGCATCATCATGCGAGTGATTGATTTACTCGCTTTGTTAGCCGACCAAAACAAAAACGCCTCTGTGTTGCTGGACACGCAACCAACACCGAGCCGTTTTGATGATTTTATCCTGACAACCGCGGACGATCAGCCGCAACTGATTTTTAAACCCAACTTGACCCGCAAAGCGCCTTTACGAGTCTGGGAATTGCAGCTCTTGTTGAAAAAGCCGGACCTCCAAGCGCGATTTTTGTATTTGACTGACGCAAATGGGCCACGCGCTTTTTTTGGGTTCATCAAGCGCCAGAACGGTTTAATACTTAATTAGGCTGGATGCTTGGCTGCGGCTAATTCCTCGGCCACCTTTTCTAAATAGTGATGGCTGGCAATCATTTCTTCGCAGTTGAATTGATCCTTCAACCCGATTTCATAAATCCGACTGGCCTTAGGGTTGAGCAGCGGCAAAACCCTCGCCCAGTCAATCCGGCCTTGCCCCAGTGGCAGGCTGTCATGCGTTTTGCCCATCGAATCGACAAGATGATAGTGCCGAACCAAAGGCTTTAGATTCGCCAGACTGGCCATGAGCCGATCGTTATCGCCGTGAAGCGTGATGAAGGTGTGGCTGGTATCATAAGCTAGCGGTAGCTGCCAACGCAATATCCGCGCCTCAAAATCAGGATCGCCATAACGAAAAATGGGGGACATGGAGTTTTCAAAGACAACGTGTCCCGGTGCCTCCTGAGCAAACGCAATCATCCGCGCTAAAGCAACATCCTGCGCTTTGGCAACATCCGTCCACCCGGCATAATCGCCTGTTGTATCCACGCGATAACCCCCATGGATCAACGCCGTCGCATTCACCTGTTTGGCCAGATTCATGAGTTTAATCGAACTAGTCATCATAAAATCATAACGCGTCGGATACTTGGTCGGATTCATGGCTAATTCATTGCGTTGACCACGGAATCGCATCGGATGATGGAAAACCACTGTAGGCACCTGGCTGCGAACCCAAGTCACCATTTTTAAAAAATGGGCCCATCCTTCAGCCGTAAAATCATTTTCAGTTAAGTGAAATTCAAATACGTTAGGACGGTACTGTAACCGATCACGAATCTGACGTTCATCTGTACTAGCTTTTAATCCCAGTAACATCGATTATCCGCTGCCTCCTCAAACTGATCACACACAGTTGCCAAACTTACCATAAGGCCATAACGCGTTCGCCGACTTCTAAGCGCGTCGGCTCACGCTCACCTCAACTTGGCAGTCTTCTCATAAGTCGCTTGAGTTTTTTACGATCAATCAGCATGACCCCCAGATCATCTGCTAAGGCGATTGCCGAATCGGAAAAATCGCTATTGGTGATCACCGCAGCTTGATCAAGTTTATAAAATTGATGGCCGGCCCAAACCTCTTGCACTGCCTTGTTACCGACAAAACCGGTATAACGCTTGCATTGAAAACCAATGGACTGCCCCTTCTTTCGGGCGATAATGTCGATTCCCTGATCACCGGAAGCTTGTGTCAGTTGAATGTGTTTAAACCCGTTTCGCTTCAACAAGTATGCACAAAACTCCTCAAATTTCTCGCCTTCCATGATGTCGACATTTTCCATTTTCAAATCACGGAAGCGAAAATGATGATGGTAAAGCAAGATGGCATTCACCACCACAAACAGACTAATAATCACAAAACTTGCCGGATCACCATATGGTCGCAACTGCCGGGGCAGAATGTCGCGGGCCCAGAAACTGTAAGCAAGTGCCAGAATAAACAGTGCCCACAGTAATTGATAGGCCTTCTTAAGTAACGTTCTCATGGTTCCACCCTTCTCTTTCCTTATCAAGCCTAGCAGATTCAAGTCATGATTGCATTGAATCTGGAGCAATTTTTCTGTAGGCTTAAACTATTGAGAGAGGAAGCGTTTTCGCCATGAAACTAAGCGCCAAAATTTTTGCCAAAGTCGGTCAGGAACGAATTACCCAATATACTTTGGTGAATGACCAGCACATGACCTTACGCTTTTTAACGTTCGGTGCCCGGGTCCAACAAGTTCGTCTGCCTAATGCGACCGGATTTGACCCTAACTTACTGCTTGGATTTGTCACTTTAGAAGACTATTTGCACCAGCCAGGGTTTTTCGGCGCCATGACCGGTCCGCTACAACCAACCGAAGCCGATGCCTCTGGCGCATGGCAAAACTGGAACTGGGCGGTGAAAACCAGCCAGGATCCTGATTTAGTCATCACGTTTTCGTTAGACTTGCCAGATGGTGCTGATGGTCAGCCCGGCACTCGTAAGCTCAGCGTTACCCATCGACTCAACAACGCAAACGTCTGGACAATTGACATGGCGATCCATACCAGCGATTCTATTCGCATACATCCGCGGCTGGTATTGCCTTGGCTGCTCACGGCTGATCCCGCGCAAACGATGATGCAGGCTAAATTAACAATTGCCTCGCAGCCAACCGCAATTGGAAAGCAACCAAAAGTTTATTCCGAGCAGGACTATGGTTTGGCAGCCGCTGATTGGCAACTCCATTACCTGACTGATGCGTCAGCTACCCGAATCGATCCGTTCGCCGATATTGGCACGCAAAACAACTTCAACGGCATTCTCGGACAGCCTCACGTGGCAATCGGTTTTGCCCCTGAAGCGAATTTGCAAGCACAAGCCTGGGAACTTCCTGCAGGTGCGACATGGCACCATCATGCTGAATATCACCTAGGCATTCGGCAGAAGTCGTAAACCAGACTCAGTTGCGTCTAACAAACGCATTTAGTTGGTCAAAAAACCTTGTACGCATGACCGGCACAAGGTTTTTTGATTGCCAATATTCTGGTTAATAGTTCAGGAAAACATCTTTATAAACTTTCACACTGTCAAAAACATCTTGAAGCGCCACATATTCATTGGTCTCATGTGATGTATCATTTCCCGGCCCATAAATTGCCAGATCCAACCCATCGTGATAGAACAAGGCCGCATCCGTAATCCCGGTCCGATACGCCACTGCCCCGCGATCGAGTCCGATACGTTGCCGGGCCTGCTGAACGGCCTCAATCAAGGCATTGTCAGGCGAAGCAGCAGCCGCACCCAGTACTGAGTCAATTGAAAGTGACAGATGCACGCCTTTTGGCACAGGCGTTTTCGCTGCTTGTTTTAGCGCCTGAATAAACGCATCATTGTCGGCAATCATGGTTGTGCGAATATTGCCACGCAGATAGGCCGACTCAGGGAGCGAGTTGATCTGGTTCCCGCCATGAATAATATCAATATTGTGCGTAGCGTGTCCCAAAATCGGATCATCCTTGGCCTGCAACGGCGCTGTTGCGGTCAATGCCGCATTGGCAAACGCAAACAAACCGTGAATGGCATTGGCCCCAAGATCCGGGCGCGATGAATGGGCCGCTTTACCATGCGCGGTCAACGTATAATCGATAATTCCCCGCTCAGCCGCATCCACGTTGCTATTGCCAGGCTCTGCCACTAAAAGACCATTAAGGCGGTCGCCATAACCCGCTGCGGCCAATTGCCGGGCGCCATAATTATCGATTTCTTCACCGACCGTGGCCATCAACTGAATGCCGTGATCCAAGTGCGTATGCGCAACCTGTTTCAAAGCAACAACCACCGCTGCCAGACCGGATTTCATATCCGTTGCCCCACGGCCATATAACTTGCCGTCTTTTACCTGTCCTGAAAACGGCGGAAACTGCCACTTGGATTCATCGCCAGCATCGACGACATCCATATGCCCATCGACACCTAGCCACCGTTCGGCATTTGGATCCCCAATGGTCAAAACCAGATTATCGCGTCCGGGCGCATACGTGATCCGCTCCCGTTTGATCAAACCTGCCTGCAATTCAGGGGCCAAATAAGTTTCGATTAAATCGGCAACTTGGCCTTCTTTTGCGCCGACACTCGGCACTTGTACCATTGCCTTCAATAAATCAACGACTTGCTGCTCTTCATCTGTCAATCCAAAACCTCCGTTTCTCAAAACTCATGATTACCGATTCTAAAGCTATTTTCGCCGAAAACGTAGTAACGCATGGCCTAAGATTGGTGTGACAATACCACCTAGCAAAGCTTCAGCAACTGCGTTAATGGCCAGCGCCGTGATCAGCAGCCACCCGAGATTGGACGCGTTGGCACCCGGCACAATTTGCGCGGCCTTGCTCGAAAAAAGCAACCAGGTAAACCCAATGACTAAAAGTGTGTTGGTCAAGGCACCGGCCACGCCGGCAAATACCATTTTAACGGTTTGCGCCAACGCACTTTGGTGACGCTTAAACATTTGGTGAAAGATAAACGCTGCCACAAGACCAACCATGACGCGCGGCACCAATGCAATAACCGGATTACGAAAAAGCAATAAAGTCACGGGATCGGTCGCTGACGTATAAGCACGGATCAGGCTTGTCAGCCCCCATAATAAGCCAAGACTGGCACCGCCGCCATATCCTAGAACAATGCCACCAATAATGACGGTCAGATGAATCGTCGAAATGGCAGGCCAAGCTGGAAAAATCTGAACATAACCCACCATCGGAATATAAGCCTGGAGGATAATTAAAGCACCGAGAATCCCAATAATAGCAATGTTATACGCTTTCCCTCGACGCGTCATGCTGGACACCCCCTATTTGTTTACAGTTAGCTCTATCAGATTATACACGTTCCAAGCAGCACCAAACAAGTTCAGCTTTCAGTCAGGACTTGTCAACTTTTCGCCACTCTGCGGGTTCAACCGAATAGTAAATTTTTGTTGACTTTGATCATCTGATTTTCTATAATATTTCTTGTGCTTAAATAGCCATGCGGGCATGGCGGAATTGGTAGACGCGCAAGATTAAGGATCTTGTGAGCATTTTTGCTCATGGAAGTTCGAGTCTTCTTGCCCGCAGCGTAAAAAGATCCGACCAACAACGATAACTTGTTGATCGGATCTTTTTTAATGATTGGTTATCCGTAACCGCTTAATTCGAATGAGATAGGAGTAACTTAAAATGCTTCGTGAAGCCCAATTTGTTGATCTGTCTGCAATCGTGGATCTTTACCAACAGCTTACAACGGAAATGGCGACATTGGCGCCGGACACGTATCGACCATTAGCCACTGATAACCGCCAATATTTTGCCGATTATCTGCAAAACGATCTTGCCCGGTTATTTGTGACCGAAAGTCAGGGGAAACTTACCGGTTTTGCCTTGGTTGTCTTAGCACAAACCAGTGCCAGTCCTGAATTCGTGCCGCAACATTTTGCCCAACTCATCGATCTCTTTGTCATCCCTGATCAGCGTCATCGCGGCTTGGCGAAGCAGCTGATGGCGGCGGTTGCGGCTTTTGCCAAAAGTCACCAGGCATCTTTTATCCAACTCAATGTCCTCAGTGCTAATAAGACGGCTCGTGAAGTATACGCCAAGGCCGGTTTTGAACCAGTCAATTTAACGTTACAAAAGCCACTCAGTTGATCACCGTTTTTTGTAGTCGTAACTTACCTCGGCAGTGGCCACAGGCATACCGTCTGACGTCAATACGGCGACGACGAACGAACTGCCGGCCGCATTGCGTACAAACATAGATGTGTTGCCGACCAGTCGTGGGCAGCGGCGGTGCAAAGCGGGCGCCACCAACTGCTGCCAGTAATTGGCGGAAATCATGATCGCGGTGTTGGTACCCGCGATGCTGGGCGTACAAATGATAATGCACCAGTTCATGCTTGATGATGCCATCGGTGATTGCCGAGGGATAAGCGGCAAAGAGTTTGGGGTTAAAGTCCAAATTCATGTCAGCTGGATGAAACCGGCCACCAGTTGTTTTCAGCCGCGCATTGAAAATGGCACGGTGGCGGAACGGTTGGTGAAATGCCGCCATGGAAATAGCTTCCACGCGTGCCTGCAGTTCTTGGTTTGTCATCGTTGAACATTACCTCCGAGCCAACAGTGTACATCAAGTCATGCGCGATTGCACGATCGACACTGACCGCTAACCTGCTCACAAACAATCTATACCAGCAATACAAAAATCGGTTCCAGATGGATTGATTCGTGCATGATTAATGTGCACGATCATCCGGAACCGATTTTTTCGTCATTCTAAAATTGAATCTGACTCACGCGCCCCGCATTCATAATGCGCCGAGACGAACTTACTTGAATGCTTCAGTTAACTAAAAAATATTCTTTAGCTAAAGAACGCCAAAACATCGTCACGAGTCAGCGCGGCTTTTCTCTTTTGATCAAAATCAGCCACAATTTGGCCGGCATCCAAAACAATTAAGCGGGTGCCATAACGTAACGCATCTTCGACTTGATGGGTAATCATCAAGCAGGTTAATTGTTGATCCGAAACAATCTGATTGGTGAGTGCCATGATTGATTGACTCGTGTGCGGATCTAACGCTGCCGTGTGCTCATCAAGTAATAGCAGATCAGGCTCGCGCATGGTGGCCATTAACAGACTCAGTGCTTGCCGTTGCCCGCCGGAAAGCTGTTCAGTCGGCTTATCAAGCGCTTCAGCCAGACCGTTGCCAGTTGTGGCCGCAAGCTTTTTTAACCGGTCCTTTTGCGCATTAAGTCCCCGTGAACGCAAACTTAATCGTTGGCCACGGTGACTGGCTAATAGCAAGTTTTCGGCGACCGTCATCCGCGGGGCTGTGCCCATTTTCGGATCTTGGAAGACTCGGGCAATGTGACGCGCCCGTTGCTCCGGACGCTGCCCATTCAACTTTTTACCCGCTAAGGTCACCGTTCCTCCACTCACCGGCAAATCACCGGTAATGGCGTTAAACAGCGTTGATTTTCCGGCGCCGTTGTGGCCTAAGACCGTTACGAAATCACCGGTCTTGACCGTCAACGTCACATCTTGAAGCAAGGTTTTGACTTCCGTTGCGACCGGGACATTGACTGTGACGTGATCCAATATTAATTCAGCCATGTGCCTGCACCCCTTTTTGTAAGACTCGCCGTAATCGCAGTTGATGATCGATTTGCGGCACCATGATGGCAATAGCTAGAACTACTGCCGAAATCAATTTCAGGTCGTCGGCGTTGAATCCCAGCGCCAAAACCACTAGCAGGACAAATCGGTAAAGAATACTGCCCAGAATCACGGCTACTAACCGTTGCGACAAGGTCAGCTCGCCGAAAACGACCTCACCGATGATGATGGCGGCAAGACCGATAACAATGATCCCGATGCCCATATTGACATCCGCATAGCCATTGTTCTGTGCTAACAAGCCACCGGCAAGCCCAACGAGTCCATTACCAACCATTAAGCCAAGCACCATTTGATGATCAGGGTCGATCCCCAAACTACGCGCCATGTTCGGGTTATCTCCGGCAGCGATGAAGCCCTGACCTAATTGCGTGTTCAAAAACAGCATCAGTAAGCCGACCACGACAACCGCAACCACCAGCCCAATCACGACACTGTTAAAGTATGGCGGCAGATCCTTCAAAAACGATTCCTGAAAAAGATTGGCTTGGTGCAACAAGGATAAGTTCGCCCGGCCCATAATTCTTAAGTTAATCGAAAACAAACCGGTCATAACCAAAATACCAGCGAGCAAGACCGGAATCCGTCCTTTTGTCGTTAATAAGCCTGTTGCCAAGCCCGCCAGCATCCCCGCTCCGGTAGCAAGCAGTGTCGCAATGATCGGCGAAATGCCATGGGTAATCGCACTAACCGCGACTGCCGCCCCAAACGGGAAAGTCCCTTCAACTGTCATATCGGGAAAATCCAGAACCCGAAATGTTAAAAACAAACCAAGTCCGATTAACCCATAAAGTAATCCTTGACCAATTGCCGAAACGCCTAAACTCATTTGATCACCGTTCCTTTCGTCTCTGCCTGTTTGACTAACGCACTAGGTAAGGTCAACCCTAACTGTTTTGCCTGTTTCTCGTTTAAAATAAGCTCGCCCGTTTTTTCAAAATGAATAGGCGTCGTTGCGGGTTTGGCTTTGCCTTTTAAAACATCCGCCAACATGTGTCCGGTTACGACACCTAGATGAAACTGATTGATCCCGATCGTGGCGACCCCGCCTTGTTTAACCATTGTATCGACAGTCGGGAAAATCGGCACTTTACGCGCATTGGCCGCCGCAACCAGCGTTTGCATGGCACTGGCGATCGTGTTGTCAGTCGGTACGAAAACAGCATCAACTTGGCTGACCATTTGGCTTGCCACCTGGTTTAAATCATTGGTAGAACTAATCGCATACCGTTTTACCGTAAAGCCTTCTTTGGGCCCGAGTTTTGCGACCATTTTAGCCTGTGTCTGAGCCGAATCGTCACTAGAGGTGGCAATGACACCCAGCGTTTTAGCATCCGGCATGATTTGCCGAATCAGCTTTAGTTGGGCTGCAATCGGCGTCTGGTCCGAAACGCCGGTTATATTGCCACCTGGTTTTTTGACATTTTTGACCAATTTAGCCGCCACCGGATCGGTAATGGCACCAAGAATGATCGGCGTTTTCTGGTTAACATTGGCCAGTGCCTGAGCCGCCGGCGTTGCAATTCCCACGGTGGCCGCCGCATTTTCTTGGGTAAACCGTTCCGACATTGACTTCAGATTGCTCTGATCATTTTCAGCATTCTGGAAGTCGATCTTAATGTTTTTTCCGTTAACGTAACCCTTATCTTTTAGTCCTGAAATAATGCCTTTATGAATCGCATCTAACGCCGGGTGAGTCGTCAGCTGTAAAATTCCTACTGTTGGCTTTGTTTGCGTCCGTTGCGTTGT
>NZ_BACQ01000003.1 GCF_000260435.1 Lacticaseibacillus zeae DSM 20178 = KCTC 3804 | reverse complement strand
TGGCAAAGACCAGCACTGTAGCTTTCTGACGCCAAAACGCGTTCGCCAGCCCAGAAACCTGCGTGTAAGGACCTTGACCGCAATGGCCAAACCCGGGCCATCACGGTCAAGGCCACTTACACTCCGGTTTCTAACCGGGCTGGCTCACGCTCTCCGCTCTAATGCCTAAAGTGCCGCACTCCCGTTGTGACCATGGCGATGCCGTATTCATCTGCTTTAGCGATGGAGTCTTTGTCGCGGATGCTGCCGCCTGGTTGGATGATGGCTTTGATGTCGTGTTTCGCAGCGTAATCAACGCAGTCGTCCATTGGGAAGAAGGCGTCACTGGCCATGACGGCGCCGGCAAAGTTTTCGTTTTGTTGCGCCTGCGTCAGTGCCAACTCGACTGACCCGATCCGATTCATTTGACCGGCGCCAATGCCTAACGTCTGATCCGCTTGGGCAACCACAATGGCATTACTCTTTACGTGTTTAACCACCGTTTGGGCAAAGGCTAAAGCTTTTAATTGATCAGCAGTCGGCTGCACCTTGGTCACAACGGTCATATCTGCCGGTGTTTCCGTCTTATCGTCACGCGTCTGTACCAGTAGGCCGCCAAAAATCGAAACCGTTTCGGTGCCCAGTTCTTCCGGTGTATCGGCTGTGTTAATCGTCAGCAGACGCACATTTTTCTTTTTGGCCAGAACCTCGTAGGCATCGTCGTCAAAGGCCGGTGCCATAATAATTTCAAGAAAGAGCTTGTGCATTTTTTCGGCCGTTGCTAAGTCTACCCGGCGATTTAGCGCGATAATGCCACCAAAGATTGACATCGGATCTGCCGCATACGCCTTGTCCCAGGCAGCTTCGATTGTGTCACCTAAACCAATACCGCACGGATTCATATGTTTAACTGCCACAACAGCCGGCTGCTTGAATTCACGCAGCATCGCCAAAGCAGCATCAGCATCTTTAATATTGTTGTACGAAAGCTCTTTCCCGTGCAACTGTTTGGCAGCTGCCAGACTCGTCGGATCAGGATCCGGTTCAACGTAAAACGCCGCTTGCTGATGACTATTTTCTCCGTAGCGCAAGTCTTGGCGCTTGTGGTAAGTGGGCGTGAATTGCTCCGGGAATGGTTCGGGATCTAAGTAATGAACGATTTGGGCATCATAAGCCGCCGTTACTGCAAAAACCTTGGCCGCCAGTTTCTGGCGCAACGCCGCATCATCTTGATCAAGGCCGGTCAAAACCGCTGAATAATCAGCCGGGTCAACCACTGCCCAAACACTATCGCTATTTTTAGCCGCAGCGCGCAAAGCAGAAGGCCCACCGATGTCGATTTGCTCGATAGCTTCGGCGCGGGTCACGTCAGGCCGTTTAATGGTTTCGGCAAATGGATACAGATTCACACACACCACGTCAATCGGCTGGATATGATGATCGGCCAACGCCTGCATATGCTTGGGATCATCGCGGCGAGCGAGGATACCGGCATGAATTTTAGGATGCAGTGTCTTAACCCGGCCATCAAGCATCTCCGGAAAACCGGTCACATCTTCAACACTGGTCACGGCCACACCTGCATCGGCCAGTTCACGATGAGTGCCGCCAGTTGAAATCAGTTCAAAACCTCGTTCAATCAATCCCTTAGCAAAAGGTACCAAACCGGTTTTATCAGAGACGCTTAACAATGCTCGTTTCACTTAAATCGCTCCTTCTTGAATGAGTTTCTTGACAGTTTCCGGAAAAATGTGATGCTCCTGACGGTGAATGGCAGCTTCCAATTCGGCTAACGTCATTCCAGGCAGTACACGAACAGGATCCTGGGCAATGATTTCGCCGGTATCGATACCCGCATCGACATAATGAACGGTCACGCCGGTTACTTTTACCCCGTAATCAAACGCATCTTTAATCCCTTGACGCCCGGGAAAACTTGGCAACAATGCTGGGTGCAAATTGATAATGCGCCGAGGAAATGCATTTAACAAGGTCGGGCCGATAATGCGCATGTAGCCTGCCAGAATCAACGCGTCGACCGGCGGAAGCTCCGTCAAAATGTGAGCTTCGGCTGCCGCTTTATCGGCATAGTCCCTGAAATTCACGACAATGGTTGGAATCTGATGATGAGCTGCTTTGCGAATCACCGGGGCACGTGCCCGATCACAAACCACCACCACAATTCGAAAATTGCTATCCTGCGCCTGCGAAGCCGCAAACAATGCTTCAAAATTAGTTCCGTTCCCTGATGCAAAAACAGCTAATGCCTTCATTCGCCTGCCACCTGCCAGTGAATCTTTTCCGCTGGATCTGCGACAACCTCGCCGATCACTTTACTGCTTGGCAAAGCTGTCTGGACTGCGGAAACCGATTCCTTGGCGACCACCAAAATCATACCGATACCAAGATTAAATGTCATGCGCATCGTAGTTTCACTCAAATGACCCGCATGCTGCAATCGATCAAAAAGTTCCGGCCGATGCCAAGCTTGCGGATCAACGCGGGCACTTAAGCCATCAGGGATCACCCGTGGCAGATTCTCGGTAATCCCCCCACCGGTAATATGCGCTGCCGCATGGATCAGGCCCTGCTGCATCAAGGGCAGCACCTGTTTAACATAGATTCGCGTCGGTCGCATGAGCGCTTGCATCATTTCAGAGCCGTCTTCCAGTGTCTGACTGCCCAAATCGGTTTCGGCCAACAATTTCCGCACCAGCGAATAGCCGTTACTATGAACCCCGGAACTTGGCAACCCAATCAGCACGTCCCCTTCAGCGACATGTTGCGGTAACCGTTTTGGTGCCGAAACAACGCCAACCGCAAACCCAGCCAAATCGTAATGATGTTGCGGATACATATCCGGCATCTCAGCAGTCTCACCACCGATGAGCGCCATCTCTGCCTGTTGACAACCAAACGCAATCCCGCGAACCACGGACTCGGCCCGCGCAACATCCAAATGATCCACCGCCATATAATCAAGGAAAAATAATGGTTGCGCTCCTGTCGCCAGCAAATCATTGGCCACCATCGCCACCAAATCAATGCCGACGGTTTCGTGGGCATCGCATTGTAAGGCCAACAATAATTTGGTTCCCACGCCATCGGTAGCACTAATCAAAGTCGGCTGCGGGACAGACGGCAACCGATATGCCGCTGCAAAGCCGCCAACACTAGCTAACACATTTTCATTCGTTGTTTCCTTGGCTAACGCGGCAATTCGCTGCACCGCTTCGTCACCAGCTTTAATATCAACGCCAGCGTCTTTGTAATCTGTCATGCGCTAACCTCCGCAACATTAACTTTGAGTGACGCAACTTCTTTATTCAGGTCGGATTCATAATCGTCAAGCGGCGTTGGATATTTTCCGGTGAAATAAGCGACGCATAACCCGCCATTTGGAGCCGTGGTCGGTAACCCGATACTATCTTCAAGCCCTTGAGTCGAAAGAAATCCAAGTGATTCAACATTCAACAAATCACGCATTTCCGGAACCGTGTGATTGGCCGCAAACAGCTCGCTGGTCGTTTGAAAATCAATGCCATAAAAGCACGGGAACCGCAATGGCGGACTGGCAATGCGCAGGTGAACCTCGGCAGCTCCGGCTTCTTTGAGCAATTTAACGATTTGTTTGGAAGTGGTTCCCCGCACAATCGAATCATCGACCAAAACGATCCGCTTTCCGGCAACGACTGGTTTGATGACGCTCAGCTTCATTTTGACGCTTTTTTCACGCAATGCCTGTGTCGGCTGAATGAATGTCCGCGCTACATACTGGCTCTTGACCAGCCCCATTTCATAGGGAATCCCGCTGGCCTTGGCATAACCGATCGCGGCTGACAGTGATGAATTAGGCACCCCGACAACAATATCGGCGTCGGCCGGTTGTTCCTTGGCCAAACGCTCACCCATGCGTACGCGCGCCTGGTGAACGTTGATGCCATGAATGTCAGAATCCGGCCGGGCAAAATAAATATATTCCATCGAGCAAACAGCCAGCGTGGTATCGGTCGTGAAATGATCAAGGTGCAACCCGGCATCGTCAATTGTAATTAATTCACCAGGTTGAACATCGCGAACAAAGTCGGCGCCAACTGCATCCAAGGCAGCCGTTTCACTGCAAACGATGTAACCACCATCTGGCATCACGCCGACCACCATCGGCCGAAAGCCATGGGGATCAACGGCTGCATACAAGCCATGCTCGGTCAGCAAAACAAACGCAAAACCGCCGTGAACTTCATTCAGCGCGGTTTTTAATTGAACCAACCAAGGCTTACCGACTTGGCGACGAATCAAATGCATGAGCACTTCGGTATCCGAAGTCGATTGAAAAATGGCCCCTTGATCTTCGAGTTCCCGCCGCAAGCTAATCGCGTTGGTCAAATTGCCATTGTGTGCTAATGCGATTGACTCATCAGAAAACCGGAAAAGCAGCGGCTGGATATTTTCCAAAACGCGACCGCCCGCCGTCGAATACCGAACATGACCTAAAGCAGCCCGACCCATCAATGCCCGTAACTGATCGGTGTTAGTAAACACTTCACTTAACAGTCCCAAACCATAATGGCGCCGCATGCCTTCTTTTGTAAGGCCAACGATACCGGCACCCTCCTGTCCACGGTGTTGCAGCGTGTGCAGGCCTAGATGGGTAATACTGGCAGCGTTGGGGTTGCCCCAAATACCAAAGACGCCGCATTCTTCATTTAAGCCTTTTGGTTCATGTACCATGGGAGTGCCTCCTCAAATGCAGTTTGCAGCTGGCCCAAGGCCACCGAAAAATGATGACTGACGGTTGTGACGTCAAATTCCGGTGCTGCTTGGACATGGCCGATTAGTTTTGCTGGCCCGTTTAAGGCTTCAAAGGCTGCCTGATTTTCTGGTGCCACCGTCATCAAGAAGCGGCCTTGGGTCTCGGAAAATCCCCAGCTGGTTGGCAGTGTCACCTTAATCTTGGCACCTAGGCCATTGGCAAAGCCCATTTCTGCAAGTGCCACCAGCAAACCGCCGTCGCTTAAATCATGGGCAGCAGTGACCAAGTGTTGACGAATTGCGCTTAAGACGAACGCTTGATTAGTCTGCTCTGCTTCTAAATCAAAGTCGAATAATCGACCAGAAACGCCGCCAGTTTGCAGTTTTTGTAACTCACTGCCGTTAAAGTCGCCATGCGTTTCACCAACCAGATAAATCAAATCATCGGCGTGCTTAAAGGCTGCTGTCGTGATGGTGCTGAGATCTTCAATCAGCCCCACCATCCCGATCATCGGCGTCGGATAAATCGCGTGCCCATTCGTTTCGTTATAAAGCGACACATTACCGGAAATCACCGGTGCGTTAAACGCTTTGGTAGCTTGAATAATGCCTTTAGCTGCCTCGGCAAGTTCGTAAAATGCCTCCGGTTTGGTTGGATCGCCAAAGTTGAGGCAGTCGGTAATCCCTAATGGCTCTGCGCCACTGGCAACCAGATTCCGTGCGGCCTCAGCGACACTCATTGCGGCACCGACTTGCGGATCCAGATAAAGATACCGGCCTTTGCTGTCAGTCGTCATCGCCAATGCCCGATGCGTCCCGCGCACGCGAATCACTGCGGCATCACTGCCTGGCAGTACAACCGTATTGGTTTGCACTTGTGCATCATAGCGGCGGTATAAAGACGACTTATCGGCAATGGTCGGCATCGCCATCATCGCTTTCCAGGTTGCGACCGGATCCGTCACAATCGGATCAAAATCAGGCGCCGGGTTAGCCAGATGTTCTGGTATTTTAGCTTCCTGTTCATAGACCGGCGCATCATCGGTTAAAGAGCTAACCGGCACATCGCAAACTAATTTGCCGTGATGATAAAGTTTGTATTGATGCCCATCAATGACGTGGCCAACGACTGCCGCATCCAAATCATAAGCAGCAAAGACATCCAAAACTTCCTGTTCAAAACCGGCGCGAACACAAAGCAGCATGCGTTCCTGCGACTCGGATAACATAATCTCAAATGGGGTCATGTTGGCTTCACGCTGCGGAATCAAATCAAGATCCAAGGCCATGCCGCTATTGGCTTTGCCGGCCATTTCGACACTGGACGAAACCAACCCTGCTGCACCCATGTCCTGAATGCCGACAAGCGCCTGCTGATGTTGTTGGGTAATCTCAAGGCACGCATCCATCAGCAGCTTCTCCATAAATGGATCGCCGACTTGAACGGCTGAGCGATCAGCTGCCTCATCGTCGGAAAATTCACTGGACGCAAAGCTGGCACCATTAATGCCATCCCGCCCGGTTTTAGCGCCGACATAAATCAAGGCATTACCGACGCCCGCTGCTTTGCCTTTTTGAATCTGATCCTTATCCATGATGCCCACGCACATCGCATTCACCAGCGGATTGCGCGTATAGCTACCATCAAAATTGGTTTCGCCACCCACTGTCGGAATGCCGATCGCATTGCCATAACCGCCAATCCCAGCAACAATCCGGTCAACCAGATGCTGAGTGTGCGGTTGATTAAGATCGCCAAAAGCCAGTGAATCTAGCATCGCTACAGGCTTAGCACCAATGGAGAAAATGTCGCGGATGATCCCGCCGACACCGGTTGCGGCACCTTCATAAGGTTCAACCGCGGAAGGGTGATTGTGACTTTCGGCTTTAAACACCACCGCTTTGCCTTCACCGATATCAATGACGCCGGCACCTTCACCCGGCCCCATCAAAACCCGTTCGTTCTTGGTCCAGAACTGACGCAGGATCGGTTTGCTGTACTTATAAGCACAGTGTTCACTCCACATGCCACTTGCCAAACCGATTTCGGTATCATTTGGCTGATGGCCGATTAATTCGGTAAAACGGTCGTATTCTGCTTCGGTTAATCCCAAGTCAAGATAGGATTTCTTTTCGGCAATGGCCGTTGGACTCATTTCAACGTGCGCCACGAATGTCGGCTCCTTTCGTTTGTTGGATAAGCGAATGAAAGACGCCTAATCCATCAGTACCGCCAAGTAAAGCTTCAACCGCGCGTTCCGGATGCGGCATCATGCCCAGAACATTGCCAGCAGCGTTCGTGACACCTGCGATATCATGGACGCTGCCATTTGGATTATCGGCATACCGGAACACCACCTGGCCATTGGCTTCAAGCGCAGCCAACGTTTCGGGATCGGCATAATAATTGCCCTCACCATGTGCGATTGGCAACGTCAACTGTTCCCCAACCTGATATTGATTGGAAAACGCCGTGTCCGCACGATCAACGGTTAACGTCACCGGCTCACAGATAAAGTTTAGATCACGATTCCACTGCAATGCACCAGGTAACAAACCGGCTTCGGTCAAAATCTGAAAGCCATTGCAGACACCAAGTACGTAGCCGCCAGCATCCGCAAAATCTTTTAGCGCCGTCATGACGGGTGAAAACCGGGCGATGGCACCGCTGCGCAGATAATCACCGTAAGAAAAACCGCCGGGTACCATCACGACGTCGTAACTGCTTAAATCGGTTTGATCCTGCTTGATCAATTCACAATCAGCACCCGCAATTTGTTGAACTGCCCATTGCAAATCCAGGTCACAATTGGATCCGGGAAAAGAAATAACAGCCGCTTTCATGCCTCATCCTCCGTGATTGGCTCCAAGTCAAAGCGATAGGTTTCCATATTGACGTTGGCAAGCAACTGATCACAAATCGTATCGACTTGCTTCCGGACTGCTGCTTCAGTGCCGCTAAGCTTCAATTCGAAATATTTACCATACAAGACATCAGCAACATTGTGATAATCCATCCGGCTTAAGGCCGTTTTGATGACTTCGGCCTTGGGATCCAGTACAGAAGGTTTGTAGGTCACGTAAACTTTAGCTTTAAACATGAGCAGCTCCTTTTTCTTGTAGTCGATTAAGCACTTCTTGATAAACCGGTGTTAATGGCCCCCGATTTTGGCGAAAAACGTCTTTATCAAGCGATGCACCGGTTTGTTGATCAACCAAGCGGAAATTATCCGGTGACAATTCGTCTGCTAATACCAATGTGCCGTCTTTTAACGTTCCATACTCAAGCTTGAAATCAACCAAGGTGATGCCGACTTCATTGAAGCGTTTTGTGAGATAGGCATTAATGCGGTCGGTTAATGAACGAACTTCGCGTAACTGTTCAGGCGTTGCTTCATGTAAAGCAAAAATTTGTGCCTCGTTCATGAATGGATCGCCGAGTTCATCGGACTTGTAATAATATTCGTGGATCGGCGGGTCGAGCTTCATCATCGGCTTTACATTGAATTTCGTGACAAAGTGCCCTGATGCATAATTACGCACCACCACTTCCAGCGGCAGCATCGTCGCTTTTTTGACGATCATTGTGGTGGCATCCGGTGAATCAATGTAGTGGGTTGGGATACCGGCGGCGGACAACTCCTTAAACAACAAGGTCGAAATGGCCCGATTCAGCTCACCTTTATGATCAATCTGCGCTTTCTTCTCCCCGTTCAATGCCGTGGCCTGATTGGTGTAAGCCATCCATAAAACGTCCGGATCTTCGGTTGCAAAAACCTGCTTGGCTTTGCCGGTATACAGTAACGTTGTCTTCTTCACCATGCTGCCTCCATTTGTTTAAGTATGTCCAAAACATTGCGCTCATCGGTCACCGTGATATGCCCCATCTTGCGGCCAGGGCGAATCTCTGCCTTGCCATAAACGTGCATGTGCCACTCGGGATGTTGCGGCCATTTTGCTTTTGCCTGAGTTAAATCGTCACCCAGCAAATTGCGCATCACCGCTGGCTGCTTCAATTTGATCGGCGGGATTGGCAAGCCACAGATGCTCAGAATGTGCGCATCGAACTGCGAAAAGTTACAAGCTTCAATCGAATAATGGCCGGAATTATGTGGCCGCGGTGCCAGCTCGTTGGCGATCACGTTATCCCCTTCAAGAAACAGCTCAACGCCAAGCACACCACGCAAATCAAGTCCTAAGGCAATTTTGGTCGCCAAGTCATCAATCTTGTGAGCTAACACCGGTGAAATGTTCGGCGCCGGTGCTAAAGTGAGGTGCAAAATGTGGTTTTTATGCCGATTTTCGACAATCGGGAAAACTCGGACTTGATCGCGACCATCACGCGTGATCATGACAGAGGCTTCGCGATCGAATTGCTGGCGTTTTTCCAAAATGCAAGGTCCGTGCGCAAGCAACTTTTCTCCAGCCGGTACATCTGCCATGGTGTTAATGTCCTGTTGGCCGTGCCCGTCATAACCGCCTGTTGTGGTTTTCAGAATCGCAGGCAAGCCGATCTTGGCAATCGCAGTTTTCAACGTAGTCAGTGAATCAACTGCCGCAAACGGGGTCACCGGAACGCCGTGGGTTTCAAGAAAAGTCTTTTCCTTGATGCGGTCCCGGGTCGTTGCCAGAATCGCTGTACCTTGAGGGATCCGGGTTAAAGGTCGGACAGCCTCAAGTGCAGCCAAGTCAACGTTTTCGAACTCATAAGTTAAAACATCGGATTCCTTGGCTAACTTGGTCAACGCCGCTTGATCATCGTAGGGCGCCGTAATTTGAAAGTCAGCGACCTGCCCTGCTGGTGAATCAGGTGTGGGCTCGAGAATGCCGACACGATAACCCATCGTCTTGGCGCTTTGGGCTAACATCCGACCAAGCTGGCCACCGCCGATAATGCCGATTGTTGCCGGAGACGCCACCACATCAATCATTTGAGTGCAGCCTCGCTTTCTTCGGCGCGTTTGGTCTGCTCGGCGCGAAAGGCTTCGAGACGTTGGGTTAATGCTTCATCTGTCAACGCCAGGATTGAAGCGGCAAATAAAGCAGCGTTGACAGCACCGGCATCACCAATGGCCATGGTTCCGACTGGCACTCCGCCGGGCATTTGGACAATCGACAGCAAACTATCGACGCCATTTAATGTTCGGGTTTTGATTGGAACTCCGATGACAGGCAAAAGGGTATTGGCTGCAAGCATCCCCGGTAAATGGGCCGCGCCGCCTGCTCCAGCAATAATCACTCCAAAGCCTTGATCAGCCGCTTGTTTACCGAATTCCGCAAGCTTATCCGGCATCCGATGAGCCGAAATAACGTGCTTTTCATAAGGAATCGCCAACGCCGTCAATTGCGTCGTAACCTGTTGCATCGTCGGCCAATCCGAGCTTGATCCCATGACCACAGCTACTTTCTGCATCTTGTTCCCTGCTTTCTTTAAGATATTTTGAGAATAGCACGTTCAGAAACAACATTCAACCTTAAAATGGAACTATATTTGACTATTTTCAAATTAATGTTCGTGTTTAGAGAGAATTATTTGTGCTGCCTACGTCTAAAAACGGATCCTCGTTCAGCCCAATGGGAAAATTTGGATCGGTAATGTGCTTCAAATTCAGCAACTGCCGCGCTAATCATCTTCAGTTTTCTTGAAAACAAAAAAATCGGCTCCAAAGATTTGTTTCATCTTTGGAGCCGATTTAAGGCCTAGATGCCTAGCCCCTTACAATGCGGGGAGACAAGAAACGGCCAGTCATTTTTATGAATGATGCAACGGCTTAAGCTGCTTTGGTAGAAAGCGACTTGCCATCTTTGGCGATAAAGAGTTGTGGCGCGACCGTTAGCAAAATGCCGACAACGACAATGGCCAATACGGTACTGAACAGCGCTGATCCACCGTTAACGATCAACGAATAGATCCAGGCATTCATGCCTTTTGGTGCATAACTGCCCCAGAAAACAACGCCAGCGATAAAGTGAATGAAGTACTTAGCAAAAGTACCGATGATAATACCGGCGAAAGCATAGCCGCTAGCCTTTACCTTTTCGCCGCCGCGAACGTTCTTTTGAAAGGCAGCATAGGTCAATCCCATCAAACCAACCAGCGTGAACGCGATTGGATATTCAAGGAAGCCCTGAATCGGGTTCAGGACACTGCCACCGCTCAGGCCACGTAGAATCAAATCAAGAATGCCCCAGACAAAGCCAGCCCATGCGGCAGGAATCGCCCCACGCCGCATCGCCAGCACCGCGATCGGAATCAAGCCATAATTCAACTCAATCGCCGAAACCCCGGTGGTATGCGGAATATACGTCAGCGCCATCGCAAACGCGGCAATAATCGCTGTTTCCAAAATAACAACCAGACGCTTATGTTGTTGCATAAAAAAAGCCTCCTAGTGAATCCCCACTCACAAAGAAGGTCGCTTCCGACCGTTCACAAATCCCTACGCTCGCATTAACGAACAGGTTCGAAGGGTCCGGGTCTCCCCGATCTCAGCCAATGGCTCCCCTTTGTGAAGGTTCATCGAATTAATTGATACAACTTTATCCTACCAGACTTTGGAGAAAGGGCAAATATTTTACCCAGAGCAGAGCGTGAACCAGCCCGGTTAGAAACCGGAGCATAAGTGGCCTCAGACCTAAATGGCCGGGCTTTGGCCATTTTAGGTCTGAGGTCCTTATGTGGAGGTTTCTGGGCTGGTGAGCGCGTTTTTAAGTGTATCAGGAACTAATCTGTCTTTTACCATTTATGCTTGAGAGGTCCTTACACGCAGGTTTCTGGGCCTGCCAACGCGTTTTATGGAGCGTGAGCGTACTTCAGAATAGCTGCTATCTTGCAACACGAATTTTCTCACTCACCGACTCAACCGCGTCTTTTCCTCCCGGTGCAAAGCCTCCAACGACTTCCCTGCCGTTTCCGGGACAAAGACAATGACAAACAGCAAGGACACAATGTTCGTCACAATGAAGCAAACGAAGGTCCAAAACATCCCCATTTGTGCCAAGCCAATCGGGAAAAGCACCCCGACCGCAAAATTACCTAACCACAGGAAGAAGGTCGCTGTGCCCATACCGAGTCCACGCAACTGCTCCGGGAAAATCTCCGACATAAGCAACCAAGTCATCGGGCTAATCGCTCCTTGGAAGAAGGCTAGAAAGAGCATCATCATCAGAATGGTTATAAAGGCACGCATTGGCGATCCTGCGGGCAAACGGGTAGCGAACGTGACGCCGGTAATCGCCAGTGACGTACCGATTAAACCAATAATCAGTAATGGTCGGCGCGGCACATGTTTAAGTAATTGCATCGTCACAATTGTGGCAACAACCGCCGTGACCCCATTGGCAATGTTGGCAACCAAAGCACTGTTGCGGCCAAATCCGGTCATCTGCAAAATTGACGTTCCGTAATACATCATGACATTAATCCCGGCAATTTGCTGGATAACGCCTAAACTAATACCGATCATCAACAGTCGCCGAATCCACTTAACCTTAAGTGCATCAACCGGCTTAACTTTTTTATGTTCTGCACTTTTCGCAATCGTCTGTTTTAAATGTTCAAGCTCATTTGGAACCTCTTGTGGCGTTCGCAAAACCGCAAGACTGGCTTTGGCATCCTGTTGACGACCCTTCATCATTAACCAGCGCGGCGACTCAGGAACAAAATGGGTGCCAACACCCAAAAGGATAGCCGGGATCACGGCTAAGACGATCATCCACCGCCAAATACCGTGAACATTACCAAAATTCGTCCCTAAAACGGCATTCAGGATGAACGCAAGCAGTTGACCCGAGACGACCATTAATTCATTTTGGGTCACAAGTCGACCGCGCCGATTCGTTGGCGCAATTTCGGCCAGAAAACTAGGAACCAAAACCGAAACACCACCGACTGCCAGCCCCAAGACCATCCGAGCGCCAATCAACCAACCAGCACTAGGCGCTAGTGAAGAAGCGAGTGTGGCGAGAAAAAATAAACCGGCTAATCCGGTAATCAAACGTTTACGCCCGTACCGGTCACTGACACGGCCGACCAACACCGCACCAAAAGCCGCGCCTAACGTTAAACTACTGGTAACCCATCCCTGTAAACCAGGTGCTAATTTAAGTTCACTGGAAATAAACGGCAAAGCGCCATTAATGACGCCGGTATCATAGCCAAAAAGAAGACCGCCCATTGTCGAAATGAGCGCCACCAGTCGTAACCGAACACGCGCAGTGGAAAAAGCACCGGCCCTGCGCTGCAAGCCTGTTTTTGTTTGATGTTGTAAATACATGCAATTCCCCCTCATTCGGTGAACCACCATACTTACTATCACAGATCTGCATCGCGGCTCGACCTTTTTAGTTTACATAATAACCATACCACTTTTCTGAAAATGCTGCATGTGCGCCAAGTGGATACGACCAGCGCATGCATTACTGTCTGCTTATCAAGCTCCACTTAAAAGAAATGACAAAGCTATCTCGCCAAAGCTTTAAAGCAATTAAAAAAGACCGCCACCCTATTTGGGATGACAGCCTTCTTCAAATCATGACGTCATTACTGACCGGTTGTCTTTTTAACCAAGTCCGCATTTTCGTCATTTGAAATATTTTCATTTAGAGCAACATCGGCCATTTTAGCCATGTCCTCAGTGGAAAGCCGCTTCATTAAGCTGCGCACCTTAAGAACAGAAGTTGCAGACATGGAATATTCGTCAAGTCCCATACCAAGCAGCAGCGGAACCATGATCGGATCACCAGCAGCTTCACCACACATGCCAGCCCATTTGCCTTCCTTGTGGGCTGAGTCAATCACATGCTTGACCAGCCGGAGGATCGAAGGGTTGTATGGTTGATACAGGTAAGAAACATGTTCGTTCCCACGATCAGCCGCCATGGAGTACTGAATTAAATCGTTAGTCCCGATCGAGAAGAAGTCGACATACTTAGCAAACTGATCAGCCAAAACCGCCGCAGCAGGAATTTCGATCATGATGCCAAGTTGAATGTTGTCGGATACCTTAACGCCATCCTTAACCAGCTTGTCTTTTTCTTCTGTGAAGATCTGCTTAGCCTGTTTGAACTCGGAAATGGTTGCGATCATCGGGAACATGATCCGCAGATTACCGAATGCAGATGCGCGCAACAAAGCCCGTAATTGCGTACGGAAAATATCCTGACGATCAAGACTGATCCGGATCGCACGATAGCCTAAGAATGGGTTTTGTTCTTGCGGTAGTGGCAGGTATGGCAAATGCTTATCCCCGCCAATATCCATTGTCCGAACAACAACCGGCTTCGGATTCATGGTTTCAAGAACCTTCTTGTAAGCCTCGAACTGATCGTCTTCAGTCGGCAATTCGGAAGAATCCATGTAAAGGAATTCGGTACGATACAGGCCGATACCTTCAGCACCATTTGCCAGCACACCATCGAGATCCTTAGGGGTCCCGATGTTAGCCGCAACATCAAAATGCTTGCCATCAGCCGTCACGGATTTCGCCGTCTTCAGTTGTGCCCATTCAGCCTTTTGCTTGGCAAATACTTCAGCAGCTTGCTTGAACTTGGCAACTTCATCCGTCGAAGGATCAATGACAACTTCGCCGGTAAGACCATCAACGGAAATCAATTGACCATTTTTGGCCTTTTTGGTGACGTCATCGGTTCCGACAACAGCAGGAATTTCCAAAGAACGCGCCATGATCGCACTATGGGCCGTCCGACCACCGATGTCGGTGACGAATGCCTTCACATACTTCTTGTTGAGCTGTGCCGTGTCAGAAGGGGTCAAATCGTGAGCCACGATAATGACTTCTTCATCAATCAATGCCGGATTCGGCAATGTACGACCCAACAAATGCGCCATAATACGCTTTGTTACATCGCGAACATCGGCAGCACGTTCCTGCATATACGGATTATCAGTCATGCCTTCAAAGGTCTGAATGAAGAATTCAGAAACTTCCTTCAAAGCTTGTTCGGCATTTACTTTTTCGTCCTTGATCTTGGATTCGATCTGACCGGTAAAGTCAGGATCAGCCAAAATCATCATATGGGCATCAAAAACTTGAGCCTCTTCTTCGCCAAGCGATTCAGCGGCCTTTGCACGGATAACCTTTAACTCATCATTACTTTGATCAAGTGCCTGCTTCAGCCGATTGATTTCCTTTGAAGGATCATCAACCGTTTTTTTGTCAAATGATAAATCAGGTTGAACCAGTAAATAGGCCTTCGCTGTGGCGATCCCATCACTAGCAGCGATTCCCTTCAAATGTTCAGCCATTATTCAGCCAAGCCTTCTTTTTTCATAGTATCGGTAATAGCAGCAATTGCGTCTGCTTCGTCAGCACCTTCAGCAGAAATGGTAACATCGGCGCCTTGGCCAACACCCAAACTCATAACACCCATAATGGACTTCAGGTTAACGCTCTTACCTTTATATTCCAAGTTGATGTCTGAGTTGAACTTGCTGGCTGCTTGTACCAACAAGGTTGCCGGACGTGCGTGGATCCCGGTTTCTGCAATAATGTTAAATTCACGTTTTTCCATGACTGATCTGCTCCTTCATATTAACTAGATTTCTAGTGTTTTTCCGAATAGTTTATAGGCACACTAACACCTAAAACAATTCATGTAAACCTTACCATTTTTTGTAGCTTGCCACAAGCGTCACATGAGATTTGACGCTTATTTAGCGGGAATCAACTGACCGGTAATGGTATTCGATGACACCATCGCGTTTGGCCGTCCCCACAATTTCTTCACGATCGGGATAATTTGTCCATGCCGCCCGAAACGCCATGAATGTTTCGGGCGTCACCGTGATCTTGTCACGCTGACCAGTCTTTAACTCATCCATTAAAGCGACATAATCCTGAGTCATCTATTTGCCTCACCTCACTCCATAAGGTTAGCATAAAAGTAGGCATTGAAAAAGCGCTAATGCCTGATATCACTGAAATATTTGGAACTTTTTAGCACTCTTATGTGTCGAGTGCTTGCATTCTCGCTATGAGGGTGTATACTATTGCCATAGGTCAAGAAAGGTCAAACCTTTTTCGACTATATGTGGCACCTATTTAGACAGGAAGGTTGTGACAAAATGTTATGTGAAAACTGTCATAAGAATCCAGCCACTATTCATCTTTCAACCGTTGTTAACGGTACGCGGCAGGAGATCAATCTCTGCCAAAACTGTTATCAATTACTCAAGAAACAAGCAGGAGGAAATATGAATCCAACAAATGCTACTGATCCGTTTGGGTTCGGGAGCTTAGATGATATCTTCCGTGCGATGAATCAGGGAATGGATCGGCCGCAACAGCCCAACGCGCAAATCCCGCCTACTCAGGCAGGTCGCGGCGGGAATGGTAACAACGGCCGCAATGGCAATGGTGGTAAGGGATTACTGGGTCAATTCGGTGTTGATCTGACCGAACAGGCACGCAAAGGCCAAATTGATCCGGTCATCGGCCGCGACAAGGAAATTTCACGGGTGATCGAAATCCTGAATCGCCGGACGAAGAATAACCCGGTTCTGATCGGTGAAGCCGGTGTCGGTAAAACCGCTGTCGTCGAAGGCTTGGCTTTGAAGATTGCCAATGGCGACGTACCGGCAAAACTCCAGGATCGTCACGTTATTCGCCTCGATGTCGTTTCCCTCGTTCAAGGAACCGGTATTCGTGGTCAATTCGAGCAGCGGATGCAACAATTGATCGACGAACTCAAACAAAATAAGAACATTATCCTATTTATTGATGAAATTCACGAAATTGTCGGTGCCGGCAATGCTGAAGGCGGCATGGATGCAGGCAACGTTTTGAAACCTGCCCTCGCTCGTGGCGAATTGCAACTGGTTGGCGCAACCACCAGCAACGAGTATCGGCAAATTGAAAAAGATTCCGCGCTTGCTCGGCGACTCCAGCCAGTCATGGTTGAAGAACCTAGCGTTGACGAAACCATTAAAATTCTGAAAGGCTTGCAGCCGCGTTATCAAGACTTCCATCATGTTAAGTATACGGAAGCCGCGATTGAGGCCGCAGCTACACTCAGCAACCGCTACATTCAGGATCGCTTCTTACCTGACAAAGCCATTGACCTGTTGGATGAAGCCGGTTCTCGCAAGAATTTGACGATTGCAACCGTTGATCCTGAAACGATCAAAACCAAGATTGCGGATGCCGAGAATCAAAAGCAGGCAGCGCTTAAGCAGGAAGATTACGAAAAAGCCGCCTTCTATCGCGATCAAGTCACGAAATTAGAAGACATGGCCAAGAAACAATCAAATCTACCTGAAGATGAAGTGCCAACCGTCACCGAAAAAGACATGGAAAAGATTGTCGAAGAAAAGACCAACATTCCTGTCGGTGAATTGAAAGCACAAGAACAGGCACAATTGAAGAACCTCGCGAGTGATCTTGAAAAACATGTCATCGGCCAAAATGAAGCAGTTGACAAAGTTGCGCGGGCCATTCGCCGTAACCGGATTGGCTTCAACAAGACGGGCCGGCCAATCGGTTCCTTCCTCTTCGTTGGGCCTACCGGTGTTGGTAAAACCGAACTGGCCAAGCAGCTTGCCAAAGAGCTGTTCGGTTCGGAAGATGCCATGATTCGGTTTGACATGTCGGAGTACATGGAGAAATTCAGTGTCTCCAAACTGATCGGTTCACCGCCAGGCTATGTTGGCTACGAGGAAGCCGGCCAGTTAACTGAAAAAGTTCGTCGAAATCCTTATAGTCTGATTCTGTTAGATGAAATTGAAAAAGCCCATCCCGATGTTATGAACATGTTCCTGCAGATTCTGGATGATGGCCGCTTGACAGATTCGCAAGGGCGTACCGTTTCCTTCAAGGATACCATCATCATCATGACGTCCAATGCCGGATCAACCGATGCCGAGGCTAATGTTGGTTTTGGTGCAACCTTGAGTGGCAAGACGCACAGCGTTCTGGATCAGCTTGGCAATTACTTCAAGCCGGAATTCCTCAACCGGTTCGATGATATTGTTGAATTCAAGCCACTTTCTAAAGATGACTTGTTGAAGATCGTTTCCTTAATGATCACTGACACCAACAATAATCTCAAGAGTCAGGGCCTGACGATTCATGTCACCGATCCGGTCAAAGAGAAGCTGGTCAGCCTGGGTTACAATCCATCCATGGGTGCGCGGCCATTACGGCGGGTTATCCAAGAACAGATTGAAGATCGGGTAGCCGACTTCTATCTGGATCATCCGGATGCCAAGGAACTTGAAGCACGCATCAGCAATGGTGAAATTACGGTTGGCGAACCAGCCAAAGCCGAAACGCCTTCAAAAACCAGCAAAAAGTAAACACCATCAGTCATCAACCGATCATCGCGATCAAGATGAGTGATGCAAAGACAGAAAGCCCGCGGACAAAATGTTCGCGGGCTTTCGATTGTACATAATATTATTTTTCCTTAAATTGTTTTATAATAAAACCAGTAGGAAGAGAAATGGAGGGCCTGACCATGCGACTGATTAATGTCACCAACAGCTTTAGAAATTTGGTAAGCCAGCAACTAAGCGGCACTGATGCCCGACTTGTCAAAGTTTTTTCACTCGGTCAAACCACCGTTGTTTATACAGAGGCACCTTCGCACATCGAGATATTGTTCACCAACGAACGCCGCAACATTCAACGTGAGGAAATTGCTTACACGCTTGATCGACTGCTCAAAAAGTCCATTGACGATGTTTCGCCAATCATAGGCCACCACTTAGCCGAGATAACGATCCCTAAGTTAGAACGTCAGGCTGAATAAAAGAGGCATTTTGTTCATTCGATAGGCAATCAAACGATGTTTCGTAACGGTTATCATGTATAAGCAAAAAGGCGCCTCGAAATCCAGAAACAAAAAAAGCGGCCAATAGCCGTTTTTTTTGTGCCAAGATTAAAGCTTAGCCGTCAATTTCACATCCGGATACTTGTCCGCAAACCACCGCTCGGCGTATTGGTTTTCAAACAAGAACAACGGATCGCCGTGAATATCCTGCACCAGCAGGTTCCGCGAACTGCTCATCTTTTCGTCCATCTGATCCGGATCAATCCAGCGGGCAATGCGCGAACCGATCGGGGTCATCACAACCTCGGAGTGGTATTCATGCAACATCCGGAACTGGAAAACTTCAAACTGCAACTGCCCAACGGCTCCAAGAATGTACTCGTTTGTATGGTAAGTCTTATAAAGTTGAACTGCCCCTTCTTGGACCAGCTGCTGCATGCCCTTATGAAATGACTTTTGTTTCATGACATTTTTGGGGGTAACGCGCATGAAGATTTCCGGGGTAAACTGCGGTAACTTTTCGAATTGAATCAGCGTTTTTCCTTGATAAATGGTATCGCCAATCTGAAAATTACCGGTATCATATAAGCCGACGATATCCCCGGCAACCGCAGTCGAGACGGTTTCGCGGCTGTCTGCCATAAACTCGGTCGAATTGTTCAGCCGCATTGTTTTACCGGTACGATGTAAGACGACATCCATGCCGCGCTCAAATTCGCCGGAAACAATGCGCACAAACGCAATCCGATCGCGATGAGCCGGGTTCATATTCGCTTGGATCTTGAAGACGAACGCTGAGAATTCCGGATTGGTCGGCATCACTTCATCACCTTGCTCAGTCTTTTTGGGACCCGGCTCAGGCGCATATTTAACAAAGCTATTCAGAAAAGTTTCGACGCCAAAGTTAGTCAAGGCTGACCCGAAGAAAACTGGCGTCTGATCACCAGCCATGATTTTCTTGAGGCTAAATTGATTACCCGCATCGTTTAACAGCTCAATGTCATCCATCGTTTGCGTGTAAATAGAATCCTGAGTCAATGGTTCACTGGCATCCAATTCACCTTTGTCATTAAGCGGCAAAAAGCGATCTTCTCCTTCTCGTCGATATAACTCGATTCGGTTATTTACCCGATCGTACAGCCCTTTCAAGCCTTTGCCCATCCCAATCGGCCAGTTCATCGCATAACCTTCAATACCCAGCAGATCCTCTAATTCAGCAATCAAATCCAACGGCTCGCGCCCGTCGCGATCCAATTTATTCATGAAGGTAAAAATAGGAATACCACGCTGCTTAACAACTTTAAACAGCTTCTTAGTCTGGGCTTCGATCCCTTTAGCTGAATCGATCACCATCACGGCAGCATCGACAGCCATCAGTGTCCGATACGTATCTTCGGAAAAGTCCTCGTGCCCGGGGGTATCCAAAATATTAATACGTTTGCCTTGATAATTGAATTGCATCACCGAACTCGTGACCGAAATACCACGTTTCTTTTCGATTTCCATCCAATCCGATTTGGCAAAATGTCCGGACTTTCGGCCTTTAACCGTCCCGGCTTCACGGATGACACCGCCAAACAGCAATAGCTGCTCGGTAATCGTCGTCTTCCCGGCATCCGGGTGAGAAATAATCGCAAACGTCCGCCGTTTTGCGACTTCTTGTGCTAATTCCTGTGGTTTCATTATCTGGTTCCTTCCAAAATGTTCAAAGTTACTGCCAGCATCTGCCCATGTTATCTTGAGCCGAGCTAGCTATCGGTTTCCTTGGACGATACTTCTGTCGATGTCTCTAACGTCGGCATATCAGTTAAATGAATGTGAACGTTGACAAGCCGTGACCCTTCTACTTTGCCGGTCGACAAAACAACCCCCGGTGCTAGCTCAAGTTTTTCGCTATGATGCGTCGATGGAATCGCGCCAAGCTGCGTCAACACATAGCCGGCGATCGTATCAACATCCGGCACATCCAGACTGGTCTTGAATAAATCATTGAACTCGGAAATCGGCATCCGCCCAGAAACGACATAGTCATGCTCCGTTTGTTTCGTATAAAGCTGCTCCGCCTGATCCGATTCATCATCAATATCGCCAACGATTTCCTCAAGTAAATCCTCAATCGTGACAATGCCAACAACACCGCCATACTCATCCAAAAGAATGGCAATTTGCTGTTGGCGAGTTTGCATTTCCTTCAACAGTGCATCCACCGTAATGGTTTCCGGCACAAACACCGGTTCTGTCATCACCGATTCGATTTTAACATGTTCAAATCCAACTCGCCGCGCCTCTTTGAGTAAGTTCTTGATATGGACAATCCCGATGACATGGTCCTTATCCTCTTCGTATACTGGGATTCGTGAGTAAATATTATTTAAAATCGCGTCGATTGCTTTTTGATCAGGCTCTTCGGCATCAATCATGAAGGCATCTGTTCGCGGCACCATTACTTCACGCGCCATCGTGTCTGACAACGAGATAATCCCTTCAAACATTTGATATTCATCAGGATCAATGGCACCGGCATTCCGACCATTTTCGATCATGGCAACCATTTCTTCCCGCGTAACCGATTCGCCTTGATGGGTAAATTCCATTGGCGTCAGCTTCATCAACAGTTGGGTTGACGCCGATAAAAGCCAGACAAACGGACGCATTAACGTCGCCAGCCAACTAATCGGCGTCACGCTCAGCTTGGCCACGCGTTCTGCCCGTTGAAGCGCCACCTGCTTGGGATAAAGTTCACCGAAGACAAGCGAAAAATACGATAAGATCAACGTGACTAAAATCACCGCTGCTTCATGCGCAAAAGACCAGTTACCAAAAATCGGCGCAATCCGATCAGCCAACGTGGTTGCCGCCGAAGCCGACGCAAAAAATCCGGCAAAGGTAATGCCGACTTGAATCGTCGCCAAAAACCGGCTGGAATCCTTCATAATGGCAACCAACTTAGCTGCCTTTCGATCACCCTTGTCTGCCTGTGCTTGCATTCGGGTACGTGAGCTTGAAACGACCGCAATTTCTGCGGCAGCAAATCCTGCATTAATTAAAGTCAAAAAGATAATGAGGATTAACTGTCCCCATATCTGACCGTCTGGGTCACTGCCCATTCAAAAACACAACCTTTCGTAAAAAAACGGGGACTCATCCCCGTAGTTCGATCACTTCAGTATAGCAAGTCCTTATTTCTTTTTCAATTCAGAATCGTGCTGCGCGCCGTCCCGTGGGGTCGGCTCGGGTAGTTCGCGCTCATCATCAAAATCTTCGTCATCCTTATGTTCTTGATGGAACCGATATAGTTCGTATAAGTAAGTAATGACGGTTTTGATCACGGCATAAGTCGGTACAGCCAAAATAGTGCCCAGTAGCCCCCATAAATTGCCCGCCACCATCAGCAAAATGATGATGGTCAACGGATGAATGTCCAAAGACCGACCGATGACATTAGGATAGATGAAGTTCCCGTCAGTCATCTGAATAATGACGACGACCAAGACAACCAGCAAAACTTTGGTCCATCCCTGGGTTGCCGCAATGACCAGCGCTGGGGCAATGCCAATATACGGTCCCAAATAAGGAATGATGGTGACCACACCGGCAATGAAACCCAGCAGATACGCGTATGGCATGCCAATGATCAGATAGCCAATAAACGTAAAGGTGCCAACGAATAAACATTCAATTGCCTGACCACCGATATAATGCGATAGTGTGGCATTCAAGCGTGTGAACACTGTTGCCACCTCCGCATGATACCGCCGCGGTAAGAGTCGCTGAATACTTGGCACGAAGTTTTCGCCGTCTTTAAGGAAGTAAAAGAGCATCACCGGAATCGTAATAATGCTGACCACAATACTTGCCAAAGAACCGATCATACCCGGCAATCCACTTGAGAAGCTGCCTAGCACCTGACTCAGCAATTTGCTTGGCGATATTTGTAAGCTTGCCACATATTTGCCAATGTTAAGCCGCTGATACCAAGTGTAGTGCGAAGCCTTACTGATAAAGGAACGCAACCCCTTTAAGAAATCCGGAATATTGGTAATGAATTGGGTGACCTGGTAAATCAGATTCGGCAGGACCGCCATGACAATTAAGACGATGGCGCCAATAACCACCAGGAAAATCAAAAGAATCGAAATATTGCGACTGATATGCAGCCGTTGCAACAGCTTCACAATCGGATTAAACAAATAGAACAAAAATCCAGCCGACAGAATCGGGATCAGCAGCGTTGAAAAGAACGTTGCAACCGGCGCAAATAAGAACGAGACCTGGGTTAAGCCGATCACCACGAAAATCAGTACCAATAACTCGACTGACCAGAACATTAATTTTGAATGGCGTAACTTATCAAACATAATTGGCCTCCCCAACCTCTTCTCGATAGTGTTATAATAGCAAACAATTTATCAAAACGGAAAGAAGGTTCGCACTTTGGAATTAAAGACAACAACTGCTTTAGATTCAGCGATTCACCAAGATAGCGTTCAGATCCGGACACATGTTTTCGTCAAGGAACAGCACGTCCCGGCAGATCTGGAAGTCGACAGTGATGAAGGAAAAGCCACCTACTTTGTCCTTTATGACGCTGACTTGCCTGTGGCTACTGCTCGAATTTTACCGGAAGCAAACGGCTATCACGTTCAACGCGTTGCCGTGGAAAAGGTCTACCGCAAGCATGGCCTTGGCAAAATGGTGCTAACCGCCATCATCAAATATGCCCGCCAGCATCATGTGGCGTTTCTAAAACTCGGCGCCCAGATTCAGGCAGTTGGTTTTTATAAAACTTTAGGATTTGAATTAACGAATCGACCGGAATTCCTGGATGCCGGCATTCGCCATCGTGAAATGATACTGAAATTAGATTAAGCGGTGCTTCAGGTTAGTCCGATTAAACCATTCAAATTTGAAAAAAATACGCTTCTAATTTGAATTTATTAGAAGCCCATCACTACAAGCAGGTCATGCCGCGCTTGCTTTTTTATTCATATTCGTCCACACCGGTCAACTGGTTCGGATCAATATAAAGACGATAAGCCACCGTTTTGACCGCCGTTCCATCAAGCAGGTAACTTTCCAGATAATAAGGATGATCCGTCTGGCCTAAACGTTCGGGCAGTGGATAACCTGCCTGTTCGATGATCTGTAAGCCTTTATTAAAGCTGGTAGCCAACGGTAATTCTTTTGCCAAAATTTGACTGGCCGGTTGCTTCACTTGTCCGGCCGTCGCTGCTGGCAGCGAGAAGCAATCATAGGCTTTTGGTACATCTGTCCCCGCCGGCAATAAGCTGCCAATCCAGTACAGAAGGGTATCATACGGCGAAAAGATCACCATCGCCGTTCGGTTAGGCGTTTTGGCCAACTGATCAAGCGATTTAAATCCCAGTCGCTGTTCGAAATCCGTCCACGCAGGGCGAAACGTGCCGAGTTGATCGCTACTTTCGGTTGTATAAGCATGACCTGCAAATAATTGTGCAGGTTGTTGCGGAATTTGTTTCATATTGCCTCTAACATTCATACCGTCTTCAGATTCGATGGGCCAATTGTAAGTACCGGCGATACCACAAATCTACATAGGCTTGGGAAAAAGGCCCCTTACCGTGGTTGATCCAATCGACCAGCACTTTAACGTTGGCTTTCAAAATACGATCCGTCGTGGCGGGGTACTGCCACATTTTGCGGTGGGCTTCATATTCATCAACATCCAGCAGGCGCTTTTCCCCGTCCGCAAACACTTTGACATCTAAGTCGTAATCAATATATTTCAGTGCTTCCTGATCCATGGTAAAAGGAGTCGCCAAGTTGCAATAATACGAAACGCCACCTTCACGAATCATCGCAATCACATTGAACCAGTAATGCTTGTGAAAGAAAATAATTGCCGGCTCCCGCGTCAACCAGCGACGCCCGTCAGACTCGGTGACCAAGGTATGATCATTGCAGCCGATCAAGGCGTCTTCACTCGTTTTAAGCACCATCGTGTCACGCCAGGTGCGATGCAAACTGCCATCATGTTTATAACTTTGAATGGCAAACGAGTCGCCTTCTTTAGGGATCAGCATACAAAACCCGCTTTCTAAAATTCCGATTTCCATTATAACAAAGCTTATCGGATACCGCTAAAAAACTAGAGCTTTAGTCCTCTTCTGCCAAATCCGCCAAAACATCATCGATGGCATCCAAATCGAACCCCTTGCGAAATAAAGCCGACTTGACCTTTTGCTTACGAATTCGCGCTTCGTAATGTTGTTTTAACCGCCACTGTTTCGCAGCCTCGGCTTTTAAAAGTGCCAGCTCACTTTCTGCATCCGGTTGCGGATCGAGAATTTCAATCGCGGCAGCAATCGTTGCTTCATCAAATCCTTTTTGTATCAAGGCAACCCGCAGTCGCTGTAATTGATCCTTAAATGCCCGGTTTTGATGGTGGCGCAGATTTTTTTGACCCGCACGCACCGCGGCTTCGGTCCAGGTTGCCGCCGGGACGGTTGCCAATTGCTCGGTTAACAAATCGGCCGTAATGCCTTTCTGCTCGAGCTTGTGACGCACCATGCGTGGTCCGGCTTCGCCCATTTTGCT
Source organism: Lacticaseibacillus zeae DSM 20178 = KCTC 3804 (assembly GCF_000260435.1). Lineage (GTDB taxonomy): Bacteria > Bacillota > Bacilli > Lactobacillales > Lactobacillaceae > Lacticaseibacillus > Lacticaseibacillus zeae. The sequence goes on along the minus strand of NZ_BACQ01000003.1, from coordinate 8,867 downwards.
ATTGGCTTCTAAATAGCGCTGAACATACTCGACATCGTTTAAGAACCCCAGCTCGGTTAAACGCTTTAAGATTTGGCCGATGACGTCTTCCGGAAAATCTTCTTTCGCCAACCGTTCCTTGACTTCGTGGCGAGTGCGACTTTGATGGTTGATATAATTCAAACCGATTTCCAAACCCATGGCAACGACTTCGCTGTCCTTGATCTGGGCCTCCTCCGCTGGTGTGAGTGTCATCCCTTTGGCGAGCTGATAATTCACCAACGTCGTCTCACTGACCGGAAAGGCATACTCACCGTCCAGAAAAATATTATAGCGTCCCCGCCGTTTTTGCGCTGTTATCTTTGTAATTTGCCCCATGCGCTTTTGATCACCTTTCTAATCATGCCATCACTTATGTTATACTTTTCATAAATAAGATGGAGGTCTGTTATGTTTGAAGCTAGTTTTTTTGACCGTCATAGTTTGATTAATTATCAACTATTTCGGGCAATGAAGACCTTGCCACAAACAACCATATCGATCAATGCACTTAGCCGCACAACAGGTTTATCATACTCGCAAACCTACACGGCATTTCAGACCGTTTTGGTTCAGCTTAATAAAATCATTCCTGACGAAGCCGTTGACGAGGCAAATTTTACCCAATTTTTAAAACGGGTCACGCTCAACCAATACCGCTTTGCCTTGCTTAAAGACAGCCTGCCTTTTGAATTCTTTGATGACGTGTTTAAAAATCCGCATCCTGATTTTCACCGATTTAAAGAAAATCACCAGACAAGCGTTTCAACCTTGCGACGCCGCATCACCCCATTTCGGGATTACTTGGCGGACAATGGCGTTAATCTCAACAGCACAACTTGGGCAATCGAAGGTGATGAGCTACATATCCGCTTGGCGATGTTTACTTTTTTTATGCTCGCTTATCGCGGGGCTGGCTGGCCATTTTCGGCTGCCCAAGAGCAACAGGCAAAGATGCTTTTGGCTGAGATCAATCAGGTCGCGCCAACATTTTTGCTGGTACCGGTGCAACCGATGTCCAAGGAAGCATTGGTCATTCTTGCCATTCAGCTGATGCGGATCAAAGCAGGCCATGCCCTATTGCCGAATCGCCGCATGCAGTTGCTTTTTTCCGGACACGATGACCTGCCGGATTTGATTTTTACCCAATCACGGTTTCCTAATCTGTCAGCGTCAGAACTAAAGGCGGAAAAACAATTTTATTATTTTATGCGCATGTATTTTATGACCGTGACTCGGCAACCGCAAACGCTTGATCGGCAAATCATCGAACATTTCGATGAAACCGATAACCTCGTGAATCGATTTGTTTTTGGGTTGCTCAGCCACTTGAACGATCAGCTGCAAGAAACGGATCGCCAGCTGATTGCCGAAAGCCAAGTCATGATTGCTAATTTATACCGCCTTAGTTTTAACGAATATGTACTCGATGGACGATTTAGCCAGCGCATTGATTTTGCCCAATCACCTTACGAGGAAGCCGACAGCAGTCAATTAGCTGCGGAAATTCAGCGGTACCTCAAAAAAATTCCTAAATCGATGCCTGAATCTATTTTTGCTGACTTTCCCGAGCCCTTCATCAGCGGCTTATATCTTTTGGTGAAAGACAATTATCCTGAACTTAACCGAGACATGCAGATGGTCGTTAACGTTCTCATCGAGCATGACTCGTTTGCCAAACGGGATTTGCTCAATTTTCTGGATGATTTAGGCTTTATCCGGGTTGTGCCACCTGATGCAGCAGTCAAACCGGATTTGATCATCACCAGCCTCACCAAACCAAAACGGGTGATCCCGCGTTTGGGCCACCCGTTTGATCCCGCAACCCCGCTGATTACCTGGATGCCGGAACCGACTGATTTAGATTATTTCAATCTTTATCGCCGACTCAAACAATTACAGCGTCAACACGGCTCATCAGCGCAGTCCTAAACTCTTATTTTTTAATGAAAGGGTTTGGCGGTATAGCCGACAAAATAAACTAACGCCTCATAGCCGGCCAGTCCCAAAACAACCGCGGTCACCAGCAGCGTGTTGTTCAGGTTGCTATTACGGTTAAACCACAAAAAAACCACCATCAGAAACATCACAACAAAATAAGCATTTTGCAGACTACGATTGATCTGAATTTCAAACTTGGCTTCCGGACTTTGGTAATCAATCGCATGTACCTTGTTTAATCGGCCAACTTTATAGGTTATTTTGTCACCGCGTTGAACTTTAAGATCTAGCGTTTCGCCAACGTGTATGACATGTGGCGTGTCGTTTTGCCAAACGGTCGCCGTCATTTTTTTGCTCATGGTATTCGAATAAGTAATTTTCACAGTCAATCCTCCTGAAAGTACATTATACTAGAATTTTTCAGGGATCGTCACCATTTGTCAGCGTAAAGGAGTATTTCATGGCAACCACGGTTAAAATCGGACAACGTTTTCCATTATCTATCAAGCGGTTGGATATCAACGGCGCAGGTATCGGGTACTATCAACGCAAAATCACTTTTGTTACCGGTGCGCTCCCCGGCGAAATCGTTGTTGCTGAAGTGACGGCGATTCATGACCGCTATCTTGAAGCCAAGGTCCACAAAATCCGTTCGGCCTCATCTGATCGAGTGAAACCCACGGAACCTCTCTATGGGCAGATCGGCGGGGTCGAATTAAACCACCTTGCTTATCCGGCTCAATTGCGCTTCAAACGGGATGTGGTCGCACAGGCCTTAGCCAAGTTCAAACCAGCCGGCTGGCAACATTATGACTTAAAACCAACCATCGGCATGACGCACCCGACGCATTATCGCAACAAAGCTCAGTTCCCGGTTCGAGTCATTGACGGTCATGTTCGTGCCGGTTTATACGCCCCTGGATCACATCACCTTGTCCCGTTAACCCATTTTTTGACACAGGCGCCGTTGACCATGAAAGTCGTGACTGTTTTGTGTCAGCTGCTTGAAGAGTTCCAGATTCCGATTTACGAAGAAAAAAAGAATGCCGGCATTGTCAAAACATTGGTCGTTCGGGAATCTTTTGCAACTGGTGAAGTGCAAGTCACATTCATTACCAACAGCGCTAAACTGCCCCAGCAAACCAAATTGGTCGCGGCCATTGCAACACGTTTGCCTATGGTCGTCAGCATTGCCCAAAATATTAATCCTGGCAACACTTCAATTATTTGGGGCAAGGAAAGCCGACTTTTGGCTGGCCAACCTTATATCCAGGAAACGTTGTTAGACCGCACTTTTCAGGTTTCACCGCAAGCCTTTTTACAACTTAACCCAGCGCAAACTGAACGGCTTTATACCATCGCAAAAGACGCACTTGAACTGGACCGAAGCGATACACTGGTCGATGCGTATTGTGGGATCGGCACTGTCGGCATCAGTCTCGCTGACCGGCACCAGACAATCTACGGCATGGATACGGTGCCTGAAGCGATTGCCGATGCGAAAGCTAATGCGGCTCACAATGGCTTTACCAAGACACATTACTTTGTTGGCAAAGCTGAGTCTCTGTTTTCTAAGTGGCTGGCAGAAGGGATTCACCCTGACGCCGTGATTGTCGACCCACCGCGTGCCGGCCTCGAACGTCCTTTTATTAATGCCTTGCTGAACCTTAATCCTAAAAAGTTTGTTTATATTTCCTGCAACCCCTCAACGTTGGCGCGTGATCTCGTTCCTCTGGCCAAACATTACAAGGTTGATTGGATTCAAAGCATCGACATGTTCCCGCAAACTGCCCGCTGTGAGGCAGTTGTCAAGTTTACGCGGCGCTAATCGCGTTAAATGAAGCAGCGTCTTCACTATCCGCATTCGTCCCCCAATTCATCCATCCAAAGCGAGGTTCCTGCCATGAAAATTTATTTTGCCAATGCGCTTTTCAGTCACGCCGATTTTGACTACAACGCAAAATTAGCCGCGCAAATTCGCGCCGCCGTTCCTGACGTCGATCTGTATGTGCCTCAGGAAAACGCGGCAATTAACAATAAAGAAGCTTATGCCGATTCCAAAATGATCGCCCAAGCTGATACTGATCGCCTGGAGGCTGCTGATTTGTTGGTGGCAATCTTGGACGGTCCGGTCATCGACAATGGGGTGGCCACTGAAATCGGGGTCGCCTATGCCACCAAAATCCCGATTCTCGGCCTCTATACCGACAGCCGACGTCTTGGCGCTACTAATCAGCAAAAGCTCGACGCCTTGCAACGGGTTGCCGAAAATCAATTTCATTATCTGAATCTTTATACAACAGGGCTAATCAAACTCAACGGTGCCATCTACACCGATGAAGCAGCGTTGGTTGCGGCCATAAAAGTCCGGGCAAACGCTTAAATCAAAAAAGCTTCCGCCACCAGATAACAATCTGATGAACGGAAGCTTTTTATGACTCACCTAAACATTCGCAGTGGTTTTTTCTGCATCTTCAAGCAATTGCCGGAATGGGATCAGACTCTCAGCATGATACTTCTTCACGAAAGCATCGACTGCTTCGGGATCCTGGGTTTGCTTGTCGAGAACCAATTGCTCGACCGGAATCGGCCGCAAATTTGAAATCTTCACATCAATCACAACCGGGCCCTTGCGATCCTTCGCCTTGGCAAAGGCATCCTTGAGTTCGTCCAAGGTGTGGACTTCAAAGCCCTGCGCGCCCATTGCTTCGGCAGCTTTGCCATAATCGGCACCGATCAGATCAACTCCTGAGTGTGGCTGGTGCGTATCATCCTGCTCTGCTTCGATGAACCCTAGGCTTTGGTTCGTCAAAACCACGTTAATGATCGGCAGGTGATACTTCACTTGTGTCATAATGTCTTGCATCACCATCGCAAAGCCACCATCACCAGAGATTGACCATACCTGACGATCCGGGAACTCTGATTGTGCCCCAATCGCTGCTGGCAACGCATAACCCATCGTCGCATACCAGCCGGACGTAGTGAAGGCCTGATCATCGTTAGCCTTAAGATAGCGCATTCCATTAATCGTCACGTTACCAACGTCGACTTGGAAAATGGCATCCTTTTCCGCCATCTCGTTGATGAGCTTGAAGATTGGCTCAACCCGCAGTGGCGTTTCAGCGTCGTCTTCAAAGGACTTCATCCAATCAACCCAGTTTGCCTTATTAGCTAATGAAGCGCGATACCAAGCCGTTTCCGGTAATGGCTCAGCGACCGTAGTCAATGCTTTGATGAACTTCTTGGCATCAGCCAGAACCGCTAAGTCAACGGTGTGACGCCGGCCAAACTTGCTGGCATCAATATCGACTTGAATATATTTGGCATTCGGTGCGATAAAGTATGGCTGGAATGGAAAATCCGAACCAAGGAACAAGACCATATCGGCACCACGGGCGACCTCAACGCCGGGTTTGGACGCGACCCGTCCGGCAGAACCCATATTTGCCTTGTAGTCGTCAGGAACAACGCCTTTTGCCAAAGCCGTGGTAATGATCGGAATATGCGTTTTCTCGGAAAAAGCAATAATCTCGTCCCGAGCACCACGCGCGCCATTACCAACGTATAAAATCGGCTTCTTGGCACCTTTAATAATGCTCCAGGCTGTTGCTACCTGTTCCGGATCCGGCTCAGGTAAAAGCGGCTTCTGGTAGAGATTGGCTGATGAAACATAATTGTCGTCAATCTGTTCCCAACCAAGATCTTTAGGAATCGTGACCACTGCCACACCCTGATGCTTGTATGCTTGGCGAATGGCCTCGTCAACCACATGTGGCAACTGAGCAGCCGTCATCGCCGTCCGATTGTAAACCGAAACATCGGCAAACATCGGATTCTCGTTCATTTCCTGGAAATAGTTGGTGTTCATGGCAGCAGTCGGCACCTGCCCGACCAAAGCCAAAACCGGCACATGATCGTATTGCGCATCATACAACCCATTCAGCAGATGTACTGCCCCAGGCCCAGCAGAACCAAACGTTGCGCCAATGCGGCCAGTTACTTTAGCTTCACCGGCTGCGGCTAACGCACCGACTTCTTCATGCCGAACCTGAACATAGTTGATCGTGTGACGCCGATTATAAAGTGCATTCATCGTGCTATCAAAAGAACCACCAGGCAACCCATAAATGTTATGAATGCCCCAGTCTTCGAGCACCTTGATCATTGCGTCTGCAGCGTTGATTTTTTCTGTCATGACACTTGCCTCCATTATTACTTACATTTTGTAAGTTAATTACAAAAGTGAGTATAACAATTAATCGTCCGCAATGCAAGCCTTTTCATCTCAATCAATCTTGCAAAAACGCTAAAAATCCAGAAATCGCTTCCATGACCGGCATAATAAGCCCATGGGAACCATAACAGTCAACCAAATTGACTAATACAGATTGGTAGATTCTTCACCGCTCGCCGAAAATAACCGTCATAAAATAACCAGCTGCAAATCAGATTAATGTGGCAAAGTCGATGAATCAGCCGGCTGCTTTTCGTACAAGCGCTCTTGCTCGACGACACCGGTCAATACAAATTGCCCCCGGAAGTATGCCGGATCCGGCCGATAATCTTCGGGATCATAAGGTACCTTGTCGCTAAACAGTGCCTCGTATTCCGGCACCGTCAACTGTTGCCGCTCATCTAACTGACGCGCGTGGGCGGCCGAGTTTAGTTGATCCTTAAAGCCCGGCTGCAAAATCCCGCTGAAGAACTCCGCCACGGCACCCGAGCCATATGAAAAGAGCCCGATACGGTCGCCGGCCTGCAGTGTTGCATCGTGATCCAATAAGGAAAGCAGACCCAAATAAAGCGAACCCGTATAAATATTGCCAATCCGGCGGCAATAGCGGGTGCTAGCGTCAAACCGTTCCCCTAACCGCTTCACAGTCTGGTCATCAGCTTGGGGTAAGACTAAATTCAACGCCTTTTTGCCCATTTTGGTGTAAGGCAAATGGAAGGTCATCCCCGCAAAATCAGCTGCGGTTAAATGGTTTTCAGCCTGATAACGATCCCAGACCGCCTGAAAGAAGGCCAAATACTGCTCGGTGGAATACTTTCCCTGGGCAATTGCTGTATCCTGGTAAACCGGCCGCCAAAAATCATTAATCGATGCCGAGCGATAAACCGAATCCGACTCAATCGTGATGAGTCGCGGATCCGCCTTGACGGTCATCGCCACGGCACCGGCGCCTTGGGTGACTTCACCTGCTGTCGCCAAGCCGTACCGGGCAATATCAGCGGCGATGACCAGCACACTTTTGTCTGGGTGTCCGGCCACGTAATCCCGTGCCATCATCAAAGCCGCGGTGCCGCCATAACAGGCTTCTTTTAATTCAACTGCGCGCACCCATTCAGGCAAGTCCAGCAACTGATGAATAAACAAAGCAGCCGACTTGCTTGCATCCACGCCACTTTCGGTTCCGACCAGCACCATTCCCAGGCTGTCCCGGATCGCCGGGGTCACCAATGGCGCTGCAGCATTGGCGCCCATGGTCACAATGTCTTGACTTGAAGGCGGTACCGCCTGTTCATCTTGGCCGATGCCGATGGTGTATTTGTCCGGTTCATCTCCCCGAACCTTTGCGAGTTCCACTAAATCGACGTAGAAGTCCGGTGTATCCATTGCAATGGCATCAATCCCGATTTTCATTTTTTGATTGGCCTACTTTCTGATTTGATTGAATGTTTGCTAAATAAGTTTTGGCATGTGCCAGGTCCATTTGCCCTTCCCGTAATGCGGCGACCAGATCCGGAAGTTCATGTTCGTCAGCACCAGCCGCAATCGCTAAGGCATTGGCTTGCAACTTCATATGCCCGGCTTGAATACCCGGTCCGGCCAGTGCCCGTAATGCCGCAAGATTCTGGACCAAGCCCAATGCCGCAATCACCTGCTGCATGGTGGCTAAATCGCGATAACCACCAAGCCGGCGGGCAGCTTGTGCCAATGGCAAGGCACCGATTGCACCACCGACTGCCCCAAGTGGCAACGGTATTTGCAGCGTTCCCTCTAATTTACCGGCTTGCATCACCCAGCGCGATAAAGGTTGATATTGGCCGCTGGCAGCCGCAAAAGCTCCCGCACTCGCAGCAACTGCCCGCGTGTCATTGCCAGTTGCCAAAACTGCTCCAATAACGCCATTAAGAATCCCTTTATTATGCGTCACGGCCCGTTCCGGATCGACAAAAGCCAATTCGCTAAGTTGCACGATTTTTTTGGCAATCACCTCACCTGGCACTGTCTTCGTTGCAAGGGTTGCTGGGTCCAGTCGAACTGTCGCGGTCACCAATTCGGCTGGGGCATTTGTCAAAATGCTGACCAAAATCGTTCCATCGAGCCAGGTTTTAATCACTGCTGCAACTGCTTCGGCTACCGTATTGGCATAATTGGCGCCCATCGCCTCTTTAGGATCAAGGGTTAAACGAATCTTCAAAAACCGGTTGGCTAACACTGACACGGCAACTGCAACTAACCCGCCACCACGCTGAATCATGGAAGGATGGGCGGCTGCCGCGACCGCTTTGATGTCTGCTTGATGGGCCAAAACCGTTTGCTTGGCAGCTTCCAAATCGGCTAAGTCTGTCAAAACAACCTCAGCGTCTACCTGATGCGGATCAACCCGTGCCGCGACCCCGCCATTTTCCGCAGCAATCCGTGCACCATTACTGGCCGCTGCTACAACAGAAGGTTCTTCGTTGGCCAGCGGCACCTGATGCAATTGGCCATTCACTAACAAGTTGCGTGCGACTCCTAAAGGTAGTGAAAATTCACCGATTGAATTTTCGATCAACCGTGCTTCGGTCGTGGCAGGAAGTGAAGATGTTGCCGCGAATAAACCGGCATCCGCCTGCGTCAGTGAACCTTCGCGAATCAATTGCGCACGCCTTTCTTCAGGCGTTTTTTCATAAAATTT
>NZ_BACQ01000004.1 GCF_000260435.1 Lacticaseibacillus zeae DSM 20178 = KCTC 3804 | reverse complement strand
GAAAAATACGTTCGCTTTTTGTTTCGTCAAAGATAATTTGACAGCAACTTTAGGATATTAGTGCCAAAGCGGAGCAAGTGTAGGCGATTTGGGGCTCAGCCGTGGAATTGTTGTTGGTGGGGCGCTCTTTGCCCCGCCTACAACAAGGCCGAGCTTCGAAACCGCGGGCTTTGCGGGTTCGAAGTCGTGCCCACAGCGTTCCAGCCCCAAATCGCCGGAGATTGCGGAGTTTGGCACGACGTGGAACTTATTGTCTAACCTTTTTTCTTCATTGGTCGAAGTTCGTTAAAACTGGAACATCCTTAATGGAATTAAGCCCCAGCCTCGTCTTTTGTCAACTCGTCACGCCTCAACCAAACAACACCGCCATCACCGATCAAAAGCATGCCGATACGCTTCTTCAAACCACTTCGCCTGCTTTTCATCGGGACTAATGACCACGATGGTATCATGGCCGGCAATGGTGCCGACGACCTGATCAAAATCGATATCGTCGATGATGGCCGCCAGCAAGTTGCCATTGCTCGGCAGTGTCTTGATGACATTCATAAATTGAACCCGGGTAATCGACAAGCCGACTTCACGGATCGAACGGCCTAGACGCTCGAGTTGGGATTCCGCCGAGCCACGAAAAATCGTATACCGCAGTGTTCCTGTTGCATCTTGCGCCTTCACGATTTTCATTTCGCGAATGTCGCGGGAAATCGTTGCCTGCGTGGCATCAATGCCCGCCGCTTTTAAAGCTGCCAGCAGCTCTTCTTGGGTGGCGATTGGCTTTTGGTTAATAATCCGCGCCAACGCTGCCTGCCGTTCATTCTTGTTCATCCCAATACCTCCACCATGACGCTGTCGCTAGTCGCGATGATGTGACGGACTACATCTCTTCCGGTGCGGCCACACCGAGCAAATGCAAGGCATTCTCCAAAACCTGCGTGGTCGCCTTTACCATCGCGAGCCGGGCCGGTAATTCACTGTCTTCAACCAAAACTTTGACGTTGGCATAATACTGATTAAACGCCTTGGCCAAGCGCAAAGCATACTTGGCAATCACGGAAGGCTCATACTCCTTAGCGGCCCGCACAACAATGGCCGGGAAGTCGCCCAATGCCCGCAAAACATCCCATGCAGCCGGATCACTCAAAGCCACTTCCGGTGCTGGCGCAATGTCGGCTTTCCGCAAAATGCTATGCGCCCGGGCATTGGTGTATTGAACATAAGGACCGGTTTCGCCTTCAAACCTAACAACCTCTTCCAAATTAAAGTCGAAGTTGTCTAACCGTTCATTTTTCAAGTCATGGAAAATAACCGCGCCGACGCCCACTTCATGAGCTACCTGTTGGGCATTCGGCAAATCCGGATGTTTTTTGGCAATTTGCTGCTTAGCTAGATCAACCGCATCGTTTAAAACTTTTTCCAGTAAAATAATGTTGCCGCGGCGGGTTGACAATTTCTTGCCATTTGCCGTAATCAGACCAAACGGAATATGGTGAATATCATTGGCCCAGTCATAACCCATTTCCAGCAAGACTGCTTTCAGCTGCTGAAAATGCTCGCGCTGTTCATTACCAACCACATAGAGGCTTTGGACAAAGTGATAGTGATTCTTGCGGAAAATTGCCGCAGCCAAATCACGCGTCATGTAAAGCGTAGCCCCATCGGACTTCTTAATCAGTGCCGGATTAAGGTTGTACTTGCTTAAATCGACAATTTCGGCCCCTTGACTGGTTTTGAGCAAATGTTTGTCTTCAAGTGTTTTAACCACGCTGTCCATTTTGTCGTTGTAAAAGGCTTCCCCGTTGTAGGAATCAAAATCCACTCCGAGAATCTTGTAAATGCGATTGAACTCGGCCAACGACACGGTTCGGAACCACCGCCATAACGTGAGCGCTTCGTCATCGCCATCTTCAAGGCGTTTGAACCATGCCCGCGCTTCTTCTTCCAATTCCGGATCCTTTTCGGCTTTCTCATGAAACTCCACATAATACTGAAACAGATTTTTGATCGGATCGTTTTTCACCGCTGCTTCGGAGCCCCATTTCTTATAAGCCACAATTAACTTGCCGAACTGGGTGCCCCAGTCGCCGAGGTGATTGATTTTAATCGGGCTGTATCCGACTTTTGCCAAAATATTGGCCAGCGCATTGCCGATAACCGTCGAACGCAGATGACCCATTGACATTGGCTTGGCGATATTCGGGCTGCTCATATCGATCGGGACATTACCTTTGCCTAGCTTGGCGTCGCCGTAATGCTCGCCTTCCTGGGCAATGGCTTTCAAGACTTCGTGGGCGAAACTAATCTTGTCCAAATAAAAGTTGACATAACCGCCTACCGCTTTAACCTGTTCAAATGGCGCCGCATCGATTTTTTCAACCAAATCGCTGGCAATCATTTTGGGTGCCCGGTGCAGGATTTTGGCTAACGAGAAAGTGGGAAAGGCATAATCACCTAAGTCAGATGATTTAGGCGTTTCAACTAACGCGGCAATCTTTGCTTCATCCAGTTGACCCGCCAAGGCTGGCTTAAGGGCATTGACAACAAGTTCTTTGAAATCCATAAGTTCCTCCTAAAATGATGATGCCACGAAAAAAGACCCATCTCTCCCTTATCGAAGAGACGAGCCTTTGCCCGCGGTACCACTCTACTTGACATATGTCCACTCAAAATACTGATCCTCAAAAGCGCGCCGCCTGGTCTGACGTGATCGTTTGCACTAGCCGATCTCACTGTTAAAACGCCGATTGACCTGACATCCTCTTTCTCTTCGGACCTATACAGCGGTCGACGAGAATCGAACTCGCGACACCAGCTTGGGAAGCTGGAGTTTTACCACTAAACTACGACCGCAAATCAACGCATATAAGTGTATCACGGCAATGCACATTTGCAAAGCCGCAATCGGTCTTTTTTTTCTATGATTTTAATGAGAAAACGTCTTAAAAATGAGTACACGTAATTTGGTTGTTAATCTTTCTCACCGTGCTATAATAATAGGAAAAGAGGAGTGGTCGAGATGGCAAAAACGGGACGTCACTATTACTTCGTGGCGCGCAACGAGAAAACCAAAACTGGTTATCGCATTAGTTTCCCTAATATCCCTAATGCTGAGGCAGTCGGGACAACGTATGAAGAAACCGTTTATTATTCATATCGGATCTTGGCTGATTTCTTAAGCCATCTGCCAAAAAAAGAAGCTGAGATCCGCGCCTATACACTGTCAGATATTCCGGATACTGTTTCAAGTAACGTTTTCTACTCGTTAGTGAGCGTCACGCCAGACTTTGATCCCCACAAGATGGAGACACACTTTACCTTACCGCAAACGCCGCCAGACGATATTCGGCAAAAAGCCGCCAAACTAGCGGGGTTGGTAACGCCGAATGACAATGTTGCTTTATAGGACACAAATGAGATGCGAACTTTTCAAATGATCTTGTTGGCAATCTTTGTCATCGGGGTTCTGGCGACTTTTATCGGTTTATTGAGTTGGTTGGTGTTAATGCTTAGGCATCGGCCGCCTGATCGCGCTCGTCGTTTAACGCTGATGAGTGGTGCGGTTGCTTTAATTGCTTTGATTTTGAACGCCTTCACTTAATGATTAACGCTCCGTACGCCATCTTTTGCGCGATGACGGGGCGTTTTTGTTTGGCTGGCGAGCCGGTGACTGGTTTCTGGCGCTTTTCTATGCGTCAACCACCACTGACTAAAGTCAGTGGCTTGTGAGCAAACACCCTTGTTACGAGCGCTTGAGTCACAATTTGCACAGATAAACCACTGCAGGCAGTTCTACGAACTGCTTGTCTTACACGGCAATTACCAGTGCCTTTAGCGTCCCCAGGTTGCCATAGGGACGAGCCTAATCAGGCTAATTTAGCAATACCTTTGATCAGTATGTTCTGAGCGGCATTGTGATCGCGAACGTGATGGGTCTGGCATTTAGGACACGTCCATTCTCGATCAGCAAGCGTCAGCTTATCAGTGCCTTCTGTCCCCATGACAAAGCCGCAATGATGGCAGGTTTGCGTGGTATTCTTAGGATTGACCGCTACAAACTGGCGGCCATAAAGGTCAGCCTTGTAAGTTAGCATTCCTAGGAATGTGCGCCAGCCTACGTCTGCGATACTCATTGCCAAGGCATGATTTTTTAGTAAGTTGTTACTGCGCAATTCCTCTGCAACCACCAAATCGTGGTTCTTGATTAGTGTGGTTGAGATATTGTGCAAGAAGTTCTTACGACGATCTAGAATCTGTGTATGAATCTTGGCGACTAACAAGCGCTGTTTTTGGTAATTTTTACTGTTACGTAACGGGCGATGCTCTTTCTTTGCCCTTCGGGCCCGGCGTGACAAAACACGTTGGGCCTTAGCCAACCGTCCCTTAATTGTTCGATAGTAGCGCGGGTTGGCGACGACTTTGCCATCACTGGTAGTCAAAAAGTTTTCCGTGTTGAGGTCAATGCCAGTTTGCCGATTGGTCTTGGCAGGCTTCGTCATGAAGGGTGTATCAGAACCCAGCTGCATGGATAAAAAGAAACGGTCTGCAGCGTCCTTAGTAATCGTGACCGTGCCAATACGAGTTTCTGCTTTTCGATTCAGTAATCGTTTGTGGGAACCTTTAATGCGTAGCCGACCTAACTTAGGCACTAAGACGTGCTTGCCATCTTTAAAGCAGACGGTCCCGTTGGTTAGCTGCGTCGTTTTCTGCTTGATATATTGGCAATTAGTTTGATAGCCCCACGCATAGCTCTTACGGTGGAATTTTGGGACGCCAGTACCATGAACCTTCCGAAAGGCTTTCCATGCCTTGCGGTAATTCCGGATAGCGTTAGCCTTAGCAAGACTGTCAATTCGCTTGTCTTCTAAGAATTGGAAATGATTTGATATCTGCTTGGCATTTTGCCGTAATTCAAGCTGCTTGATTCGGTCTTGAACCGTATCAATTGGTAGCTTAACTTGTTTTAATTGCCAGAGTTCTTTACCGATCGCAACCATCTCGTTATAGACGAAGCGACTGGCATCGCTGTTAAGCTTAATCAATTTCTTTTGGCGGTCACTTGGGTAGATGCGAACCTTCAATCCATAATGATATTCTAATTGTGCCATTGACTTCATTTAATCTCACCTCTTTCCTGCTATAATGGTATTATAGCATTCGTCAATGATGTCAACAATTGAGGTGACTTTTATGACTAAAGAAAAAATCCAAGGCGCGGTCTATACCAGACGCTATATCTACAATTTTCATTACCATTTGATCTGGGTCACGAAATATCGCAATCAAACTTTTGCAACTAAGGAACTGACAGATGAAATGAAAAGTATTTTGCAAAAGGTCGCCGATGATAATGAAATTGTGATCGAAAAAATGGCAGTCATGCCCGATCATGTCCATGTCTTGATCAGTTTTCCACCTAGCAAGGCGCCAACCAGTGCCATCAAGGCGCTTAAGGGCAGAAGTGCCTTTATCTTTCTCAAACGGCATCCGGAAATTCGTCATTCTCAAGATTGGGGTGGGCATTTATGGTCACCCAGCTACTACATGAGTACCCTTGGCAACATGAGCAAGGACGTCGTTGAGCATTACATCAACAACCAAAAGTACAACGAACTAAAAAAGCGTCCTAACATCCGTCGAGAGAAGACCCATCCAGAGACTGTGTCATAATTCTTAGCTATAATAAAAATGTGAACGTACTATGCGATAATAACGAATATGTTCGCCTTTTTGTTTTCCTGAGGTGTCACGATGGGGTTATTTAAAATATGAGTGTCAAAGCGGAGCAATCGTAGGTCAGATGGGGCTCAGCCGTCTCCGCTCTAGCTTCGCTTCGCCACACCATCTGACCGGAGATTGCGGAGTTTGGCACGACTTGGAACTCATTGCCTAAGACATCCGTATTGTTCGGAATCCAGTAAATCAAAGACATCCCCTACGAATTATGGCTCAACCTCTTCCAACCAGCCTTAATTAAATGGGAACAGCAAATATTGAAGGAGCAATGAATGATTGCCGTTTAGTTAGTCATGCACCGCCTTATACTGTATCATGTCATAAGAGGTGAAAACATGTGACCACATGAATTTGCCTAACGTATCGGCGTGACTGATAAAGACTAGTTCGTTCGGTTTGGGTTTGACTGGTTTGATCGTTTCGTGGCGAAGTTTGACGCCAAAATTGTTGTCTTGAATATTGAGGAGAGTGCTCCCAAGGCAGAGGTTGCGGCAGACTTAATCGCGATCATCCGGGTCTTTTCTTCTCGGGTCGCTGTTTTGCGCAAGTAGCAAAAGAAGACCAGGGATGGTCAAGAGATCACCCATTTGCTAGAAACCCGGAAAAGAAGCAGTAGTAGCGGGAAGACCCGTTAAGGAGGCGAGCAACGCGCCCGTGAAAACCCATAAGATCCATATCTATCCCAATGCTACGATGACCAAACTTTTGACGGTAAAATGACCCTCCAAGGAGATAGCATTTACCACCAACACAGCGTTTACCGATGCTATCCGTGCGGTGACATCTTGGATCGTGATGAGAACGCGGTACAAAATTTGATTCAATATGCGGCGGGGCTTCCGCCGGCACAGGTAACTGTGCAAAGATAGTTCAAGAGTCGGTCAATGTCATTACCCAGTTTGTCTGGATATGGGAATATCGGCGTTAGCGGAACTGACTAAAAACATAACTTTATGGCTGAAATTTAGAGCAACAACATCAACCAGCGTGAAGACGTTTGATTATGTTTTGGAAAGCAGTGGGCACATGACTGATCTGCATACAAGTATTGATAAGTTTCAATTTGACAACGTATTTATGAACGCAAGTGGCGTACGCTGCTACACCAAAGACGAACTGGATGAACTGGCACAAAGCGATGCCGGAACTTTGGTTACCAAGAGCGCGACACAGGCAAAACGGCTTGGTAATCCCAGCCCGCGATATGCCCGCTTAGAACTAGGATCGATTAATTCCATGGGGTTGCCTAATGAAGGCCTCGAGTATTATTTGGATTATGCGTTGAGCTTTCAAAAAGCCCGTCCGGACAAGCCGATTTTTCTGTCGGTTGCCGGTCTTTCCATGGAAGAAAATCTGGCGATGGCCCACACCATTGAAGATTCAGACTTTAACGGGTTGGTTGAGTTCAATTTAAGCTGCCCGAATGTTCCCGGCAAGCCGCAGACCGGTTATGACTTTGACCGGACACAGGAAGTTTTGACCAATCTCTTTAGCTTCTTTACCAAACCGGCTGGCGTCAAGTTGCCGCCTTATTTCGACCTCGCGCAATTTGACCAGATGGCGGCGATTCTCAATCAATTCCCGCTTAAATTCGTCAATTCGATTAACAGCCTCGGCAACGGCCTCATGATTGATCCGGAAACCGACACGGCGTTGATCAAGCCTAAAGGTGGCTTTGGCGGCATCGGCGGTGCCTACGCCAAACCAATCGCACTTGCTAACGTCCGGGCTTTTGCGCAGCGCCTCGATCCTAAGATTCGACTGATCGGAACCGGTGGCGTGATCAACGGCCGGGATGCTTACGATTTGATTCTGGCCGGCGCAAGTCTTGTGCAGGTGGGTACCCTCTTGCAAGAAGAAGGCCCCGCTGCGTTCACGCGGTTAACCCGGGAGTTGCAGGCCGTGATGCAAACCAAGGGCTACAATGCTATTAGTGACTTCAAGGGGCAATTAAAAGTCTTATCATGAACGAAAAAATCAGAGTTTGGGCGTATTTCAAGCACAATAGTCAAGACTTTGCCCGGCACTGGGGCGCCTATTTTCTGCTCATTAGCGTGACCAACTTGGTCGTTGGTCTCGCGATCATCCCGTTGCTGACTTTTGGTGCCCAGCAAGTCTTGTGCTTAGGAAAAGTGCCCTACATTACCTTAACCAACCTAGGTCAGATTGCCACGGCCAAACCGGTCACAGCACTGTTACTGCTGCTAATCGGGTTGATATTATTGTTGTTTGTCTACTGGCAGTTTGCATTTTTGTTGTTAGGTATTCAGAACATTCATCGACAAACGCATTTAAACTTCAGGCAACTGGCCGGCGCCACTATTAGGAAAACCAGGCGCCTGACACCCACGACAATTGTGAGTTTAATTGCTTACTTCGTGTTAATCTTCCCCTTTTCAAGTATTGTCTTTAAAACCAGTTTATTGGCAAAACTGACGATTCCTGATTTCATCATCGATTATATTTTTGATCGGTGGTATTTAACCGTTTTGATCGTGGTCCTTTATTTATTGGGCACTTGGCTGGCTATTCGCCTCTTGCCTTTACTGCCCGCACTAATCCTCAATGATCAATCGCCGCGGGCAACGGTGGTTCGCAGCTGGCGGGCAACCCGCGGTCAAACATGGCGAGCCATATGGGCAGTTGTCCTCATTGTGATTCCCGTGTTAGTGCTTTCGATCCTGCTAGTTGCTGGTCTGTATGCGTTTCAGACCTATCTTGACCAACAATGGCAGCAATGGTCGTTACTGGGTGCAACGATTAATCTCGGCCTTTTGCAAGTCGCCATGTTGCTGATCACGGTCTTCTTCACCGTCATGCTTTACCAACTGGCGACTTCGCAAGCGGAAACGTTTCATCTGATCGACAGTCAGGACCACGTTACACCAGCGCCAAAGCCGCGACGCACTTGGGTTTTTAGAGTGAGCGCGTTTGCCTTAATCATGGTGATTATCGGCGGAACGAGTCTGTTTTATCATGCCTACTTGATCGGCGCATTAACCACCCAGCCATTAATGATCTCCCACCGCGGTGTCGATGACGGCAACGGGGTTCAAAACACCATTCCGGCGCTTTTGGCAACTGCCAAAGAAAAACCGGATTATGTCGAAATGGATCTTCACGAAACCAAGGATCATCAGTTTGTCGTCATGCATGACGAGAATCTGAAGGCTCTAACTGGCAAAGAAGCCACGCCCCATCAACTGACGCTGGCTGAAATCACGCAACTGACTGCGCGCGAAAATGGCCACGCAGCCAAAGTCGCAAGCTTTGATCAATATTTGGCGGCGGCCGAAAAAGTTCATCAAAAACTGCTAGTGGAGATCAAGACCACGCCACATGACAGTCCGCAGATGATGGATCGATTCATCAAGCGCTATGCCAAACGCTTATTAGCCAATCATGATCAAGTACATTCGCTTGATTACGGTGTGGTTAAGACGCTGCGCCAACGGGTCCCAAAGCTTAAGACGTTCTTTATTTTACCGTACACGTTGGTCTTCCCAGAAACGCCGGCGAGTGGCTATACGTTAGAATCAACCACACTTTCTACGATGGTTGCTGATCAAGCCCACGACCACCACCAAGCTGTCTATGCCTGGACCGTTAATGATCCTGATGACATGCAGAAAATGACGTTCATGGATGCGGACGGCATCATTACTGATCAATTGCGTTTGTTAAAGACCACATTACGCGAAATGAATGACCATCCCACCTATGCTGATCAGCTCTTGAATTATTTAAATGGTTTCTCAACAGAAGACAATGCACCTTTCTAAGCCATTAAATGATTGTCTCACGTCCAAACGCTAACAAAACAAAAGCCGACAACACTTCCAAAACTGGAAATGTTGCCGGCTTTTTAACGATCTAGAAAGCTCATTCGCTAATCCTATTTTATTTAAAGTAATAACGTGCCGTTTCTAACGCACTGGTTTCCATTAAGCGTTTGCCATATTCGGACAGAACCGCAGATGACAATGGCGAACGATCACCAAATTCGAGTGCAACCGCCATCTCGTCATGGGCTTCGTTAGAGGAAATCTCATTGGGATAGAACGTTAATACGAGGTAATAATTTTGCTTATACCGGTAAAGGTCGCTCTTTCCGCCTTCCAATCGCAGCGTCTGCGCAAGGCTGATAAAGTCTTCAAAGTCCTTTAATTTCAAAACGAGTTCGGTTTGCGGTGCTTTTTTGGCGTCAATATAACCGCCTTCGTCGACTGCCTGCTGATCGTGTTGATCATTGGCATCTAAGCCCTGCAATTGCTGACGAATATAATCCGGTACTTGGGTGTCCGTACTGTCATCATCAGAACCGGTGTCGCTATCATCATTCTTTTGACCATTCTTACTGATCAACAATTCGAGCCCGGATTGACTTGGCATGACCTGAAACGTCACGGCCTCGTTTGTGGCAAACGTGTGATCTTTGTCAACTTCATCAAGGATACTGTAAAAGAAGCTCTCAATCTGCTTGTGGTTACCAAGCAGATCCAATACCGTAATCCCTCGCTGCGCTAAATCATCGTTGCCTAACATGACCCGGATCGTATTTGCATTAATCCGTTCCATTTCCATGATTGCTGCACCTCACTTTAGTCACGGAACCCTGAGTTCTGTGGTTCATCACATGACCACTTACTACATTATAGCAGATTTACTACGTCAAGGCATTCTACCGCACGTAAACGCTATGATCAAGTCTGGTGCCCAAAGAGCGTGAACTGGCGCGCTTAGAAGTCGGAGTATAAGTGGCCATAGGCGTGATGGCCCGGTTTTGACCATTGCGCCTAAGGTCCTTATAACTCCGACTTCTGCGCCAGTGAACACGCTTCAAAGCCCAAACCACCCCAATAAACACGCTTTCAAAACCCGCTCCTGTCTCAAACCTTATCCTTCAAGCCAAAATAAAAAATGCCCCAACACTTCTACACGTGTCGAGACAATTTATTTTATGATTAATGACCAATTGGCTGTTAGCTTGTTTAAGTACAACAGTCACGCGGGTAAAAGACCACGACTTATCAAATTAAAATCCTGCCAATAATTGCGCCTGTTGAAGTTCCAAGGTACGGACAGACCGCGGCAAAAAGCGCCGGATCTCATCTTCGTTATATCCAACCTGGAGACGCTTGTCGTCCATCATGATCGGCCGCCGCAGTAAACCCGGATATTTTGCTACCAGTTTAATCAGCGTGCCAGTCGATAACTCATCGATGTTAATCCCTAGCTCCTGGAATATCTTTGAACGTGTTGAAATAATTTCTTCGGTACCCTCTTCGGTCATCATCAATAACCGCTTGATTTCATCAACGTTCAATGGATCAGAAAAAATATTACGTTCTTTAAAAGGAATCTTATTTTCCTTTAACCAGGCGCGCGCCTTCCGACAAGATGTGCAACTTGGGGACGTGTATAAAATAACCATGAGCGCTCGCTCCTTTTTCTTTGACGAGGAATCTTTCTCAACTACAGGTATAGTATACGAGATTGCCTCGAAGCGGCGCAATCATATTCAGAAAAATAATTTTTTAAAAATTGAAAATTCAATTTTGAAATCTCTGTAGATCTCTGCACAATCAACGTTTTTATAAGTTTTCTTGTGAAAAATAGCTCAAGTTATAATAACTAATTTTTTAACATTTAGTTCTAATTTTAAGTGAACATTTATGATCACTATCAGACATTAATTGTCAAGTCATCTGTCGCTAACAAAATTGGTATGCCCACTGCTTGTTTTGCAGCCTGTTGTTTTAAGGTATCAAGGTCGAGTTGTTGCGGCAAATGTGTCAACAAGAGTTGCTTGACGCCGGCATCCTTTGCTAACTCGCCGGCCTCAGGTGCGGTTAAATGCCACCGTGGTGTCGGTTGATCTGCCAGAAAATTGGTATCTGCCATTAAGAGATCGGCATTTTTTGCAAAGGGTGCCAATCCTGAAAAGTAACGGGTATCACTTGTGTTGACCAGCACTTTATTGGTCCCTGATTCAACAATACGCACTGCAAAGGCTGGCACCGGATGCTGCGTCTCAAGAAATGTTATCGTGAAGGGTCCCAGATGCAAGGTACTGTCAGCGGAGTAGCCCATGCCTTGTGTATACGGGCCAAAGGTAAGACTGCCAAAGTTTAACGGATCCATCGTATGGCCGTAAATTGGCAAGGGCGAGACTTTTTTGTCACCCTTACGCAGCTGATAGTAATATTGCAACACGCCGACATCCGCCGTATGATCGTGATGATAATGGGTTAGCAAAACCGCATCTAGTTGCAATGGATCAAAAACCTTCTCCAAGGCAAGCAAACCGCCACTGCCTAAATCCATTAATAAATGATAATCACCACTTTCAACTAAGTACGTGCTGGTTGCGTGGCCGGCATCTGGATAACCGCCGAGATAACCTAAAACTGTCAATTTCATTTAGTTTTTCCTCCCTTTCAACCTGAAAAGTCACTAAGAAGTTTATAATAAGTGTGGAGGTGGTCGGTATGTCCACAATACAAACAGTCTTTGGTAGCAAGTCGTTCCTTGTCAAATTGCTCGATGAGCGCCATGATCCCCAACTAAAATTGTTAAAACCGGCACAAAGCGGCCTGGATTACATGATTTATGATCCGAGCGGCCGGGCGACATTCAGCGCGCCATTGCGTTACGACGTCATTACGAGCTTAGGCCCAACCGAACAAAACGGCTATGTGCAGTTCATGTATTTTAATTTGGACACGGACGATGTCAAAGTGTTCTTATCAAAAATCAAACAATTGATCGACAACCATGACATCTTGCTTGGGGAAAATCATATCCTGTTGGCGCAAGAAGTCAAACACCCTGATAATTTTCTGATGGTTTCTGTCTGGCAATCCAGCAATGACTACTACGAGTTCAAGAATACCCCAGCGCTCTCGTCAGTCAAGGAATTCATTCGCCGCGCCGCTTCGGCCAATGGCTTTCATGAAGCGGGTTATACCGTCATTGACCCCCATCAAAAAGATTAAACCGAGCCGGCCATGTAACCGGAAAATTTCTAACATGTCAGTCCTGTGAGCCGGCAAGTATTCGTCTAACATCAAAGCACCAGAATTCGCCAGAACCGATCTCCAATAACAAACCACCGTTATCGCGGATCTTCGCTGGTCATTCTGGTGCTTTTTGATACATTTTCATTAGTCGCTGACCCACCGGCTAACCGGCCCGTCAACCATGCGAATCATGACATGCACAGTCGCCTGATAAAACAACCAGTCAATCCCGGCATAAATGGCAATCATCAGTCCTAGATAACGCGATGGCGGATTATCAAGATAATTGGTCATCACACTGATCACACACAGTGCCATCATAATGCCGAATACAAGTGGGACCGCAAAAACCACCGCAGCCTGACGGTAAATCGTGTGCCGAATCTGTTGCGGATCCATCCCCAAATGCTTTAATATCTGAAAATGCCGCTTCTCCTGACGCACGGCGATGACTTGTTTGAGCAATAAGATACTGCCTGTCGCGACCACAAAAACACCGCTTAGCAACAAGATCAAAAATAGCAAAAAGCCATATAACGTACTGACAAAATTCTGTTCCGACGCTTGCAGCCCGATCGGATTACGCCAGAAGTTCATTTTGGCGCTCACCCGATTAGTGACTTTCAGATCGTTGCCTGCCCGTTCATTGGCACCAATATTGACGTACTCCTGCAGATTCTTGCTATTGTCCAAATGCTGCAGTTGTGCCAGTGCCCGGCGTGCAGATTTTGTTTTAGGCAGCTTAGCCATATATAACCGGTCCGGAGTGCCTTCTAACATGTCAAAGGTTCGATCACTAACCAGTAATCCCCGGTCAAAATAATTATTACTCCCGGTGGGAAAAAGATTAGTCGTTCGGGTGAGCCGAAGTGACGTGTCACTACCTGGTAACATAATCGCTCGATCCGGATTACGCCGCGCGCCAACCGGTCGAAACCCGGTTCTGTTTGGCAACATTAACTGAGCTTCCTGTTGTCGTAATCGAACTGGGGGTAAACTCTTTTGCAGTCGTGCTACCCGATGATAATCACGCATTGCGACGACATTGTAAACACTAGGCTGATCGCGAATCTGGCCAACTTGATTCCTTAACCTAATCTCGGCATATAATAATTTAGTCGACATGGTGACCGCGTGCGTCGGCTTAACCTTGGCTTTTTTTAAAACGTCCGTCACATTATCAACGCCGATTCCGGAGGCTACGACAGTCGTCGGAATTTCACGTAACACCAATTCTTGTTCGTATTGAAACAACATGACCGAACTGCCAAGCATCGTGATCGTCACAGCACAAAGCAGCGTCGTCAACCACAATGAGTGGGCATTGCCTTGCAACCTTTTGATAATCAGATGGCGCGAAATGCCACTTGCATTGCGGGTCTGCATCTCATGACGACGCTGATACCACGCCACCAATCCGGGCAAAAAGTCGGCAAAAACAAGAAAAAGTCCCAGCAGCAGCGCTGTCACAAGCACGACTAAGAGAATTGGGAGTATCATTCGGCCCGGAATCCATGGTAGTAATCGCATTAAACTACCACTAACTGGCAACAAGCGCAGCATCGTCAACAGACTACCAACCAATAACGCAAAGCCGCCCACACCAAGCCAAAAACGCCACCAGGTTTGCGGCTTGGGCGGGGCAGGCACATCTTGTTGCCGAATGAATTGGCGAAGTGGATTTTGAACATAAATGGCATTAACGGCGCCAACTAACAGATAAACCACGCCCATCAATGTCAAAACGTCCAGCAACGCTGATGGGGACACCATAAAACCAATCGGAGTATGCAAGGCCATCAAGCGGATCAACACCATGCCTAACAATGGCGATAGAATAAATCCAAGCAAGACCCCGGTTATCAATCCAATCGCACCGACAATCAGACTTTCAATAAACACCGTCACTCCCAGTTTGGCACCGGATAATCCCAAAAGTCGGTATAAGCCGATCTCCTGATCACGACGGGCAATTAACAGGCTATTTAAATACAATAGGAAACTGATCGAAAACAAAGCCAGCAGGACCATGACAATCATTAGCAGGCTGGGTACAATATCCAAACTGCCTAATCGTTTGCTGGCATCACTTAAAATCGACCGATTATTCGCAACCGCGCCAATCGCATACATAATCGCGTTGATCAATGCAGCAATCATGATCTGCAAGCCATCTTCGTGCCGATGACGCACAAGGTTGGTCTTAATCTGTTGCCACACGTGAATGGCCTCCTCCGCTTACTGTCGCTTCCATATCAATGATGCGATCAAAGAACTGCTCACGGGATTTGCCGCGGGTTACTTCAGCAAAAAATGCGCCATCTTTAATGAAAATAATCCGACTGGCAAAACTGGCAGTAAACGGATCATGGGTAACCATCAAAATCGTGGTTTTCTCTTGCTGATTTAACTGCTGGAGATACCGCAAAAAATCTGTTGCTGCCAATGAATCGAGACTCCCGGTCGGTTCATCGGCCAACAGTAGGCTCGGCTGTGTGATCACCGCCCGCGCAGCCGCTACCCGCTGACGCTGACCCATGCTTAACTCGCCCGGGAACGCCTTCAATAACGGATCTAAATTGAGATGCTGGGACACCGTCCGGAGACGTTCAGCGCGATCTGGTTGAACATGACGCTGTAACGTCAGTGGTAAAAGGACATTTTGCGCGACCGTCATATCGTCTAACAAATTAAAATCTTGAAAAACAAAACCCAGATGATCGCGACGGAATGCAGCTTGTTGACTTTCATTCAAAGCTTCCAGATCATATCCGGCAATTTTGACCTTACCTGTGCTAGGCGTTTCAATCGTTGCCAAAATATTCAGTAAAGTCGACTTTCCCGCACCACTTGGCCCCATGATGCCGATGAATTCGCCGGCTGCAACCTGAAAACTGAGGTCATTTAAAGCGCGAACCCGATCATGTCGCTGTCCAAAGATTTTACTTAAATTAGATACTTCTAAAATTGCCATGGCTTACCTCCGTCATCATTCTACCAAAAACCAGTGGTGACTGCTGTTCATCGTCCTCCCTGACAAATTGCCATGTCGGCGACATTTTCTTATTAATCAACTGTTCTCGCGGCTTGTGCTTCCTGGCCAAAACTTATACGATAAGTGCAGGAATGGAGTTGATCACGTGTTTAAAATCATGATCGTGGAGGATGATCAGACCATCAGCGGCCTGATCGCTGACAACCTAAAAAAATGGCAGTTTGAACCAGTCGTTGTGACTGATTTTAACGCTGTCTTCGATGATTTTCTGCAAGAAAAGCCGCACTTGGTTTTATTGGACATCAATCTGCCGGTTTTCGACGGTTATTATTGGGTCCAAAAGATTCGCGAAGTCTCTAAGGTGCCGGTTATCTTTATCTCAAGCCGCAACACCAATATGGACATGGTCATGGCCATGAACATGGGCGCCGATGATTTCTTAAATAAACCGTTTGCGATGGAAGTTTTGATCGCCAAAATCAACGCACTGTTGCGCCGAACCTATAACTACGCCGATCAAGGAACGGATGTTTTGGAACACAACGGCCTTATGTTGAACCTGAAAAACGGGATGGCCCAAGTTAATGATAATGAAATCAACCTTTCAAAAAACGAGTACAAGTTACTACAGATTCTCATGCGCCAACATGGGCAGATCGTCAGCCGGTCCCGTCTTCTGAAGGATCTCTGGCAAGATGAACGTTTTGTTGACGACAATACGCTAACGGTTAACATCAATCGGTTACGTAAAAAAATCGAAGAAGCCGGCTTAAAAGATTATATCCAAACCAAAGTCGGTCAAGGTTATATCGTTCCTTAGGAGGGCGCTATGCGTTTTCGCGATTACGTCAAAGACCACCTGTGGCCTATTGGCGGTTACATTTTATGTGTGGGGTTAGCGGCCATGATTATCTGGCTGGATCCCCAACATCGAGTTAAAATGTCAACACTCTGGTACGCAGTGTTATTAGTAACACTTGTTGCGAGCGCTTTTTTTGTGGCCCACTTTGGCCGGATTCGGCGCTTTGCGGCCCAACTTCACGACCGTCAAGAAGCCAAGGATGCGGCGCTGGACTGGCCGCTGCCTGGTGGTGAATCAGGCCTCGAAGAAGTCGTTGCCGATACGTACAATCAAATGCTGACGCTGCATCGCCAACAGATTACTGCCTTATTGGCCCAGCAACAGGATCAAAAAGACTTCATTGATTCCTGGGTCCATGAAATTAAAGTGCCGTTAGCAGCAGTTTCGCTTTTGGCTGAGAGTTTTGAAGGCCAGGTACCCGACGACAAACTTGACAACCTGAATTTGCAGTTAGACCACATCGAATTTTATGTCGAGCAAGTTTTGTATTATTCCCGACTCGACAGTTTTTCCAAAGATTATCTTTTGCACAATACGCCACTAAAGCCGCTTGTAAATGATGTCGTCGCCAGTCAACGAAATGGGTTTATCAACAAACGCTTGTCATTTAAGCTCAATGGCGAGGATCAAACCGTACTAACCGATAACAAGTGGCTGCGCTTTATTTTGGCGCAACTGATCTCGAATGCCGTGAAATACACACCGGAAGGCGGCCGCATCAGTGCCACCATTCGCAATACCGGCAAAGAAACCCAGCTCATGATTACTGACACTGGCATTGGCATTCCCAAAGATGAACAGCATCGGGTTTTTGAAAAAGGCTTTACCGGAAGCAACGGGCGAATATCGAATCACAAATCCACCGGTTTGGGCCTTTTTTTGGCGGAAAAGCTATCCGAAAAGCTTGGCCATCATTTGACACTGACATCTGTGATTAATCAAGGTACCACTGTGACCATTCATTTTCCATATGTCAGCTATTACAGTGATCCCAGCCAAACAGTCCATCATCCCAAAACCAGCCACGAGCACCCCTCTAATAGCTAAATGCGTCTTCTAGTCAGCAAAATCCAACAAAAAAGAACGAGTGACTTCTGACATGCAGTTTCCTGCAGCAAGCCACTCGTTCTTTTTGTGATGTTACCGAATCAGATTCTTCCAAAGCTTAATCTCGCCAGCCGCTTGGGTTGCCGGCACGTCAATAATGCGCTGATTGGCGCTGCCGCGAAACTGTAAGGTTAAATCTTTTTGTGCCAGTAAGAAGCGACCGTCGACCAGGATGTCGATGAGCCCTAATAACGTCAACTTATCTTCGGAATCCTGCATCAGTTCCTCGTATGTGTACCCGCTCCAACTCCAGATGTCTTTGTCGTGGCCAAATTCCTGCCGAATCCGGCGACACAACCGAATACATACCTGCGTGTTCAAAAACGGCTCGCCGCCTAATAATGTCAGCCCTTGGACATATGACTGACTAAGATCTTCAATAATCTGATCTTCTAACTCCTGAGTGTAAGGTTTCCCATATCGAAAATTCTGGGCAACCCGATTGTAACAGCCGGGGCAGGCAAACCGGCAGCCAGATACGTATAAACTACACCGCACGCCTTCGCCATCCACAAAGTTAAATGGCTTGTAATCCGCAATGCGTTGCTGGGAAAGGTCGCTAGCGAGCCATTCCTTAGGTTTAGGATTCTGTGGTAAGCGACTGGTGGTCATAACAATATCTGCCTCTTTCTGAAGTCATTGTAGTGATGCTGTGTAAGCCTTGGTTTCTAACGAAGCGCTGGTCGGTAAACCAGCCCCTTGCTTGGGAAGTCTTTTTTATCGTATCATCTTTTAACCCCAATATATAGTATTGGTTGTACACAAAATACCGGCTTGTCATCTATATCTTGATGACGGCCGGTATTCATATCATAACTTGATTATTCTAAGCACGGTTCAAATGCAGCGTCATGGCATTCAACGCAACCACGATCGTCGATAACGACATGATCGCCGCGCCGACTGCCGGACTGAGAATGAAACCAATCGGCGCCAGGATACCAGCTGCCAACGGAATGGCTAAAATGTTGTAGCCAGCTCCCCACCAAAGGTTCTGTACCATTTTGCGGTTCGTCGCCTTTGCCAGCGATAAGAAGTTAAGAATATCAGCTGGGTCGCTGTGAACCAGAACCACATCGGCCGTATCAATGGCAACATCGGTACCAGCACCGATTGCTACCCCGATATCTGCTTGGGCTAGACTAGGCGCATCGTTGACACCATCGCCGACCATCATCACAACGCCACGCTGCTGATAAGCCTTGACCTGAGCAACTTTATCTTCAGGCTTGAGCTCTGCCTGAAAATCGGTTAACCCCAGCTGGTCCGCAACCTTCTTGGCGGTTTCATGATTGTCACCAGTCAACATAACCGGTGTGATACCTTGGCGCTTCAAGGCCGCTACGAATGGCTTGCTTGATGGCTTCAACTGATCGCCTTCAGCTACCATCCCTAAAACCTGATCCTTCTGTAGCAAGAAGGCCAATGAATTCCCCGCAGCCGCCAGTTGATCGGCTTGGGCCTGATCATAACTTAACTGATGGTCTTTCAAGTAACGCGCGTTGACGATGGTATAAGCTTGGCCATCAACTTCGCCTTGAAGACCAATACCCTTGAGTACCTGAACATTTTGAGCAGCAGGTACGTTTAATTGCTGCTCCTTAGCCGCGGCTTTAATACCGGTTGCCAGTGGATGCTCTGAATGACTCTCAAGTGCGGCCATTAAGGCTAAGACTTGAGCTTCATCATGATTGGCAAATGCAACGGTTTTGGCAACGGTAAATTTACCTTCAGTCAACGTACCAGTTTTGTCCATTAAGATAAATTTCGCATGTTTGGCAGTTTCAAGTGCCTGACGATTACGAATCAATAAGCCATTGGTTGCGCCAATACTGGTGCTGCGCGCGATGACCAAGGGAATTGCCAGTCCCAGTGCGTGCGGGCAGGCAATGATGAAAACGGTGACCATGCGTTCAAAAGCAATCGCCGCCCCGTCTGATAGCCAAATGAAGAATGCCAGAATACCGACTGCTAATGCTGCGTAGAAAAGCCAACCAGCAACTTTATCAGCCATTCCTTCCGCCTTACTCTTATTAGCCTGAGCACTTTGAACCAGCTTCATCACTTGAGACAGGTAGCCGCTTTCGCCGGTACCGGTGACTTTGATTTCAATGACGCCATCACCATTGACTGACCCGCCAATGACCCGATCGCCTTCAGCTTTATGAATGGCCTTGGCTTCACCGGTAACCAGTGATTCGTTCACGCTACTACTGCCACTGACAATCTGGCCATCAGCCGGCATCTGTTCACCTGCCAGGACGCGCAAACGCGTGCCGACCTGAACTTCTGCTAACGGCATATCCATCACGTGATCGCCATGCACGACATGCGCTTGGCTTGGCAGCAACGCCGCGAGTTTCTCGACAGCATTGCCCGCTGCCATGACCGCATTCATTTCAATCCAGTGCCCTAACAGCATGATCACGATCAATGTTGCCAGTTCCCAGAAGAAATCCATGACCATACCATTCGGGGCGATAAAATGATTCATCACAAACGCGTAAAGTGAATAACCATAAGCAACGGTAATGCCCATTGCAATTAGCGTCATCATCGCTGGCTGCCGCTGTTGCAATTCGGATTTTGCTCCGGTCAAAAATGGCCAGCCACCATAGAAGAACAAAAATGACGATAAAATCAGAACCAGCCAATCAGATCCGGGAAATACGATCGGCAGTTGCAAAGCCCCTAGATGGATATTCATCCCCATAAACTGGGAAAGAAGCAGCACTGGAATCATCACAATCAGGCTGACCCAGAACTTTTGCTTGAGATTACCCATATGCATCATATGGCCACCACCGTGATCCATGTCCATATGCGACATATCACCGTGATGCATATCCATATGGCTCATGTCACCATGGCTCATATGCATGTCGCCATGATTCATTTGCCCATGAGCCATAGCGCCTTGGTCCATGGCCATGGTTTCCATACCAGCTTGATGCCCCATCTGTTCATGATCCATTGGCATATCCGCCATGTCATCATGTTGCATCTCACTGGTTTTTCCAGTCGTTTCGTTTGCATGTTCCATCTTACTATTCTTCATGAACTTCCTCCTTACAGCCTTCTGGCAAGCAATTGCAGCTGACCATTGCCGGTGCATCCGGCAACTTGGCTGTCAATGTTTGTTGTAAGTCGTTGATGTCTTGTTTTGATAAAGTCACGTGCGTTATCAAGTGATCCAAGGTCTTGCCTATTTTCATCTGGCATAAATGGCTAAACAACTCGGTTGCTGCTGCATCCATGGATGCTTGCTCGCCGACCGTAGCATGGTACAAAAATTCACGACCTTGTTTTTCCGTTACAAGTGCGCCTTTTTTAACCAAGCGTCCTAAAAAGGTTTTGGTAGTTGCAACCTTACAGCCCATCTTATCCGCCAAAATAGCGGCAAGCGTGCTGCTTTTTAAAGGTCCGAGTGTCCAAATAATACGCATGACCTCCCATTCCGATTGGGAGATGTCGACTGTTGGTGTTTCCATAATTGCCTCCGTTTACACTTGTAATCTTTCAACACTTATAATTTACAACTGTAAACGATGAATGTCAATATCAATCTTTTAATTTTATTTGGAAGTGCCTGCGCATACTGAAAAAATGAACATACAAATAGGCACCGCAACAAGAAACTGTCACAGTGCCTATTTCGTAAATGCTATTCGTCAAAATCAGGTTTTAACGCTGACTGTTTTCCTCAGGATTTGACCGCATGGAAGCCAATGTCTGTGCGATAATCCAAAACTCCTTGGATACTTTCCATGGCCTTTTTAGCCTTCATAACAGCTTCAGAAAGCGTTGATGCCGCCTCTACAACCGAGAAAATTCGGCCTGAACTGCTAACCCAGCCGTTTTCCGTTTGGTTAACGCCTGCTGGCAACCAGGTGCCAATTGGCCAGTCTTTTGGCACAATCACCGGGACCTGCTTTAATTCTGAACCGGGATAATCCGGATTCACCGCAACAAAGCACGCGTAAGCTTGGCCATTCAACTTCAAATCCGGTTGTTGGCCGTTCAACAAATCCGTTACCAACTGATAAAAATCATTTTCTATCTGAGGTAACAACACCTGCGTTTCCGGATCGCCGAAGCGCATGTTGTATTCCAGAATTTTAGGACCATCAGCGGTAAAAATCAGGCCGATATACATCACGCCTTGTCCATCGAGGCCATCTTCCTGCATGCCTGCCAACGTCGCATCAACTAATGCCTGAGCTGCCTGTACTTGGTCGGTAGTGAACTGTGGTAGCGGGCTAATGGCGCCCATGCCACCCGTGTTAGGCCCACGATCGGCGGCGAACCGGCGTTTATGATCCTGTGATAATGGTAAAATCACGCGGTTTTGACCGTTGAAAAGCGCCATTACCGATGCTTCTTCGCCGTCAAGGTATTGTTCAAGAAGCACCGTTGCATCTGGGTGCCCCTCATAAAGTCGATCAATCGCATCGTCCAAGGCAGCAGCGTCTTGGGCAATGATGACCCCTTTTCCGGCGGCAAGGCCATCTTTTTTAAGAACAACTGGTAATCCCATCAGCGTTGCCTCGGCATGCGCTTCCAGTTCACTATGGACGGTTTTGCTGGCAGCAGTCGGAAGATGGTGCCGGTGCATAAAGTTTTTGGCAAATGTCTTACTGGACTCGAGTTGAGCGAGTTTTTTTGTCACCCCAAAAATCGGCAGATGGGCTTCTTGGAATGCGTCGACAATCCCTGCCGCCAGTGGTACTTCAGGGCCAACAAAGGTTAGATTGATTTGATGGTCCTGGGAAAATTTAATCAATTCCGGCACCTGGTCTTCTTTAATGCCAACTGGCTCAACGCCTAAAATCGTCATGGCCGGGTTACCGGGTGCCACGTAGACATGGTCAACTTGTGACGACTGATGGAATTTTAGCGCAAGGGCACTTTCTCTGGCACCGCCGCCAATGACAAGAACGTTTTTCATAGAACCTCCTCGCGCGTATGGGCGCATATTTGTGGGTGATGAGGGTGGTATTTACGCGTTTGCTGGCGTAAAAATTTTGTGTGAGGGTGTTGAGCATAAATGACCTAAGACCGACACTGCAGCTTTCTGATGCCAAAACGCGTTCACTGGCACAGAAGTCTGCGTATAAGGACATCTAGCCCTAAATGGCAAAGACCAGCACTGTAGCTTTCTGACGCCAAAACGCGTTCGCCAGCCCAGAAACCTGCGTGTAAGGACCTTGACCGCAATGGCCCAAGACCTGCACTGCAGCTTTCTGGCGCCAAAACGCGTTCGCTGGCGCAGAAGTCAGCGTATAAGGACATCTAGCCCTAAATGGCAAAGACCAGCACTGTAGCTTTCTGACGCCAAACGCGTTCGCCAGCCCAGAAACCTGCGTGTAAGGACCCTTGACCGCAA
>NZ_BACQ01000005.1 GCF_000260435.1 Lacticaseibacillus zeae DSM 20178 = KCTC 3804 | reverse complement strand
CAGCTCATGCAGCACTTGCGCCTCTAATAACTGCGGGCGAACCGGTGAGCCATATTCAAGCAATCCGTGATGGGCCAAAACCACATGCCGCAACAGCAACATATCTTCCCCATTGATGTCGATTTTAAGCTGGTGGGCAGCCAGCACAATTTGCTCGTCAATCAAGACAATGTGCCCGATTAAATTCCCGGGTACTGTGTAATCGGTCGAAATCGGTCCGCTTAATTCGATGGTTTTGCCTAAGTCATGCAAAATGGCCCCGGCGTATAGCAGACTTTTATTTAGACTCGAATACTGAGCGGTGACGCTTTTGGCCAACCGCAAGATACTCAACGTGTGAAACGCAAGCCCGCCAGCAAACGCGTGGTGATTCGACTTGGCAGCCGGATAGCTGAAGAATGCTTTTTTATGATCGTTAATCAATTTGCGGACGATGCGATTCCAGTTGGCGTTGGTGATCTCAAAAATAAAGCTATTCAGCTCTTCTTCCATGGCATTAGGCGCTTCCGGTGCCCGCTCGACAAAATTCTTGGGATCGTTGCCCTCCTCCTGTGTTGCAAGGCGCATTGAATAAATCTTGATTTGCGGATTACCTTGGTATAGTTCACGTTTCCCGGATAGCTGAACCACCTCACCCGCTTTAAACTGGGCAATATCATTAGCGGTGGCATCCCAGAACTTCCCAGAAATATGGCCGGAGTTATCCTGGAAAATCATCGCAATAAATTTTTTGCCATTCTTGGCTACGCGAACTTCAGCCGATTTAATCAGCACGGGAAGCCGTACATCTTCTTCATTATGGTAATCAAAAAGCCGTTTTGCCACGGTTGTCACCTTTTCCTTTACTATACAAGCTAACTAAATCATACCGATGTCGGTCCTAAAGTACAAGGAAGGTCTCAATTGTTCATCGTGTGTCGCCAAAATAAAAAAGCCCAAGAGAGAACGCTCTCCGGAACTTTTTCTAGTGCAGGTTCCTAAACGGATTCAGCACTTACACTGACCCAGTTAACTGATTAAGGTTTGCTTTGATAAACATCAATAATCGGCTGGGAAATAATCTTATTCAGTTCGTCCATCATCTGTGACAGGCCTTGTTCCTTGGCCATCAGGTTTTGGATCGGTTGGATGTCGCGCATCTTGTCGCCAAGTGCCTGCAGCGATTTCACTTCTTCATCCGTGAAATCCTGTCCCTGCATTGACTTTTGCTGCATCTCGTATTGCTTTTGCTGAAACTGTTGGAACAAGCCGTAAGCAACGGTGTCCAGCTTCAACAAGTCAAATGCCTTCTTGAGATCCTGAAATTCCTGAGTGGTCTTGATATCTTCCGCCATCTGATTAGCGGTGTCGTAAACGTTTGCCATACTTTACCTCACTTTTTTGAGCCTATTTGAACCAGCCCTTGATATTATCATACCATTTTCCCACAGTTTGCTTGGCACTGTCTATGCCTTTATCGATACCATCTTGAATTCCTTGCCAAATATCGTCATTTTTTTCTGGTGTCTGAATACTTGCCATTTGTGCCGCATCCTTGGTATCAAAGGCGGTTTGCGGGGTATTGGGCATTAATTTGGACATTTCAAGCTTGAACAACAGTGCTACGCCAGAAGTGCTTGTGCCCTGCAGGAAATGCTGACTGTCGGTTGTCGGATAACCGATCCAGGTCGCATTGACGATATCCGGCGTATACCCAACAACCCACTGATCTTTTGTACCATAGCCCCAACTACTTGGCACTTCGGTACTGCCGGTTTTTCCGGCAATGGTGTAGCCGGATGGTTTGGCCGTCGATCCGGTGCCTTCGTTGAACGTGCCAATCATCATGCTGGTCATTTCCTGCGCCACTTTTTTGGAGATGATCTGCCGGCTTGGCGGGTTCGAATTATCGACCACTGTCTGGCCCGTCGCGTCGACAATTTTGCGGATAAAATGGGTCGTCGGCAGCTTACCGCCGTTGGCAAACGCCGCATACGCCCGCGCTAACATGAGCGGGGACACCCCATTTTTCAAACCGCCAAGTGCCGCTGCCAGGTTCTGGTCGCTTGATTTGAGTTGAATGCCGAAACGATCAAGACTGGAAACGCCTTTTTGAACACCGATCTTGTTTAACAACCATACCGCCGGCGCATTAATCGAATCTGCCAGCGCCTTATACATCGGCACAGTGCCCAGATAAGTTCCCGTGGCATTGGTCGGCGTATATTGATTTTTGCCATAACTAAGCTTTTCGTCTTTCAAAATCGAATCGTAATGGTAGCCATTTTCCAATGCTGGCGTGTAAACCATCAGCGGCTTAATCGTCGAACCGGGTGAATTGCGCAGCTGGGTGGCATAGTTAAACCCTAAGAAGGTATGCTCACCGCGATTGCCCACGACTCCGCGCACACCACCGGTTTTGGGATCCAAGATGATGGAGGCACCTTGAACCTGTTTACCATCCGCAGCATCGGCCGGGAATGCCCAGTTCTGCTCAAAACTGGTTTGCAGGTTCTGCTGATACGTTTGATCTAAGTTCGTGTAAATCTTATAACCTTTGTTCAGAATGTCATCAACACTAATACCTTCACTCCGCGCTTCTTCAATAACCGAATCGAAATAAGACGGATATTTCTGCGCATTAGCCGTTGAAAAGGCATCGACAACCTGCACCGACTGGGCTTTAGCCGCATTGGCCTGAGCCTGGGTTAACTTATGGTTGTCGGCCATCAGTTGCAAAACAACGTTGCGTCGCGAAATGGCGTTGTCTTTATGGTCAGCAGGATTGTAGTAACTGGGATTCCGCAGCATCCCTGCTAAAATGGCCCCTTCACTGGCATCCAATTGACTGGCATTTTTGCCAAAATACCGTTTCGCCGCATCCTGCACGCCCCAAACACCATTGCCAAAATACGCATTGTTGAGATACATGGCAAGGATATCCTGCTTGGAGTAAACTTTATTTAGCTGAATGGCCATGAACAATTCCTGCGCCTTACGCATGATCGTCTGTTTCTGCGTCAATAACGTATTTTTCGCGAGCTGCTGGGTAATCGTACTACCACCACCCATAATCTGACCGTGGTGGATAACATAATTGAATGCAGACCGCAGAATCCCCTTAATCGAAAAACCGCCATTGGTATAAAAAGTTCGATCTTCCGTTGAGATCACCGCATTTTGAACCTGCTTACTAATGTCGTTTAACTCAACATAGGTCCCTTTTTGGCCATACAATGTCCCTGCTTCTTCATTGTTATCATCATAAATGACCGTTTTGGTTTGCAAGGTACTTTTAATATTTTGAACATCAGCGGTTTTGGCTTTATAAGTAAACCAGGCAGAGAACACCAAAATGACCGTTAGTCCGACTAAAATCAGCCAACGAATCACCTGAAACCGGCGGAAGAACCACCGAATGCCCTGCCAGACACGTGATAAAAATTCCATGCCTGCCCTCCTATTGTGAATCTTATTTATTGTAGCATAGCCAGGCGCTACCTAAATCCCGGCTTCAGGTTTTTAAGCAAACTTTATGGTCAAAGGAAACGAGGAAAACTTTTGTTATTTCAAACCATTGCCATTGCAAAAACGCATGCGAGTCTGCGTGATCAGCTTCAATCCTGGTTGATTCCCCGTAAACGGCAACATCAGATGCGCGTTGCTCGATCGATCCAGGTAAATGGGCATTATCGGCATTTTAACGAGCCAGTGGCCACCGGTGACCGTATCGCCATGACTTACGACGAACCGATTCGCCTGGCCTATGTGCTGGAAACGCCCCATCTCGATATCCGCTATGAAGATGACAACTTACTCATTGTCGACAAACCTGCTGGCATGAAAACCCATCCGAATCAACCTGGCGAAACCGGCACCTTGATGAATCAGGCTGCAGCGTATTTGGCCCCACAGCCGGCGCTGATCACCCACCGGCTCGATATGGCGACTAGCGGACTTTTAGTCATTGCCAAAAATCCGCTGGCACAAGCCATCATTAATCGGCAGCTGGCGACCAAAACCATGCACCGCGACTATCTTGCGGTGGTTCAGCGCGGCATCCCCAAAGAAGGCCATATTGACGCACCGATCGGCCATGATCCGCAAGACAAACGCAAGCGGATGATTCGTCTTGATGGTGCCCCGGCCGTCACCCATTACCAACGGATTGCGGAAACGGCGACAACTGCCACCGTTCTGCTTCGCCTGGAAACCGGCCGCACTCACCAGATCCGCGTCCATCTCGCCAGTATCGGCTATCCAATCATCGGTGATCCGCTATACGCATCGCCAAGTAACGAACCGCGGATGCGACTGCATGCCTATCGCGTTCGCCTCACAAAGCCGCTCAGTGACGAACCACTCACCGTCATTAGTCCGGTGCCGTTCTAGACAATCGATAGGGCTGAAAACCGTGGCTGGAGCATAATTCATGGCCAGATCATAAAAGCGAACGCATTTTCAAAATACTGAAATG
>NZ_BACQ01000006.1 GCF_000260435.1 Lacticaseibacillus zeae DSM 20178 = KCTC 3804 | reverse complement strand
ACAAAAAAATCGCCCCTAATATCTCCTAAGAGACATCAGGGACGATTTGTGATCGCGGTTCCACCCAGGTTGCCGACAGTCTTGCTGCGGGCCACTTCATTAACGCGTAACCTGCGCAACTGGGCCTTTCGGCAATCTCGAGAAGTGGTTCGGATCAGATCTTGCAAGACTTTCAGCCGCGGCCTTGCTCTCTGTCGGATGATCCTTTATTGCTTCCGTCTTCGATAGCTACATTGAACCACATTGCGCGGCTGGGTGCAAGCGGTTTTCTGAAAATTGCGTTATTCTTTTTTGAATCGCACTTAATTAGCCAACGGATTACGGCGATTTTCTCCGCCAACCGTTACTTCCTTAGCCAGAAAACGAATCCGCTCCATGATGCGTTGGGCTTTTAGCATCTCGGAATTGCCGCGGTCAGTTCCGGCCAAACATTCGGTTAAATCGGCCATGCTTTTGTTGGAGCTAAAGAGCGTCGGCATTTTTTCCTGCATGCGATATTGCAAAATGATGCCAAGCACATCATCCCGCACCCAGGGACTGATACTTTCGGCGCCAATATCATCAAGCATCAGCACTTGCGCGCGTTTGACACTATCGATTTTTTTCAACACCGTATTGCTGCCAATGGCACTTTTCATTTCAACAACAAAGGTCGGGACATGAATCAGCGTTGTGGCAATGCCGCCTTTGCTGGCAAGATCGTTGGCAATGGCACCTAGCAAATAAGTTTTTCCAACACCGAACGGCCCACTCAGGTACAGTCCCTGATGGAAGGCTTTAGGATCGCTAACGACTGACAAAACAAACTGATTTGCGGCCAAAAGCGCATCCATTCGCTCATCGGTCGGATCATAGCTTGTCAAGCTCGCGTCATGAATATCTTTAGGCATATTGACTGAAGTCACCAGCGAAGCCTGCTTCGCCTCTTCGTCAGCCGCAAGCTTTGCATCTGTCGGCTCATACGCGACATCAATCAACCCGTTGGCGACGACCAGTGTGGGTTGATAGCCAGGCGCCAATGGTAATTCACCACGGGCAATCTTGTTACGCTCACTGACGAATTCATAGATTTTGGCCGTGCCGCGATCAATCGCATCATCAGCCAATTCTGCCTCGTGTTGCTTAAGGAAGGTCTGGACATCAGGATCCTGCAAGGCTGCCTTGACCATTTTGAAATACCGCTCCCGCCACTGTCGAGAGTCCATTAACATTGCCAAGCGTTTGCGCATATCTTCCATTAGTTCGTCCCTCCCTTATCACCGAGTTGCCGTAACTTTTCCAGCTGAGCAGCCAACGTCTGGCGATCTGCCTCGCTGACTTTTTTCTTCTTGGGTTGATAGCCTTCCTTAGCCCAATCTGGCAGCTTCTCCTGCCGCACGCCTTTGGTTTGGCTTTGAAAGCGCCTTTTCCCAGTTGCTTTCTGCTCTTCGAACGTATGAATCTGCTGCAACGCTGCTTCCGGGCTCGTCACATTGGCCTTCAACCAGCTGTTGGCAATGGCATCCATCAACGCTTGATTGATACTATCATTTGTTCGGAGAATATAATCAATCAAAATATTAATGGTGGGCGCATCAAAAACGTTGCGTTCACTCAAACTCTGTACCGCGCGCAATTCATTATTGGCTGGATACATCCGGTCATTCTTAGCCTGTTTGGCCGCGGTTAAAAACTGGCGCGGTGGCATACTTTTCGCCCGTTTTAACAGTGCTTCGTCCGCACTGGCCACTTTTGGCGGTTTGGTTGCTACTGGTTGCGCCTTGGTTTGTGGCTGCTGACGGGTATAACTTTGCTCAGCCAGCCGCCGAAGCGCATTCAAGTCAATTTTACCGGTCATCACATCGGTCGCCCGACTGATCAGCCGCGCAAAATCAGGCGGTTGAATCCCGTAAAACCCAGCGATTTGATACAACGCCTCTTGATGTTTAGCTAATTGACCTGACTGAATATTGCTGTTGGCTAACAGCGATTGCAGAAGTTCCCAGTCATAGCCTTCGCCATTACCAAGTCGTGGTAACTGAGGCTGATTTTGATCCATTGCTTTTTTGGCCGCAACCACCGCACTTGGTTCCCCGCTTAAGTTGTGGTCAAAGCGAAACACATCCAAAAAGTTTGCTGTGATCTCCTGCCATTCCGGGCGGCGAACCGGTTTCAGACTGAACTGCGCAACCAATTCGTCATACCGCTTTTCACCGACCTTGTCATACAACAGTAAACCCAACAAATCGTCTTTAAAAAAGGCATCCGGCCGCACTGGCGGGTAAAGCTCGTAGGCATAATAGCGTCCAAGTGAATCAACTTGCGTATAGGTCCGCAATAAGCCGACTGCTTCCAGTTTGACGCGGGCCACGAAAAGTTGATCGATATCGATATCCAGCAAGTCCAACAGCCAGAGTTGTGGGCGCCGATCCGTCACCAAAGCGCGGTCTTTGACCTCCTGCCATAGACTTAGATAAAGCGCCATGGCAATCGGACCCACGAGCGGTTGATAAAGCGAGATGGCGATCTTTTCATCAAAGTCGCTAAAATAACCGGCCTTGGTCAATACAAAGCCTGCTTGGGGCATAAACGTATCCGGACGCTGCATCGCAAATTCACCTCTTTTCAGACAACGGACCTGAGACAACTGCCCCAGGTCCGTTTGTTTCGCAATCACTATTTCTTAGTCTTTTCCTTCTTCATCATATCCTGAAGCTCTTGCATGAAGACGGACATATCTTTGAACTGCCGATATACACTGGCGAAGCGAATATAAGCCACGTCATCAACATCTGCTAGCTTGGACATAACATACTCGCCAATGGCTTGACTGGAAACTTCATTTTCACCAATCGCCCGCAATTGGTTTTCAACCGAGTCAACGATTCCTTGCATTTGCTCCATGGTGACCGGGCGTTTTTCTGCCGCCCGGATCAGTCCTTTCAGAATCTTCTCCCGATTGAACTCTTCTCTGGTACCGTTTTTCTTAATTACCAATAACGGGGTTTGCTCGACTCGTTCAAAAGTCGTGAAGCGAAACCCGCAATTCTCGCATTCGCGCCGGCGTCGGATCGCCCGACCGCCGTCTGTGGGACGCGAATCAACGACCCGCGAACTATTATGATGGCAATGGGGACATTGCACGACTCCACCTTCTTAATCAAAGTTTGATAGCTTATTATAGCACGCGCACGCCGCTTATGATAGGTGCTGCAGCTGGCGAATCAAGGCTTTTGCCTGGGCGATGGTTGCTTCCGGTCGCCCATTATTATCAATAACAAAATCAGCCATAGCCGCTTTTTTTGCCAAAGGTATCTGTGATGCTATCCGTTCCTTGGCTTCGGCTTCTGTCAGACCATCACGGGCCATCAACCGGTCCAACTGAACCTTGGGATCAACGGTTACCACGGCAACACCATCGAATGCATCGGCATAATCGGCTTCGTAAAGGAGTGGAATGTCACCAACCACAATCGCAGCACCGCCAGATTTCGCCTGTGCTAATGCTTGATTAATCGCCGCGCGCAAGTACGGTCGATTAATTTGGTTCAGTGCCTCCAAACGCCTAGGCTGGGAAAAGACAATCTCACCAAGCTTGGCACGGTTAAGCTTACCATCTTCGCGCAGCACTTGTGGCCCGAACGCCTGAACGATACGGGCGAGTGCTGGCCGTCCGGGTTCGACAATCCGGCGGGCAATCACATCTGCATCCACGACTGGAAACCCAGCTGCTTTAAAAACCCGGCTTACCGTTGATTTTCCCGATGCAATCCCCCCTGTCAAGCCTAATAAATAGGTCATGCCGGACGCCTCCTTTGATGCAGAGGTTGGCAGTGGGGACAATAGTGGGTGCCGCGTTGGCCGACTTTGATTTTAACAATGAGTGTGCCGCACCGATCACAAGGCGTCCCTTCCCGATCGTAAACATGCAAGGCATCTTGAAAAGAGCCGCGGTTACCTTCTGCATCAACGTAGGTATGAGCGCTGGTGCCGCCAGCAGCAATGGCCGCATCTAACTCCTTGATAATATTATCATGTAAAGTGTGGATTTCTTTTTTGGTCAGCGTATCAGCTGGCTGCAGCGGGTTCAAGCGACTCAACCACAAAACTTCGTCTGCATAAATATTACCGATGCCGGCAACAACGGTTTGATCCAATAAAACCGACTTGATCGCTTTATGATGGCGTTTTAGTTTTTGGGCAAACGCCGCCTCGTCAAACGTCGCAGGGGTCGGCTCCGGCCCTAATTTTGCCAACGCCGGTACTGATTGTTCCTGACCAGTGTGAATCAAGCGCATGCGGCCAAATTTGCGTAAATCCCGATAGCGCAGTTGACTCCCATCCTGGAATGTAAAGGTGACATGATCGTGCTTGTCAAACGGTGTATGGGCATCACTAACAACGTAATAACGGCCTTCCATGCGTAAATGGCTGACAATCGTTTCGCCGTTGTTCAGCCGAATCAACAGGTATTTCCCGCGGCGATCAATCGTGGTGACAGCAGCGCCCACGACGTCTTTTTGAAAAGTTGGCAAGCCATTAATCAGAATTTTCGCCCAATTCGTACTAATCGCGGTGATCCGTTTGCTTTTGATAAGTGGCAATAATGAACGGCGAACCGTTTCGACTTCAGGTAACTCTGGCATTCCCGATCTCCTTATTTCGCATCAAACCAAGTCGGGCCGTAGTGGCTATCGACTTTCAATGGCACGTCCAATTGTACGGCAGAGTCCATGATTTTAGGCACGAGCTTGCCAAGCTGCTCCATTTCCGCAGTTGGGGCTTCAAAAATGAGTTCATCGTGAACCTGCAACAGCATTTTGGCTTGCAGATGGGCATCGGCTAATGCTTGTTGCATGCGAATCATGGCAACTTTGATAATGTCCGCTGCACTGCCTTGGATCGGGGTGTTCATCGCGGTCCGCTCGGCAAATTTCCGTAAATTAAAGTTACGTGAATGAATTTGCGGCAAATAGCGGCGGCGATGGAACAGTGTCTCGACGTAACCGTCTTCACGTGCCTTTTTAACCATATTGGCCATGTAATCATGAACCTTGGGATACTGTTCGAAATAACCATCGATAAAGGCTTTCGCTTGCTTGCGGGAAATCCCGATGTTCTGTGCTAACCCATAATCACTAATACCGTAGACAATCCCAAAATTCGTCGCCTTGGCCTGCCGACGCATATCCGGCGTGACTTGATCCGGTGAATCCAAGCCAAAAATTTTCATCGCAGTGTTGGCATGAATATCAACGCCATTTTTAAAAGCTTGCTGCATATTCTCGTCACCGGAAATATGGGACAACACGCGTAATTCGATTTGCGAATAATCCGAGCTGAAAATCTGCCAATCCGGATGGGATGGCACAAACGCCTTCCGAATGATTTTGCCTTCGTCTCGTGCTGGAATGTTTTGCATATTCGGATCAACGGAACTTAAGCGGCCGGTCTGGGTTAATGTCTGCAAGTAACGCGTGTGAATCTTGTGATCCGGCATTTGCGCCTTCAATAACCCCACAACATACGTCGAATTCAATTTCGACCAGCCGCGATAATCCAGAATGTCTTGGACAATCGGGCTGGCAGATTTCAGCTCGTTTAGGACATCGACACTGGTGGAATAACCTGTCTTGGTCTTTTTGATGACCGGCAGATTCAGCTTTTCAAATAGGATTTCGCCCAGTTGCTTCGGCGAGTTCAGATTGAACTTGACGCCAGCCTCACCATAAATCTTTTCTTCCAGCACCTTGATGCTTTGTGAAAATTCTGTGCCCATGTCTTTTAAAGTCTGGGCATCAAGCGTGATTCCCTGAATTTCCATTTCTGCCAACACCCGCGCCAATGGCATTTCCATGTCCGTGAAAAGATCAGTCTGTTCCTGCTTAGCCAGATCTTCTGTTAAGTCGGGCCGTAACGCAAAAAGGGCCATCGATTTGCGGGCAAATTGAGCAAATAGCTTTTTATCTTCCGGAACCTGACGCTTGGCTCCTTTACCATAAACATCTTCGTCCCGCGGCAGGTCGTGATAATCATGGTCTTCAGCGATTTTGCCTAAATCATTGCTATTTTCGTCCGGATTGATCAAGTAAGAAGCCAATAAAACGTCAAACGCAATGTCCGCTAACTTTAATCCTAAGCGATGGGCGGCCACAATGTTGCGCTTGCCATCGAATACCGTCAAATCCCGTTTCGAATCACCTAACCACTTGGCAACTTCCGGAATCGTCAGCAAAGAAACGTCCGTGCTGACATAGGTTTCGTCTTTCGTGCCAATAAAAAAGCCAATCTGGTCAGCAATATGATAATTGTCGTCCAACATTTCGATTTCAAAAGTGAGGGGATCCGTGATTTTCGTCAATGCCAGAATGGACTTATCGTCTAACACCGAAAAATGAACCGGCTGCGTGGGTTTAGCCACATCTCCGCCGATCTTTTTCAATAACGAGTTCATGTTCATCTTGGTATAAAATTCCCGCAGTTTAGCTAAATCGGGACCGGAATAAGTGACATCCGCCAAATCGACCGTGACGGGTGCATCGCGATCAATCGTGGCAAGTTGCTTGCTGAGGTAGGCTTTATCCTTGTCATTGATCAGATTCTCTTTCAACTTGGACGTTTTCATCCCGTCAATATTCGCATAAAGGTTGTCAATGCTGCCATAC
Source organism: Lacticaseibacillus zeae DSM 20178 = KCTC 3804 (assembly GCF_000260435.1). Taxonomy (GTDB): domain Bacteria; phylum Bacillota; class Bacilli; order Lactobacillales; family Lactobacillaceae; genus Lacticaseibacillus; species Lacticaseibacillus zeae. Next base: position 21,310 of record NZ_BACQ01000006.1, on the reverse strand, counting down.
TGCCTCAGCAACTTCAATGCGGTTTTTTCACCGACTTTGGTAACCCCAGGATAGTTGTCAGAGGTGTCACCCATTAAGCCTTTCAGGTCGATGATTTGTGTCGGCGTAATTCCCAGCTTTTCTTTAACATGCTCCGGCGTATACGCTTCAAGTTCATTAACACCTTTAACGGTCACCTGTACCGTCGTCTGATCGGTGGTCAACTGGGTCAAATCCCGATCACCGGTCACGATCGTTGTCTGCCAGCCAGCGTCATCTGCCCGCTTCGCCATGGTTCCGATAATGTCGTCAGCTTCGTAATCTTTTAATTCATAATGCTGAATGCCCATATCGTCAAGCAATTCTTTGATATACGGCAGTTGTTCCAATAACTCACTTGGTGTCTTGGCTCGTCCACTTTTATAATCAGCGTACTTCGCGGTTCTAAACGTTGTCTTACCGGCGTCAAATGCCACCAGCGCCGCGTCAGGCTGAACAGACTTCAAAACAATTTCCAGCATGTTGTTGAACGCGTAAATCGCATTTGTATGCAGCCCATCCTGATTGGTGAACCGGTCGAGCTGATTGTATAAGGCAAAAAAAGCGCGAAACGCAATCGAGTTGCCGTCAATCAGCAATAATTTAGTTTGACTCGTCATATATGAGCTTCCTTTTCTTCTCAGACCACCTCTGAAGATGTCATGAGTTAATTGTCACAATCATTGTACCAAATTCTGAGTTTCTGTGGCGCACGGTTCACATTTGGTGCGCGCCCCTAGCCTTAGGTTTGGACAGAAAAAAAGCTGGCGCTTGGCCAGCTTTTGATTGCATTTAATTATTATTGTTGCCAACGCCCAGAATCTGCAGAATGGCGGTGAATAGGTTCAGGAAATCCAGATAGAGCATCAATGCTCCGACAACAGCCAACGAATTTTCCGAAATAGCCGCCTGACCGTCACTGCCAGTTGTCAGGTACAGGTTCTTTAAACGCTGCGTATCCCAAGCGGTCAAGACGATGAAGATGATCAGAACCGCATAGGAAATCAACATTTGAATACCACTCGAACCCATAAACATGTTAACTAACGACATCAGGATCACGCCAACCAACGCCACTATTGCAATGTTGCCAGCCTTGCTCAAATCACGCTTGCCAAAATGGCCAACCATCGACATGACCAGAAAGACCACTGCCGTTGTTGCCAATGCAACTGCAAGATTCGAGGTCCGCGCAACCATTGCCACACTCGCAAAGGTAAACCCAAAGCTTGCGGACATCAGATAAAACATCAACGTTGCGTAACCCGGACTCGCCTGTGCCCGTCGTCCTGTGACAAAGAAGGACAAAATCAACGGTAAAGCAAGCATAATCCAAAAAACAATTTGGTGGCCACTAACAAAGTTCACGTAATCGGTTTTAAAAGTGACTCCCAGTAAATAACTCACGAGCGCCGTCACAACCAGCCCGCTTCCCATCAACGTGTAGATGCGGGAGAAGAACTGTGTTAAGCCGGCCTCGTTCACAACACGGCGTTCTTGCATATTGCGTTCATTCCTTTCAACTATCTGTATTTATTATAACTGCTATTGTAGCATTTGTCAGTCCGACCATCGACCGATCTTGTGCCATTGGGCTTGATGACTGACAAGGTTCTCAATATCTTGAAGTACAGTGATTTTATTGTAACTTTTAATGACGCAGATAAACAGCAAAAAGCCTCTTCATTCACGCCAAAACGAGTACGAAGAGGCTAACTTTCATAAGAACGCCAATGACACCCCAACTTCGTCATCGAACAGCGTCGGTGCGTCAGGTTACCGTTTGCAGCGTTGAATTGACTGGACTTTCTTGAACCCGGCATAAAGACCGATGCCTAACACGATGCCACCAACCAAAATTAAGTACCACGGTATCGTCGCCGTTGGTGCATCAGGTTTTGATAACGCGCGTAACTTGTCGGCATCTTTCTTTGAAACATTGAACGTCCGCGTCATGTTCCACGTGCGTCCGCTTCCTTTGGCGATCAGGTTCAGCCGATATTTTCCCGGTTCCAACGGTCCTTTATCGAGATTCAACTTGAAATTAAAATTGGAATTCGGCGCCATGTTGATGCGAGTTTTTTCGGATCGATAAAGCGCCTTACCGCCTGATTGGCGATAAAGATAACCGCTCACGTGCAAATTGCGCAGGATGGCTGCTTCAAAGTTCTGGATGTTAGCCCGAATTGCCGGCTGGCCGTGGTCGTTATCCGCTGCCACTTGTCGCAATTTCAAATCCGGTACGACCGGCTGATCGGATTCTGACAACATTAAGCCGACCGCATAAACATAGCGATTGGTTACAGCACCTTTTTCCGTACCTTTATGATCAGGCTTGGCCTTGAACTGCAACCCGCCAAGCACCGTTCCCGAGAAAGGCTTGGCCGGCATTTTTAGGTGAATCTTAACCGTTTGTTGGCTCAAGGCAGGAATCGTCACTTCAGCCGGTAACGTCACAATGTCCTGCAGGTTGACCGGTAAAGTCGAATCAGCCGGTTTAGGAGACTTGCCGTATTCAACGACCCCGTTATCATTGGTGAAAGCTGAGTGGGCAGCCAGCAAAACTGTCAAAGGTGCTGTGTTGCGGTTTTGAATCACGACTTCTAGATCCTGCTCCTGATTCGGTGAGACCCGCAAATCAAAATATGTCTGACTTGTATCCCGCTGGTTAGCCGGCAAAACCGTTTTAACGGTAAACCCGGCTTCATCGGCAGCCAACACCTGTTGTGGGCGCACGCCAATCCAAAAAACAACCAATCCTAAAACCAAGCTCAACAAAAGCCCATTTTTCCTAATCATTCTTCGTCTTGAAACCAGCCCAAAAGGTTAGTTGCCGCGCCAACACTAAGCTTGTCAGACGCCGCTATTTGCACTGGGTCTTATCCTTTCTTTAAAGTTAATCGATCCGTAACCTTTTTCCGACCAAACATGAAACTCGCAATTAAGAGAATGCCGCTGCCCCAAACCATCAAACCATTTTTTATCAATTCGTTTAGGTTAGGCAGATATCGTTCATTTCCACTGTCAGCACGCGATGACGGCGATCCAGATTCGGTCACTTTCGCACTCATAAGTTGTTGCGGCTTAAAGTCAGGCAATGGCAAAGTTTCACCATGTGAGTCGGATGCGTCAACAACGATCTGGACGCGCGCTTCGGTTTCAAAGGTTGCTGACGCCGCAATTTGCCCAGGTTGACTGTTCACCAAGAAGGCAAAAATGAGGAACATGCCTTTGATACCTTTCTTCATCATCTTAACTAAATCGGCGCACTGGTTAGCGTCCATGTCAACTTGGTGGTAAATTCAGCTGACTTCAAGCCCTTCGTCGTGTAACTTTCAGCCGGAACGGTCAATGACACACCTTCCCCTGCCTTAGCCGGATTAAAAAGGTTAATAAAGGTTCCCTTGGCGACATCCTTGTCGTTGACCGCCAAAACATCAGTCGCCTGGCCGTCACCCATATAAACTTTAATGGCTTTACTTAAGCCAAAATGGTTGCTGGCATCACGAGCTTGGCCATCCACAACGCTGCTTTCCAGCAACGTGATGAAAGCATTCTCCAGCTTAACCGTCTTTCCTTGGCTATCCTTTTCCTCTGATTTAAGGTCAGATGCTGATAAACTGACTTTCCAAGCATCTGCCCCCAGCCGCTTATCCGTCACCTGGAAGCGGTTAGGCACCGAAATCGTTTTGCCATCCTGGCCTGTCCACTGATCAGGTTTGGCATAAACCGTTGTGGCAGCATTTGGATCCAGCTTTAACTGGCCAAAATCCAGCTGCGACACATAATCTAACGTCAAGCCTTCCCCGCCAGCGTTTTTGGTGTTGTCGCCATTAGCCACCGTACCTGGCGTCTTGTCTTTTGGGTCAAGTGGATTTAAAACCCTGGTCGGCGCATCTGACTGCATAATTTTGACGCTGCCGTCGGTTGTCACCGTGCGGGCGTCGTCGGCATGAACAACCGCTGAGTTCGCTGCCATCCCCACCGTCAACGCTGCAAGCGCCATGAACTTTAATTTTGTGTGTGTCTTCATTTGTCATCTTCCTCCTGAATAAATTCTTTACTTCTCAGACTGGTGTGTCGCCTAACGTCCATTGCAATTTAAAATCATACGTGTCAGCCGAAAAATCAAACATGTTTTCCGGTATGCGGAGTAGTAATCCTGCTTGTGGGTCATAAGTAAAGCTATGATCGATTTGTGCATTGGAAACTTTCTTAATCCGTTGATTCGTACCCACTTTCAGCGGATATTCATGTGCGTCTTCACGGAAAAACAATAGCGATTGCTTAACCGTTCGCTGCTTGCTGTCGGTCAACGGCGACTGTTGTTGAACATCTAGGGTCCAACTTGTCTTTCGACTCCGACCATCTCTGACTTTAATCGTCATGGTTGATTGATCGCCTACTCTAGGAACTTCAATCCGTTTCCCGTCAATCCGAACACTACCAAAATCAATCACTTTAGGCATTTGAACAAAACTGAGACTGCCTTCGGTGACTTCAATTGGAATTTCGTAGACATAGGCAATTCGTTGATTATTCTTGGCGACGCTGGCTTGGCTGACTTTGAGTTTGATTTTCTTTTTCCCAACCGTCTTTAAGTCAGGCATGTCGATTGACTCAACCTTCACTGACGTCTGTTGCTTGGCAACTTCATTTCTAACAACCTGTTCGACCTTCGATGGATCCGTATGGTTTTCAAATGTTAACGCTGGGAAAACCATTTGATTTAAATCTAACAATCGATAACCTTTATCGGTGACTTCAAACAGCCATTCCTTTTTATTCAGACGTTTGGGCATATTTTGGGCAACACCGTCTTGCATCCAACTTACTTTGTTTTCAGCGTGTTCCACGGCGAGCACGTCGCCGGGATTAGTTGGGGCGATCCGGTTCTTACCCCATTGATCCAGTAATTGTTGCTTTGGCGTATCGCCTTTTGCGGTCATCTCGGCGGCAAGTTGTTTTTGGTCGTAAATCGTCAACATAGCACCGCCACTTGAGTAAAGTGCCACATTTAAATACTGCTCTTTGGGGAAACGATTGTGCACGGCATGATTGTCAGCATCAAGGCCATCCGTTGCCACGATTTGCCACTGATTCTGTTCCTTGACAAGGGCCATGACACCGCCAGCAGTACGAGGGGTCATTTCGTAACCTTTAATGGCAATCGCATGACCATACCCGACTTTCATAGTGTTGGTCGACAAGACGCTCCCGGTGCTGGCATCAAAACGCATCGTCACATCAATGGGATTACCAATTTTGGTCAAGCGTTGATTCTTAGGATTCAACAGCTTATCAATGGCTTGCGGCCGATTAATCGAGAGTTTCTGATCACCCCACTTGATGTCGCGGTCATCGTACTCTTTAGCCGATGCAAGCATCGCACCTAATTTCTCCATCGTGACCGTTTCACCTAAATTAAAGGTGATTGGCCGAGTCGCAAAAGTGGCTCGCTTCACGACTTGAACCGGCACATCATAGGTGGCTTCAACTTCTTTACCACTCATTAATTTTTCGGAAACGACTACTTTTGCCGATGCTTTGCCGACTTTACCGACGTCAGGGTTACTTTCATAACGTTTGATTGTCAGCTTGGCTTTGGATGGTAATTTAAAAAATTCACTCAGCCGCAGATCCATTTCATCTTGAGTGGCGTGAACAGGGATATTGACGCTTTGTGGTTTTAACTGATTCACCTGCATTGGTCGATAACCCTTATCGGTAATTTCAAAATAAAGCTCCTTGGGGCGATTAATCGCCGCCAGTGACTGTTCTTTCGAATCTTGAGTATAACCAATTTTACCTGCCTCATTGGCCACGATGATGACATCACCCGGTTCGACCGGCAATTCACGATTGTTGCCCCACGCATTCAGAAAATCTTGTTTCTTAGCATCACCGTTAAACCAGTTGAGTGATTCTTTTGACAGATTCTTGGTGGTTGCCTGTTTCATATCAACATGGGCAATCGCGGCGAACGGTTTCCCCTTAAACTGGTCATTGAGTGGGTCATTGTCATTGGAAGCACCGGATGTAGCGATGACTTTTAAGCCGTCATCATTCAACAACCCGTATGCACCACCGGCATCACGCGATTGGCCAGCTTCGTCACCCTGGCCACGAATAACAATGGCGTTACCATAGGTTGCCGTTGCTGTCTGCGTGGATTGAATGTGACCCGTATTCGAGTTGAATAGAAATGGCGCCGGCAACTTCTGGAACAGCACGTCAATCCGCCTATTATTGGCATTCAGCTTGTCCTTTATTGCCTGCGGTAGCACCAATTCGATTTGATCATCCACCCAAGCAACCGGGGTGCCATCAAGTTGGTTGGCGCTGACAAACATGCGTTTTAAATTTTTCGCCCGCCACTGTTCACCTAGAACAAAATGACCGTCCCTAGCTTTAATGTCGCCAGCCGGAATCACATTTAAGTCGACTTCATAGTCAAAATCCGCAACTCGATCTTCCTCTAGCACTTCAAAAGTTCGGACGAATGCTTTGGTTTTACCGGGCTCGCTAACATCCGGTCGGGTTCTAAACCGCTTAGCAACGATATTGTATTTAATGCCGAGCGCCTTAGGGAACGTTGCATCCAATTCCGCATCAGTCGCGTTTTGTGGCACATCGACAACTCTGGTTTCAAGCTGGTTCACTTTCATCGGTTTAAACCCTTGTTTCGTAATTTGGAAGAAAACCGCTTTCTTAATATTAGGATATTCAGCTTCCGACAACGTATGCACCTGTGAATCTTTGGCATAGCTGATTTTTCCTTCAACATTTTCCACTTTAATGATGTCGCCCAGTTGAACAGGTTGCACGCGATTTAAGCCCCACTGATTCAAAAAGTCCTGCTTCCTGGTATTCCCGGTTGCACCCGCGGTATTGTCTTGAAAAAAGCCTAAATTCAAAAATTTGTGATCCCGCATCGAAATATATTCAAACCGACCATAAAACTGATCACCAAAATGCTGATTGATCTTCCCGTTGTCACTACTACCGCCGGATGTAGCGATCACTTTTAAAACACCATCCGGATCACTGTCAACCAAGGACAAAACGCCCATGGCATTGCGATTTGTCGACGTTTCTCGGCCATTAACAATAATGGCATTGCCATATTTGGCAGTTGCCGAGCCAACGCCCGTCACTTTGCCTGTGCGTGAATGAAACAGCAAATCAATCTGTTGCTTGTTGTACAACACGTCAATTCGCTTATTGGGTTCATTCAACCCCATTTGCCGTGTCGCGCTCTGGACCTTGTCAGGAATTGTTGGCCAAATATTCGAATTGGAATATGGGACACTGGTGCCATCAGCTTCATAAGCACCCTTCATCCACCGTGATCTTGTCTGGGTACTAAAATACTCGCCTAATGTAAACACTGCATCCTGTCCCTCAATTCTTGCCCCGGGCAGTAGCAGTCTTGCTGATAAGGCTGGGCTGGCCGTTTTGCTTAAAGGCACCATCGCTGGTTGCTTCAGCTTGCCATACTGTGTAGTTCCGTTCTTACGGTGATCAGCGGCTTTAACCGTATTCGCAATCCGGTCTTTAAACTGCATTTTTGGATTGCCTTGCTCCTCAAACGCCAAAAATACGCAACTGACACATACACCGGTAAACAGCGCTAATAGCACGAAACACCATCTTATGTGCTTTGACGGCACCTTTATCACTCCTTTCATAATTTCCAATTGTGTAACACTGAATGTTACAAAAACTAATTTTATAGATCTTGATGATCTCATAAATTTCACATTTTTGGGCATTATGAATTTTGGAGCTTCAAATTCCGACTTTTGTATTGCTTTTATATTTATCACATATATTAATTTTTGCTAATTAATATAAGCGAGTTTCCTTGCTGCGCATGCAGTTTGAATTGAATCCAGTTATATTTTATAAATGCTAAATATCTGTTTAGGGCCTCATCTAAATGTCAAAAATCATTAATCAAAACACAACTAAGATTTGCGTTGCCTTTTCAAAATTGCCTTGGTATGGCCGACTGCTCGCAAATGATGCTGCTTAACAAAGATTTGATTTGATCAATATCGTATGTTGTTGCAACTTCATTGATTCGGTAGTAATATTTGGCAGCCGCTCTGGCTGACGACAATTTGGAACTGGTAATCAGTAAGTCATATGTCATCGGTCGTTCCGCAATTTCGAAGACGATTGAACATATGCCCGCCAATGCCAGCTTCAAGCGAGCCATTAACGCAGATGTCATTAACCAGTCGCCATGCAGGAGAAGGCCGATTCGAACCGGTTTAGCGATTTGAGCATGGGTCACCATTAAAAGCCGCAAGTACTGCTGCTTTAAAAAAAGCTGGTTGGCAGGCTCAGCACAGCAAGTGTCACCCTTGGCTACGACAGTGACTAGCTCACTGGCCAAGGTTTTTAAGTGTTGTAACTGCTCACCGCTGATTGCAAACAAGTCGGATGACTGAGTCAATAGCCTAAAATCTCCCTGAAAAAACTGAATTCGGTGGTGTAATTGATTTAAGGAATAGTGTATGTGGATCTTGGAAGTACCTGAACACCGTATTTCAAATCCCGTATTGATTTGGCGTAACGTCGCCATAAAAGATTGATTCCGCTGCTGCACACTTGGCAAGGCCAGTGCTAGATATTTTTCAACGTGATGAAGGTCAGTTGCTGATAAATCAATGATGTCCATCGAACAGACAAAAATATAAATGTTATAGACTTCAAATTCATCTAGAGCCAATGCATATTGTTTGGCGATATCAAATAGCCAATTTCTAATCATCTGATAAAGCGGGTTTGTTTCCAGCTGCTGCAATGCTTCTTCCGGAATACCCGTAAATTTTTTATTACAAGTAAAATGGCGTTTAAGCGCAATATCCAGCCAAACGCAAAGCTTGCTTTCGCCATGAGCGGAAAATTTAACTTTTGCTTGTGCTTCGAATCTCCTGATGTAGCGACGAACCGAAAAAGTCCGTGTCAAGGCTGCAAGCTCTTCGCTATCATAACTATTTAAAACCAGTTGATAATATAAATAGCGAATTTCAACCTCCGAGCCAACCAACGTGCCATTTTTAATTTTGATCGCGTTGGGCCGCAACGCGTCATTCAACTGTTTGATTTTGCGAAACACAGCTGCTTTACTCATGTACAACTGGGAAGCAAACTCGTCAATCCGACACTTGCCTTTTTCCAGCAGCGCCGCCAAGATTTGATATTCCTTTGACTGTCGTAAAAGTTTCCGATACAAGTCATCAAACAAAACCGGTTTTTGCGTTTCCAAAAAGAGCCTGCGCCCTTTCCCTTCGTTGCATTGCCTAACCTGAGCTGCTTCATCAAATGTCTGCAGCCGTTGTTGCAAGGATGCCACAGTGGCCGCAAGTGTACTTGGTGTCACCTGTAAATTTTCAAGTAATCGTGGGTAGGAACAGCCATGTGTTCCCGCTGTCAAAAGTAACTGTAACAGCTTCACATCTCTAGCTTCGTTGCTTTCAATGAAATCATACAGATCCATGCTATTCGCCTCGCGATCTTGCCATCGGATTGTTCTAAGGAATCGTTCATTAATATTTAATCATATTAACATGATGACGTTATCATGTCAGGCTGCTTTTTGTTCTTTTACTGCCTTATCAACACTGGATGACCACTTTTATAATAAAAGTAATCCTAGTACTATTTTTAAACAAACAAAAACCCAATATAAGCAATCTGTCTTTTTCTCAGATACAGCGCCTATATTGGGAAACATTAACAATGAAATTGGTTGATCGACATTTTAGTCATTTAGTAAATGATTCTTCATTGAGCAGTGACTCATAAGCCTTTTCGTACTTTTGAATATCGCCAGCGCCCATGAACACAACAACCGCGTGATGAAACTTGAGCAGTGGTCGCATGTCTTCCTGATGGATCACCGCGGCGCCTTTGATTTGGGCCACGACGTCCTCTGATCGAATGTTGCCATTTTTTTCACGCGCAGAACTGAAAATCGGTGTCAGGAATGTCTGGTCGGCCTGGCTCAGCACTTGAACATACTGTGGTTCATAAGCTTTGGTTCGGCTATAAGTATGGGGTTGGAAAACCGCAATGATCGCTTTATCAGGATACTTTTGGCGGGCCGCATCCAGCGTGGCCTTAATCTCATTGGGGTGGTGGGCATAATCATCCACAATGATCATATCCTTGAGATCCTTTTCGGCAAAGCGCCGTTTGACGCCACCAAAGTTTCCCAGCTCACGGGCAATTAACCCGGCATCAAGTTTCTCCATATGTGCGACTGCAACAACGGCCAACGCATTGAGGACACTGTGCTCGCCAAACAATGGAACAAAGAAGTGGCCGATTAGCTGATCGTGGAAATACGCATCAAAACTGCTGCCTTTAGTGTCGCGATCCACGTTCCGCGCCTGAAAATCGTCCCGATCGCTGGTGCCATAATAATAAACCGGCACTTTGGCCTTTAATTTGCGCAGCCATGGATCATCACCCCAGGCAACGATTGCTTTTTGAACTTGGTTAGCCTCGGTTTCGAATGCATCGTAAACATCTTCAAAGCCGTGATAATAGTCGGGATGATCAAAGTCGATGTTCGTCATAATCATGTAATCGGGATGATAGGCCAGAAAATGCCGCCGATATTCGTCTGCTTCAAAAACAAAGAATTTTGAATCGCGCACGCCTTTTCCGGTACCATCACCAATTAAATAGCTGGTTTTGGCAACACCACTTAACGTGTGGGCAAGTAAACCGGTCGTGCTGGTTTTACCATGGGCACCGGCAACCCCGATGCTGGTGTACCCTTTAATCAATTGGCCGAGGAACTCATGATAGCGATAAATGGTCAGCCCCATCGCCTTGGCCTGCTTGATTTCCGGATGATCGTCGGTAAAACTGTTGCCAGCGATGACGGTATAGCCTGGCTTCAAATTGGCAGGATCAAATGGCAGCATGGTAATCCCGGCTGCTGCCAAGCCTTTTTGGGTAAACGTATACTGGGTGATGTCACTCCCCAGCACTTTGTGGCCTAAATCATGTAACACCAATGCCAATGCGCTCATTCCTGAGCCTTTGATACCGATAAAATAATAGGTTGCCTCTGTCATGACGATTGTTCCTCTTTCTTTGCTTGTGTGTAATAAACTTCACGCGGTTTGGCGCCTTTAGCTGCTGACACCAGATGCCGAGCTTCCAGTGTATCAATGAGATTCGCCGCGCGATTATATCCGATTGAAAAGACCCGCTGCAGTTTAGATGTCGAAATGTGGCGTTCGCCAGCCAGGTAGTCCAGAACATCGGGCATAAGCTCATCTTCATGGGCATTGCTGGCTTCGGCTTCAGCCGACTTGACAAGTCCTGCTGGATCAAATAAATACCGCGGTCCTTGCCGTGCCTTCACATAATCCACAATTTGATCGATTTCCCGATCGACAAACGTGCCTTGCAGTCGAATTGGCTGACTGGCACCGTTACCTAAGTACAACATGTCGCCGCGGCCTAAAAGCCGTTCTGCGCCAGCGGTATCGATAATGGTCCGCGAGTCAATTTGACTGGCGGTCATGAAGGCGATCCGTGTTGGAATATTATTCTTAATCGTACCGGTGATCACATCAACACTAGGGCGTTGCGTGGCAACCAGTAAGTGAATACCTGCTGCACGCGCCTTGGCGGTGATCCGGGCAATATCGTCTTGAATCTCGCTGCCAGCCGCTAACATCAAATCCGCCAACTCATCAATGATAATGACCAAATACGGTAACACTTGGTTATATTCCTGATGACGTTTAGCCTTCGCATTAAACTGTTCCAGATTACGAACACCAGCCGCTGCTAGCTTCTTATAACGATCATTCATCGTGGTGACAACCCACTTTAACGCCGCGCTGGCAGCTTTAGGATCGGAGATAACCGGCGACACCAGATGTGGTAAGCCATTGTATCCAGCCAGTTCAACGGCCTTAGGGTCGATCAAAAGTAAGCGCACTTGCTGTGGTGTGGCTTTATACAGCAACGAAACCAGCAAACTATTGATAAAAACCGACTTACCCGATCCGGTCGCACCGGCAATCAATCCGTGCGGCATTTTGGCGAGATTCGTGACAACTGGCTGACCAAAAAGATCAACCCCAAGTGCAATGGTCAATGGCGATTTTGCCTGCTGAAAGGCTGGGGTATCGAGCACTTCCCGCAGCATGACCGGTCGCGGTTTCAAATTGGGGATTTCGATGCCAACCGTATTTTTCCCGGGAATCGGAGCTTCAATCCGGATGTCTTTGGCCGCTAATGCCAGTTTAAGATCATCGTTCAAGTTGGTGATTTTGCTAACCTTGACTCCGCTTGCCAAACTGACCTGAAATTGCGTCACTGTTGGCCCAATCGTATCGGCGACCACATGTGCGTCGACGTTAAAGGCTTGAAGTGTTTGATCGAGTCGTTGGCGCTGTTGCTGAACCCAGTCACGCTGGGCTGCCTGATCAGCCACAACTGGCGGCGACAGTAAGCTTAATGGCGGGATAGTCTCTGTGGTGGCATCATCATCTGCGCTAACCGCTGTAACGGGGTACTCCGAGGCTGTCATTGACGCAGGCAGCCCGGCTGTCCCTGATTGCAAATGTGATGTAGACGCCTCGCTTGCGCCTCGTGCTTCCGGTATTGACGGTGCTGACCGTGCACTTTCGGCATCCTTGCTTGCCAACGACTTCGCCTTCTGTGCTGCTAACGCCTTGCGTAGTTTTTTGGCTTCGTGCTTGCGTCTTAACGCTTCGATTCGGGCAGCTTTGCGGCTATTAGGCCCATGCGGTTTCGTCTCTTGTCCGACATTGGCGGATGGCGTCTTCGGCATTGATGAAACTTCCACTGACGGTGCAGGTTTAACGTCTTCTTCAGTCGTGGCTTGCACCTCTGCGTCAGACGTCGGCTGCGGCTTAACTGGTTTAGCAGCAGCTGCTGCAACGGCATGCGGCTTCTGCGGTTCGCTTGCCTCATGAACAGCCGCGGCTGGGTCTCTGGCAACTGGCTCGGAAGCAGTAGTTGAAGTTGTCGCTGACGCCCCTTCTTCTTCGCTAACAGATTCCGATGGTGTCACCGCAATGGCTAATGAATCAGCTTCAATCTGCTTACTTGGCTTGGTTCCATGACCCACAAAAAGATAAACACTTTGCTCATCCGGCCTTAAAGCAATCGCGATCTTCTGGTAGTCAATCCGCTCTTTTGGCAGGGTTCGGACCGTACTATTCGGTGTTGTGAGACTCGCAATTCGATCGCGATCATGGCTTGGCAGCGGATGGCTCATGGCCCGCAAATCTGCCTGCGCTTCTGCGACTTTTCGCGGATTCACCGGTTTTTTCGGCGCGTGCGCCAGCTGCGGTGGCAAGTGATATGGCTCGTCTTGCGGCTGCTTCCATTTCGAATTCGTTAATTCGGATTCAGGTGTTGGCAAGTTATTTTGATGTAAAAATGCCGGCCCATCATAATGTGCCATGATTGAATCCCCTTTTTATCGTGTTTTTACAGTGTCTCCATTTTAGCATACGCGCCGGTTCCCCGAATCCTTGATCTATAAAAATAATCTTTTCATCATAACGCGCTCACAAAAAATCGACCCAAGAGTCATTGTACTCCTGAGTCGATTTACAACCTATTTTAAACAGATTCCATTATGCTTGCGCAGCCACCACTGCCGCGGCTTTTTTGGCATCAAACGGAGTACCGGCAGACAGCTCATCTGGCATCACAAGGATACCGCGGCGTTGTGGGGCGCCGGGAATGGCCAATTCACGGGCGCTGCTGATCATGCCGTAAGAGGCAACGCCGCGCAGTGAACCCGGCCAGATAATCTTACCATCTGGCATCATGGCACCAGGCAGTGCCACCACGACCGTCTGTCCTAAAGCCGCATTGGGCGCGCCGCAAACAATCTGCACCTGCTTATCACCAATATCAACCTGCGCCACATGCAAATGATCAGCATCAGGATGGTCCTTGAAATCGACAATTTTGCCAATCACAAACTTGGGCTTGTCATCTGCTTCAAGCTGACCCGGTAACCCAGCTTCTTGAATAGCAGCATTTAGTTTTGCCACTTGTTCTTTGGTCAACTTAACCTGACCTTTGCCTGTTAAAGAACCCAGCCACTGACTGACCTTGAAAAAGTTATAGCCGATCACCTGGTTTTGGTCATTTAAGATCGCCACAACGTCCCCATTTTGCTGGGTCGTCTGTGTCGCTGTATCCGGCCCTGTGATCGTAATTAACGTATCACCGAATGCTGATTGATTATAACTTGTAATAAGCATGTGAACCTCCAAAATTAATGCAAGCCGTTGATGAAATCCTCGACTTGTTGCTTTGTTTTACGGTCTTTATTAACAAACCGACCGACTTCCTTGCCATCATTAAAGGCAATAAAGCTAGGAATACCGAAGACACCCATGTCCTGGGCAACTTCTAAATTCTTATCACGATCAACCGCGACAAATTCATAGTCCGGAAAATCTTTTTCGATTTCTGGCATTGCCGGTTTGATAAAGCGGCAATCCGAGCACCAATCTGCAGAGAAGAACAGCATTTTCTTGCCTGGTTTTTTAACCTCATCCAAAATTGCTGTATTCGATCCAAGTTCTTTCATAGCCAACACCCTTTCGCTTACTATTTAAAAGTAACTATAACAGGAAAACCGCATTGGTGCAATGTCACTTCATATTAGTTACATTATACTTAAGTTAGATGTTTAATCACAAGCCGACAACTGAAAAAAGACATAGCATCTTTTGCGTTAAGGAGGGCTATCATGCGAGTTTCGAAATTAAGATCGTCTTTTGCTGTCTGGTTAGCAACCGGCATCATCACAGTGGGAATATCGGTGCTGATTCATCACCGACTTTATTACCGAACCATCCCTAATCGGCTTCTAGCCAACATTAAAGCCGGTTTCGCAAACCGCGGAACCATTGAGAACAGTTGGATTGCCATGTATCCGATAACGATTGAAACGCCTGGTCAGCACCATGTTCGGGTTTATACAGGTGGCCTGACGATACGTCACCACCGTACCCGCCAACAATTTGAATTTGCGGTACAACCTGATGGCCATTTATGGCGACTCCACCAACTTCACTTGGTGGAAAACTAAAAATGCGCGACTAGCTCGTAAATCCGGCCGCCGTCAGCACTGAACTTCTCCTCGTACTCGGTTGGCACATTATCGGTAATGCGCTTGTCGTGATGAAGATCAAGTGACACGAGGTTAAAGGTCATGCCAAAGTTATTCATGCTCACCAACGAATATTCAAAAAGCCCCTGATTATCGGATTTAAACTGCAATAAGGCGTTTGGCTTCATAATCGCTTGATACTGCCGCAAAAAGTCGCGATAAGTCAGCCGTCTTTTTTCGTGTCTGGTTTTTGGCCACGGGTCGGAAAAGTTCAAAAACAAACCGCTAATTTCACCGTCAGCAAAATAATCGGTTAAATCGGCGCCGTCGCCTAAAACGAGCTGAAGATTAGGCAGTTTTAACGCCACCTGCTTCTTTAGAATCATGGCAATGGCTGCTTCCTGCAATTCCAAAGCGATGAAATTATAGTCCGGATGGGCTTGAGCCATGGCAACAATAAACTGCCCTTTGCCAGACCCGACTTCAAGATAGAGTGGCTGGTCTTGAGCAAATCGTGTCTGCCACTGACCGGGCATTTTTTCTGGCCGTACGAGGATCATCTCTGGATGAGCCTCAATCAATGGTTTAGCCCATGTCTTGTTACGTAATCGCATTGGTATCGTTTCCTTATCTTTGAGTATTGTTTAATGCGGTGATTTTTTGAGTTAACTTGCATGTTTGTTTAGAGCCGGTAGTTGCCGTAACGTGTTCGCCGGCGCAGAAACCTGCGCGTGTCCGGCATTACGCTCTCCATAACGCGTTCACAGTCGCAGAAATCTCCGTGTAAGGACCTCAAACCTAAATGGCTGGGCTTTGGCCATTTAGGTTTGAGGCCACTTACACTCCGATTTCTAAGCGCTCCTGTTCACGCTCAGCTCTCCATAACGCGTTCGCCGGCGCAGAAGCCTGCACATAAGGACCTTGAACCTGAATGGCCAAAGACTAGCCATTCAGGTTCAAGGCCACTTATACTCCGGCTTCTAAGCGCGCCGGCTCACGCTCAACAAATCAAAAGACCCGCGACAAAACCATTTTGCCACAGGCCTTTTGATTTGCTACTTGTTGCACCACTTCAATGTGTGGATTGCAGTACCTCGAACTGGCGCAGGGCTTTTGCCACTTCATCCGATCGCTGATGCAACGCAGCGGTCTTCATATCGCTTAATAAATGCAGGTCACTGTACCAATAAAGTCGATGTTGCAACTGATCATCCATGTTTGCCCCATAAGCTGCTAGGAACGCCGGCCACGTGTCGTGGTTGCCGTAATGTGCCATGACATCCGCAAGATCATAAGCCGGATCACCTAGTGCCACTTGCTCCCAATCGACTAAATAAAGGCGGCCGTTTGCTCGCAGCCAATTCTTGTGATTCAAGTCGCCGTGGCAAACACTTTGCACGGTTACCCGCGGCACCCAGCGTTGGATTTCCGCCAGTGCCTGCTTCACCCGCGGTTGAGCGGCGAGATTTTCGGGAAAGTTCTGCAACAACGATTGGCGTAACTGATCAGGATCTAACACTTGACCGCCGACTTGGCGAAGCATTCGCTTTAATAAACTTGAGTGGTGTACCTTTGCTAACATGCTGGCGACGACCGGCTGCATCATTTGCTCGCGAGTCAACGTTTCGCCGTCTAACCATTCTTGTGCGGTTAACACATCGCCGGTACTGACCCGGCGCGTCCATAGCAACCGCGGGGTGATGTGTTCAACTGAAAGTGCCGCAAGAAATGGTGAAGCGTTACGTTTAAGGAAATACTTTTGATTCGCATAAACCCCAAGAAACGCACTTCCGGTGGAACCGCCCGCAGGTTGCAGGGACCACCCGGCATCTAATTCAAACTCCATAGGCACTACTCCTTATATCTGGCCGCAGGAATGGTTCTAGTCATCAAAAAGACACTCCCAGGCGCTCGTGCGTCCACGTTTCATATTACTAAGTTGCGATTTGCCCGTCAAGACTGATTGCCAATTGCAGCTACCCTGACGAAATACGCAGGCTTTTCATTTTCCACCGAACGTTTTTGTTTTGACTTGGAGCTGTCAGCCAACCAGGATTAAATCATGACGTGATGCTGTTTTAACCGCATGCGCGCATACCAGCGGGTAAATGCCCAGACAAAAAGTCCGCCACCGATGAAGATTGATCCGGCTGCCAACCATTGCAACCGAACAAGTGTCACAAGCGTAAATGTCAGTACTTCAATCAACAGCAAAACCGTTAACAGCTGCTCAAACGCAGCCGGCTTCTGCTCAGGCGCCACGGGATACAAATGCACAAAGACAATATCATCATACTGATAATAAAACGGTAACAGTTGGAACCCGACCATGTAAAGAAACAAGATGGCAAAGCCCAGCACCAGCCACCACGGTGACAAAACGGCCACGATCACGGCACCGATGACGAGTAAACGCACATACAAACCAAGGTATTCGCCGCCGCGCAAAAAGCCACGCAAATACAGGAATAGCCATGTCGTTGCCTGCTGGGGCTTGACCAGTTTCAACAAGCCATCCAGATATCGGCGCCGATGGACACTGTTGGCTAAGCCAGGCACATCGGTAAAGAGATTGTAAAACCGATACAACCGCCCCATTCGTGCCTCTTCCAAGTTGATTAAAACGGAAAAATTCAATTGTCCTTGGTCAAGCACCGATTTTAACTGCCATCTAAAAACAAGATCCAAGATTAACGCCACCAAAAGCGTCATGGCAGGATGAAGGTAAAATCCGCCAAACAAGGCGATGAACGCAATACCAAGCAGTATGAGCCGCTCGTGATGCCAGCGAATCGGCAGGTGGTACCGCTGTAAAAACTGCAACCACAAATCAAGATCTTTAAACAACCACAAGGACACGAGCAATGCCATCGTTCCGCTTGCCGGATCCTGACCAAGCTGCGCAAATAACGGCCACATCGCTAAACTCGTAAACGTTAACAAGATGCCAGGTAGGATCATGCTATAATGGCGTGCCTTCAACAAATAAGTTTTAAAGGCTTCGGCTTTTGGCAACAAGAAAATTTGATCCGGTGCTTCCGCAAGCGTGGCCAGCTGACCAAGGCTCAGAAAGCCGGTGAAAATCAGAGCCAGTCCTAAAGCAAGCCATCCAGAAGGTTGCAAGGTTTTAACAATTTGACTATATGCATAAAGCGCACCGCCAAACAAAATCAGCAAAATCAAAACGAAATGATCGTTAAACACCAACCGCAAATATTTTTGCTGTTCTTGCACATGTTGACGGAGACGGGATCGCCACAACTTGATCATGCTTTTTCCTCCGTCATCTTCATGTAAATATCATCCAGGCTGCCGTCCTGCAAACCGAATTGTTGCTTCAGGGAGGCCATGTCGCCGGTCGCCCGCACTTTTCCGGATTTGATCAACACAAACTCGTCAGCATACTGCTGGGCGGTTGCCAGGATATGCGTTGACATGAGCACCGATGCCCCTTGCTGCTTTTTAGCCGTGACGATGTCCAAAAGATCATGAATGGCCAGCGGATCAAGACCGGTAAACGGTTCGTCGATGATGAATAGTTGGGCATGCGTCATAAACGCCGCCACTATCATCACCTTTTGCTGCATACCTTTTGAAAATTTAGCCGGGAACCAGTCCATTTTGTTGTCAAGGCGGAACCGTTCCAGCATCGTATCGGCTTCGCGCCAAGCTGCGTCTTTATCAAGATCGTAAGCCATGATCGTCATGTCAAGATGCTCGCGAAGCGTCAACTCCGGATAAAGCACCGGGGTTTCCGGTACATAAGCTAGGCTGGCACGAAAACCGGTTGGATCGGTATTTAATGTTTTACCGTCTAAGTCAATTGTGCCGGCTTGGGGCGTCAGTAAACCAATAATATGTTTAATAGTCGTCGATTTACCTGCCCCGTTAAGACCGATTAACCCGACAATTTTGCCTGAAGGTACCGAGAAGCTGACATCTTTGAGAATCGTTAAATTGCCGTAACCGCCAGTGAGTCCATCAATTGTTAAAGTCATCTTACCAGTCCCTATCTGTATAATTTCAGTTAGGGATATGATAGCATGAAATCAAGGTTTCTATTAACAAAAGCGTAAGCAGAAATGAGGCAAGAACATGATTGATTGCATTTTTTGTAAGATTGTTCGTAATGAGATTCCCAACGTTCCGGTTTATGAAGACGATGTCGTGAAGGCGTTTTTGGATATCACGCAAGTCACGCCGGGCCATACGCTAATCGTACCTAAGAAACACGTTCCCGATATTTTTGCCTATGATACTGACCTAGCCGCCGCAGTTTTTGAACGGGTGCCAAAAATTGCCCGGGCGATTAAGGCAAGCAACCCGGCCATCAAAGGCATGAACATCTTGAACAATAACGGCAAAGTTGCTTATCAAAGCGTCTTTCATTCACATATCCACTTGATCCCCCGCTACAGTGATCAAGACGACTTCGGTATGCATTTCGGTGATCACAGCGCTCAGTACGATAATGCCAAGCTTGAGGCCGTTGCCGCCAAAATTCGCAACCAGCTGGAGGCACAAGCATGAAATTTCGTCACGGCTTTTTATTAGGCGCGGTTGCCGGTACGATTTATGGAATATTAACGGCCAAAAAAACCGGTCCGCAACGGCAACAGGAGATTGCTGCTTATTTTAACGGCGTTGCAAATGGCGTCACCCAAGTTCGCCAAAGCATCAACCACCTCAGCGAGTCGCTAACGAACTTGTCCGCTGAAGTTGATCAAACACTCAAGCCAGCCATGAAAGACATTACCAACAGCGTCGAAACTTTCGAATTCGAAACGGCACCGCGTACGGACGCGATCCAGGAACATCTCGATAAGATCAATGAGGCAGTCAGCGATCTTGGCACCAAAGCACCGACGTCTACAGCAAAACCTTAACCAAAACATTGAAAATGGCGTAAGCAGTTGTCGCCAAGCCGTGACGGATTATTGAAAGTTATGTGAAGATCGGCGTATGGCGATAAGTTATGGTATAGTAGACGGCAGTGTTAAACAGAAACTTTTTAGATTAGGATGTGTGATTGCATGAAAAAATGGATTCTCGGCGTTGTCGGTTTGTTTGTAGCAGTGACCTTAGCAGGCTGTTCAAGCGGTACTGTCGCAAATATGAAGGGTGCCAAGATCACCAAAGATGAGTATTACAACGCCATGAAGAAAACGACCACGGGTCAAGCGACCTTGCGTAACATGATCGTTTTAAAGGCGTTAGAACAACAATACCCGAACAAGGTATCAGACAAAAAGGTCAACAGCCAGTTCAACAAGCTGAAGAAGCAATATGGTTCTTCATTTGATTCAACGCTTGAACAAAACGGCTACACCGAATCAAGCTTCAAAGATCAAATCCGGACAACGTTGTATTCCGAAGTTGCTTTAAAGGACATGAAGAAGCCAACCACGAAGCAAATTGAAGCTCAGTGGAAGAAGTACCAACCAAAGATTCAGGTACAGCATATCTTGGTTAAGACCGAAGATGAAGCTAAGCAAATCATTTCCGATTACCAAAAGGATCCAACCGAAAAGAACTTCGAGGCTTTGGCTAAGAAGAACTCTATCGATACAGGTACCAAGAATAAAGGTGGTAAGTTAACTGCCTTCGATAACACGGATACCAGCCTGGATTCAACCTTCAAGACAGCTGCCTTCAAGCTCAAAAAGCCTGGCGATATCACGACAACACCGGTTAAGACCCAATATGGGTACCATGTCATTCGTGCCATTTCCATCGGCAAGAAAGGTACCATGAAGGAACACAAGAAGGATCTGGAAAATCAGATTTACACTTCATGGCAGAGTGATCAGACCGTGATGAACGGTGTTATTACCAAAGTCTTGAAGAAGGCTAACGTTTCAATTAAGGATAACGACCTTAAAGACGTTCTTTCAAGCTACCTGAGCAGCGGCTCAAGCAGTTCAAGCACTTCCAACTAAAACCTAGCCCAAACAGGATGACAAAAGGCTCGCGGACGTGGCGCGAGCCTTTTTGCGTACCTTCAGTTTTTAGTCATGCTTGCTTAATGACATCAATGTGGATCCGGAAATGTCTGACCATTTGTCGGCCGATAAAAGCGGCGATTATCCATGCTAAAAAGTCGTTCGGTAAACGTCCCCGGATCAACATGCTGGTAAGCGGTGG
>NZ_BACQ01000007.1 GCF_000260435.1 Lacticaseibacillus zeae DSM 20178 = KCTC 3804 | reverse complement strand
CCTGAACCTGTTTGGCTAATTTTTGGGCGGCATGCACCAATTCATCTCGACCGCCATAGTTTAAAGCAAAGTTGAGGATCATTCCGGTATTATTAGCCGTATCCGCCATTGCTTTTTCACTCGCTTGGCGTGTCGGTTCAGGCAAGTCGGTCAATTCACCCATAACTTCAACTTTAACATTTTCCTTAATTAAATCTGGCATGAAGTCATTAAAGAAATCGACTGGCAAACGCATTAAGTAATTGACCTCAGAACCAGGCCGCTTCCAATTTTCGGTCGAAAAAGCATACAAAGTCAAAACCTTAACGCCAAGGCGACTCGCCGCTTTGGTAATGGTTTTAACATTTTGCATGCCCTGCTTATGCCCGGCAACCCGCGGCAAAAACCGCCGCTTCGCCCACCGGCCATTACCGTCCATAATAATCGCAATATGCGCAGGAATACGTGAAAGATCAAGCTTTACTTTAGAACCTTTGGCTGTGGCCAAACTGGCGCCTCCTCACAACGTCCATGGTACCCTCAAGCACCAAATGTCTTAAACGATTGTAGCAGAAAAAAGACAAGAGCGCGAGCCGGCGCGGTTAGAAGCCGGAGTGTAAGTGGCCTCTAGCTCAAATGGCTGGGCTTTGGGCATTTGAGCTAGAGGTCCTTACATGTAGGCTTCTGCGCCGGGGAGCGCGTTTCCGTGCAGTATCGGCGAACAGTGCTTCACTCAATACCGGCAGTTGAAAGTGAAAAGCCTTGAACCATTGCAACCAAGGTCCTTACACGCAGACTTCTGCGCCAGTGAGCGCGTTTCCATGCAGCATCGGCCAATAGTCCACCACTCAACCCCGGTAGTCCAAAGCTTTGCGCCATTGCGATCAAGGTCCTTACAACACAAAAAAACAAAAACCTCAGATTCCCTCTGAGGTTTGCCCACAACCATTAAGCTTCAGTGATCTCAAACTTCGGTAATTTCTTTTTCCTTAGCTGCGGCAATATCATCAATGCGCTTGGTTGCTTCATCCGTGACTTTTTGCATGTCCTTTTCAAGCCGATGCAATTCATCTTCGGTGATATCCCCGTCTTTTTCCTGACGCTTCAGCTTGTCAAGTCCTTCACGACGGATATTACGCACTGCAATTTTGGCATTTTCGGAAAATTTACCGACTTCTTTAGCAATTTCCTTCCGGCGCTCGCCTGTGAGTTGCGGAATCACCAGACGAATCACGTCGCCATCGTTAGCCGGATTAATGCCCAGATCACTGGCATTAATGGCCGTCTCAATGTTTTTCAGCGCAGATTTGTCATAAGGACTGATTTGTAAAACTCGCGCTTCGGGAACAGTGATGGCTGCCATCTGGTTCAGCGGCGTCGGCGCACCATAATATTCCACCGTAATCTGATTAAGTAAACTGGCGTTGGCGCGACCCGCGCGAATATTGCCCAGTTCGCGTTGCAGTGATTCTTCGGTTTTGCCCATATTGGTTTTTGCTTGTTCGATAATTTGATTTGCCATTAGCTTCTCCCTTCGATTGTGGTGCCGATCTTTTGGCCTTCCACAACCCGTTTGATATTACCGGGCTCGTTTAAGTTAAAGACAACTAAGTCGATGTCATTATCCATTGACAACGTGCTGGCCGTTGAGTCCATGACCTTTAGATCCTTATTGATGATGTCCATGTGCGTGAGACTTTCGTACTTCACGGCATGGGTATCTTTATTAGGATCAGCGGAGTAAACCCCATCGACATTGTTCTTCGCCATTAAAATGACATCAGCACCAATTTCGGCAGCACGTAACGCTGCTGTTGTGTCTGTGCTGAAGTACGGGTTGCCGGTACCGCCAGCGAAGATCACCACACGGCCCTTTTCCAAGTGGCGAATAGCCTTGCGTCGAATGTAAGGCTCCGCGATCTGGCGCATCTCGATAGACGTTTGTACCCGAGTCGGGACACCTTGGCTTTCCAGATTATCCTGCAAAGCCAGTGCATTCATGACGGTGGCTAACATGCCCATGTAATCGGCTTGCGCGCGTTCCATGCCCATTTCGGCACCGGTTTCGCCGCGCCAGATATTACCGCCGCCACAAACAATGGCGATTTGCACACCCAGTTCATGCACCTGCTTGATTTGTTCAGCGATCGTTGCAATGACGGGTGGCTTAATCCCAAAACCAGCCTCTCCTGCCAGCGCTTCCCCGCTGATTTTTAAAACGATCCGATTATATTTGACCATGTATCTTATCCCTCCGTTGGTTGCTGGCACTATTTTACCATAGTCGCGGCATTTCTGCGGCAAGAAGCTGCAGACAACCGCCTTGTTTTACCAGCTATTCAACTGGATGGCCGAAAATTCATGACGCCCGCTGACAATCAATTTTTCCTTGCCCAAAACGTGACGCCTTCATTTTGCCATAGAAAAGGGGCCCTGCCTCGTCGACAGTCCCCTTTTGTTGGGTCATTGGTCATTAACCCTTGATTTGGTCCATGACCTCATCAGCAAAGTTTTCTTGTTTCTTTTCAATACCTTCGCCGACTTCATAACGAACGTAACCCTTGACGGTGCCACCCTTATCAGCAACGTACTTGGCAACGGTTTGGTCCGGATCCTTAACAAATTCCTGGTCAACCAATGAAATCTCGCTCAACCACTTGTTAACCCGGCCTTCAACGATACGAGGGACAATCTTTTCTGGCTTGCCTTCGTTCTTGGTCTCTTCAGTGAAAATATCTGTCTGATGCTTCAATTCATCAGCTGGCACCTTGCTGCGGTCCAGATATTCAGGATTGATCGCAGCAACATGCATTGCGACATCTTTGGCAGTGTCGTCATCGGCACCATCCAGAACCGTCAAAGCAGCAATTTGGCCACCGTTATGCAAGTAGGCACCAAAATGTTCATTGTCTGTCTTGGTAACGATCTGGAAACGCCGCAAACTGATCTTTTCGCCAATAACCGCGGTCAAGGCAATAGCACCTTCATCGATTGTCTGACCATCACTCATCTTAGTCGCCTTGGCAGCGTCAAGATCAGCCGGCTTGTTAGCAGCAATCGCCGCTGCTACCTTGTTGACATAGTCCTTAAACTGATCATTCGAAGCCACAAAATCGGTTTCCGAGTTCACTTCAACAATCGCAGCGGTGTTACCGTTAATGGCAATTTCTGCCAAACCTTCAGCTGCAATGTTGCCGCTCTTCTTAGCCGCTTTTGCCAACCCTTTTTCACGCAAGACATCAATTGCCTTATCCATATCGCCGTCAGCTGCGACCAATGCCTTCTTGGCATCCATCATCCCAACCTGGGTGCGGTCACGTAATTCTTTAACTTGTGCAGCAGTAATTTGAGCCATGGATCTGATCCTCCTTGATTGTAAAAAAGCTGCCTGCAGATCTTGCAGTATGCGAAACCCTCAGACAGCTTAATGTTTAATTAATTAGTTAGCGCTTTTGTTGTCGCCTTCAACGGCTTCCACGATATCTTCCATGGAGTCAGCCTTCTTATCGGCAGCTGGTTGCTGATCCTGGTCGTCGCCTTGGTCTTCACCCTGGTTGCCTTCAATGATCGCATCAGCCATCTTGGAAGTAATCAGACGAACGGCACGAATCGCGTCATCGTTAGAAGGAATGATGACATCAATATCGTCAGGATCGGTGTTTGTATCAACCATCGCAACGATCGGAATGTTCAGCTTTTGTGCTTCCTGAACCGCAATCTTTTCCTTGCGTGGGTCAACAATGAACAAGACATCCGGAATCCGCGGCATGTCTTCGATACCGCCAAGGAATTTTTCAAGCTTTTCTTGTTGCTTCTTCAGAAGTGAAACTTCTTTCTTAGGAAGGACATCAAAAGTGCCATCCGTAGCCATCTTCTTGATGTCTTTAAGCCGCTTGATCCGGGTTTGAATCGTGTTCCAGTTGGTCAGCGTACCACCGAGCCAACGGTGATTGACGTAGTATTGACCAGCGCGGGTTGCTTCTTCAGCAATGGCATCTTGTGCCTGCTTCTTTGTTCCAACGAACAAGAAGACACCGCCGTTTTGTGCTTCTTCCTTAACGAAATTATAAGCATCGTCAATCATCTTAACGGTCTTTTGCAGATCGATGATGTAGATGCCGTTTCTTTCCGTAAAGATATACGGCTTCATCTTAGGATTCCAACGACGGGTTTGATGCCCGAAATGTACACCAGCTTCAAGAAGCTGTTTCATGCTTAATACTGCCATGTGTTTGTTCCTCCATTATGGTTTTATTCCTCTTGACAACGTCAGCTCGCAGGTGGACTTCAAAGGAAGCACCCCACTCACGATCAGTCAGTCAATGTGGTTTGTGCATACCGCACTCGATAAAGTATACAGACTTTTCACGACTTTGACAAGCCCTGCCACTTGACATGATGCGTGGTTAAAAATTGCTCTTTTTTGTGGCGACTTTGATGTTTAAAATGCCATTCTGCCGACAGTGCTTCGTGCTTTTCGGGAAATGCTTCCTGGTACAACAACCGAACCGGTCGCCGTGATGCCGTATACTTCGCACCCTTACCGGCATTGTGCGTGGCTAATCGCGCTTCAACATCATCAGTAAAGCCGCCATAGAAGGTTCCATCGGCGCATAAGAGTACATAAAAGTAATAATACTTACTCACCATGCAACAACCTCCTGACGACTGGCGTATAGCTACCATCTGCCTCATGCACAATCAGTGGCGGCATGATTCGCAAGCCATCCGGTCGTCCGGCTTTGATGGCGGCAATCAAAGCCATGTTCGCCTCCCGATCCTCGCGCGGATGAATAAATTGCAACTGCTTAGGCGCCAAACCGGCCGCAGTCAAAGTTGCTAACAATTCTGCCAAGCGTTCAGGGCGGTGAACAAAGTAGGCTTTGCCTTGATACTTTAACAAATCAGCGCTGACTTTTGCCACGGTAGCAAAGTCAGTGGTCAATTCATGCCGCGCCAAAGCAAGGTGATCATTCGGGTTGGTGATACTTTGGTCATTCACTTTAAAATAGGGAGGATTGCATGTCACAACATCAACAGAATCCTTTGCGACCACCTGCGTTGTCTGTGCTAAATCACCCACGTGCACATCAACATTTTTTAAATGATTCAATTCGACACTGCGACGCGCCATATCTGCCAACCGCGGTTGCAACTCAACCATGGTCACCTGGCCATCTGTTTCGCGCGCCAAAAAAAGTCCGACCGCACCATTGCCAGCTGCTAAATCGACTACTCGGCTGTGCCGCTTGATTTGCGCAAAATCGGCCAGTAAAACCGCATCTAATGAAAACGAGAAAACTGCGGCACTTTGTATGATTTTAATGTTGCGACTGGCCAGCACGTCGACCCGTTCACCTGGCAATAATGCCATCTCCAACACCTTTTTCCTCCGAAAGCTGGTTTACAATGGTATAATTTACCACAAAAGTTTAACCATGAAGGAAGAATAAGCCATGTTTTATAGTTTTCTGCGTTATGTCGTAGCCGGTTTACTCTGGCTCATTAATGGACACGTAAAGGCTCAGGATAAGCAACAATTGCCTGACGGGCCATTTGTTCTGGTTGCGCCTCACCGCTCCTGGCTCGACCCGGTTTTCCTCGCACTTGCCGCTTGGCCGCACCATTTTTCATTTATGGCAAAAAGCGAATTATTTAAAAATCCCCTGTTGCGCTGGTTACTTGTTAAAGTTGGGGCTTTCCCGGTTGACCGCGCGCATCCCGGTCCCAGTGCCATCAAGGTTCCGGTTCGTGCTTTAAAGCAGGAAAATAAGGCGCTAATGATTTTTCCTACCGGCTCGCGTTACTCTGCGGATATGAAAGGTGGTGCGATTCTGATTGCCAAGTTGGCAAAAGCACCGATTGTACCGGCTGTCTATCAAGGCCCGGGAACTTTTTGGTCATTGTTTAAACGTAAACCTGCAATAATTCGTTTCGGATCACCGGTTGAGCCTCCAAAAGGCCGGCTGACTGACGAAGCGCTTGCAATGTTTAGCGATCAGTTGCAAGAAAAGTTTGCGGCGTTAGATCACGCGATCAATCCGGATTATAAGTACATTCCTGATAAGAAGAAATACCTGGAAGAAAAAGAACATGGTGACGTTTGAGGTTCGCTTGTCGAACCTTTTTCGTTGGATGGGCTTGTGTTAAATGGCTTCTCGTTTTGTACTCTTGATGCAGAAGACGGTGAACGTTCATACACCATAACGCGATAACGCGCTCTCATGCGCAGAAAGTGAGCTTTTCATGAATCTTTGGAAAAGAATGACCCGCAAGCCGGATTTGGCGGCTGCACTTAAAGCTGATGATTTACTGACACGGAGTTTGACGACACGGGATTTGATTGCATTGGGCATTGGTGCCGTTATCGGTACTGGGATTTTTATTTTGCCTGGTACCGTTGCCGCGACAACTAGCGGCCCGGCAATCACGATTGCGTTCATTTTGGCGGCGGTTGTGTGTTCATTGGCTGCCATGTGTTATGCGGAATTTGCCTCGGCCTTGCCGGTGGCGGGTTCGGCTTATGCGTATGGCAATATTGTTTTCGGTCAGGTTTTTGGTTGGATCATTGGTTGGGCTTTGATTCTTGAATACATGTTGGCGGTTGCCGCGGTTTCGACTAGTTTTTCTGCCTACTTTGCCAGTTTGCTGACCGGTTTTCATATCCATCTGCCCGCAGCGATTGCCGGACCGTTCTCACCTAGCCACGGTACTTATGTCAATCTGATCGCCGTTCTTGTCGTTTTGTTAATCGGCATTATGCTTTCGCGTGGCATGCAGTCTTCGATGGCGATCAATCGACTCATGGTTTTAGTTAAATTGCTTATCATTCTTATTTTTGTGATCGTCGGTTTCTTTTACGTTCAGCCGGCGAATTGGCATCCTTACCTGCCATTTGGTGCCAAAGGTGTTCTCGCCGGGGCCGCCATGGTTTTCTTTGCCTACCTTGGCTTTGACGCAGTGTCGGCCTCAGCTCCTGAAGTAAAGCAGCCTCAACGCACCTTGCCTCGGGGGATTATCGGTACCTTGATCATCGCCACGATCTTATATGTTTTAGTCGCCATTGTCTTGACAGGGATGGTGCCATTTACCAAACTGGACGTAGCTGATCCGGTTGCGTTTGCGCTCGGTGCGGTTCATTTACGCGGTCTCGGTGGTTTCATTTCGGTGGGTGCACTGGCAGGTATGTTCACCATGATGGTCACGATGATTTACAGCTCATCCCGATTGATTTATGCTATTGGCCGTGATGGCTTGCTTCCCCGTTGGTTCGGTCATATTAGCGGACATCTACCGGAAAATGCCCTCTGGACAGTGGTCGCGATTATCGCGATCATGGGCGGGCTGGTGCCGCTAAACCAGCTGGTCAACCTTGTTAACATCGGCACGCTGATTGCATTCGCGTTTGTGTCCATCGGCATCATCCCGTTACGGCGACATAAAGCCATCACTAACGACGGCTTTCACGTCCCTGGTTACCCAGTGACGCCAATCGTGTCGTTTCTCTTTTGCCTGTTGCTCATGACCCAATTAAGTGTTGAAACCTGGCTTATGAGTCTCGCGTGGTTTGCGTTTGGCTTGGTCATTTATTTCAGCTATGGCATCAGACACGGGCACGTTTCCGAAGCAAAAATCAGGTAACAATCAACATCATATTTACTTAAGAGAGGAAAATAATATTGGTCAATAAACAAACAGCAACCTGCCTTGTTGATGGTCAAGTGTATGCCATCAGTGATGGGCTTTTCTTAAGTGATCTGGAAACCAAACTTGTCAATATCATCAAAAATGATTATCCCAAGGCCACTAAGAACAGTTTTATCTGCAATTCGCATTTATTAAATTATCGGCTTGAACGGATGCGACGCCAACAACGCCAAGATGAACGGGCACATGAAAAGATCAACCGCAAAATGTCGCAAGCGTTGGTCAAAGACGATTTCCAACTGACCGATGTTTACGACAAAATGGAGTCGACGATCACAGTCGGCGAACGAATTGCGGATGCCGTTGCCAAGTATGCCGGCTCATGGCCGTTTATCATCATCTTCTCCGGTTTCATGATCGTGTGGATGATTCTCAACACCGTGGGCATCTTTGGTCACAAGTTTGATCCGTTCCCGTTCATTTTATTAAACCTCTTTTTGAGTATGGTAGCAGCGTTGCAAGCGCCATTAATCATGATGAGCCAGAACCGCGCGGCTGAGTATGATCGACTTGAAGCCAAGAATGACTATCATGTTAACCTTAAGTCGGAAGAAGAGATTCGCTTACTTCATTCCAAATTGGATCACATCATTGCCGATGATAACCCGAACTTATTTGAAAGTCAGCGCCTGACAGTTGAGGTTATGGGCGAAATGGTCAACCAGTTGACGGAAACCCGGCAACAGCTTGAACTACTTAAAGCCAGTCAGGATGAAACCGACAAGGCTGTGCACGCGGAAAAATCAAAAAAATAAAACATCCCCTGTTTGGCGTGGCATGTGATGCCCACTCACCAAGCAGCGGATGTTCTTTTTTACACCAAATTTTCGGATAACCATCATTTATCAGTGGATTCAGCTCCACTGTCACCGACTTGCAGATGATACATTTCATAATAGCGACCATGTTTAGCCAATAAGGATTCATGCGTCCCACGTTCGACAATTCGCCCGGCATTCAGCACCAAAATAAGGTTGGCATCCTGAATAGTCGAAAGGCGATGGGCAATGGCGATCGTTGTCCGTCCCTGCCGAATACGCCGCAAGCCCTCCTGAATCACTGACTCGGTCTCCGTGTCGATATTCGCAGTTGCCTCATCCAAAACGAGAATCTTGGGATTCGTCACAACCGTGCGGGCGAATGAAATGAGCTGCCGTTCGCCGCTAGAAAACTCGCTCCCGCCTTCAATAACCTTGGCATGATAACGATCCGGTAATTTGTTGATGAAGCGATCCGCCTGAACGAATTCTGCCGCTTGCTGAACCTGCTGATCCGTAATCTGATCATTGAACAAGCGAATATTGCTACTGATATCCCCATAAAACATGAAGGAATCCTGCAGTACCAAACCTAACTTCTTCCGCAATTCTTCCATCGGGTAATCACGAATGTCGACATCATCAATCAAAATCTGCCCTTTGCCAAACTCGTAAAAGCGCATCATGACATTGATAATCGAACTTTTACCCGATCCGGTATGCCCGACTAATGCCACCGTCTCACCGGGGTTGGCGACAAAACTGATATCATGCAGAATATCGTGCTTACCATCATAAGCAAAACTAACGTGACGGAATTCGATTTTCCCTTGCTGAATCACCGCATGGGCATTAGGGTGCTGTGCAGGCGCGTATTCTTTGCTGTCCAAAATCCGGAAAATTCGGCTGCCGGCAACCACCCCGTCTTGTAGAAACGAGAGATTATCCATCATGTTCACCATCGGATTGAAGAAATTGGCAGTATACGTGGTGAATGCGTATACCAAACCTGCTTCGACGTAACTATGCATGGAAATCAGCCCGAACGTCCACAAAACCGCAATCAATGCGAATGAATATAACAAGTTGATCACAGACGACAGCAGCAAGGAGTTCACTCGAATCATGGCCTTACGAGCATCCAGGTATTCCTGATTAGTTGCCTCAAACTCACGGCTGATCCGATTCTCCTGCCGAAATTGCTGAATAATGCTGATGCCTTCAATCGACTCATTTAGCTGGGTATTCAACTCGGAAAGCTTTTCGCGCATGTGCCGATAAACTTTGGAACTGTATGTGCTGTAATACCAGACGACCACTAGCAAAATAGGTAAGAACGCCGCCACCAACAAGGCAATTTTAGGATTAGCCGCAAACATGACAGCAAAGCTACTGATGACCGAGAACAAACCGACAATGACCGCCAAAATAACGTTCCAGAAATCAGAAAAGGTCATGGTATCATTCGTGACCCGCGAGACAATCGAGCCAGCCGGTGTCTGATCAAAATACCGCATGCCAAGTGTGTGCAGTTTGGCAAACAACTGCCGCCGTGCATCTTCAAGTCCGCGTTCAGCGCCCATGTTGAATAAAAAGGTCTGGAAGAACTGAAAGACGGCTTTGACCAAGGTGCCAAATGCATATAAAACCGCAAACAACAGCAAGATCTTGACGGTTGCACTTTGATTCGCCAAATACCGATCCATAAAAATCTGCAGAATCTTAGGCAGCAAGACGTTCATGCCTGCCAATAACGCCGCAGCAACAATCGCACCGATGAATTGGCGCTTATACGGTCGGGTAAACCCCATGAGCCGACGCATAATTTTAATCTGTTGCCGCACCGGGATACTTTTAGACCATGCACTTTCATAACCCTTACTTGCCACGTACGTCACCTTCTTCCGCAGCTTCCATTTCCTGCTTTGCCCACATTTCGGCATACCAACCATGCTTAGCCAATAATTGTGCATGGGTGCCACGCTCAATGACCTGACCGTTTTCGAGCACAATGATTTCGTCGGCGTGCATCACCGAACTCAAACGGTGAGCGGCAATGATCGTTGTTTTATGGGCGCGATCACGTTTCATGTTGGTCAGAATTTCTTCTTCGGTTTTCGCATCCACTGCTGACAAGGCATCATCCAGGATCAACAATTCAGGCGCATTGATCACTGCCCGGGCGATGGCCAAGCGTTGTTTCTGTCCGCCAGATAAGCTGACGCCTTTTTCGCCGACTAACGTTTCATAACCCGCCGTGAATTTTCTGATATCATCATGCACCGCACTTTCCCTGGCAGCATTTTCCACGTCCTGCTGGCCCTTTTCAAAGGCAGAGAAGCGAATGTTGTCCGTGACCGTGGTTGAAAACAGAAAATTATCCTGCGGGACATAGCCGATCGAATCAAGCAAGGCATCCAGCGAATAATCTTTGATGTTATGACCGCCGAATTCAATGAACCCATCGTAATTATCGAATTCACGCAACAGAAGTTTGAAAATCGTACTCTTGCCGGCGCCGACCTTCCCGACAATCCCGAGCGTGTTGCCTTCCAACAAAGTAAAATGGACCCGACTCAAGGCCACCTGCTGATCGTTGGGATAACTAAACTTGTTGATCTGATACCGGATATTACCATGCGCTGGCGTGGTAATCGCGTCTTTGGCTTCGAGAATTGTCGAGCGTTCCTGAAGCAGTTCGTTGACCCGATCATAGCTGGCATTCCCACGTTCAAGAATGTTAAACAGGCGGCCAATCGCAAACATAGGCCAGACTAACGCCGAAACATAGGTCACAAATGAAACTAACTGGCCAATTGAAATTTGCCCGTGCACCACTTGCCAGCCGCCGTAAATGATCGTAATGACATAAGTAAGCCCCATAATCAGACTAGTCGTCGGATCAAATAATGCATCAATAAAATTAACCCGGCGATTAATCTGCACGGTTCGATCGACAATCCGGTTAAAGTCGGCGGTATCCTCTGCTTCCTGGCCAAATGTCTTGATCACTTTGATGCCGCTAACACTTTCCTGCGTTTTATCATTCAACCGCGAAAATGCCGCCTGCGACTCGGAAAACGCCGCATGCAGTCTGGTGCCTAACTTACGCGCCATCACCGCAAGCAGAGGCATCGGCAAAATCGCCACAATCGTCAGGCGCCAATCAACGACCAAAATCATCGCGATAATGGTCGTGCCTCCGGTAATGAACGAATCAAATAAGGTCAAAATTCCGGCACCAGCCACGTTTTGCACCGCGTTTAAATCATTGGTAGCATGTGCCATCAAATCCCCAGTGCGATGTTTTTGATAAAAAGTCGCGTCCATTTTCATAAAATGCCAAAATAAACGGGTCCGCAACGTGCGCTCCAACTTGGCGGCACCGCCCCAGATTGCATTACGCCACCCATAACGGAAGAGATATTGCGCAATCCCGGAGAACAGCAGCAGCCCCAGCATAAGGGCAAGATAATTGCCTGTCAGCCGTGATTTACTCATCGCGTCAACCAGATCGCCGATGACCTTTGGCGGAATTAAATTAACCAACGCGACTAATAGTAAAAAAGTCACACCTAACAGGTAACGCCGCCACTCCTGTTTGAAATACCACCCTAATTTTCTAAAAATTCCCACAACCATGCTCCTTAAATTGCCAGCCTGATTCGCGCGTTCAGAAACAGGCTTTTTGCTTTATGAAATAAATGACTTATGTTTTCTCATAAGCGCCGTTAGTTATGAATATTCTCTCATGATAGCACAAACATCGTTAGGACGCGAAAACGCGATGACAGAAAAGATCTCTGTCACCGCGTTTTCTTAGCAATTACTTAGCATTACGTTGGGCTTGTTTCATTTGCGCCATCATTTGGTTCAGTTTCTTAGCAGATGGCTTTTGCCCCATTTGCATCATCATGGTGCGCAGCATGTCTTCGTTCACAGGCGGATTGTCTTGAAAATACTTTTTCATATATGCCCGTGCGCCGAAGAACCCGCCTGCTAAGCCGACCAGTAACGCAATGATCCCCACAAGTATTGTGATTAGCAATGTGCGGCCTCCTTCAAGTTTCATTTCTCATTGTACTAAAGCGCTTTGTTGTTGAAAAGACTAATCTTTTCGCCAACCATGTTCGCGCTGAATTTTTTGGACTTTCTTGCTGGTTATTTCATGTCCTTTTTTATCAAAAACCTGCGTGTGCTCGATTTGATCGCGTAAACCGGCACGAAAATCTTTTAAATAAGCTTCACGTAGCTGTTGACGTTCGATTTTTTCCTCAGGTGTCAACCCTACGCTGCGATCTTTCTTGGCTAATTCATTGATCCGATCCAGTCGTTCTTGTGGTTGTTGTGCCATCATGTTGCCCCCTAAGTTTTACTAGCATCACTTAATTTAGTTGAACCGCGTGGTAGTGATAATTTGCGGCTTCATGATCAGGATACGGCGCATTTTGTAACATCGCAACATATTCTGCGGCACGGCGCCGAGAAGAGAAGGCTTTGAGCAACTCGATAGGTGCCAAGCGGTCCGCGTAGTAGACAACATAAATCAACTGATCGTTCATGAGCCTTCACCTCGAGTCTGTCGTGGCGCGGTGGTGGCGTGAGCTAGAATCCCCGTTAACTCCCATAGCGCGTTCACTGGCGCAGAAGTCTGCGTGTAAGGACCTCTAGCCCAAAATGGCCAAAGCCCAGCCATTTTGGGAATCCCCGTCAACTTCCATAACGCGCTCGCCAGCCCAGAAACCTGCATGTAAGGACCTTGGTCGCAATGGCCAAAGCCCAGCCATCACGACCAAGGCCACTTACACTCCGGTTTCTAACCGGGCTGGCTCGCGCTCAAACAAAAAAAGACCGTTTCCGGCCTTTTCCAAGATTAACGACGCTTTTCGCGGATACGTGCTGCTTTGCCGCGGAGTGCGCGTAGGTAGTAGAGTTTTGCCCGACGAACTTGGCCGTGACGGGTGACTTCAATCTTTTCGACCCGTGGGGAGTGTAATGGGAATGTCCGTTCCACACCGACACCGTTTGAGATTTTACGAACAGTGTAGGTAGCGGAAATGCCAACACCGCGGCGTTTGATTACAACGCCTTCAAAGAGCTGAATACGTTCGCGTTCGCCTTCAACGATCTTGGCGTGGACGCGGACGTTATCACCTGCACGGAAGTCAGGAATATCGTCGCGTAACTGTTTCTTGGTAATTTCTTGAATCAATGGGTTCATTGGTCTTTCTCCTTTGCCGACATTCATAATCATCCCGAACAGCGGAATGCCGTTGATATGTGACGTATCACAATCAATAAGTTTAGCATGTCCGGTGATGCGTGTAAAGATAAAATTCTTTACAAGATTGGCAGCCACTATGCACCGACACAACAATACAGATTCCGCCAAAAACGTCCTATCATTTCGCGCTTTATGCTTAATCGGTATCCTCTTTGTTCTGTTCGAAAGCGTTCAATCGTCTTTCTGCTGCTTTTGTGGCCTCTTCTGTTTTAACCTCGCGTAACAGTTTTTTGGCAGCATCATCAAGTTCGACCCGCTCAAGCAAATCCGGCCGCCGCAGATAGGTTCGGCGCAGACTTTCCTTTAACCGCCAACGGGCAATCAGCTGATGGTTGCCATTTTGAAGCACTTCTGGCACCTGCATACCGCGATATTCAGGCGGGCGGGTGTATTGCGGGTACTCGAGGAGGCCATTTTCAAAGCTGTCAGTGTGGGCACTTTCGTCATTACCCAAAACGCCAGGCAAAAGCCGGACAATCGCATCAATCATGACCATTGCCGGCAGTTCGCCACCGGTTAGGACATAGTCGCCAAGGGAATATTCATCGGTGACCAGTGTCCGAATCCGCTCGTCATAGCCTTCGTAATGCCCACAAATGAAGACCAGGTGGCGTTCTTGCGAGAGTTCCCGCGCGGCTTGTTGGTCGAACTTTTTGCCTGCCGGATCCATCAAAATAACCCGTTTTGGCCCCGGATGGCGTTGATTGACCCCATCCATAGCCTCAAACAGCGGTTCCGGCTTGAGCAACATACCAGCACCGCCACCATAAGGCGTGTCATCAACGTGATGGTGTTTGTCATGGCTATAACTGCGATAATCAACCACATCAAAGTTAAGCAAGTGGCGTTCAAGCGCCTTCCCGATCATGCTTTCGCGCAATGGCTCAAACATATTTGGAAACAAGCTTAAAACATCAATCTGCATCGTCAATCAACCCTTCCGGCACGATGACGTGCGCTTCCTTGCGTTCCAGATCAATCGACTGTACCACAGACTTTAAAAACGGCAACAAAATCTCACTTTTACCGGCGCGGGGAATTACCCAGACATCATTAGGACCGGGGCTGAGAATCTCACTGACTTTGCCGAGTGTCTGACCATGCTCATCAATCACCGTCAAGCCGATAATATCTTTATAATAATAGCTACCGGCTTCAAGCGGCTGTAAGGCAGCATCCGTGACCTGCAGTTTTTTCCCTTTGAACGGTAAAACCTGGTTAATATCCGTATAGCCTTTAAACGTCAGCATTGTGAGGCCTTTATGTTCGCGAACCGATTGAATCGTCAGCGCCGTTTTGGGCGAAGTCGCAACATAGACCGTCTTCCCCACCTGAAACCGCTGTTCCGGAAAATCTGTCGTCACAAGTACGCGAACTTCACCGCGGATGCCATGGGTATTCACAATCGTGCCAATATCATAATACTCGGGCATACATTTCCTCCTTATGTCTCCACCAGTCATGTCAAAATAAAAAGACCGACGCGGTATGCGCCAGCCTTTTTATTTTGTATGCGGCGCATCCAAAATATTGAGCCGCACCCGCTTATAGTACGGGCTTTTAACACTGTATACAATGGTTCGGATTGCCTGGGCAACCCGGCCCTGTTTGCCGATCACGCGGCCGACATCTTCAGGCGCAACAGCCAGATCAAAGGCCATATACTCGCCTGTTTCATGCGCCGTCACCTTTACGGCTTCTGGCTTGGTAACCAGCGGGGTAACAATGGCTTTGATCAAACTACCGATATCCACCATTTAAGACCGCCTTTATTTCTTAGCAAAGCGCGCTTCATGATACTTCTGCATGATGCCCTTGCTGCCAAGCAAGTTACGTACAGTATCTGAAGGTTGTGCGCCTTTTTGAAGCCAATGCAAAATATCTTCTTCATTTAACTTTAAATCGACTGGATTAGTCAACGGGTTGTAATAGCCCACGGCTTCGATGAAACGACCGTCACGCGGCGAGCGTGAGTCTGCTACAACGATCCGGTAGAAAGGCTTACGCTTTGAACCCATCCGCTTTAAACGAATTTTAACTGCCACTAAGTCCACCTCCTGCTCATTTATCAACCTTGATAGCATAGCAAAAAAAATTTAAGCTGTAAAGCCTTTTTTCTTTACACGAAAAATTGTTCGGCTTATGAATGGAATCGCTTGGCCTTTTTAAGCCGCTTCTTCTTATTGCGCTTTTGCTTACGAACCATGGAGTTCATCGCCATTTTTCCTAGCTTGCCGGAAACACCGCCACCCATGAGCCCGTCAAGGCCTTTCATATTGCCTTTGCTCATCTGGTTCATCATTTGTTTACTTTGGTTGAACTGTTTAATCATGCGATTGACTTCAACAACCGGCCGTCCGGAACCACCGGCGATCCGCCGCCGCCGACTCGGATTCAACAAATCCGGATTTTCCCGTTCTTGCGGGGTCATCGAATAAACAATGGCCTTCATGTGGGCAATGTCCTTAGGGTCCATTTTGACATTTGCCAACGCCTTATTATTCGCCATCCCGGGAATCATCTTCATGATGTCCTCAAGCGGCCCCATTTTGCTAATTTGGTCCATCTGATCGAGAAAATCGTTAAAATCAAACGAATTCTCACGGATCTTTTCAGCGACTTCCTGAGCTTGCTTTTCATCATAGTTCTTTTGGGCTTTGTCAATCAGCGTCAGCATGTCACCCATGCCAAGAATCCGATTGGCCATCCGGTCCGGATAAAAGACATCCAAGGCGTCCATCTTTTCGCCTTGACCGATGAACTTGATCGGCTTGCCGGTGACCGCCCGAATCGAAAGCGCTGCCCCACCACGGGTATCGCCATCCAACTTCGTCAAAACAACGCCGGTAATATCCAGCTGTTCGTTGAAGCCTTTGGCAACATCAACTGCCGCTTGACCGGTCATGGCATCCACGACCAGTAAAATATCATTCGGATGCGCCAGTGCTTTGATATTCTTAAGCTCGTTCATGAGCTTTTCATCAATCTGCAAGCGGCCAGCCGTATCAATGAGGACGTAATCGTTCTTGTTTTCTTTGGCGGTGGCCAAGCCTTGCCGCACAATTTCAACCGGATCGGTATCGGTGCCCATCTCAAATACCGGCACATTCAGCTGCTTGCCGATGGTTTGCAGCTGATCAATCGCTGCCGGTCGATAAACGTCGGCCGCGATCAGCAAAGGCCGCGCCTTCTCGTTGTCCATCAAATACTTGGCCAGCTTACCGACCGTTGTAGTTTTCCCGGCCCCTTGCAACCCGGCCATCATAATGACAGTTGGAATATGCGGCGCCTTGTTCAGCGGCACCGCTGCCTCGCCCATGGTTTTGACTAACTCGTCATTGACAATCTTAATGATTTGTTGGGCGGGGGTCAGGCTTTCGAGTACTTCTGTGCCGACTGCTTTAGTGCGAACGTTTTTGATGAAGGTCTTAACCACATCAAAATTGACATCGGCTTCCAGCAGCGCCAGCCGAATCTCTCGCATGGCTTCGCGAACGTCGCTTTCACTGACCTTACCTTTACGCCGTAATCCGCTAAAGGCTTTTTGTAACCGTTCCGATAATCCTTCAAATGCCATAGTATCCCCCTGCTATTTCGCGGTTTGATCCGCGACTCGTTCTAATAATGTGCTCAAAGCCTTGTCGTCCGGGTAATGGGTGCGGACATACCCCACAAGTGCATCCACTGCCTCATTTTGCGCTTGGTAGTTGGCAAAAAGATGCAGCTTCTTTTCATATTCTTCCAAGCTAGCTTCGGTTCGCCGAATATTGTCGTAAACCGCCTGGCGCGACACGTTAAATTCAGTCGCAATTTCACCCAGCGAATAATCATCACCGTAATACAAAGCCAAATACGCATGTTGTTTATCCGTTAATAACGGGCCATAAAACTCAAACAATGAGTTCATGCGATAATTTTTTTCGATTTCCATCATGTCATTCCCTTAATCCCATGATTGCCGGTACATCAGTTCTCCGGCCGCTTGAACATGGTCCTTGTATAAGGATACCGGTATCGTTAGAAATGGTCAATTGTCACCGGAAAATAGTCAGCGCATCTCACGGTCCATCACGTTTATAAAAAACGGCAAGCTAGACGAGCGTTCATTAAGCATTTAAAATGTAATCGGTTACAACCGCCTTATCGTCATTTAGGAAAGGACAAGATTTCACATGCCAAAAACGGACCTAAAAATGACAGCAGCTGGTTTTAAAACTACTGATGATTTAGTTGACGCTACTATCCATCTGCTTGATGAGAACGACTATCACTTTCTGGCGATCGCACTAGCGCAAGAGCTGGTGTATCATCGTAGCGACCAAGATAAAGTGACGTTGATTAAAGAATATGTCCAACTTGTGTAGATATAGAGCTACATTCGCACATTGTCTGTTCTCTAACAGGACGGATCGACGAAAGCGGATTCACATTTCCGGTTTTGCCTCATTTCGTGGTACACTGAACATGTGAAAAATTGGAGGGAAGAATATGGTCGCAACCTTTATTTACTGGGCCGTGTTTGCTGTCCTTGCTGCTTGGGGATTGTGGAGTTTGGTTTTCTCATGTGTTTACCTGAGCAACCATGAAAACGGCAATTTATGGTTCTTTGCTATTATCAACACCATCTTCGGTCTTTTAGGCTGGCTATTTGCGTGGATCATGAGTAATACCGCATGGCAACAATACTGGTTTGCAAGTAAAGTCCAACCATCCGCATGGTTCACTTACCTGCTAATCGGCTACCTTGTCTTGGTTATCTTACAAGTCATTTTTGGCCGGGAAAAGAAAGTCCAGACAGCCTAAATCATCAACGCGCCGGATTGACGCACCTTGACGCGTTCGCCGGAGCAGGAGTCTGCGTGTAAGGACCTCGGTCGCAATGGCAAAGTTCGCCATCACGCCCAAGGCCACTTACACTCCGACTCCTAAGCGCGCCGGCTCACGCTCATATAAAAAAGCGTTGCACTTGAACGAACAGGTGCAGCGCTTTTTTCTGTTCTTTTGATTGCCTTGACTTAGACTTAGGCTTTGACTTCAATCAAGCCCTTAAACAAGCCGGTCACAAACTTCGTCGGATCAAATGCCTGCAAGTCATCCATTTTTTCGCCCAGCCCCACTAACTTGACCGGTACATGCAGCTCATTGCGGATTGCCAAGACAATGCCGCCTTTGCCAGAACCGTCCAGCTTGGTTAGCACAATGCCGGTAATTTGGGTCGTCTGGTTAAACTCTTTCGCCTGATTCAGCGCATTCTGGCCGGTCGTGGCATCCAGCACTAACAAGACTTCTTGCGGCGCATCCGGCAATTCGCGGACGATCACGCGTTTAATCTTGTTCAACTCGTTCATCAGGTTGACTTTATTTTGCAAGCGGCCAGCGGTGTCGACCAACACTACATCGTAGCCTTCTTCTTTTGCACGCTTAACGCCATCAAAAACAACGGCTGCGGGGTCGCCGCCTTCTTTCGTGGCCACCACTGGTACATCAACGCGGCGGCCCCATTCTTGCAATTGCTGAATAGCGCCGGCACGGAAGGTATCAGCTGCCACTAACAAGACACGCTTGCCTTCTTCTTTGAGCTGATGCGCCAGCTTGCCGACTGTGGTCGTTTTACCGGCGCCGTTAACACCCACAAACAGAAAGACAGTTGGCCCTTCTTCGGCAAAGTGGAGTTGATTATCCTCACCCTTGCCGGCCTCACCATACATATCTACCAGCTTCTCAACGATAACCCGCGAAACGGCCTTGGGATCCTTCGCATTTTTAAGCTTAACCTCTTCGCGCAATTCATCGCTCAACCGAACCGCTGTTTCAAAACCAACATCGGATTCGATAAGCATCTCTTCAAGATCATCGAAAAAGTCTTCATCCACCGTCCGAAAATTGGCAAATAACGCATTAAGCTTTTCGCCAAAACTGCTGCGGCTTTTCTCAAGACCTTCGTCATATTTATTTTCTTCAGGCGTTTCCGGCTCTTCGCCGGTGAACGCCTTTTTAATCGCATCAAAAAGTCCCATTAACTTGTCGCCTCTTTCTGTGATTGATCCAGACTGACTGCCATAATCCGACTCACACCGGATTCCTGCATGGTCACCCCGTACAAGACATTGGCTGCAACCATCGTGCCGTGGCGGTGCGTGATCACAATAAATTGCGTCGCACTGGCATAATGGCGTAAGAACTCGCCAAACCGGTTAACGTTGACATCATCCAGTGACGCCTCAACTTCATCCAAAATCGAAAATGGCACCGGACGGACTTTTAGAATCGCGAAAAGCAGAACAATCGCGGTTAACGCCCGTTCGCCACCTGACAGCAATGACAGTCGCGTCAACTTCTTGCCAGGCGGTTGTGCGGAAATCTCGATCCCGGTTGCCAACAGATCATCTGGATCAGTCAAGCTGAGATGGGCATGCCCACCGCCAAACATTTGCGGGAAAATCGCCTCAAACGCACTATTCGTCTGGTCAAACATATTTCTGAATCGTGTTTTAACGGTTTCATCCAATTCGTGCATTGTCTCTTCAAGCTGCTGTTTAGCGGCCAAAAGATCGTCTTGCTGCTTGGTGAGAAACTCGTAGCGCTGATTGACTTCTTTGAACTGCTCGATCGCATTCAGATTAACCGGTCCTAGTTCATCGATCCCGCGTTTCAAGAGCTTTAACTTGCTCTTTAATTCGGGAATCGGCGCGTGATCCGGCGCCACGGCAGCTTTGGCCGCTTCGTAAGTGAGCTGATAATCCTCGGCTAACGTGTTCAGACGAGCATCCAGGCCCAACTTCACCCGGTTAAGGGCCACCGCCTGTTGTTCGGAGGTCGCCATCGCCTGATGCTGTTGTTCATAGGTCGTTGTAATTCTGGCAGAAATCTCGCTTAACTTGCCACGATTGGCCGCCTTGGTTTGAGTCACTTTGGTTTGCTCGGCCTTCAGCTGCTTCAGTTCCTCTTGTAACTTGGCAATCGTAGCTGTACGACTGGCTTTTTCAGCCGCCGTTTCCTTAGCCGTGGCCGTAATGTGCTCAATGCGTTGCTGGAGTTCAGTAATTTGTTCATTTGCATCCCTGGCCTGCGTTTGCCATTGCTGATGCTGATCATGCAGCGTCTGCAAGTCATTGGTCACCACGGCCAGCTTCGTCTTCAACGCATTTTCGGCTGCTGCTTGCTTCGACCGGGAATCGGCCGCAGCGGCAGCGGCAGCTTTCAGTTGTTCAATTTCTGACTGAGCGTCTTCGATGTCCCGAGCGATTTTTTTACCCGCTTGATGAAGCTCGGTCATTTTGGTACTTAAATCAGCCTGAGCCGTGTTGGCTTGTTGTGCGGCCGCCAACTGTCGCTGCGCCTGTCGCAACGTCTCTGCCTGCGCAGTGTGTTGACTGGTAATGGCCGTTAGATCAGCCGCTAACGCCTGAGACTGCGCCTGAGCGTCCTGCCAGGCGGTTTGAGCGGCATTCTCCTGCGTAGTCAGTTCGGTCAAGGCGGTTTGCTTCTTTTTCAGATCTTCGACTAGTCCCTGCAGTTGGGTTTTGAGGTGGCGGGCTTCCTGGTTGCGGGCCAGTGGTGAGGCTTGCCGACCTTGCTTGACCTGGCCGCCTGTCAGTGAACCACCTGGATTTAAAATATCCCCAGCCGTGGTCACAATGCGATATCGGTGATGGGTGGTGTTGGCAATGGTAATCGCGTGCGGTAGGGTATCAACAATCAAGACACTGCCTAGCAGATTAGCCATCACGGACTTTAGATCAGCCGGATATTGGGCAAGCTGCAGACCCGTGCCTAAAAAGCCATCTGCGCCTTTGACAAGTTGCAAAACCGCACTCGGCAGCTCACGTGGCCGCATCACAGCAGCCGGTAGAAAAGTCGCCCGCCCAGCCCGCTGTTGCTTTAACAGGCTGATGGCACGTTGGGCTGCTGCTTCATCGCGGGTGACAATGGCCTGTAGATTGCTACCTAACGCCAAATCAAACGCCTGCTGGTAAGCAGTCGGTACTTCCAACAATTCAGCCACCGCACCAATCACACCCGGCAAGGTTGCTTTATGCT
This sequence comes from Lacticaseibacillus zeae DSM 20178 = KCTC 3804, assembly GCF_000260435.1. GTDB lineage: Bacteria > Bacillota > Bacilli > Lactobacillales > Lactobacillaceae > Lacticaseibacillus > Lacticaseibacillus zeae. The sequence goes on along the minus strand of NZ_BACQ01000007.1, from coordinate 93,541 downwards.
TCAGCACAACCCGAACGCCGTTATAAAAGCCCGCATAGTCTTCATTCAATTCAGAAAGCGTCTCATACCGTGCGCGTGCGCGTTGATAAGTCGCCATTTCGTCTTGATAAGTTTGTTGTTGGGCAGTGCGGTTTTGTTGCAGCTGATTCAACTTGGTTTTAGCTTCTTCAACGGCAGTTTGTTGCGTTTCGGCTTTGGCCTGTAACTTTTGCTGCTGACTTAGCAGCGTATTGACCTTGGCCTCCTGATCCTGCGCCTGCTTGCTCAGTTCATAGATGCGCCGATCATGAGCCGCGTTTTGACTCGCCGCGAGTTGCTGGTCTTTTTGTAAGGCTGCCTGGGCATTTTTATTGTCAGCTTGGGCTTTCAACAGATCAATGTAGTGATTCTGGACGGACTCCAACTGGCGATTCAAAGCAGCCGGATCTTGGCTGGCTTGTTTTTGTTGGGCCAACTGTTCCTTGAGGTCTTGCTGCTTTTTCTGGGAGGCATCAAGCTGCTTGGTTAAGTCGGCCAGTCGCTGGTTTGCCTCTGCTAGCGCCTGCTGAGCGTGGGTCAACCGATCTTTTAAATCAGCCAGTGTTGTCGCCGCATTAGCCGAGCGTTCGCTAGAGAGGTTCGCTTCACCGCTAAGACTTTCCAGCTTCATCGAACGACTCAAGACTTGGTCATTGAGCTGATTCAATCGTTCCTCATGCTGATGATCAATTGCGCTCAACTGCTCGGACTGATTTTCCAGATCCTTAACCTTTGCCGTCAGCGCCGCAATGGTCGCCTTGGTCACTTTGGCTTCGCCTTGGGTCTTCTCCTGCTCCGCCGCCAGTTGTTCGATTTCCAGCGCCAAAAGTGTTTGGTGAATCTTTTGATAGTCCGCGGTTTGCTGCTGATAATCCTTGGCCAGTGAAGCTTGCTCTCGCAGTGGTTCAACCTGATGCTTCAACTCGACAATAATGTCGTTAATCCGCGCCAGATTATCGTCATTGTTAGCCAACTCGCGCTCAGCTTTGGTTTTCTGTTGCTTATATTTATAAACGCCAGCGGCTTCTTCGATGATGCCCCGGCGTTCCTCTGGTTTGCTATTAAAAATCGCTTCAACCCGGCCTTGCGAGATAAACGAAAAGCTCTCACGTCCCAAGCCGGAATCCATGAACAGATCAACAATATCCTTTAACCGAACATCTTGATTATTGAGCAGAAACTCGGAGGTGCCATCGCGATACAATCGGCGCGTCACCGAAACTTCGGCTGGCTGATTTTTGAGATACCCGTCGCTGTTATCGAAGGTCATGGTAACCGCCGCGCGATTCAAAGCAGGCCGGCTGTCCGTACCTGCAAAGATAACATCACCCATTCGCTCGCCGCGCAAGCTTTTGGCACTTTGCTCGCCCAATGCCCAGCGAATCGCCTCGGTGATGTTACTTTTCCCACTACCATTTGGTCCAACAATCCCAGTCAGACCAGACACAAAATCAATTTCGGTTTTATCTGCAAATGATTTGAAGCCATTAATGATCAAACGCTTTAATTCCATGATGACCCCATTCTAGTTCTTACTTTTTCAAGCGGGCTAAAGCCGCCTTGGCTGCAGCTTGCTCGGCCGCTTTTTTATTCTTACCGAATCCGGTCCCTAATACTCGGCCTTCAACTTCAACATCAACGTGAAATTGGCGTTCATGAGCAGGGCCCTTTTCATCCAGGAGGTGATACACAATCGCCACATCACCATTTTGCTGCAAGGTTTCCTGCAAGGCAGTTTTATGATCCTGGTTAGCCGAAAACTCACCGGCATCAATCTTAGGAAAAATGATCTGTTCGGCAAATTTGATATTGGCTTTACGGCCTTGATCCAAGTACAAGGCACCGTTAAATGCTTCAAACAAGTCTTCCAGCAACGTCAATCGCTTGCGGGCACCGGCTTTTTCTTCACCTTTTCCCAGCTTAATATAGCGATCAAAATGCGCCTCTTTTGAAAACGCCGAAAAGGCTGCAGTTTGAACCGCGGCAGCACGGATACGGGTCAAATCACCTTCCGGCTTATCCGGAAACTTACGATACAGATAGTCAGAAACGGTCAGTTCAAGCACCGCGTCACCAAGAAATTCAAGTCGCTCGTTATCTTTTAACCCTAATTCTTTGTGTTCATTAACATACGAGGAATGCGTGAAGGCTTCATCCAATAGACTGAGATCGTGAAATTCAATCCCATAACGCTGACGCAATTCACTCACAAACTCTGAGGCAACCATGAAGAGCCCTCCTTTTTATCACCTTCTAATTATACAAGAGCGCACCAAAAAAGACACCTGCGATTGCAGATGCCTTTTAGGGGTAATTGAGTTTCGACTACTTCTTGGCGGTGCTGTTGCTTGTAACAGCTAGCTTGTACCAGTTCAAGTTATTAGCCGAAGCATAATCAACACTAGCGTTCTTCACACGTTTATTAACCGGGAAAATTTCTTGACGATAAAGTGTTGGAATAGCAAAGGCTTCATCGTTAGCATATTTCTGCCATGCCTTCAATGCTTTAGCACGGTATGTCGGATTCATTGCTTTCTGACCATCAATGTCATTCAACAGCTTGGTATTCTCAGCAGAGACAAACCGTGTATAGTTAAACGGCGCTTTAGCTGAGAACAGATCCATTGGTGAAGGATCGGACGAAAGACTCCAAGCGGCCGCATAAACATCGACACTCTTATCATCCTTTTGAATCTTGTCGTAGAAGGAGTTGAATTCGATTGGACGACCGGTGGTTAACTTAACACGCAAACCAATCTTCTTCCACTGCTGAATGTAATCCTGTGCCAATGGTTGTGCTGTTGAACCACCAGCCATAGTAGCAAAGTTAATCGTCAGTTTCTTGCCATTAGGATCGGTTCGATAGCCGTCTTTGCCCTTCTTATAACCCGCTTTATCAAGCAAGCTGTTTGCTTTCTTGATATTCAAGTCATAGCCATTGATATCGGCATGCACATCTTTACCAAAGACAGGTGGAATCAAAGTTGTCGCACGCGTCCGCGTCCCATTGTAAAACTTAGAAGCCACTTCATCATTGTTCAGTGCATAACCCATAGCCTGACGAAGACTCTTATTCGCCATCTTTGCCTTTGGATTATAAACATTTTCGTTCTTGCTATCATCCCACTTACCTAACTTAAAGCCAAGATAGTTATAAGCAAGTGACTGATGGCCGAGGTTCTCATAACCCGAAATGTTTTTCCAGTCATTGTATGTGTCTGCAGGCATGCTATAAACTAAGTCATACTTATGATTCTTTAGGGCCGAAGTAATAGAAGCAGACGAAACATTTTCAAAGGTGATTTTATCTAGCTTTGGTGTGCCCCTCCAGTAATACTTGTTCGGCGTATACTGGACGCTTTGACCAGCAACAACTTTACTAATCTTATATGGGCCAAAGAACAGTGGCTGTTTACGAACTTTATCGCTGGATTCAAGTTTATCAAAGGCAATATCATGCAGATAATGATATGGAGCCGCACTTTCAAGGAAATACCCATTCCCTGAAGTGTTGAACGAAGGTTTCATTTGCTTGAAATGAATAACCATCGTATCCCCATTGTCACCCTTCGGCATCGTCAACCCTGAAATAGAATCAGCTTTGCCATCATGATACTCAGTTAGGCCTTCAATGTTTTGAAGGGACTCTGTGTACCGTTGACTCTTTGTACCCTTGTTCGCCATGATTTCATAGGCATAAACCAGATCACGTGCAACAACTGGCTGACCATCCGACCATTTGACGTTTGGTTTAATGGTAACCGTAATTGTCTTAGCGTTGTTATCCTGTTTCAAAGTCGCAGCACCACTATTATTAAACTTAAATTTGCTATTGTAAGCAAATAATGATTCAGCTGCGGGACTCATATAATAGTTGTCAAAAGCATCGGTATAAAGTTCTTCGTTGAAGACCCCCTTAAATGGTGAATCATCAACCACCGCTACATTGACATTGCCGCCTTTAACTGCCTTTGCAGTATTGTTGTAAGAAATCGGGAACTTCACACTCTTATTGGAAGTACTTGAGCTGGAGTTCGAACTCTTACTGCCACAAGCTACCAAGGTGATGGATAAAGCGGTAGCGAGCGTGATCATTCCGAGCACAGAACGCTTTTTCATACTTTTTCCCCCTTCCGCGCCGTCATCGCAATATGTAAGCGAAGCAACGCTTCATGTGAGTTAAATGATAGCATAATTAGAGCGGAATGACCAATATTTCGCCACAAATTTTTCTTTTTTTCGTCAAAAATAAAGAGGCACCCAGATTAGTCTGAGTGTCTCTTTATGAATTTTCAGAAAAACCGTAACTTTAACCTCGACGTTGCCGTGAATCAGCCGCACGCCGCAGAGCCTGGCCAACAAAGTTAATTGAGAGTGACAGTGTCAACAAGACTAAAACAGCAGGAAACCATACCCACCAGCGATTAAAAATCAAGTCTGGGTTTGAGGCGTAGCCAATCAGCGTCCCTAAACTTGGTGTCTCCATCGGTAGCCCAAAACCTAAGAAGGAAAGGGCGGTTTCGATCCCGATAGAACTTGCAATCGTCAGCGTCAGATCCGTAATGATCAATGAGCTGATATTAGGCAAGACCCCGGTGAACATTATCTTAAAATTAGAGGTCCCTGAAGTCTTTGAAGCCATAACGTACTCACTGCGCGCTTCCGACAGCACTAACGATCGCATCAGCCGCGTGGTGGTCATCCAGTAGAAAGCCGCCATGATAAGAATGATGGAGATCACATTATATTGCGGCACAATCGTAACTAGAACGATAATCACTAGCAAAGATGGGATGATCATCCAAAAATCAACGAGTCGCATAATCACGGAATCAATCCAGCCACCGAAGTATCCAGAAATTGTTCCAAGGACAACCCCGACAAACTCAATGATTAGCGCCACCGAAATCCCGATAGTAATTGAGTTACGGGCAGCAAAGAACAAATATTTGAACATATCCCGGCCGCCTTCATCAGTCCCAAGAATATACCCGTTGACACCCGGTGATGTGTAGCGATCCATGATATTAACCTGCGTTGCACCGCCAACGTTGAACAACATTGAGCCAATAAACGCAGCAAGGATAATCGCAACCGCTAAGAATAGTGAGACCACAGCAACCTTGTCTTTGCGGAATTCGTTCAGAATCACCTTGAAGTTAGAAGGTGATTGTTCAATTTTTGTGGTGTTAGCCGCCACTTCATTTGCATTGTTTTGCATAAACTTTCCCCACCTTCTACTCGATCCGGATCCGCGGATCCACGATACTCATGATGATATCTGACAGTAAGTTACCAAGCAACGTCAGGAAGCCGAACAAAAGCACCAGCGAGATAACCACCGGATAATCACGGCTGGTCATCGACGAAACAAAGAGTTGACCCATTCCAGGATAACTGAAGACGGTTTCCAAGATGACGGAGCCGCCCAGCAGGCTGGTAATTTGATTACCCATGAACGCTGCAATCGGCAATAAGGAATTACGCAAAATATGTTTATCAAAAATAACGCGGGCCGGCACACCCTTAGAACGAGCGGTCCGAACAAAGTCCTGGTGAGTATTATCGATGACCCCGGTACGCAGATACTGAATCGTACTTGGCGTCGTGATAATCCCCGCCACTAACGCCGGTAGAATCATATGATAGATCCGATCCCAGACATAGCCCAGTGTTCCCGGATTATACGTTGACGACACACTCCCGCCGGTTGGGAACCATTGTAAGAAGAAGCCGAAGAAAATGAGCCCTAACAGATAGAAAACAAATGGTGGTACGGCCATCAAAATGAAGGATGCAACCGAAATTGCAGAATCTCGTTTACTACCTTCATATCGGCCAGCAATAACACCTGCTGGAATGGCGATAACATAGAGAATCACCGTTGACATCAACGCCAGCCAGAATGTGTTCACTGCCCGTTCACCGATCAGACCGGTTACTGACCGTTTGTAAACGAAGCTCTGACCCAAATCACCGTGGAACATGTTGCCAACCCATTTGAAATATTGAATATACCATGGATCATTCAAGCCATACTGCTGACGTAAGGCCGCCATCTGTGCTGCGCTTTGCCCTTGTTGAAAATTACCGGATAACGGATCCCCGGGCATCATTTTTGACAGGACGAAAACCAAGACGCTCAGCAAAATCAATTGCGGGATCATGATTAAGATCCGGCGTAGAATTGTTTTCCACATTAATCATGCACTCCCTTCATTGTTGAATCTGGCAGCGCAACGTAATGTGTATCGGAAATCTTCTGGAGATCCAAAACGCGGCCTTCCTTGGAATAATATTTAGATTCTTCTTCTTTAAAAACGCGTTCGACTTCGCGCCGATGTTCTTTGTTCTCCTCGCGATCATCGGGGTTAACATCAGGAATCGCGGATAAAAGCCGTTGCGTGTAAATATGTTGCGGATGATTATAAATATCTTCACGCGTTCCGATTTCAACGAAACGGCCACGATGCATGATCGCCATCTTTTTACACATGTGTTTCACAACGCCCAGATCATGTGAGATGAACAGATAAGAAATGTTGTATTCTTCCTGAATGCGTTTCATAAAGTTCAACACTTGCGCTTGAACGGACAAATCCAGTGCCGATACGGGTTCGTCGGCGATAATCAACTTAGGATTCGTCGCCATGGCTCGGGCAACCCCGATCCGCTGACGCTGGCCGCCGGAAAATTCGTGTGGATACTTGTACAAAGCATCACTTGGCATCCCCACGATATCCAGTAGTTCCTGAACGCGATGACGCTCTTCGTCTTTGGTCAGGTTCTGAAAATTACGAATTGGCTCTGCAATAATATCCTCAATGCGCTTACGCGGATTCAAGCTAGATAGCGAATCCTGGAAAATCATCTGCACATCCTTGTTGTACTGCATGTGCTTGCGAACGCTGCGCTTGGTGATGTCCTGACCCTTGTACATGATCGAGCCGGACGTCACTGGCTCCAGTCCAACGATCGCTTTACCGGTTGTCGATTTGCCTGAACCGGACTCGCCAATCAGGCCATATGTTTCGCCTTGTTCAATATCAAAATCGATCCCATCAACTGCCAGCACGTGATCCGTCACCCGGTTAAAGAAGCCGGAACGAATGGGATAATGTATTTTTAGATTTCTAACTTCAATCATTGCCATAATTACTCACCTTTTTCAGCCGCTTGGTCGTCATCCGGGAAATAGAAGTCTTTGTAGCACGTGCACTGAACAAAATGATCAGGTGCGACTTCATGCATGGTCGGATGCTCTTCGTGAGCAGATGCCGGAATCCATGGAATTCGGGGAGCAAATCGGCAGCCTTCCATCTGCATATTCTTCAATGACGGCACTACGCCTTGGATAACGTGTAGCTCGTCATCATCGGAGTCGGCTTGCGGCATCGAGCGCAACAGACTGCGCGTATACGGGTGAGTCGGATGCTTGAAGACATCCATCACCGAGCCGCTTTCAACAATCTGTCCCGCATACATCACCGCCACGCGATCAGCGGTTTCGGCCACAACGCCAAGGTCATGGGTAATTAAAATAATGCCGGAATGCATTTCCCGCTGAATGTCTTCCAACAGATCCAGAATTTGTGCCTGAATCGTGACATCCAACGCGGTAGTTGGTTCGTCGGCAATGATAATCGGTGGTTTGCAGGCAATCGCAATCGCAATGACAATCCGCTGCCGCATCCCGCCAGATAGTTCATGTGGGTAAGAACGTGCCGTCCGTTCGGGATTGGGAATACCGACTTGATTCAGCAGTTCCAGCACCCGTTTATCGCGTTCTTCCTTGTTCATCTTGGTATGGTAAACCAGCGTCTCTTCAATTTGCTCGCCAATCCGCATCAACGGATTCAACGCAGCTAACGGATCCTGGAAAATCATCCCGATATCCTTACCACGAATCCGATCAAACAGGGTTTCATTTAACCCGACCAGATTCAGGTTGTTATACAAGATATCACCGGTCACTTTTGTATTACGCGGATCATGAAGACCGATAATACTGGTTGCCAAAGTACTCTTGCCGGAGCCTGATTCACCTACAATCGCCAGAATCTCATCTTTTCGTAACGTGATGCTGACATCATCGACAGCATCATAAAAAGCATCTCCAAGTCTGAATCCGGTGTGCAGATGTTGCACATCTAGCAGCAAATCTTCAGGTTTATCCAAACGAACTCCTCCTTTGCGTCCTTGACGCAAGATTAAAACAAGATGAGATTTTTGAAATAATTGTCTCTAAGTATAAAGAAATTATAGTGGTTATGCAAGCCAAAAATGCGTCCCAACGCCATTGAAGCGCGAAATTAAACAAAAAATCCAACAACTAGTCATGCACAAAGGCGGGGAACTTTGAGGAAAAACCGATCATCTTCAACATGATGTTGCAAGGTGATCATATCAAAAATTGTGGATGTTTTGAAGAAAACGTCCTTTATCTGCGTGCGGCTCGTAAAAACGAAAGTGACTCGCGCTCACCATAACGCACTCCCCGGCGCAGGAGCCTGCATGTAAGGATCTTGGTCGCAATGGCCTAAGCCCGGGCCATCACGTCCAAGACCACTTACACTCCGGCTCCTAACCGCGCCGGCTCGCGCTCACAAATAAAAAAGCCGCCATCACTGGCAGCTCACGCATTCACTATTTTTAATGTGCTTTGATGTAATCAACCGCATCTTGAACTGTTTGGATCTTTTCCGCATCGTCATCTGGAATTTCCGCGCCGAATGCATCTTCGAGTTCCAAAACAAATTCGACAATGTCAATCGAATCTGCATCAAGGTCTTGCTTGAAATTCAAGCTTGGACTGATTTTGTCAGGACTTAACTGAAAATGGTCCTGAATCAAGCCTGCGATCTTTTGATAAATTTCGTCTTCACTCATGCCGCTCCTCCATTCATCTGCCAATTTAGTTTACTTGTTTCCGCCGTCGTTGTCTACGGCTTTATCAGTGGTTTTCGCTTCGGCAATTTCCGGGTGAGCGTCAAAATAATCCACCACTTTGGCTACCGTGCCATTTTTAACCATTTTGGCTGTCTGCAACAAGGTGTAATAAACCGTGTCAGCATCAGCCGCGCCGTGAGCTTTGACCAACGGCGCTTTAAGCCCAAGCAAGACCGCGCCACCGTATGAAGAAATATCGAAGGTTTGTGCCATCGACTTGAGATTGTTTTTCAAAAACAGACCACCTAATTTCCCGGAAACACCGCCATCGTAAATGGCACCCTTTAACATGTGCATAACAGTGCGGACAGTACCCTCAATTGCCTTTAACGTTGCGTTGCCGGTAAATCCGTCAGTGACGACCACATCGGCAGGTCCATTGAGAATATCACTGGACTCGACGTTTCCCACGAAGTTAATCCCAGGAGCAGCCGCCAAAAGATCATGCGCTTCTTGATGCAACTTGTCGCCTTTGTTTGCTTCTGTGCCGTTGTTAAGCAAGCCCACGCGTGGATTGTCAACGCCGCGAACGTCTTTAGCATAGTAGCTACCCATGATTGCGTATTGTAACAAATGATACGGACGGTTTTCCGCATTGGCACCGACATCTAACATCACAAAACCCTTACTGTCAACAGTCGGCAACGTTGGCAACAAACCCGGCCGTTCAATGGCCTTAATCCGGCCGATAATGAATAAGCCAGCTGCCAATAACGCCCCGGTGGAGCCTAGTGAAACCATTGCGGCCGCGTCGCCTTGTTTAACTGCCTGCGCCGCCAATACCATCGAAGCTTGTTTCTTACGCCGAATCGCCCGAACCGGTTCATCGTCACTGTTAATCTTTTCGGCCGTGTGCACGATCGTCAGCCGATCCTGATTATGAATCAAAGGTTTGATTTTGGCTTCATCCCCATAGAGGATAAATTCCAAATCTGCGTCATGGTCGCGCGCCTTTTCCGTTCCGGCAATCACAACTTCCGGAGCGTGGTCACCGCCCATTGCATCAATTGCAATTTTCATAAAATCCTTCGTTCCTTTCGCATTTAATCCAAACTGCCATTCATCTGCCGACTAGCAGCCAGATAAGCGGCTAGCGGTTGATGCTCAGGTTCCAGCAAGTGCGGATCAGTTTTAAAAATCCGGGCCACAATCTGTTGGGCAGCTTCCAGAGTTGGAAAATCCCCGACAGGATCGGCCACTTTAAACTCTGGCAGTCCTGACTGCTTATCTCCAAAAATATCACCCGAACCGCGCATTTCCAAATCTTTTTGGGCTAACAAGAAGCCGTCATTGGTTTTGGTCATGATTTGCATGCGGGCGATGCCTTGCTCATTTTTAGGGTCAGCAATTAACAAACACTGCGCTGCTTTGCTGCCACGACCCACGCGGCCACGGAGCTGATGAAGTTGCGATAGGCCGAAGCGATCGGCATCGAAAATGGCCATCACCGTCGCATTGGGGACGTCCACCCCAACTTCAACGACCGTCGTCGACACCAGCACTGCAATGTCACCCTGACTAAACGCCCGCATGATTCGATCTTTTTCATCTGGCTTCATTTTGCCGTGCAGTAACGCAACCTGTCCAAGATTGCCAACTGCTTTCTGCATATCTGCAAAAAGCTGCTCGGCGTTTTGCAAGTCGATCTTTTCCGATTCCGCAATCAGCGGGGTAATGGCAAACACCTGGCTTCCTGCCTGCACCTGACTGCGAATCAGCCGATAAACCTGACCGACTTGGTTCTTACGCAGCCATGTAGTCGTGATCGGCTTGCGTCCTGCCGGTAATTCATCAATGGTGGAGACGTCCATTTCACCGTATGCCGTAATCGCTAGAGTTCTAGGAATCGGCGTCGCGGTCATAGACAGCAAATCGGGCTTCTGGCCTTTTTCCTGAAGGACCTTGCGTTGATTGACCCCAAAGCGATGCTGCTCATCGATAACCACCAACCCCAAGGCTTTAAAATCGACGCCTTTTTGAATCAGCGCATGGGTACCGATGATCAAATTAAGTGTGCCCATTCGCAGGTCGGTCAGCAGTTCACGCCGTCTCTTTGCGGTTGTCGATCCCGTCAAGAGCCCCAGCTTAACCGGGAAATTAGCGAACAGTTTCTGCAACTTGGCAGAATGTTGCTCCGCTAGTACTTCAGTCGGCACCATCAAGGCAGCCTGATAGCCGGCTGTAACCGCCGCATACAAGACAATCGCTGCAACAATCGTTTTCCCGCTGCCCACGTCCCCTTGCAACAGGCGATTCATATGATTGGGCCGGCGCATGTCCGCACAGATCTCATTCACAACCCGTTTTTGCGCATTGGTCAATGAAAACGGCAGCGTCGCAATCAGTGCCCGCAACGCCTGGTTGTCATACGGAATGGCAAGACCGTTGCTACTGTTGGTATTAAGCTGTTTCAGCGCTTGTATTTGCAGTTGAAACAGGAAAAACTCGCGAAAAACACCGGTTCGGCGCGCTGCCTTGGCTTCTTGCGGCGTGTCGGGAAAATGCATACCATGGACCAGCTGTTCATCCGTCATTAACCGATAATGCTCACGAATGCTAGCAGGAATCAGGTCATGGATATGCTGATGATCACGCGCCCACGCCGCCTTAATCAGATCAAGTAACGTACCCATCCGGATGTTTTTATTCACGGTATAAATCGCCGCCATGGACGGCTGATCCTGTGACTGGGTGGCCAGAATTTTCATCCCGGTCAGACTGCGGCGCTGGGCATCCCACTTGCCAAAAATTGCTGCTTCATCACCCATCTGAAAGCGATCTTTTAGCCAAGGCTGATTGAAGAAAGTGACCAGAATGACACTGCGTTCGACCTGCAGCTTGACATTCACCCGGCTGCGGTGCGGACCAAAACGGCTAATGACAGGATCAGCAACCACGACGCCTTTGATCGTCAGCTTTTCTTGATCGGCTGCTTCAGCAAGATCTTTAACTTTAAGGTCATCATAGCGATATGGAAAATAAAACAGGACATCGCCGACCGTATGAATCCCTAGACTGGCTAATCCCTCTTCACGCTTAGGACCAACTCCGGGTAAAACGCTAACCGGGTCCGTGAGCGCCATCATCATCCCTCCCTTCGCAATAAGCTGGTAAACGACAAACCGTGCTTAGCCTTTCATGTCGCAAAAAAGTGCCCCGCACGCGGGACACCTTGGCAGTAAAGCAACTTGTTTACTCGACCGAGACAAGATAAGGATAAACCGGCTGATCGCCTTGGTGAATTTCAAATTCCAGATCCGGATGGGCTTTGCCGACCGCATCCTCAATTTTCTTAGCTTCGTCTTGATTAGCATCGGCGCCCACAATGATCGTGACAATTTCACTGTCGTCATTGATCATCTTGTTTACCATTGCAATCGCTGCTTGCTGCCGATCCTGATCAGTGACGCTAATCGTGCCATCAATGATCCCCATCCAGTCGTGATTCTTGATGGCGAGCCCATTAATCGTGGTATCACGAATGGCTTGCGTAATAGAACCGCTAATCACATTCGGTAGTTGGGCGGTCATTTCGCTTTGGTTGGTAGCCAAATCGGCGTCTGGATTATACCCAAGCATAGCGGTCATGCCTTGATTGATGGTCTTACTTTTCACGACAGCGACTTCTACATCCGTTGCAGCCTTGGCAGCAGCTTCTGCCGCCATGAAAATATTGCCGTTATTTGGTAAGACGATCACATGCTTGGCGTGAGCAGCCTTCACCGCATCCAAAATATCATTAGTACTTGGATTCATGGTTTGCCCGCCGTTTAGCACATAAGTCACGCCCAGACTCTTGAATAACTCGCCGAGTCCCTCACCGGCAGCGATGGCAACAACCCCCATTTCAGCTAGTGGTTGGTCATTGGCATGAGCATCTAGAGAGCCTTCCCGTTCGATGATGCTTTCCTGTTGTAAGCGCATGTTATCGACTTTGATTTTCATAAGCTCACCGAACTGCTGGCCGTAACGAAAAACTGTACCAGGATGTTCAGTATGAACGTGGACTTTAACCACTTCTTCATCAGCAACCACCAATGTCGAGTCGCCGAGGGTATTCAAATAATTACGAAACGGTTCATAATCAAAGTGCTTAAAATGATCGCCGGTCTCCAGCTCAACCATCATCTCGGTACAATAACCATAAACGATGTCGGCCGGATCCAGTTGGGTCTGGGCGCTTTGGTGGTGGACGGCATTAATCATTTCGGTCATTTCTTCATCCGTGACATCATGAACATCCGAACTGACTTCACCGGATAAGCCTTCACGAAATCCTTCATAAATAAAGACCAGTCCTTGACCACCGGAATCGACAACACCGACTTCTTTCAAAACAGCGAGCAGATCCGGCGTCTTGGCCAATGCACGCTTGGCACCTTTAACAACGGCCGTCATAACGACCAAAGCGTCATCTGAGCCATTAGCCGCTTTTAAGCCGGCTTTGGCGGCTTCACGGGCAACAGTCAGGATCGTGCCTTCAACCGGCTTCATTACCGCTTTATACGCCGTCTCGACGCCATGAGCAAACGCGTCAGCCAAATCCTGAGCGGTCAGACTCTTCTTACCTTCTACGCTTTTGGCGAAACCACGAAAAAGCTGGGAACTGATCACACCCGAATTACCGCGGGCGCCCATCAACAGGCCTTTGCCTAAGTGCTTGGCGAGATCGCCAACGCCAGCGTCGTTAGATTCCAACACTGCCTTGGCACCGGTTTGAAACGTCAGATTCATATTGGTTCCGGTATCGCCATCAGGCACCGGAAAAACATTTAATGAATTCACAAAATCAGCATTTTTATTGATGCGATGTGCGGCTACCCGGATCATGTCCTGGAATTTAGTCGCCGTTATTTCGGTTACTGCCACGAAACATCCTCCTCGAAGAACTTAATATCGTTACACCGTCAGCTGACAGTGCCTTAATGTCAGTCGCCTAATACCTTGACGCCTTGGACGATGACGGTCACTTCGTCGGTTGTGACCCCCAACATCGTTTCGAGGTTGTATTTTACTTTGTCTTGGACATTTCGGCAAACTTCGGATATTTTGGTACCATAACTGACAATGATGTTGACTTCAATCTTGACGCCATTGTCAGTTTGGCGTACCACAACACCGCGCGCATAATTTTCACGCTTCAAAATGTCATTGAGATTATCCCGAATCTGGTTACGGCTTGCCATCCCGACAATCCCGTAAATCGATGTCGCGGCACCACCAACCACTGTTGCAATGACATTGTTGGAAATGTCGATAATCCCATACTTGGTTTTGATTTTGACCGCCATGCTGAATCCTCCTAGCCATTCACGATGCGCTTTCACACCGCGTACAATTCTACCAGTTAGTGTAGCATAGGCACGAAAGCATTAAAAGCGCCACCGCTTGTGGATTCCTGCCTAGGCCATCGTACTGACGGATGCCTCGACGCCCGCGCTGAAGAAGCAAAAAGATCCTGACAATGATGGATGCATCACATTCATTGTCAGGATCTTTTTGTATTTATGGGATCAAACCCGGGTCAGTTTACCTGATTTAAGGGCACGTGCAGAAACCCATACCCGCTTTGGTTTACCATCAACAAGGATACGAACCTTGTGCAGGTTGGCTTTCCATGTGCGCCGGCTTGAATTCAAAGCGTGTGAACGCTTGTTGCCAAACGTGGTATGACGACCTGTAATAACATCTTTAGCCACAATATGACCTCCTTTTTTTCAAGGTCACCCTCGAATTTTTCACTCAACTAACTTATCATAGGCCCGCGGGGAATGCAAGAAGTTTTGCAAAGTAAAATTACTTGACAGTCTCGATTGGCCGCGACAATGATCACGCGCTGACTGTCATTTGGTAGCTAGTTATCAACTTTTTGACCGATACGATCGCGACTGTAAATGATCGCAACTTGGCCTGTTGTCCAACTGACCGTAAATGGTTCGTTTCCAATGAATTCGTTTGACGCCCACGCATACGGATATGCGGCGCTCCAAGGTTTTAGCGGATACTTGGCCCCAACAATGGCCAGATCGGTCACGGGTGTTAAATTAATAACCGCCACGTAGCGATAACCCGGTAACGGCTGAATTTCGTGTGTTCCCGGACCGTAATAATCGACGTGATTTTGCTCGTCCAGAAGATGGATCCGTTCAATGTCATCAAGAAAACGCGGCTGAAGCGGCAAAAACAGGTTGGACAAAAAATGATCCAGTCGACCGCCAGTTGCCCCGACCAGCGTCACTTTGTCCGCAGAAAAGTCCGTTAAGGCCGCCTTCACCGCCAGTTCGGTATCCGTATCGTCTTTTGCCGACGGAACCTGTTCAATCTTTTGAACGTGCTCACGAACTAATTGAAATTCGCTCGCTGTTAATGAGTCAAAATCGCCGACTGCCAATATTGGCTTAATACCTGCCTTGACTAATCGCAGGGTGCCTCGATCAACCCCGATCCATTCGCCGGCTAATTGTTGCCAATCATCTGAGAGGTTCTCATGCGGTCCGCCAGTCATGATATTGACGTCTGTCATTTGACCGCCTCACGTAATGCCGTGATCGCGTCCCCGACATTTGGCGCACCGAACACATAGGAACCTGCCACAAAGATATCGGTGCCGGCTGCTGCGGCCACCTTCACAGTCTCGTCGTTAATCCCGCCATCAACTTCGATGTCAAAATGCAAATCGCGTTCCTGCCGAATTTTGTGCAGTCGCGCAACCTTATCAACCATTGGCGTCAGAAATTTCTGCCCACCGAATCCGGGATTGACCGTCATCACCAAAACCTGGTCGACAAGGGGCAACACTTCATCCAGACTGCTCAGTGACGTACCGGGATTCACCACCACTCCGGCACGAACCCCGGCAGCGTGAATATGTTGCAAAACGCCATACAGATGGCTGGTTGCTTCTTCGTGTACCAAAATCGTATCGGCACCGGCTTCGGCAAATTCCGGCGCCCAGACACCCGGATCGCTCACCATAAGATGCACTTCCAGCGGCAGATTCGTCACCGGACGCAACGCCTGAACAACCAGCGGGCCAAACGTCAAATTACCGACAAAATGGCCATCCATAACATCAACATGCAACAAATCCGCTCCTGCTTTCTCGACTCTTTCAACATCGCGAGCTAAATGAGCAAAATCAGCACTTAAAATTGATGGGGCAATTTTCATAGGAATCCCTCCGTGTGAGCGTGAGCTGGCGCGGTTAAAAGCCGGTCCTCGCATGATCGATTACTTTTTCTTATAAACCGGGCGCTTGCCGCTTAATTCTTCGCGAAATTGCAAATAATTTTCATAGCGACTCGCCATGATCTTGCCAGCGGCCAAAGCTGCCTTGACTGCACAGTGGGGCTCGCTGACATGTTGACACCCGCGAAACTTACAGTTAGGTGCCAAGGCAACAAATTCAGGGAATCGGTCGCGTAAATCATCTAGTGTTACATCAAGCAAGCCAAGCGACGAAAACCCCGGGGTGTCGGCCACTAGCCCGCCATGGATCGGATACAAATCTGTTGTCCGCGTCGTATGTCGCCCGCGGTTCAACGCACGACTGATAGACGCAGTCGCCAAATCCAGTCCCGGCACCAAGTGATTGATCAAAGTCGATTTTCCTGACCCCGTTTGGCCAGTGAAAATCGTCAATTTATCCGCAAAGCTAGCCTGAACCTGCTTTAAAACCGCCTGATCAAAAACATGCTCCGGCGCAAAAACAGCGTAGCCGATCGCTTGGTAGCCTGTCAATGATGTTCGAATCTTTTCCAGTAATTTGGCAGGTGCCAAATCGGTTTTGGTCAAATAAATCTCGGCATGAATCGCGTGACCTTCGAGATAAACCAGAAAGCGATCCAATAAATTCAAGGAAAAGTCCGGTTCAACGGCGGAGGTAATCAGTAAGGCCTGATCCACATTAGCGACTGGCGGACGGGCCAGCGCATTTTGGCGTGGCAGGATCCGTAAAAGATAACCTTCATCATCCCCGTGGCCGGGTTGAAAAGCCGCAAAGTCCCCAACCAGCGGCGTGATGTTATCATTGCGCAGACTTCCACGGCCACGGGTGCGATAAACTGTCTCACCGACCGCAATATCATAGTACCCACTAATTTGTTTAATGATTCTTCCGGTTAATTCATCACTCATTGGGTAATATTTGCCTCCTGCGCAATCACTGTGCCATCCCGCACAACGCGGTAGCTGCCGGGATACTTCTTGCTAACTTGCAACGTAATCGTGACTTGGTCATCTGCCGTGATATTGAATGTTTTATTGATGTCACTGATATTGTGTGTCTTATCACCAATAAAGACCTGAATGCCATTTGGTGTCACGCCACTGCTGCTTGCGCTGGCACTCGCGCTACCGGAAGCAGCAGATGGTGCCTGGTACGGAATCGAAATAGTTTTTGAAACGGTTTTGACTTCATCAGGGTCTGCACCTTGGGAAATGGTGACATTCACGGTGGCTCCGGATTGAACCTGTGTCCCTGCAGCCGGGTTCTGACTAATCACCATGCCAGTATCGACCGTGTCGGAATAAGCTTGACTGATGACAATCTTTAAACCGACCTCATTAGCATAGTCACGTAAACTCTTTTCTGTATATCCGGTAAGGTCACGCAACGCAAACGACGTGTTGACCTTCTTGACTTTAACCGGCTCGGCAACTTCAAACGTGATGGTTGTCTTGCTGGCAATCACTTTTTTCCCGGCTTTGATACTTTGAGACAGAATCTTGCCTGCAGACGCTTCGTTTGTTTTAATCAGCTTCTCTTTCACAGTCACGCCCCGTTTTTGCAGGTCAGACTTGGCATCGCTGTAATCTTGCCCGACATAATTATCCAGCGTGATCCGCGGTTGTCCGCGACTTAAAATCAGGTTGACGCTCGACGACTCTTTCACGCTGACTTGCCGTTTCGGATCAGAATCGATGACTAAATCCTTATCCACCTTGGTTGAGTAAGCATAGCGATACTTTCCGACCTTCAACCGCGCACTTTTTAGCGCTGTCTTGGCCTGGGCAGTTGTCATGCCGCGCAAATCAGGTACAGCTACATCTGCTTTTTGATTGGCCGTCACAACCCCGATCCCGATCAGTAGCAAAAGAACCACGGCTGCACTGATGGCAACAATAAGCCAGCGGCGGCGCTTCTTTTTAGGCCGGTTCTCAGGAGCAGCTTGACTAGCGGGCTGATCCGCCCCGCCATCAGAATTGTGCGGCGGAGTTGGGCCATTAGGAACGATCGGCACAACTCGCGTTTCATCCAAATCGTCCTTAGGAATCACGTACTTGGCTTCATGCGCTCGGGCAGGACTCAAGGCCGTGTTCAAATCACTTGCCATGGCCTCTGCACTGGTGTATCGATTGGCGGGATTCTTGGCAGTTGCCTTGAAGACAACATTTTCGAGGGCTTGCGGAATATGGGGATCAAATGCCCGAACGGAAGGAACCTCTTCTTGAAAATGTTTCAACGCAATCGAGACTGCCGAATCGCCTTCAAACGGAACCGAACCCGTCAACATTTCAAAAAGAATGATCCCGAGCGCATAAATGTCGCTTTGCCGCGTCGGCATACTCCCCCGAGCCTGCTCTGGAGAAAGATAATGAACCGATCCCAACAACGAATTGGTCATCGTCATGGAATTTTCCGATAGCGCGACCGCAATTCCGAAGTCAGTAATTTTGGCATGTCCGTTTGCATCAATCAAAATGTTCTGTGGTTTTAAATCGCGGTGAATAATATTGTGATCATGGGCCGTTTGAACGGCGGACAGAATTTCTTCCATCATATCGACAACGCGCTGATAAGGAATCGGAAAATGCTCAACGATATAATGTTTTAAATCAGAGCCTTTAACATACTCCATCACCAAAAACTGCTGGCCATGACTTTCCCCGACGTCGTAAATCGACACGATATTGGGATGTACTAGCTCGCTGGTCGCCATGGCTTCACGTTGGAATCGCCGAACCGTGTCGGGATCGTTTTGTAGATCAAGGCGCAAAACCTTGACCGCAACGTCACGATCGAGGATGAGATCGCGTGCTAAATAGACGTTGGCCATGCCGCCTTCGCCTAATGTTTTGATGAGCTTATAGCGTTCATTTAAAATCGTCCCCGGCTCGATCATGACGGTTCCCTCCGATCCTGATGAATGATCAAGGCGCTAATATTGTCAGGGCCACCAGCTGCGTTGGCTTGAAGAATCAATTCCTGGGCCTTGCTGCCAATTGGCATATCCTCGCGTAAAACCGCCGCAATGCTTTCGTTGTCAACCATGTTGGTCAGGCCATCTGAACAGAGCAGCAGATAGTCATCATATTCCATGTCGTAAATCGTCACGTTAGCGTCAACATCGCTGCTGACTCCTAAAGAACGGGTAATTACATTACGTTGAGGGAAACGTTTGGCCTCTTCAGGCGTCAGTTCGCCATGTTTCACCAACTCGTTGACCAAGCTATGATCCTCAGTAATCTGAATCAGGTGCCCGTTACGATAAAGGTACCCGCGCGAATCGCCGATATTGGCCACGACAAACCGTGAGCCGCTGATAATGACCGACACCACGGTTGTTCCCATGCCGGACAGATCAGTGTATTGCTTGGCTTTTTGTAAAATCATGTCATTTTCTTGTTGCAACTCAAAAATAAGCCAACGCACGATTGACTCGATTTCCGCCGTATCGGTCTTTTCAAACGCATAGCCAAGATGCGAGACCGCCATTTCACTGGCAACATCGCCGCCGCGGTGGCCACCCATCCCATCAGCCACTAAGGCAAACGTAGCGTCGGATTTATTCTTGAAAATGCCGACATAATCCTGATTATTTGGTCGCCGCCGACCGATGTCCGTGCGATAAGCAAACTCCATACATACCCCTCATTTACGGCGAATCATACTGGCAATGAAAAAGCCGTCGGTATCATAATCGTCTGGAAATAGTTGCAGTGCCGGTGCTCCATGCGCCTTGGTTAATGGCTTGAG
This sequence comes from Lacticaseibacillus zeae DSM 20178 = KCTC 3804, assembly GCF_000260435.1. Taxonomy (GTDB): domain Bacteria; phylum Bacillota; class Bacilli; order Lactobacillales; family Lactobacillaceae; genus Lacticaseibacillus; species Lacticaseibacillus zeae. The sequence continues at coordinate 73,596 of NZ_BACQ01000007.1, read as the reverse complement.
CGACAAAACCGGCACCTGTTCAAATTCAGGATGATCAGCCAAAAATTGCGCGACAACATCCTGATTCTCCTCTTTCACCATTGTACATGTACTATACGTCAGGCGGCCACCGATTTTTAATGTGGGCGCCACGCTATTAAGAATCGCCAACTGAATCTGTTGTAAATGGCGCGGATCATCAGCCTGTTTGGTGTACTTGATTTCCGGTTTCCGGCGAATCAGTCCCAACCCGGAGCAAGGTGCATCGACTAAAATCTTGTCAAACGATTCAGGTGCAAAAGTGGCATCAACTTGACGGGCATCCAACATCCGCGCAGAAACCCGATCGACTAATCCGAGGCGGTTGGCATTTTGCTGAATCAGCCGAATTTTATTGGCATGAAGGTCCAGGGCTGTAACGTGCCCGCCTTGGTCAGGATCAAGATACTGGGCAATGTGGGTTGTTTTTCCACCGGGAGCCGCACATGCATCCAACACCGCATCCCCTGGCTGAATATCCAAACTCGGCGCCACCAACATCGAACTTTCATCCTGCATCGTATAATCCCCTGCAGCAAATTCGGGTGTGCCTGCTAAATGTCCCCCAGGCGCAATCAAGCCGATCGGGGTTAGCGGACTTTCTCGTAGTTCAGGAAAGCTTGGCTGTAAGATTTTCAGTAAAGCATCTGGCGTTGTTTTGGTGGTATTGACGCGAATTGAAGCATGCGCAGGCTGGTTGATTGCTGCCAGGATACTGGCGGTTTTGGTGGCACCCAACTGTTCCTGCAGCTTCTTGACAAGCCAAAGCGGCGTGCTGCTGGTGACTGCAAGTCGTTCGAGCGGATCGGGAATGGTCGCGGGATCCGGGAAGCCGGTGCGCTGTGCTTGGCGCAACACCCCGGTCACAAACTTGGCAATGCCTTGATGGCCCAGTTGTTTGGCGATTTCGGTGCTGTCAAAAAAAACTGCCCGCGCCGGCACTTTGTCTAAATACTGTAGTTGATAGACAGCAGTTTGCAGCAAACACCGAACCCAGGGATCCAGCTGGCGATTTTTGACGAACGGCTTCAACAAGTAGTCTAAGGTTAATTGATGCTGAATCACCCCATAGACAATGTTGGTCAACAAACCAGCGTCCCGACTATCAAGCCGATACTTAGTGATGATGTGGTCAAGGGTCAGATTGGAGTAACCGCCTTTGCCCACAACGCGGGTCAACGTCTGGACTGCCAGCAATCGCGGATTATTTGGCTTCATCGGTAATCACCTGCTGTCCGACTGTCAAATCACGGCCAGGACCATTTAGATAATCGGCAATATGTTGTTTACCTTTACCGGCCGGCTGCAATTCGTCAATTTGAAAAGTGGTCTGATCTCCAGCCGCCACCACCAATTGATGCTTGCTGCGTTCTACGACACTGCCAGCAGGCAAATCCGTTTTTTCGGCCAATGGCGTCACTGCCCACAGTTTCGTTCGCTGGCCATTCATGTAAACATAGCCGCCCACATCAGGCCGAAGCGCACGCACCCACTGATCCAAGGCCTGCGCCGGTAAGTGAATGTTGAGATGTTCCTGTTCTTTGGTAATCGTTGGCGCAAACGTCACTTTTTCCGGATCCTGCGGGGTGCGGGTTGCTGTGTTGTCAATAATCTTCGGCAGTGTTGCCAACAACAAATCGCGGCCCAACAACGACAGCTTAGCAAAAACGGTGCCGGTATCATCTTGGCGGGTTATCGGTAACTTAGCTTGGGCAAACATGTCGCCGGCATCCATTTTTTTCACCATTTCAATAATCGTCACGCCGGTTTCGGTATCACCGTTGATAATGCTGTATTGAATCGGCGCGCCGCCGCGATATTTTGGCAACAAGGAACCGTGAACATTGACTGCCGCGATTTGAGCCGCCTGCAAAAACTTGGTCGGCAAAAATTGCCCATAAGCTGCCGTCACGATTAAATCAGGCGCCAAAGCAATGGCCTTAGCTAATTCGGGACTGCCGCTAAGTTTTTCCGGTTGCAATACCGGGATGTCATGGGCGACGGCAGCCTGCTTAACCGGACTGGCGGCCACCTTCTGCTTACGGCCGACTTTTCGATCCGGCTGGGTCATGACCGCCACAACATTATAGTTTTGGTCAATCAGACCTTCTAGAATGGGTACCGCAAAATCGGGGGTGCCTAAGAAAATTACTGAAGTCATATTTTCCTCCAAACCTTAAGTTCGTTAACAAGATACTAACGAATCGGTTGTTGTTTTTTTACACAAATGAAAGTGGTTCGGGATCAATCGTCACCTGAAAGCCTTGACGACTGCTTTGTTGGGTTTCTTCAAGAATGTGTTGCAATGTTTCAGCCAACGTCGGCTCATGCTTGTATTTTAAAACGATCTGATAAATATAGCGATTTTTCAAACGGGCAATCGGTCCGGGCGTCGGACCCAGCATGATCACCGAATCGGATAACCGATCATGCAGCTCCTTTGCCAGCGAAAAAATGGCTTTAGCAGCTTGGGTTTCATCGACATGACTGACACCGATCTTAGTCGAAAAGAAGTACGGCGGATAATTGCCCTGATGACGAACCGCCATTTCCTGCCGAAAGAAGCCTTCGTAATCCTGACGCTTGGCATATTGAATGGCGTAATGATCCGGGTTAAAGGTCTGCACAAATACTTCACCGGGCTTATCAGCGCGCCCGGCACGGCCACTGACCTGCGTCAACAACTGAAAAGTCTTCTCACTTGCTCGAAAATCCGGCAAACCTAGCGCTGTGTCGGCATTAATCACGCCAACCAGTGTCACGTCGGGAAAATCCAATCCTTTGGCAATCATTTGGGTGCCTAACAAAATATCTGCCTGGTGGGCCCCAAAAGCATTCAAAATCCGCGCATGACCGCCTTTGCGCCGCGTGGTATCGACATCCATACGCAAAATCCGTGCATCTGGCAGCAATTTTTGCAATTGAGCTTCCACTTTTTGCGTACCGGTGCCGAAGTAACGGATTTTATCCGAACCACACTGCGGGCAGCGGTGCGGAATGGCTTCTTCATGGCCGCAATAATGACACTTCAACGTGTGTGTGTCCATGTGTAACGTGAGGCTGATGTCGCAGTTAGGGCACTTTGCGACATAACCGCAGTCCCGACACATCACAAAGCTTGAATAACCACGACGATTCAGCAACAAAACACTTTGCTCATGGCGCTGAAGTCGTAACTTCAAAGCGTCCAACAGCGGCGCGGAAAAGTCTTCTTGTCCACCTTGCGCAAAGCTTTCGCGCATATCCACAATGTGAACCGGTGGTAATGGTTGATCATTGATTCGGTGTGGCAACCGCAAAAGCGTATAGACGCCTTTCTCTGCCCGGGCGCGGGATTCCAATGACGGCGTCGCTGAGCCTAAAACCACCGGTGCATGATGAATCTGCGCCCGCTTTAACAAAACATCACGCGCATGGTAACGCGGCGCTGAGTCTTGCTTATAACTGGTTTCATGCTCCTCATCCATGATGAAGACACCAATATGCTTCAACGGCGCAAAAGCAGCAGAGCGGGCGCCGACGACCACCTGAGCTTCGCCGCGGGCAATTCGCCGCCATTCATCGTACTTTTCACCATCTGACAAGCCTGAGTGCATCACCGCTACATGCATGCCAAACCGGCCTTTGACGCGATCCACCATCTGTGGCGTGAGGGCAATTTCGGGCACCAGCATCAAGGCTGTCTGCCCAGCCGCTAGCACTTGGGCAATCACCTGAAGATACACTTCGGTTTTGCCGGAGCCGGTGACGCCTTCCAACAAGAATGTCTTAGGTTCTTTAGCTTTAACGGCCGCGTTAATGGTTTTGACCACTGCCTCCTGCTCGTCTATGAGCGGCAGTGGTTGCGTCAACGGTTGATGCTGAAGTTGCGGATAAGGATCACGGTAGGTTTCGTGCGCCTCTAGTTTCAGCCAGCCTTTTGCCACTGCCTGATTAATAACCGCCTTTGTCAGGTGATGGCGATGTTCCACTTCCGTTAACAAGGGGCGCTGATGTTCCGCAGACCAGGTTTTGATGAAGGAAAGCAGTTCCAGCTGTTTGATGGCGTTTTTGCGTACCTGATTTTTTTGCTCCTCAGCCTGCTCAGGTGACAATTGCGGCACAAGATAAAAGACCTTTTTGACGCGCGCACGATCTTTTTTGATGTAAGAAATCGCCACTTTGCCGGCTTGGGCCAACTTCATCAGCGCAATCTGTTGCTCGTCACTTAATGTATTCATGGCAACGCTATCTGCTTGACCGAAATACCGCGTGCGCTCATCAGCCGACAACCCAAGCGGCTCGGCTACCTTGACGGCATCGATTTTCAGCATCGTTGGCAGCATCGTTTGCATGCAGGCAATCCAAAATGAATAGGTGGTTTCCGCTAGCCATTTGGACAATCCTAGCATTTCATGATTAAGCACCGGCGTCGGATCAAGTACGTCTAAGAGTGGCTTAAGCTCACCATCATATTGACTTTGATTGGCAATGGCCACAACCATGCCGCTGACTTTGCGATCGCCTTTGCCAAATTGCACCCAAACGCGCATGCCTGCTTGAAGTGCGCCATCCAAACGTGGTGGCACTAGATAATCAAACGGCCGATCAGTTTGCATGGTCGGAACATCCACAATCACTTTGGCAATCGTTGCCAAGCGCTCACCCCTTTTGTTTCGGTAACATCGTTGCTAACTGTTTGATCAGTACGACGGCCACTTGTTGCTTGGGCATCTCCGGTAATGTCACTGGCGGCTGGTTAGGCCGCAATAAAGTCACAGCATCCGTATCGGCATTGAACCCGTGCGTTGCATCAACCGCATTGGCAACGATCATATCTACTTTTTTCTTAGTTAGTTTTACTTGAGCATTGGCCAATAAGTCATTGGTTTCGGCGGCAAATCCAATCACTAACTGATGGGTTTTCTTTTGGCCTAACGTCGCCAGAATATCCGGATTCTGAACCAAGGTCAATGTTAAGCCGCTATTGGCGTCAGCCTTTTTCAATTTATGGTCACTAATGGTCGGTGCCCGGTAATCCGCCACCGCTGCCGCCATCACCACAGCATCGGCCTCTTCAAACTCAATCATAATGGCATCTGCCATCGACTGAGCGCTTGTCACCGGTTTAACCGTCACGCCAGGAACAACTGGCAATTGCTTCGTTGTGACCAGCGTGACAGTAGCCCCGGCACCAGCCGCTGCATTGGCAATAGCGGTACCCATTTTGCCAGATGAATCATTGGTTAAAAAACGTACCGGATCCAACCGTTCCTTGGTGCCCCCGGCTGACACGATAATATGCCGACCTTTTAGCAGCGGTTCATCAAGACTTTCGATGTAAAGGGCAATCTGGTCTGGCTCTGGCATTCTGCCAACGCCGACATAGCCTTCTGCTAACTGACCGGTTGCCGGTGGCAGTAAAAGATACCCTTGCTGCTCGGTTAGCTTGGTTATATTGTGTTGTGTTTGCGGATTTTGCCACATTTGATCATTCATAGCCGGCACCATGAGCTTGGGAGCGGCCATCGCTAATAAGGTTGTCGTCACAACGTTATCGGCCATCCCTGCCGCCAGTTTTGCCAAGGTGTTGGCCGTGGCTGGCACAATAACGCCTAAGTCAGCCCAATGAGCCAAAGCTACGTGGGCAACATGTTCGGGATGGTCAAATTCCATGTCCATCCGTCAAAACGGCGTGCTTGCTAACAATCGCAAGCGTTTCCGGCGTGACAAACTTTTCAGCACTTGTTGTCATTGCAACGCGCACATCATGGCCTGCTTTTACTAACGCCCGGACCAGCAACGGCGTTTTGTAAGCAGCAATGCCGCCAGTGACAAACAGGGCTATCTGTTGCTTCTTCATGAGGCACCCCTTTTACTTCTGTATTCTTAGGTTCATTATAGCAAACAGTTATCGGAATGCCGGCATGGTTGGGAGAACCGAGCGTCAGGGTCTGGATGATAATCGTTAAAGATCAGCGCAGCATAACGCGCTCGCCTGTGCAGGAGTCGGCGTGTATGGGCCTCGGTCGCAATGGCAAAACCCGCCATCACGCCCAAGGCCACTTACACTCCGACTCCTAAACGCGCCGGCTCACGCTCACAAAAAGAGGCACGGACCTTTTTCGCAGCGTCCCTGCCTCCTTTTCCTATTAGCACAAACCCAAATGGATGAACATCATGGGTGCTTATGCTTGTTCCTTGTGATCCAGCTTTTCAGCATCGCGTTCGAGTAACTTGGACTTTGGATCGATGACCACGTCACCTGCGGCAATTTCTTCAAGTGCTTTGCCGACACTCTTGTCAGATTTATAATCAGACAACATTTTCAGATCCCCGGATTCGAGTTCATGAGCGCGTTTTGCGGCCAACACCGCTAGCGAATAGCGGGAAGGTACTTTTTCCAGCAACTTGTCAATAGAAGGATAAATAATCATAATGAAGCTCCTTTTTGTCATAATAGCCGCTCTGCCATGGCGAGCAGTCAGCCTGTCATTATCTGGCTAAGTCGGCACTTGCCAACATGCCTTTGTAACGATCAATCACGCGTGGCACCCGTAAATGTTCGCTTTCAATGATGCGTTCAATCCGTGTTACAGCCAAATCGACCTTGTCATTGACCACTGCATAATCGTAGTTCTCCATCATCGTGATTTCCGAAGCCGCCTTGCGAATGCGTTTATCAATCGTTTCATCGTCATCGGTACCACGGCCTTTTAGCCGATGGCGCAACTCACCTAAGTCTGGTGGCGTCAAGAAAATAAAAACGCCATTGGGACATTTCTTGCGCACTTGCATCGCACCATTGACTTCGATTTCAAGTAACACATCACGCCCGGAATCAAGCGTCTCATTCACATATTTCAGCGGCGTACCATAGTAGTTATCCACGTACTTCGCATATTCCAGCATACCACCTGTCGCAATTTCGTGCTCAAACTGCGCCTTGGTTCTGAAATAATAATCAACCCCGTCAACCTCACCGGGCCGCATTTGACGTGTCGTCATTGAAATTGAATATTGAAAATCCCGATAGTTGCCATTCAGCATAGCCTGCCGAACTGTTCCTTTGCCAACCCCACTTGGGCCAGACAAAACAATCAGCATCCCCCGTTCGTGCATGTGTGAACCTCTTTCGTTAAGTATTACCAAACATTTTGCACTTTTTCGACGCTGATTTCAACTGCTTCATTGATGTGGTAACAAAAACGTCATGCGGCGTAATGCATTTTCGGCATCCTGACGACCCATTTCCAACATGGCAGCGATTGCAGTTGGCCGAAAATCAAAGAGTTGCGGCAACCGGTGACTGGGTTTTAGATAGCAATCACCGTGATCATGACCGATGCGGCCAATCCCTTCACCACTAATTGCCACGACAAAATCGGCACCGATATCTCTGGCAAGATCAACCGGTAAATCATTGACCACGCCACCATCCACAAAATTAACACCTTGTCGTTTGATCGGCGTGAACACGCCCGGCATCGCACTTGACGCTAATAACCATTCTCTGGCATCCACGGCATCAAGCACGTCTAACCGCGTTACATGAGCCTTAAAATCCGGCAGCGAGGTCGTCACAACCAACACCGCTCGGTCATCGCGTTTAGGCATCTTCAGCATTTGATCAAGCAACGGAACAAAATTACGCCGTGCAAACACCGGTCCGGTCATTTTGCGTGCCGTAAAATATTGCCACCAGCGGGCTAATTGAAATGGCGTCATGCGGGCTGTTGCTGCTGCGTTAATGGCTCCGATTGAAGAACCGATCACAAAAGTCGGTGCCAGTTGCGGACCCAAAACAGTCCACACACCTGCCTGATATGCGCCATGCGCCGCGCCACCACCGAAAACAACTGCAAGGGTCAAACTAACGCACCTCCGTTTGCACATCATCTTGTGACTGAAGCGATCGTAAGTTAAAAAAGTAGTTGCAAGTTTGAACACATGTTCGTATAATGAAGTTACAAACAAATGTTCGGAGGCTTGATCATGGAAAACAAATCATCAGCACTGCAAAGCGTCACCCAGCATCTTGTGGCTTCTTATCGCGAAATCTTCGATCTGGCAGCGCCAACTGCCCGCATGCCAATGCATCAGGTAGATCTTTTCATTGATCAGGCCATGCAGCGTCATTATAAAGTGGCACTCTTCTTTAATCACGAATCGTCACCCTTTGTTGGTCACATTATTCGGACGCTCGGCAAGAACCGCTTTCTAGTCAAAGCATACCACAGCAACGTTTTCCGCGTCATGACCAGCACAAGCGTCAACTTTATCAAGCGTTTTGACTAACAGACACGTCCCACTTTTAGTCACGTTGAACATTAAATGTGGGTATCAAGACGTTTCACAGTCGCATGGTTAGATTAGTATCCGCGGGTTTATCGCCTAGAAATCAGTGATACAGTTGCATTAAAATCGCTCGCAAAGACAAAGATTATGTCTCGCGAGCGATTTTTTTGCTATTCAATTTTGCAAATGTACATCACTTAATGGCTAAGCCTGGACGCCAAACGAAATCATGTCCGACCGTGCTTAAACTCATCGGCCATTTTCAACAACTCTTCTGCGTGTTCAACCGTTAGTTTGGTGATTTTTTCGCCAGCCAGCATACGGGCAATTTCATCGACCCGTGCTTTAGCCGTTAATTTGTTAACTTGCGTGGTGGTACGCCCGTCATGGACGTTTTTACTGATCACATACTCGTGGTCCGCCATGGCAGCGACTTGCGGTAGGTGCGTGATGCAAAGGACCTGCGAAGATTTGGCAATGAGGCTAATTTTATTGGCAATCGCCTGCGCGACCCGTCCTGATACGCCGGTGTCTACTTCATCAAAGATAATAGCTGTCACACCTTCGGATCGGGCAAAAATCGTTTTCATCGCCAGCATCAAGCGCGACAGTTCGCCACCTGAGGCAATTTTAGCCAGCGGTTTTGCTTCTTCACCAGGGTTGGTTTGAATATAGAAAACCGCTTCGTCCAACCCGTCAGGACGAAAATCTTTGGCCTTCGTGAAATGAACCGAGAAGACTGTCTTATCCATGTATAGCGATGCTAGCTGTTCATGAATCGCTTTGGTCAGTTGTTTGGCCGCCGCATGCCGCCGCTTGGACAAGGCGGACCCCAGTTTTTGCAACTGCGCGCGAGATTCCTTCAAAGTGCTGTCCAGATCTTCGACCGAAGTTTCGGCTTGCTTCATCTGACTTAATTCTGCGGCCGCGCGTTTACCATAGGCAATCACTTCGTCAAGCGTTTCACCATATTTACGTTTGAGCTGATTAAATAAATCAAGGCGCTTTTCAACTTCATCAAGCCGACCCTCATCAAATTCCTGATCATCAAGCTCGTTAGATAAGTCATTTTGGACATCCTGCAAACTGTAATAGGCACTTTGCAGATTATCGGCGATGGCCGCAAAATCAGGATCCAAATCCGCAATGCTTTGCATACTCGACATGGCCTGGCCGATTTGGTCAAGCGCATTAACCTCTTCGTCGCTTAGCAATGCATAACTTTCCTGTAACGCTGAATTAATCTTTTGAAAATTTGCAAGGCGTTCCCGCTCGGTACTTAAATCCGTATCTTCATGCGGATGCAGATCTGCACTTTGAATTTCATTAACCTGGAATTTCAGCATATCCAGCCGTTGTGCCCATTCCTGTTCGTTTGCCTGTTTTTGCTTGACGGCCTGTAAGGTGTGTTGGTAATTGTGATAAACCTCGGCATACTGTTGCCGAATTTTCAGCAAATCATCCCCAGCAAAGGCATCCAACAAACCTAAGTGCGTTTCGGAATGCATTAACTGCTGATGTTCGTTTTGACCATGAATGTCGACTAGCGTCTCGCCGATAGCTTTTAACGTTGCAGTATTCACCAAATGTCCATTGACGCGGCAAACATTACGTCCACTGCGGAATAGTTCCCGCTGTAATAAGACCGTGTCTTTTTGATCCGGATCCATGACCCCGTATGCCTGCAATTTGGCTTCAGTAGCCGGATTTGCTTGCGCGTCAAACAAACCCTCCAAGCTGGCTTTGGCGGTGCCGGTCCGAATGAAGTCCACTGATCCGCGCCCACCGGCAAGCAGACCAACTGCATCAATAATGATTGACTTCCCGGCACCGGTTTCTCCTGTAAGCGCCGTCATCCCCGGCTGAAAACTCAATGCCAGGTTGTCAATGATGGCAAAATCATGAATTGCTAACTCTTGTAACATTACTTCACCCCACCATTGCCTCAAGTTCAGACAACACTGCTGACGCATATTGCGCCGACCGACAAATAATCAGAATCGATGCATCACCACTAATCGTTGCAAAAATCCGTTGATCATCTAACTGCTCAATTAACGTTTCAACTGCTGCCGCCGTCCCCGGTAACAAGGCTAAATGGACAAAGTTATCCATGGCTTCGCCCCACTTCATCGCCGTTACAAGCGTCCGCTTCAATTTGTCAGTTGCCGGAAGCTGCTTTTCAACTGGCATACTGTAGCGATAGTGGCCTTCCCCTGCTGGCACTTTAATCAACTGCATTTCTTTGATGTCGCGTGAAATAGTTGCTTGGGTTACCGGAATGTTCAGGTCGTTAAGACGCGCCACCAAGTCTTCTTGCCGCTCAATGGGCTCATCCCGAATTAACCGCTGAATGGTTGCTTGTCGTTCACGCTTGCGCATATGCTCACCTCTGTTAAAAATGGCATTCTAGTGGCTCAGAATGCTTTAGCTCTAGCATAGCGCATGCATCGCAGGGTTGCCACGGTTTTGCATAAATATACATTAAGGGCGTTTTAATTCGGCATAAGCAGCCTTCAATGTTGCCTCAATATCCACAGTGGGCGCGACCTTGCCCGGCGTTTGCTCGGCATTTTGCAAATGAATTAAAAATTCAATGTTGCCTTCTCCGCCTTTAATCGGACTATAGTCTAATCCCAAAACGTTGTAACCATTCGCACTGGCAAAATCGACAATCATCTTTAAAACATCGCGATGCACCTGAGGATCACGGACAATGCCATGCTTGCCGACATGAGCAGGTCCCGCTTCAAATTGCGGTTTAATTAACGCAACCGCGTGGCCATCGGGAATCAGAATCGCTTTTAGTGGCGGTAAAATCAATTTTAATGAAATAAAGCTAACATCCGTCATCGCAAATTCAACCGGGCCGTCAGTAAAATCTTCTGGCTTGCTGTAGCGAAAATTCACGCGTTCCATCACTTTGACCCGCGGATCTTCGCGTAATTTCCACGCCAACTGATTATAGCCGACATCCAAGGCATAGCTCATCTTGGCACCGTTTTGTAACGCAACGTCAGTGAAACCGCCCGTTGATGCACCGATATCCAAAACCGTTTTGCCGGTTAAATCAAGGTGGAACGATTTCAAGGCTTTTGCCAGTTTGAGCCCGCCGCGACTGACATACGGCATTTTTTTGCCTTTCACGTGCAAAATCGCGTCGCCTGGGATCTTGACACCGGGCTTGTCCAAGCGCTGATTGTTCTGATCATAGACCTCACCAGCCATGACTGAACGTTTGGCCTGTTCACGCGATTCGAACAGCCCTTGCTCAACCAGCAGGACATCGACCCGTTCTTTTTTGACTTTTTCCATTATTTCAACACCGCCAAAATCGATTGTAGCGTCGCCGCATCGACGGTTAAGCTCTTTAACGCTGCATCAGCTTGCTGAATTTGAGTTGCCAACGCCTGCTCGGCACCTTTTAGTCCAAGTAGCTCGGGGAAGGTGTTTTTATGTTCGGCAACGTCCTTATCTGCTGTTTTGCCTAACTCAGCAGTTGTTTTGGTGACATCGTTAATATCATCCTTGATCTGAAAACCGAGACCAAAAGCAGCCGCAAAATCTGCCAAGGCCGCCTGATCAGCTTCGGGGATCGTTACGAATACAGTGCCCATCGCCACTGCGGCTTGAATCAAGGCACCGGTTTTAGCCTGATGCATGTGCTTCAATGTCGCCAGATCATAGTGAACTCGCTCGCCGTCCATATCAAGCACCTGGCCTTCAACCATCCCGGAACTGCCAGCTGCCTCGGCAAGTATCTGAACCAGCGCAGCGCCTTTATCCGGATAATGTTGACTCAATAAGGCAAAGGCATCGGTTAAAAGTGCGTCACCGGCTAAGATCGCCAACGCCTCACCAAACTGCTTGTGATTCGTCGGTTTGCCGCGGCGCAGATCATCATTATCCATGGCAGGCAAATCGTCATGAATCAATGAATAAGTATGCACAAATTCCAGCGAGGCGGCAGCAGGCAGTGCCTCAGCAACCACACCATCATACATGGCAACCACGCTCAATAACAGTAACGGACGTAATCGCTTACCACCTGCGTTGACGGAATAAGCCATTGCGGCGCGCAAATGCGGGTTAGGTACCTGTGCCAGTGTTTCATCTAATGTGTGTTCAACGGCTGTCCGCCATTGACTTAAGATCGGATTCATTGTTGGCCTTCTTTAGGTTGAAAAGGTTGGGTGGTGCCATCGTCGCTTACCATTTCTGTCACCGTTTTTTCAGCAGACTTCAATGTTTTTTCGAGTTCCTGACTCAATTTCACGCCAGCTTTAAATTGATCCAAAGCTTTTTCAAGTGGTACATCGCCTTGCTCCAGTTGATTGACAATTGCTTCAAGTTGGGCAAGTTTTTCTTCAAACGTAGGTTCAGCCATGATTCTTCTCCTTTGTTGTCACATGAGCGCCAATTTGACCATCCGCAACATGAATGTGAATGTCGGCATCGACCGCATAGTCATCTGTCTTTTTAAGCATCTGCCCGGTGTCATCTGTCACGTAAGCAAATCCCCGGCCCAGTATCTTCAGCGGGCTCAAATGGTCCAACCCCAGCGCCGCATTGGCCACCGCTTGACGCTTAGCCTTTACAACACTGATGACTGCCCGATCTAGACGCTGTTGATCATCGAGCAGTTGCCGTTTGAGGTTCACGACTTTTATCAATAATTGCCGTCCATCAAGTTGCTGTGTCGCCATCGCCAGACGATGGTCATTTTCGCGCAATTGATTGACCATACTTTGATTAAGTCGCTGCCGCAATTGATCGACGCGTTGAACGTACTGGTCGTACAAACGATCAGGCTGGGTTAAGACGACACTTTCTGCAGAGCGCTGTAGTCGGCTGGCAGCATTTTTGAGTCGGTTGTGCATCGCATTGACCAGACGCACACGATCTTCCGAGATGCGATTAAGTGCGTCGACCAGCGTCACGGGCGTTACGATTTCCGCAGCAGCCGTTGGCGTCGCCGCTCGCCGATCAGCAATGAAATCCGTAATGGTTGTATCGGTTTCATGGCCGACCGAACTGACAATCGGAATCGGCATGTCGACTAAAGCCCGCGCCACTTTTTCTTCGTTAAACGGCCAAAGGTCTTCAATCGAACCGCCGCCGCGGCCGATAATGACGGCATCAAAGTCTGACATGGCCTTAATGCGGTTCAACTGTTTGACAATCGAATCCGCCGCCTGATCCCCTTGGACAACCGTCGGAAAAAGCGTCAGCTGTAGAATCGGATAACGGCGCGCCACAGTGGTCATGATATCCTGAATCACCGCACCGCTGGGACTGGTCACAACCGCAACACGTTTAGGAAACAACGGCAACGGACGTTTATTGCGATCAAACAGCCCCTCACCAGCAAGCTTTTTCTTTAACTGCTCAAAGGCTTGGTAGAGTGCGCCAACGCCGTCCGGTTCCAACCGTTCCACAATCAGCCGGTATTCACCACTTGGTTCATACAGACTAACGCGGCCAACTGCCAGAACCTTCATGCCTTCTTCAAGTTTGAATTGCAACTTGCTAAAAGCATTGCGGAACATCAACGCACCGATCTTAGCGTGATCATCTTTGAGTGAAAAATATTGATTCCCCACCCGTTTGCGATAATTAGAAATTTCACCGGTTAGATAAACCTTGGCCAGATAAGGATCCGCATCGAATTTACGTTTTAAATATTGGGTTAGTGCGGTGACACTTAAGTATTGGTCGGTATCAACCATGCAATCGCCTCTTCGCCAGTTCAACTGTTTGGGCCATGAGTGAAGCAATTGTCATCGGACCAACGCCACCCGGTACCGGTGTTAAAGCACCGGCAACAGGCTCAACCGCATCAGCATCGACATCGCCGTGCAGTTTCCCATCAGCTCCGCGCGAAATACCGACATCAATAACCGTTGCCCCTGGCTTAACCGCATCGGCGCCAATAAAATGCGGCACGCCAATCGCAACAACCAAAATATCCGCTTCACGGGTCAACGATTTAAGGTCGCGGGTTTTACTGTGGGCAATGGTCACCGTCGCATCATGGTTCACCATCAAACCAGCGAGCGGCCGACCCACAATGTTCGAGCGGCCAACAATGACCACCCGCTTACCGGTGACATCAATCTGATAGGCATCTAACAGCGCCATAATGCCATAAGGGGTCGAAGCCACAACAGTCGGTTCATTGGTCCACAAGCGGCCCACACTCACCGGGCTAAAGCCATCCACGTCTTTATCGGGATCGATCGCATTAATCACGACCCGTTCATCCAGTTGCTTGGGCAATGGCAGCTGGACCAGAATGCCATCCACATCGGGATCTTGATTCAATTCAGCTACCTTTGCCAATAAGGCTTTCTGAGAGGTTTCTTCTGGCAACTTAAACATTAAGGAACGAACCCCGATTTCCTCCGCACGCCGTTGTTTGTTACGCACATAAACCTGGCTGGCCGGATCCGATCCCACTAAAATGACTGCAAGTGTTGGCGTCACACCTTGTTGCGCCAAACCAGTCACTGTCTGTTGAAGTTCACTAAGAATGCGTTTTGAAACTACCTTGCCATCCAATCGCGTTGCCACAAAAACCACTCCCCATTTGATTAGCATTGTCTGATATAACAACCAATGTTCGGTTCCTCGATCGCGTCAAGTACCGGTATAAAGCAAAAACCGGCCAAAGTAATTGTCTTTGACCGGTTAACTTACGCTTTCGGCGATGCTTCAATAAAATTAGCCAAAATGCCATTGACAAACTTAGCAGATTGGTCATCGCTGTAACGTTTGGCCAAATTGATGGCTTCATTAATCGCCGCAGCTTCCGGCATCGCTTCTTCATAGCGAATTTCATACAAGCCCAAGCGCAGAATCATTAAATCCGGTTTGGTCAAACGACTCAGCGTCCACCCCTTTTTAAGCTGCGGGGTTAAGGCAGCATCCAACGCCTCCTGATGCGTCAAGACGCCTTCCACCAATTCACTTAAATAAGGCGGCACTTCAGTATCTTTAGGTAAAACTTCTGCGTATACGGCGCTTTTATCTGCTTCCGGATTCGTTGCCAACGCAAAAAGCGCTCGAAAGGCAGCTTCACGAATCGCGTGTCGTGATTCCATGTTAATCGTCATCCTTGCTGCTCGTTGTCGATGGTTCATCAGTGTCGTCATCTTTAAACAGATCATCCGGATTGACTTTTTCCGTCTTTTCAGGGATGACGCCAACGACATGCACATTCACTTCGCTTAACGTCAAATCCGTCATAAAGAGTAACTGTTCACGTAGCTGTTCTTGCATGGCCAAAGCCACTTTCGGAACGGAGACACCATAATCCAGATAAACGTAGACATCAGCCGTAATCTTATCATCGGCAACTGTCACACTAACGCCTTTACCGTGGTTGGCACGGCCAAACCAGGCGTTAATTGAAGACCCTAATGTACCGCGCATTTGATAGACACCGTCTACCTGACTCGCAGCAATGCCCAAAATGACTTCCAAAACTTCAGGAACAATTTCAATGGTCCCTTGGGCATCCGTCCGATTTGCTAATATGATATTGGTTTCTTCAGCCATCGCGAGAACCCTCCTAAGCCTTAATTATTGGCACGTGAAATGTAAGTACCATCATCCGTGTTAATCGTCAGTACATCGCCAGTGTTGATGAAAAACGGCACTTGAACGACTAGTCCGGTTTCCATGGTGGCTGGTTTTGAACCGCCGCTGCTGGTATTACCGCGAATGCCTGGCTCGGTTTCCTTAACCGTTAAGTCAACGGTTTTCGGCAACTCAATACCCAGGGTTTCATTGCCGTGCATGATAATTTTAACATTCATGTTTTCTTTTAAATAATTCAACTGGTCGCGAATCTCATCGCCAGGAAGTGTCAGTTGATCGTAAGTATCGGTGTCCATGAAGACGTAATTATCGCCATCGGCATAAAGGTACTGCATGTTTTTACTGTCGATCTGCGCTTTTTCAACCTTTTCAGTTGATCGGAACGTTTTTTCCTGTACCGCACCCGTGCGCAGGTTCTTCAAGGTTGAGCGAACAAATGCCGAACCCTTGCCTGGCTTAACGTGTTGAAATTCAACGATTCGCCATAGGTCACCGTCGACTTCAATCGTCAAACCATTCTTAAAATCATTAACAGATATCATGAACTTCCTCCATACATTCAGTTGTAAGCTAAATCTATTCTAGCAAGCGGTGAAGATGCTTGCAACAGCCATGCCACGTAGACAGCCTCACAGTACCAGTAATTCAGCTGGTGCCGGTTGACTAAGACTTTGATTGCCGTCTGCAGTCACGACCAAATCGTCTTCAATTCGGACACCGCCAAGATCCGGAACATAGATGCCGGGTTCATCGGTCACGACATTGCCTTTTGCGGCTGGCACATCGAGATAAGGACCCCAGGCGCCAGGGCCTTCATGAATCGACAGACCAATGCCATGTCCGGTTCCATGGCCAAAATATTGACCATAGCCGGCGTCATTGATTGTGTGATGCGCTAAGTCATTAATCGTTCGTCCCATCACACCAGGCTTCAAAGCTTGCTGGACTTTCTGATTCGTCGCATAAACAATTTGGTAAATCGTCTTAAGCTTGGCATCCGGTTCCCCGACTGCAAATGTCCGCGTCAAATCGGACATGTAGCCGTGATAGATGCATCCCCAATCGAGGGTCACAATATCCCCTTTGGCAATCTTCTTTTCCGTTGCGGAACCATGTGGCATTGCCGAACGCGTACTGGAAGCTACGATTGTTTCAAACGAGACATTGCTGGCACCAAGTTGCCGCATGAAAAAGTCCAAATCATTGGCGATATCAATTTCCAGCATGCCAGGTTTGATCGTATCAAGAACATGCTGATAACCTTTTTCGGCAATGGCAACCGCCTTTTTGATCAAGGCCAGTTCCTCATCGTCTTTGACTTCGCGCTGTGTTTCAACAAAGTCACGGGTTGGCACCAGTGTTCCTTGTGTTAAAAGATCAAAGGCTTCATAATCGGCATAATTCAGGTGAACGGCTTCAAAACCAATGCGGGTCAACTGCAATTGGTTGGCTAAATCACCAGCCGTTTTAAACAACCCATCCTGATGCAACACCAGCTTGGCATTATGTACCTGCTGCTTAAACTGCTCGGTAAACCGGGAATCCGTTATAAAATAAGCTTTCTCCGGCGTCACCAGCAAGGCGCTTTCTTCACCGGTAAAACCTGTCAAATAAGTAACGTTGGTGGCATCGGTAACAAAAAAGCCATCTAATTTCTTGTCCAGAATCCGCGCCTGCAATGCTGTCATTCGATCCATCCAAACCACTCCTTATTGACGTCATTTTAAAATTCTGAAAAAAAGACGCCCCGATTACCGGGACGTCATCAATATTTATTCAGCAGCTGCTGCCGGATAAACTGAAACCTTCTTCTTGTCACGGCCGAAGCGTTCAAACTTGACAACGCCATCAGCAGTCGCAAACAAGGTATCGTCGCCGCCGCGGCCAACGTTTTCACCAGGATGGATCTTGGTACCGCGCTGGCGATACAAGATGTTGCCTGCCTTAACGAACTGACCATCGGCACGCTTGCTACCCAAACGCCGGCCTGCAGAATTACGGCCGTTAGATGTTGAACCGCCACCTTTATGGTGAGAGAAGAATTGCAGATTCATCTTTAACATAACGTACACCTCCGAGAATTAATTTTGTTTTAATTGTTTTGTCGTAATCAAAATGCGATCAGGATATTGATCTTGGATGCTTTGTAGTTCAAGCAATAAATTTTCCAACAAAATCTGACTAATGTGCAGTTGTTCGCCAGTGATTGCCGACTTGAGCGTCATTTGCAGATGTCCGCCATGGACCTCATCCGCATCGACGTCGGGCTTAAATCCCGCCAACGCTTCGACGCCATTGACAGCACCGATACTCACGGCTGAAACCGCAGCACAGACGATATCCTTGCCGGTTTTACCGGCATCGGCATGGCCACTCAGTTCGAAACTGACGATATCGCCATGCTCATCGCGATGAAAAATTGCCTTGATCATAAACTGACCTCTTATGCGTTAATCGCGTCGATAACGACTTTCGTGTATGGTTGACGATGGCCCTTCTTTTGATGAGAGTGCTTCTTAGGCTTGTACTTGTAAGTAACAACCTTTTTCTCGCGCCCTTGTTTTTCGACCTTGCCAGTCACGGTTGCGCCGGCTACAGTTGGCGTGCCAATCTTGGCATCACCTTCACCAGCAACCATGATTACTTCGTCAAAAGTAACTTGCTTGCCTTCTTCGGCATCAAGTTTTTCAACATAGATGGCTTCACCGACTTCAGCTTTATACTGCTTGCCGCCTGTTTTGATAATTGCGTACACTGTGTGCACCTCCTGTTTTGCCTCTCGGCTTTTCCCCTGAAGACTCGCCAAGTTAGGTGCTTTCGCTTAAAACCTAACGATGTGCGGTTGCATAGGAGGGGTGCCAAATACAACGGATTAATATTACCAGACAGCAGGCCAAGTTGCAAGCACATCGCCGATAATAGCCGCTCTTTTTGGATGGTGCAAGTTCGGCCAACCATTTTTCAACTTGGATTGGCTGCAATTAAATAGTCATATCAGCGTCAAATTTAAGGCTGCCACTTCCAAAAATCGACTTATTGTGGCAAGTGCTGCTGACGGTAAAGCCAAACGCCAATGATGACCGCGGGCATATAAAGCGCATAAATCAAGGTAAAGAAAGTCAACCAGCCACCAAACGCTGCATTAATGAGTAATAAGGCTATGTATAAAATGCCGTCAACGATCCAATTGATCGGTTTTCTGAGTTGGGTGGTTACCGTTATCAGCAATGCGGCGGTAACCAGTAAAATGAAGATGTTCAGCAAAATGATGATAAGTGCCACCCCCTGGATGGAATTATAGCCAAGCCAACCAGTTTCAACAAGGAAACGTTTTAATCGGCGACTTCGAGCCAAAAAAGGCCCAGAAAAAATCTGAGCCTGCCCCTGCCAAGGAACCTAATATAGCATAAAAAGTCTCCATGGCACTAGTCCCTTGGCAAAAAAGAAAGCCGCCGGTATGAAGTCATACACCGGCAGCAAGACATTATTTCTTCAATTGTTGCAACGCTTTTTCAATTGTCTCGCCCTTACCAATGTGCTTAGCATTGTGCGGATCAATCGCGATAAATTCTTGCGTCTTCATGTTCAACTGGATTCGATATCCCATCAGAATCCCTCCATTCTTAAAAAATGTGAATGGCCTTCGGTAGCGATTGAGTGTATGTTACTCACTTATTGTTAGGAAGTCAAGAGCGTGAGCAGGAGCGCTTAGAAATCGGAGTGTAAGTGGCCTCAAGCCTAAATGGCTGGGCTTTGGCCATTTAGGCTTGAGGTCCTTACACGGAGATTTCTGCGACTGCGAACGCGTTTCAAAGCCGGATTGCCTAACTACGAGTGCTTTAAAGCTCCCAACGCGCAAACACCCACACCCTTAAACACCTTTTGCCAACCCTCACAAAGTTCAAGTTCCTCAACATTCCGTTGACGCCTACCCGCGCTTCTCGTATACTTAATAACGATTTGTACCAGTAGCTCAGCTGGATAGAGCAACGGTCTTCTAAACCGTTTGTCCCGGGTTCAAATCCCGGCTGGTACACTTAAAGCAAACATTTTGTCCTCAAAAAGCCCGATGTTTCGGGCTTTTTGTGTTACCAAGTTTACCTAAATCCTGTCCTTAAATAGCTTCTGTGCCAGTAGCAACTTCCCTGGAGGCCTCATTTTTTAATTGCAACCGGTGATCAACCATTTCGTAAATCTTTACGCCATATGCTTGCGCCAAGGCTTCCTTATAATGATGCGCGACTTCAATGACCGTTGCGGGTAACGTGTAGATGATGCGATGAATTTTATCAGCATTGACCTGATCAAGGCTTGAAGAAATCTCATCAAGCAAAAAGATAGGACTCTTGCGCAACAATCCACGCGCAATCGCAATGCGCTGCGCTTGTCCACCTGATAAGTTACTGCCGTTATCAACAATTTTGAAATCAAGCACATGCTCCCCTAATTCCTGATCAAGCCCTACCAGACGCAAAACCGCCAAAACCGCGACATCATCGTAGGCCTGATATAACGTGATATTATCCCGCAATGTACCATTAAACAACCAGACATTTTGCGACACCAAAACAAAATCACCAGCATGCAGCGGCTGACCGGCAAAACGAATCGCACCCTGAGATGCCACTTGACCGGTGATGGCTTTTAGAAGGGTTGTTTTACCTATTCCAGAAAGACCGGTCACAATGACTTTGCTACCCGGTTTAAGGCGGATATTGACGTCACTCAAAATTAAATGCTGATCGCGCACAACGGTTAGATCGCTGATGTCAAGCTCCCCTTTTAACGCTTCCGGCTTTGACTCGCTATCATCAACCTTAGGTAGTTCAAATTGACCAGCCACAGGCAGCACGCGCAGCTGACTTGTGCTAACAATTTGACTTTGCGATTTGCTCAAACTGCGAGCGCCGCCGACAACAGAATCTGCCGTCATTGTCAGTGTCAAAATGACGCTGGTCGTCACACCAAACAATCCTTTGGCCATCAAGAGGAGGCCGATAAAAAGTGGCAGCAAAAACGCCGCAATGGCAAATAGCCAAGACACATATTGGAATAAATATTGGAAGTTATTCATTCGCTCATAGTCGCGTTCTTCTTGGCTCAGGTGCTGCTTAAATCGGGTGAAAAAGACCGGCCAGGCTTTAAAGTTAAAAATTTCCATTCGGCCTTGAAAAATATCTTTCATACTCAAAACCAAACTGGCATTGGTATTAGCCCAAACGTCCGACTTTTTGGCCAGGATTTTTCTACCAAAGTGACTCGGAAGCAACGACAGTGCAGAAAATAACACGTAGACCAAACTTAACACGACATTGGTTTTTAGGATAAAAATCACTGAAATAATCAAGCCAATCACTTGTTGCAACATACCGATAAGCTCGACAAAATAGGCCTGTTCAATTTGTTTCGCCACGCCGGTCACGTCATTGATCGTGTCAGAAACCTCCGTGGCGTTAGTTCCTGCGTGCGCGACTGAGGCGGTGAAATACACTGATTTAAGTGCCTGATTCAACACCCGAACAGCGCGTTGTTGGGCGCGCAAAAACAGATAGAGTGATGTGTAGGTGACGAGGTAGGCAACTGCAGCTAACGACACAAAACGCACCACAGCGGCAAGATTGCTGAAGTCAATATTGACTAGCTGACCGAAAACCACCCCATTTAAAATCGGCTCTAAGGTGCTTGTCAGGCTCAGTAACAATAGCACGATCACCAAAGTTAACGGCAACTGTCGAATAACCCAACGTATATTGATCTGGCGTTCCTGATGATCCATCCACTTCACGTCCTTTTCCCGCAACGGCGCAAACTTATGACGATGTTGTCCTCAACCGTGGATGCTATTTTTAAAGTCGAAATGGCAATGTTAAGGTGCTCTTCGCCAAATCGACGTGATAATGCGTGGTTTTTGTCGGTCGGATCGTTTGCGCCATATCGGCACCATGGATGATCAAGGCAAGCTGCCGGCCGGTCGGTAAGTGATAGTGCGTCGGTTGCAGATCCAGACTCACGTGAAAAAACTGGCCCGGTGTGATTTGCTGCACTTCGTAGGCGTTTTTAGGATTTTGTAAATTAATATGACCTAACGTTATCAGTTTACTTGGGGTTGGCTTAGCGGCCGGCTTGAATTCGACAATATCGGTTGTTTTAAAATCAAAGCCTAACTGTAAATCATTGGCCGCAACAGTGGCTGCGGTTTCGCCAAAACGCTTGGCCTCGCCGAGATCCACGAGCCGAACACTAAGAATGCCGGTCGGTGCATCAACTGCCAACGTCAGCTCAAGATGTGGAATGCCTTCCAGGATTTGATCACGCTCAAGCACTGGCTGGGTCAACCACAACCGGCTGTTAGCGTAAGCACTATTAGGGGTAATGATGGCCTTTTCGAAACTGGCGCTGGTGTCATGTTGCGCCGCAAACGTTGCCGTGGCATGATCGGTAAACTGATCGGTAGCTGCTTCAAAGTCATTCTTCAGGTTGACCTCAGTTGTCACATGTTCCGCTTCCGGATTAGCAAAATCGGTATAGGCTGACCAGGTCTGCGGAGTCACGTTATCTTGCACAATAACATTCGGCAAAACATCTGCAACATCATTGGCTACCCCTAACAGCTCATGTGTCAACCACAAGTTCATCATGTCCAAAAAGTCCAACGAGCGAACATTGTGAACATAAACATGTTGTCCTTGATGTAAAATCAGTTTCTTTTGAATCGGCAAATCTGAGATTGCCTGCCAGAAGCGAATCGCGTTTTTAGGTTTCACATTCCAGTCATTGAGCCCGTGAATCAACACCACGTCGGCTTTGACGTTGGCAACATTTTTGCGGTAATTACGCGCATCCCACCACGCAGTATAGGCACCCGTCGTCCGATCCTGATCACGGGTAATCGCAGCAAGATGCCGCTCCCAAGCTGACTTGATGCGAATCATATCGCCGCTGGATTTCTGCCGGGAAAACGTATCAACTGCCAAAACATCAGCGTCTTCACCTTGAAAGCCGCCGGGCGCCACGACCAAACCATTTTCGCGGTAATAATCATACCAGCTAGAAATGCCGGCATCGGCAATGATGGTTTTCAACCCCTCAACGCCGGTCGTCGCCGCAGCAATGGCTAACGTAGCTAAGTAGGACTTACCGGTCATCGCAACTTTGCCGGTTGACCACCAAGCCTTAATGGCAACGCCAGCAGTACGGTTCGTGAACGCCCGGCGCTTACCGGTCAGCCATTCGACGACCGCCACCGCGCCAGCAGTCTCTTCCGGCCCGCCAATGGTCCGAAAGCCGTCTGAATACCGCGTTCCGACCCCTGCTGAGTAAACCACAGCAAACCCGCGCGCAAGAAAATAATCATTGAACGCATACATACTATTTTCTTCGGCATAGGCCTCTGCTTCTGTCGCCTCACCAGTAACGACCCGTTTCGGTAAGTCTTCGGTTTGAATCGGTGTAGTCGTTACTTCCGCCTTCGAGGCCCCATGTGACTTGACTGCCAAAACCGTTTCCGGAACATGCGTCGCAGCCGTCACATCATTGGTCCCATGAAAATAAGGATTGGCGGTAAATAGAACCGGAACCTTCAATCCTTGCTCGGTGGCTTTCGGTCGATAAATGGTTGCTTCTAAAAGATCGCGCTGCCCATCGTGGTCCGAATCGACATCAGACTCGATCCATACTACCTCGCGAATGGTTTGGCGGGCATCGAAAACCTGTTGCACTTTACCATTAAACAATAAAGGTTTCGGTTGGGTTGACGACGACTGAAAATCCTTGAAAAAGCCACGATTGGCTAAATCATCGAGAAAGTTGACTAAATGTTTGGTTCGCGTCGTCAGCAATAAATAGCTAGCCTTAAGCAGATCCCTAGTATCAAGCAGATCGTGATCAACACTTGGCAGCTCTGTAGCCGCCATAAAAGCCAACGGATCACTCAGGTCAAAGTCGGTAAAGGCTTCGAACCCCAGCAGTTGCAAAGCTACATTATAAAAGTCGCGCCGGGTCATCTGCGTGGGCCCCGATGCCAACCATTCAGCCAGATTCTGTCGCGAATTAACTGCAATCTGAGCAAATTTATCTTGTTTTGCAGCGAGCTGATATGCCTCTGGGAAAAAGGCCGCGTACATGGCCGCAGCCGTATCTGCAAAGTCACCTTTAGGATCTGCCGGCAAGCCGATGCGAGCAAGTTCCGTTAATTGTTGGCTAAATTCAGGGGTTAATCGAGCGAATTGGTTTAATTTCATGAGCAGTGCCGTCCTTTATGAGAGAAATGTGATAAATTCAGTGTAGCCATCTCATTTAGCGTTTTCAACTATTAACCCGCATAAACGCACCTACGATGGCGGTGAGTTTTTCGTAAGCACCGTTAACGCAAAAAGACTTCAGACGCCATCACGCCTGAAGTCTTTTTAAATTACTGAATGCTTGACTGTTTTTACCAGTTAGTCAAGGAAAAGGTTAACAACAGCTTTTGGGTGGCTGGAATTAATACAATTCCAGGTATTGTTGCCGTTCCCATTCGGAAACCTGCTGGCGGTATGCGGACCATTCGAGGTTCTTCGAATCCATAAAGCTTTGATACAAATGTTCACCCAGGGCAGCCTTGACCACGTCATCAGCCGCCAATGCCTTCAACGCATTGTGCAAGGTTGATGGGAGGTCTTGAATATGATTTGCTTTGCGTTCGTCGTCTTGCATCCGATAAATGTTACGATCTACCGCTTCTTCCGGCTTCAACTGGTTCTTGACGCCATCAAGGCCGGCCTGAAGGATTGCGGCAATGGCTAAGTAAGGATTGGCAGTCGGATCAACCGAGCGTAACTCCAAGCGGGTTGATAATCCCCGTGACTGCGGTACCCGAATCAGTGGTGAGCGGTTTTTGCCGGACCAAGCCACATAAACCGGGGCTTCAAATCCTGGCACCAGTCGTTTGTAGGAGTTGACGGTTGGGTTGTTAACCGCGGTCAGCGCATAAGCATGGCGCAAAACCCCGGCAAGGAAATGCATCGCCGTTTCACTCAACTGATCGTCGGTATTTGGATCATAGAAGGCATTGCCTTTGTCGTGGAAAAGGCTCATGTTGATGTGCATGCCGCTACCGTTGATGCCGTGAAGTGGTTTTGGCATAAAGGTCGCATACAGGCCGTGTTTGCGGGCAATGGTTTTGACCACAAGTTTAAAGGTTTGAATGTTATCGGCAGCATCAAGTGCATCGGCATATTTGAAGTCAATTTCGTGCTGGCCCGGTGCCACTTCATGGTGGGAAGCTTCGACTTCAAAGCCCATCTTTTCCAACTCAAGGACAATATCACGCCGGCAATTTTCGCCCATATCAAGCGGTGCAAAATCGAAGTAAGAACCATGATCATTCAGCTTCGTTGTCGGATTGCCATTTTCGTCCAGTTTAAACAAGAAGAATTCCGGTTCAGGGCCGATATTGAAAGCTGTGAAGCCGGCTTCTTTCATTTCATTCACGACACGGATCAGATTGTTACGCGGATCGCCGCCAAAAGGTGTGCCGTCTGGACGATGAACCGAGCAGATCAGCCGGGCAATCTTACCGTGATCATTCTCCCACGGGAACAATAGCCAAGTGTTAAGATCCGGATAGAGCAGCATATCGCTTTCTTCGATTCGAACAAAACCGTCAATCGACGAACCATCGAAGGTAATCTTATTATTCAGCACCTTTTCCAACTGGGAAATCGGCACCTCGACGTTCTTAATGATCCCGTTAATGTCGGTAAACATCAGGCGCAAGAATAAGACGTTCTCATCCTTAACTGTCTGGCGAATCTCATCAGCGGTAATTGCTTTTCTTGCCATATACGTGAACTCCTATCTTTAGTGTGATTGTCGGAAGCCGATGGTGGGACCCGGATCCGGGCTTTGATTGAGTCGACTCTGATTCAACAGTTCGTCGCGCAACACTTTGCGAACTTCGGCATCGCTATCCTCGCGATGACGTGGATGCTTCAACCGCTTGACATCAGCCAGCGTAAAACCATCTGCCATCTGACTGCGGATTTCCAGCAGTTCATCAACGTCATTAAGCGAATAAGTTCGGTGATTGCCGGCATTGCGCTCTGGCTTGACCAATCCCTGGGCTTCATAGTAACGAATCTGGCGAGCAGTCAAGTCTGTTAACAACATAACTGTACCAATCGGCAAAACCGATCGCGTTCTCAGATCAGCGATCTCAGCCATAGGCATCCTCCTTTACAACGATGTCAGCTTATCAAACCAGATAAACGGTGTCAACGCAACATGTAAGCTTTTCTGACATTTAACGTAAAAAATGAAAAAATTTTATTTTTACGGTCAACTTGTTATAGACCAATATGTTGAGCCAATTATTCAAAAAGAAGCGCTTTCTACTAAGTCAACTTGCCACGCTTGTCAGTATTATCCAAGCAATCCGAAATCTTACCGCGCCAAATTCTTTCTAGGTATTTTCAACTATGAAACGTATGATAACAGTAACTAGGTTTCTGAAAGGACGTTGTCGTCATGACCTTACATTTACACGTTGGGTACACCCCGACCATGAAATCTGTCAACTTACCTACCGATTGGCTGCCGTTTAATGATTACCCTTTGGCAGCGTTCAATGCAGTGGTGGTGCATGCGGCCGATCAAAATGTCTTTGGCCAACTTGTTGCCAGTGAACTGCCTTTGCCGGTCTTTGTCATTGGCCACCCCCAAAATGATTCAACCGGCCAGCTGGACGTGACTGAAGCACCGCGACTTGATGCTAATTTGCTCACTCAAATCACCGCGGCAGCGACACATTACGAAAAGACCATGATTCCCGCCTTTCTAAATGATCTACTGAATTTTGCACAGGCAAACCCGACAAGTTTTGCCACTCCCGGTCACCACAGCGGCCAGTATGATAGGTTGGCCCCCGCCGGTTATCTACTTTATCAAGCTTATGGGGACACTTTTTTTGCCAGCGATACCAGCGATGTGGTCACTTCACTGGGAGACATGTTGACACATGGCGGCGGCCCGCTGGCAGCTGAACAAGCCACGGCGCGGTTATACCACGCTGATGAAACTTATTTTGTCACCAATGGCACGACTGGCTCCAACAACATTGTAGCCAGTGCGTTGTTGACGCCAGGTGATCTGGTTTTATTTGACCGCAATAATCACAAATCATTTTATAATGCTGCGCTGGTACAAAATGGGGCACGCCCGGTTTACCTTGACACCCTCCGTACCCAACGCGGATTAATCGGTCCACTCGACCTTACTGATATCAGCGCTAACCGGCTACGCCAACTGGTTGCGGCCATTGATCCGCAAAAAGCCAAAGAGCGCCATCCGTTTAGACTGGCCATTCTTGAGCTGGAAACCTTCGACGGTATTGTTCCTAATGTCCGCCAGTTACTTGATCTTTTTGGCCCACTAACGGACTACATTGCCTTTGATGCCGCTTGGGGCGGATACGAGCCCTTCATTCCGGCCATGAAACCAACGGATCCTTTGCAAGTGCCATTGGGTCCGGATGATCCGGGCATCATCGTCACCCAAAGCGTTCACAAGCAACAATCCGGCTTCGGCCAAGCGTCTCAGATTCATAAAAAAGATGCGCACATCAAAGGACAGCCGCGCTATGTCACCCATGAGCAATTCAACCATGCGTACCTAAAACACGTCACCACTAGCTATTCTTACCCACTTTACGCATCGTTGGTCGCTAATACTGCGATCAATCAAGGCCGCCGCGGTCAAAAAATCTGGGCAGACGCTCTTCAGGCAGCGCTCGCTTTCCGTCGCTCGTTAAGTGATTCTCGCCTGTTTTCGGCCTATCAAAATCCGACGTTGACCGCAATTGCCCCGGAAAAGGCAACGACTTCTGCGGAAGCCTGGTCAATGACGCCTAACGCCAAGTGGCATCAGCTCCTGCACTTAAAGCCGAACCAAGCTTATCTTGATCCTGGCAAGGTCACGGTGCTGCTACCGGAAACGGCGACATTTGGCGTTAGCGGCTGGTTGGTCGATCGCTACTTGCTTGATCACGGGATTGTCCCGGAAAAAGCCGATTTGAACAGCTTGCTGTTTTTGGTGACGCCAGGATCTGCCACAACCGACTGGCAGCACCTTCGCCAAGTTTTGCAACAATTCGAAAAAGATTACTTTGCCAACAAAACCGTTACCGAAACATTACCAAAATTAGTGGCTGAAACCGGTGAAGCTTATCTGCATATGACCTTACGCGAACTGGGCCAGAACATGTCCGACTTTTTCCGCGAAGCTAAGTTAGTCCAGCAGCAACAATTACTTTTTACAAACACGAACAACATACCGACTGCCATAACGCCACAAGCAGCCGACCGCTGTTTTGTCCGTGGACAATTTGACACCGTGCCACTGCAGGCTGCGGAAGGCCGAATCGCCGTTGCCGGGGCATTGCCGTATCCTCCTGGCATTTTCGTCGTCGTGCCGGGCGAACGCTGGCGTGCGGTGGCCATTCACTATTTTGAAACGTTATTTGCCGGCATCCGTCGTTTTCCTGGATTCACGCCGGAGATTCAGGGCATTGTGACCGGCTCGGACGGTGAACCTTACGTGCAGGTTGTGGCGGACCATTAACATAGATTTGAAAATTCCGCAGTGGCAATACTAAATCAAAAAAGCGCCAGTGCACTGCCCGTTTGCAGTGACGCTGACGCTTTTTTGCATGCGAATTGTCTACTTAGCTTGATCAAAAAAAGTCGATTGTGCCGCCCCCATGGTTGCCAGTTTGATATGTGCGTAAGTCAAACCACCTTGCAAATAAAGTGTGTATGGCGGACGCAACGGACCATCCCCGGAAAATTCAACCGTTGATCCGGCCACAAATGTCCCGCCGGCCATGATGACCTCGTCTTCATAACCAGCCATTTTCTCCGGAATCGGGGTCACAAAGCTATCAACGGGCGAATTGGCTTGTATTGCCTTGGCAAACTTAACCATATCAGCTTGGTTGCCGAAATTAACCGTTTGAATCAGGTCTGTCCGCGGCGCGTCCCAGGTTGGTGATACATCTAAGCCTAACTTTGCAAATAAGGCCGCTTCAAAGATGGCGCCTTTAATCGCATTACCGGTTGTTTGTGGTGAAATGAAGAAACCTTGATACATATCAGCCAGCGCACCGACAGTCGCCCCCTCGGCACCACCAAGACCAGGCACTGTAAAGCGATAGCTGATGCGCTCAATTAAATCCTTCTTGCCGACAATATACCCACCGGTTTTGGCCATGCCGCCACCAGCATTTTTAAACAGCGATCCGGCCATGACGTCGGCGCCAACTTCAAGTGGTTCGGTTGTTTCGGAAAATTCGCCATAAGCGTTATCGACAAAAATCCAGACATTTGGCAGGACGCTGCGAACAACATTGATCATCGCGGCAATCTGATCAACCGTAAACGAATCGCGCGTTGCATATCCGCGCGAACGCTGAATCGCAACCACTTTGGTTTTAGCGGTCAGCCGTGCCTTAACCGCATCGTTGTCGACTGCCCCATTTGGCAAAAGATCAACATAATCGACGCCAATGCCATATTCTTTAGGACTACCAATGCCGTTGCCAGCAAGTCCCAACACCTCTTGCAACGTATCATACGGCTTTCCCGTAATGTACAAAATCTCATCCCCCGGGCGGACAAGTCCGAGCAACGCAACCCCGATGGCATGGGTGCCGGAGACAAATTGCGGCCGCACGAGCGCGTCTTCACCGCCTAAAACATCAGCATAGATGGCCTCAAGCACATCGCGGCCCTCATCGTTATGGCCATAACCGGTTGATCCGGTTAAATAGCTTTCGGCAACATGGTGTTTCTGAAAGCTCGTTAAAACTTTATCTTGGTTCTCCAAAATTCGTTCATCAATCGCAGCCAATTGTGGTGCGATTTGGGTATCGACTTCCCTGACCATTTTTAATAAGGCGGGATCAAATTTATCTGTCCAACTCATCTTTTTCTCCTTTAACCGGTTGCTCCAGCCATCGCCGCACTAACGCAACCACTGCCTGCTTTTCTTCCGGATGAGCAACCAAATCAAACCAATGTGTCGGCATTTGGTTGCGAAAATAGGTCAGCTGCCGTTTGGCAAAGTGACGTGAATGCTGCTTGATGAGCGCCACACAATCAGCCAAATCAGCCTGACCTTCAAAATATGGAACTAGTTCTTTATAGCCAATGGCCTGCATTGCCTGGGCATCAGGCGGAACGGTTTTTAACAAATTAGCGACTTCTGCTTTCAGTCCCGCAGCCATCATGGCGTCCACCCGGGCATTGATCCGCTCGTATAAAACCGCGCGATCCGTAGTCAAGCCGATAACCAGTGTTTCATAAAGCGGTTGGGGCTGGGGCTGTTCAGAAAACCGTTTGCCAGTCAATTCGATGACTTCCAGCGCGCGAATCACCCGCCGCGTATTGGCAGGTTCAATCTGTTTCGCGGCGATTGGGTCTTGCTGGGCTAATTGAGTCCATAACCACGGCGCACCGTGATCGGCTAATGCCTTTTGCCATCGCTGCCGGACACTTGTTGGAGGCGCTTTGCCACCCAGCGGCAGATTCAGGCGTAAACTATTCAAATAAAAACCGGTCCCGCCAACTAAAATCGGCAGATGATGCCGTTCACTGACCATTGTGATGGCATTTTCGGCGGCTTCTTTAAACTTAGCAACCGTGTAAGGCATCGTTGGCTCAACGATATCCAGTAAATGATGCGGGACGCCAGCCATTTCGTCTGGCATGACTTTGGCGGTACCGATATTCATATGACGATAAATTTGATACGCGTCACCATTGATGACTTCGCCTTGAAGCTGCTGGGCCAAGTAAATGCCAAGATCACTTTTACCCACAGCTGTTGGTCCCACAATTATGACGATACGTTTTGCCGGTTTATCCATTTCATTAAGCTCCATCAATATAGTATAATAAATTTAGTATCACAGATCACCAATCAGGGGGGATTCTCATGAAACATAAATTTGCACGCGGCTTTTTCGTTGGCACGTTGATGACGCTTGGCGCCATTGCCGGCAGTGTTTTCGCCTTCAAGAAAAATTATGTCGAACCTGTTGAAACCAAGGCCGATGAAATCAATGAAAATCGGCGCAAAGCTAATCGCAAACGCTTCTCAGCCCATCAAGGCTAAGCAAATAAGCATCGCTTAACAAAAAAGCAATCGACCAGTGCGATTGCTTTTTTTGCTGCCTATGTACGGCTCAATAATTAGTCGGGCTTTTTTTGATTTTGCCTGACCAGTTATCGTAACCGCCTTTTAACCAGCTGATCTTCTCAAAGCCATTCTTGCGCAAGCGCCGTGCTGCCCGCAACGAAAGGACGCCGGTTTTGTCATAGAGATAGACCGGCAAATCTTTACGCATCTCGCCTAACCGCTCACGCAGCTGCGTATACGGAAGGTCACGCGCACCAAGAATATGGCCTGCTTTGAATTCGTTGCGTTCCCGTAAGTCGATAATCTGGGCTTTGCGCATCGTGTGCTCAAATTCTTCAGGTGAAATTTCGCCACCGATGGCCTTGAATTTCGACTTTTGATAATAGCTCCACAACCAGCTGAAGCCCCAGTAAATTAAAAATAATCCAACAAAGATTAACAGATAAGTTAACACTTACACGACTCTCCTTTTTCCCTTACTTCAGCGCCAAGCTTGCGGCCCCAATGACGCCAGCTGTATTGCCCAGCGTTGCCAACCGCAATCGGGTGGTTTCACGAACATTCGGGAACGTATTTTCTTTGAAATACTTATCGACGCGTTTAAGCAAAAAGTCGCCCGCTGCCGACACACCGCCACCGATGACGATGAATTTCGGATTCAATAAATTACCAACGTTCGCTAAGGCCAAACCAAGATAGAAGCAAACCCGGTCCACAATCATCAAAGCCAGGCGATCGCCGTCCTTTGCCAAATCGAAAACGATTTTGCTAGAAATCTCGTCCCCATCGTCCAGCGTTTGCTTCAACTTTGAGTCGCCGGCAAATTCTTCTGCCATGTCACGAGCAACCCGCACCACGCCGGTCGCACTAGCTACTGTTTCGAGGCAGCCGCGCTTGCCACAGGTACATAGATACCCGTTAACCGGATCGACGGTGACATGTCCTAACTCACCGGCAGAACCGGCAACGCCATGTAACAGCTCGCCATCTGCAATAATGCCGCCACCAACGCCCGTACCAAGCGTCACGAAGGTTACATCCGGGTCATTTTCACCGGCACCTTTCCAGCGCTCGCCCAATGCCGCAACATTGGCGTCATTATCAATGTTGAAAGGAATCTTGGTGCCGGATTCGATCACTTTTTTGGCTTGCTGTAATGTTTTCCAGTTCAAATTGTATGCGCCAATAACGGTGCCAGCTTTGATATCAACAGAACCCGGAGACCCCATGCCGATCCCGGCAAAATCGGCTGGCGACATGTTGTAAAGTTTTAGGTGTTCGTTAATGGACGTCACAATATCCGGCAAAATATGGCTGCCTTCATCCAGAATGTTGGTGTCGATACTCCAACGCTGCTGAATATCGCCTGCTTGGGTTAAAATAGCAAATTTAATGGTTGTCCCGCCTAAGTCAACCCCGATTAATTTTTGATTATTCATTTTGATCATTCCTCCGTTGATCCGAATGCAAAGGTAAATCGTGATTCAAGGGATCTTGCTCTTCTTGTTCATGGGCATGCCGCAAAACAACTTTCGCATTCAGATAAACCTTATCGTCAATCAATTTTGCCTGATGCAAACGGTCTAATTCTAGTGCTGCCAGCTCAATATCCCACACCCGTTTACCGACATGGATAAAGGTGCCAAAGCTCTTTAATAATTGCAAAACATCATAATAAGTTTTCATACGATTCCGCGCTGAATTCCAAATAAAATCAAAGCAACCAGTCCAAAGATCAAGGTGACTGCCGAAGCGACGCGCCGGACAGTCCCCATACGACCAAGTGCCGGGGCTCCCAACATGCCGGCCGCTAAGAAACCGCCTAGCACACCGCCAATGTGTCCATAAATATCAACACCGCTAGAGAAAAGGTTAAATGCCAAGTTCAAGACAACCAACAACAAAAATTGACGCGACAATTGCCGAATGACGGGGTTATCGCGGTAGGTATCCCCCAACATCAAGCAAGCTCCCAACAACCCAAAAATCGCGGTGCTGGCTCCTGCTGCCAACGTGTTGGGACTGAAAGCAAAACTTGCCACGTTGCCGGCAAAACCGGAAATGAAATATAGCAGGAAGAACCGCCAATGACCAAATAAACGTTCTGTCATTTCGCCTAAAAAGTATAACGAAAAGCCATTCATCAAGATGTGCGTTAAGCCAATATGAACAAATACCGGGGTGATCAGGCGCCACCATTGTCCGTATAAAATAAGCGGATTAGCTCGGGCACCATAAGCAATCAGCACTTCAGTATTGGTGCTGCCACCGGAAAGTGTCTCTAGAATGAACACCAAAATCGTGACAGCCAGAATGCCGTTGGTCACATAGGCTGAATTTTGAAAACGTGAGCGCCAATTTGCGTAGTTCATTGAAATCCTTTCTAACTTGACTGTCCAAGCAGCAAGTGCGTGTATAACCGTCGCCAAGCGGCAATCTCGCTAAAAAACAACAGGTGACCCTGTTGTTTTCCCATTGCCACCAGTGCCAATCAATCACTTGACGGCCATGTTCTTGTAGTAGTTTAGCATTTTTTGCACACGCTGCCAACAACGTTAACCATTGATGGACTTTTGATGGATCGAATAGCCCTTATCTTCTTTGATGTCATTCATCTTATAGAAGTCGCTAAACATTTCTTTGGCAATTTGTAACTGATATGGCGTTGTCGTTTCAGCTTTTAAGTTAGGAATAATGACCGCAATCGCAATCTTGGGATTCTTTGCTGGAGCAAAGCCAACAAAACTTTCCGTGATGGTCTCGGTCAACGCCGATCCTTTTGACTCACGGGTAAAGCCTTGCGCCGTCCCGGTTTTCCCAGCGACCCCAGGATTCAAGGAATTCAGCGACGTTGCCGTTGTCCACCCATTCGTACCATGGACAACCTGCCACATCCCCTGCTTCACCAGATCGATTTGTGCTTGGGTATTCTCAATTTTAGACGTTACAGATGGCTGAGTTGTACTTAAAATCGGTCCCTTACTGCCATCGCTCAGTGTCTGACTGATACTGTTGACCAGGTAAGGACGCATGCGGTACCCATTATTGGCAATCGCACTGATGTACTGCAGCATTTGGATCAAGGTGTAGTTATCGTAGTTCCCGTATGCCAAGTCCAACGCCGACCCAACTAGTAAGTTGCCAGAACTGTCATGGGTACTACCTTCCAACCCGGCAATTTCACCAGGCAAATCGATGCCGGTCTTGATTCCTAAGCCGAACTGGTTGAAGTAGCCGCGCATCTTGCTGAAAATGTTGTTGTCTAGTTTTAGATAATTATTCGGCGAGTAAGCGTAATGGCCTTCCTTCATCGCCAGCCACATCATGTAAATGTTACTGGACACTTCCAGCGCTGAAGCAGCATCCAGCGAGCTGAACGTACCGACAGGGTAAACGGATTTTTTAACTGGTGTACCCGGCAAATAAATCGGCGTGTCTGCCTGGGTATTGTGGTCAACCGTAATAACTCCGTCTTGAAGTGCACCGAGAACCGTTGCCCCTTTGACCGCAGACCCGACAACAAAGGCACGATTGATAACCCCAAGCGCATCGTCTTCGACTTTATGGGTCTGCGTATCCTGATGTTGCCCGGCCATGGCCAGAATCCGCCCGGTATTTGGATCCATTGCCACAGCATATGCACCATCCGATAAACTGCCGGCACCGGCCGAGCGAACCGAACTAAAGGTGTCATCCAACGCCTTTTCGACTTTCTTTTGGTATTCCGAATCAATGGTCAGATTCAGATTGGCACCTTGCTGTCCTTTGAATTTAGAAACCGACTGGACAATTTGGTTATTATTGCCGATTTCAACCTGGGTCTGACTCTTTGATCCCTTTAAAACATTCTCGTACGCTTTTTCCAAGTAACTGGTGCCGACACGGTCATTGCGCGCATACCCATTCGCTAAGTATGCGTTCAATTCATCCGCAGGCAGCCCGCTTTTTTCGTTGGAAACGCGGCCGATGATCGAGGTCATCGACTCGCCATTAGGGTATGAACGTTCCCAATCAGTACCAAGGTTAACGCCTGGCATCTGTGTCAGCCGCTCACCGACAACCGCGACTTCGTGGGCAGTGACATTTTGATTTTTCAAATAAACCGTGGATAACTGCGTAGCGCCGTTCATTATTTTATAAAGCCCGGCCGCCTCTTTTTGAATAGGCGTCAACGTCGGCATATGTTGGCGAACATAGGCAACTTGATATTTGTACAATTTATCCGAATCCGCTGACGGCAAATCCTGAATCTTCTTAGGCAGTTTTTTGGTGATTCTTTTTGACACCTTGGTCTGGGCCAGGTAATAGTCAATATAATCACGTTTGGTCAGATTCTCAGCCGGCTTATCAATCAATCTTGCCAGCTGATTGGCAATGTCATACATCTGTTGGGATTTGGTCCCGACACTCTTGGTATAGGTAATCGCATTGTTGGCCTTGTTAGTGACAAGCGCGCGTCCCTTACTGTCATAAATCAATCCACGCGGTACATTGCCGGTGACCGTTGTTTTGTTCGTCCGATCGACTTCGGCAGCCAATCGGGGACCATTTAGAATCTGCAAATAAGCCAGCTGGGCAACCAGTGCCGCTAGCAAAAGAAACGCAATGAAAAACAATAAATTTAAGCGAAACGGAATGTGACTTTTATTTCGTTTCGGCTGCGGTGTACGAATGTACTTCACCCTAAATGCTCCTTTGAAATCTCTATCTTTTAAAGTGTAGCAAAGAACCCGGCAAAACGCTATGTATCTTATGATATGCTTGAAATAACGATGCCGGACGAAAATGAGCCGGAATTAATTTTAATTTAGAAGTTGGTGGGTGCCTGTGCGACGACGATGGTTAAAAAACAATCCGCTGATCCTTAGCTTTTTACTGCCAGGACTGTTAGTCGGTTTTTACTTTGCCATTCGCGGCGTTTTCCCGTTTGGTTCCAGCAGCGTGCTCACGGTTGATCTGGGCCAACAGTATATTGACTTTTTTGCCTATCTTCGCCAAACTCTGCTCGGCCACCCGGGGCAGCTTTTTTATGCCTTTAATAAAGGATTAGGCGGCGACATGTTTGGCGTCTTTGCATATTATTTACTGAGTCCGTTTAATTTGTTGGTAATTCTTTTCCCCGCTGACATGCTGGATGTTGCTGCTTTTTTGATCATGATTCTAAAAATCAGCACGGCCGGATTAACTATGGGATGGTATGCCAAACACCACGGAATTAACGGGCTGATGATTCCCGCTTTTGGATTGGCGTATGCGTTTAGTGGTTGGCTGCTGGCAAACAGTTTCAACTTGATGTGGCTAGATGCAGCGATTTTGCTGCCGCTGATCGTTCAAAGTGCGGAGGCGTTGTTCACCAAAGGCCGGAGCATTGCCTATATCGGCTGGCTGGCGGCTGCCCTTATCATCAACTTTTACACAGGCTATATGATTGCGTTGTTTCTGGTATTATACGCTGCTTATTGGCTCGGTGCCCATGCCAAGTCTTGGCGGCACGCCTGGCGTATCGGATTGCGTTTTACGGGTGCCAGCTTACTGGCCGGCATGTGCAGCGCCGTGGTCCTTCTTCCGACATGGTTTCAGCTTGCCCTGTCCAAAGCAACTTATACGGTCAAAACATTCCAGTGGCGCTTTGAATATGCCCCGGATCGCTTATTGAGCAAGATGGTCCCGGGAAGTTTCAATTTTGATCAAATGCCTTCAGGGTTTCCGAATATTTACATCGGCGCCCTAGGGTTTGTCCTAGCAGCGCTTTTCTTCTTATCCAAACAGCAGTCATGGCGGCAGAAAATTGCGGCTGCCTTGGTGACCGGCTTCTTGCTACTTTCCTGCATGTTCGAGCCGCTGGACTTATTGTGGCATGGTTTTCAATTCCCGGTTTGGTATCCGTACCGGTTTACTTTTGTTTTGTGCTTTTGGTTCTTGAGTTTAGGTATCAACAGCCTAGCAAAAATAGAAACGGGATTGTCGCTTCAAAAGCTCGTCATTTTGCTAATCATATTCGGGCTAATATATGGCGATGTGGCTCTTAACCTGAAACACTTCAGCTTTTTGACTTTCGGTAATCTCGTGTTTGGCATCGGTTCGCTGTTACTGGTGCTTGTGTGGCTCAGTCTCGATCAGCACCGGCCGTTATGGTTTGGCTTTGCCATCGTCTTGGTCGACATGAGCGGCAGCATGATTCTGACACTGAATCAGCTGGCTTACCTCGACCACCGTGATTACCACGATTATACCGCGGCGCTCGTCCAAGGTGCCAACGCCGTTAAGAAAGAAGATCACGGATTCTTTCGCATTGGCAAAACTACAATTCGGACGCGTAACGATCCGATGACTGGCAACTATC
Source organism: Lacticaseibacillus zeae DSM 20178 = KCTC 3804 (assembly GCF_000260435.1). GTDB lineage: Bacteria > Bacillota > Bacilli > Lactobacillales > Lactobacillaceae > Lacticaseibacillus > Lacticaseibacillus zeae. Next base: position 36,182 of record NZ_BACQ01000007.1, on the reverse strand, counting down.
GCGGGGCCGACCAATTCAACTCGCTGCTCGAGCCAGCTTTACCGAAGTTCTTTGGGCAAATTGGCCAACCCGAAGACGATGGCTCGGTGGCATACACCAATGGCACGTTAATCACGGATAGTCTGTTGGGGATGAAATACTTTTTAACGCCGACTCATGCGCAGAACTCCCTACCCGATGCCGGACAACGGCCTGATTTAAAATGGTATCGGCAAGTAAACCAAGTTGGCCCCTGGAAAATCCTGCAGTCACCATTCGCTCAACAAATCGGCTTCGCAGCCAGCACCGATTTACTGAAACAGCAGCTTTATAGTGACACGCCTGTTGCCAATCAATCGTTTATTCTCCAGGCCGCCCTGGGAAAAGACACCGATCCTTATTTTAGCGCCTTGCCACTCCCCGAACCGACGCTTTCGGGCGTTCGCCGCACGACATCAAATGGCACGTCGACATTTACTAAGGTTGGCAAGGGCCGCCATACTGTGACCTATCGTTTTAAACCGCAAGCGGGAAAATGCTACGTTCTGACGCTTGGCAGCCATTTTGCCAATCATCTGGTGAACCTCAAACAAAATGGAAACGCTGTGACGCTCCCTGATAGCTTTAACGACACGATCACTGTAAATGTCACGCCTAAAAAGGGTCTCCAGGAGCAAACATTAACTTTTCAGCTCAATAAAAAAGAGGCGTGGTTTGACAATGTCAGCCTGTATCAAGCTGACGTCGGCACTATTCTACGCGATCTCAAACAATTACAAGCAAGCGGTTGGCGGGTTAAACGCGCTACTGACACCACCATTGCAGCTGATGTCACCATTCGTAAACCAAACCAAATGATGCAAACAACGATCCCAACGGCACCAGGCTGGCACGTCCGCGTTAATGGCCGTCCGGTTTCCGTCAAAACCAGTCTTGGCATTTTCATGGCCATTCCGCTTAAGCCCGGGCATTATCGCATCACCATGCGCTACACGCCGCCATTATTGGGCTGGGGCAGCCTGATAACGGTTATCGGCTTACTCCTGACGGCAGGCTGGTGGTATCGCCAAACTCGCAAATAATCGTGAAACGAGCAAAAAGAATCCTTGGGTAATAACAACTAACCCAAGGATTCTTTTTGTGCACAGGTTACTGACATGCTAAGTGTGACAGCAAACTAGTCTATTCTTCTTTAAATTCGTACTTAGGTTCATCCAGATGGGCGTCATAATCAACCGTCATCGCAAGGTTTTCAAAGAACCATGCATCGGTCGGATTGACGAAATAGGTCACGCCGTCTTTTTCGACTGACATAATTGGATGCTCTGGATGATCATCCCTTGTCATCCCCACGCTAAAACCATCATGAACCTGGGTCTTCCCATAAGCTTTGCCGAAGAAACGAATGCCGGCACCTTGATCCGGTAAATTTAATTCACGGTGAAACCATTGACTTGCTTTATCAGTGATCGCGAGTTGCAACCCCATCATCTCCTTGATCATTTTTGACCAGACCATGCTTGAGCGCATAAATCGCCGCCTGGGTCCGATCCTCGACATCCAACTTGGCTAATATGTTTGAGACGTGCGTTTTAACCGTTTTTAATGTAATGAATAGCGCCGAGGCAATTTCCTGATTCGACTTGCCTTGCGCAATCAACTGCAAAACTTCGCGTTCGCGGTTAGTCAGTTCGTCGTACTGCGGTTGCGGATGATTCATGCGATTCATCATTTTGGTGGTCACTTGCGGCTCAAGTACCCGTTCGCCCTTGGCAGTCTGGCGAATGGCTTTGGCAATTTCTTCCGCCGTTGCGGTTTTCAGAATATAGCTCGCCGCCCCTGCCTCCATGGCTGGATATACTTTGGCATCATCGATGAAACTGGTCAAAATGATAATCCGCGCTTGCGGCCAAGCTTTCAGAATCTCCTTAGTCGCCGTAATGCCGTCTTTTACCGGCATCACCAGATCCATCAAGATAATATCAGGCCGATCTTTCAATGCCATATCGACGCCTTCCTGGCCGTTCTCGGCTTGATCAACCACCTCTAAGTCAGGCTGAACGCCAATATACGTCGCCAGTCCCAATCGAACCATTTCGTGATCATCAACGATCAATACTTTAATCATGCGCAACATCCTTTGATAACGGTACTCTGACTTCAACACTGGTTCCTTGACCGACTACGCTCACGACCTTGGCTGTTCCACCCATGGCCGCCGCGCGTTCCTTGATATTGGCAAGACCATAGTTACCGTTGCCACTAGTTTCTTTTGGATCAAACCCAACACCATCATCCACCATACGCAAAATAACCATATCTTGCAACCGCTTCAGATAAACTTCAAGGCTATCGGCTTTAGCATGGCGTAATGTATTACTAAGCAGCTCTTGAACAATCCTGAAAAGATTATCCTCAGTCGCCGCATTTAACTTAATGTCATCCAATTGCCATGTGATTTTGATTGTAATCTTGGTTTGCAATTCTTTCAACAACTGGATAATCCCCTGCTTTAGCGATTTGCCTTCAAGATTAGTCGGACGTAGATGCAATAGCAACGCCCGCATTTCCGCCTGGGCTTCATTGATCACTTTCTGAATCGTATCCAACTGCTTCTGCAAAGCTTCCTGCTTAGGGTCGCGTTCCGCGACACTCCGCAGTGCGGACAACATCATCATCGCCGCAAACAACTGCTGAGAAACCGAATCATGCAGTTCTCGGGCTAACCGGTGCCGTTCACCGGTTATAATGGCCTCACGGGTTTCGCCGGAAAAGCGTACAGGCGTATTACTATAACGTTCAATCTCACGTTGTAAGCGTATCATTTTTTGCCGTAATGCTTCAAGCAAGTCAGCTGGCTGTTTGCCTAATGCGGCGACTGCTTGTTGGGAACGATTAAAGATCGGCGCTTGATATTGCCCGGCATTCAACTGCGCCAGACGACTATCCAGTTGATTACGCATCACCCGTTGCCGCCATAATACAATCACGGTGGCGCCAGAGCTGATCAGTAAGGCGCCAATAAAAAGGTAAACAAATAACGGCGCTGAAAGTACGTTCGCCAACAACAGTTGCAGGAAATCATGACGGGTCACTTTTGCCAGCATAAACACCAAACAGGCCTCGACCAAAATTGTCCAGACCAGCAGGATCATAAAAAAACCGACTAACATCCGTCTTCTCATACTGCCAGCACCTCCAAGTCGCCCACCACCACATTCGTGATAATGTGGATTCGGCGCGGTGCATCGTCGTAATCCTGCGAATAAGCGGTCACACTTTGGCTATGCAGCATCGAATCGGAATCTTCAAAATGCAACCGCCCATAAAACGTCGCATGTTCTACAGCAACGCCAACACCCACAGGAACCAGAATTCTGGTTTTCCCAAAGCCTTTGCGAATCATAATCACGCTGTCGCCTTTGGGTAAAAAAGTGTCACCCAGGTCAATGATGGTATCACCGGCTGGCACCACCATGTTGATGTCATCCCAATCGTAACTGGGTGCAATCGTTTGCCGCCCCGCCCAGGAACGAATGGTTCGCCGTCCGGCTTTTTTACCTGGAGCCTCAGTTACCGGCGCAACATACTGTTTATGATTCCAAACCGAAAAGCCTGCTTTTGGCTTAGTCAGAACCATCATCAAAAAGATCCCGGCCACCATCAATATGAGCCAAATCGCGGGATTAATAAAGATACCCAGCACCATTAATACACCGCCAAACGTGACACTAAAAGTCCGCAGCCGGTGCCAGTGCATGCCTAAGAAAAGAAACAGAAAGCCAATCAGGATCGTTGCCAACGCCATGGGATTCGTAATGATCTGGAATCCTAGCCAGAGTAAGAGCGCAAATTCAATCCCCAAAAACAGTTGCCAGCGGCGCATTTGCGATCCCTCCTTTTAATCAAACTCGTGAATTTGTCTAGCAGTGAGGCATCACCAAATTCGTACCCGACTACCATATCCTTAATTTATTATAACGAATCAAATGCTCGCTAGCTTAGGGCGTAAGGCTGATATTCACCGGCAAATGACATTCACTCATAATAAAAGCCGGCAACCACGTCCTCTTAATCAGGATGTAACTGCCGACTAGCTTTTTATGAATCAGGATTAACCTTCAACTTTTGTAATCGTCACGGTCATTTCGCCGCCTGGGGTGTTGATGGTAACTTTGTCGCCAACTTTACGACCAATAAGTCCTTGAGCAATTGGGCTTTCATTACTGATCTTGCCATTGAAAGCATCGGCTTCTGCTGCCCCGACAATTTCGTATGTTTCCTCATCGCCGTCTTCTTCAAAGGTCACTTTTTTGCCAATGGAGACTTCGTTTTTGGCAACAGCCTTGGCATCAATGATCTCGGCGTAACGCAACATTGTCTGAATCGTCACGATTCGATTTTCAAGTGTGGATTGCTCATCCTTGGCTGCTTCATATTCGGAGTTTTCGGACAAATCGCCGAACCCCCGGGCTACCTTGATGCGCTCAATTACTTCTGGGCGCTTCTTGGTTTTAAGCTCTTCAAGCTCGTTTTCAAGTTTCTTCTTACCTTCTGCTGTCATCGGATAGCTTTTGTCTGCCATAAAATACTTACCTCACTTCTTATTTTCCTTAGTCACTTTATTAATCCAGAAGCCATTTGTCAATGGCTACTCTTGTAAACCGCGTTCCGCTAGAATGGCTTTGATCTTGGTCACCAGTAAATCAATCGCAACCTGATTCTGACCGCCTTCCGGAACAATCAGATCCGCATAGCGTTTCGTTGGTTCAACAAATTGATGATACATCGGTTTTACGGTTTTTAAATATTGATTAATAATTGAATCTAGTGTCCGCCCGCGCGAAACCATGTCGCGTCGAATTCGGCGGATGACGCGAATATCGTCATCCGTATCGACAAACACTTTAATGTCCATCATGTTACGTAACGACTCATCATCAAGAATCAGAATCCCTTCAAGAATGATCACATCTTTAGGTTCAAGATGCACCGTTTTATCCGAGCGATTATGAATCGTGTAATCATAAACTGGCTGATCAACCGCGTGGCGATGAATCAACTCATCCAAGTGATGCTTCAGTAGCGGGGTGTCAAACGCCAGTGGATGATCATAATTGATTTTCTTCCGCTCCGAGAACGGTTTGTCACTTTTCTTATAATACGCATCCTGTGCCAGCAAGAGCAAGGAATGCCCGGAAAAGTGATCGAAAATCGCGCGACTGACACTGGTCTTGCCACTGGCAGAGCCACCGGTCACACCGATCACAATAGGTTTCTTTTGCTGCATCTGCTGGCCTTCTTTCATTGAGATCGTTGGCAAGAAAAACTGCGCACAACAGCCTTGGAAGTGATGTTCGCCATTCAAGCATCACTTCCAAGGCCGCTTACTTTAATTGCATCGCTCAGTTTCTGCCACTCATTTTAGCACGATGAAAATATCCTGACTTACTTGTTAAAATTATATACGGCAAAATGACATCTCAACAGTCACTCATGAAATGCACACCTGACAAGCACATCATTTATTGACTGATGAGTTATCGCTGGCAAACTTAGCCGTGTTCTCGTCGTGTTGTTCACGCGTGGTGGCATACAACACTTCGCCGGTCTTCAGGTTGGCAACAAAGTACAGATAATGCTTGCTGCGATCATTTGGACTCAACACCGCGGTGATACTTTGCTCACTTGGCGAATCAAATGGACCCGGCCCGTAACCGGTATGCACATACAGGTTATACGGCGAATCAACGCTGGTATCCTTATTGGTCAAGTGGGTTTTATGCGTGTTTAAAGCATACATAACCGAAATATCGGATTGCAATGGCATATCCGCATCAATTCGGTTCAAGAAGACACCGGCAATGGTCCGGCGATCTTCCTGGGTCACCCCTTCACGCTCAACCAGCGAAGCCAGGGTCATGACTTCCTGAACCGTATACCCTTGCTTCTTGATACTCTTGTAGTAACTTTGCATGACACTATCGGTTTTGGCTAACATGGCTTCAACCAGATCTTCTACCGTCTCGCCAGCACTCACACTATAAGTGGCTGGGAAAAGGTACCCTTCCAAGCGATAGCGGACGCCTTGGGCCGAAGCGGCAGAACTCAAAAGCTGCGGGTATTTCTTGGCCATTTTAGTAAAGAAGGTCTGATTCTTCATGAGCGCCATGAATTTCTTGCTCGTCAGATTGCGATTTGATTTGCCTAGCTTATTCACAGATGTTGCGATTTGCTCGATTGTCGCGCCTTCTTTAACGAGCAACTGTCCCGCCGCGGTGGCTGCTGTGCCGCCAGCCCGCAACTTTTGGATCACCTGATTCATCGAATCACGTTGTGTCAGCTGATAACTGCCAGCCTGAAAGTCAGCAATGTTGTGAAACTTGACATAATAATTGAACACCATGGCACTTTTGATCACGTGCTTGGCTTCCAATTTGGCGGCAATTTGTTTGGTGGATGAACCTGCAGGCACCGTCACATTGACGGAAGTCTGGCCATTTGGATTCACCGGCTGAAGTGCCGAGTGGACGTATCGATACCCCATCAGGCCAACAATCACCAGCACCGCAAACAAGATACCCAGAACCCACGCGACAATCTTGTGCGACGCCTTTTTTTCATCAGCGCGCAACCGCCGTTTGTTCTCTACATGTCGGGATCGCCTATCCAAAAAAGATGCCTCCTTTTTACGTACTATTGTTTATCGCGGATCAAACTAAATGTGCCTGTCATCCAAACTGGCAGCATACAGCCGCTTATGTAACAGAACCACCGCCGAACTATCTTCGGCAGCAGCTTAATAACCAGTGACCATCATACCTAATTGCGCGGTAAATTGCGACTGATGATTAGCGAATCTCAGCAGCCAAATCTGATGCTAACGCAGACTTAACACGATCGAACGCTTGCGTCACTTCGTCTTCAGTCAGCGTCTGGTCATCCCGCCGATAAGTCAGCGTGTATGCCAAGCTCTTTTGGCCTTCAGCAATGTGTTCACCTGCGTAAACATCGAAAAGTTTAACCTGCTTGAGATAAGCACCGCCATGTTGCCGGAAGACAGCCATCACTTGCGCATTTGTGACGGTCTCAGCCACCTGAAGCGCAATATCGCGCGTGACGGCCGGGAACTTCGGCGCCGGTTGGGCAATCTTTTCCTGTTTTGGTGCAACGAACAACGCATCGAGATCTAGCTGAAAGACAAACGTTTCTGGTAAATGGTTGTCATGCTCAAATGCGGGATGCAGGCGTCCCAAGAAGCCAATGCGTGTGTCGCCAACAAAAATATCGGCAGCTTGGCCCGGATGCAGTTCGGTAACTGCCTGCGTTGCCGCAAACCGTACCGGCTCTGTCAATGAATAATCTTCAAGCAAGTGGGTGACAATCCCTTTGACGTAAAAGAAATCAACGGGACGGGCATCCTGGTTCCAGGTCTTAGTCGTCACCTGACCAGTCAATGCACCACCTAGGTACTCGATTTCAGTCGGGCGAACCTGATCGCCGGTTTTGGTGAAAATGCGGCCCTGCTCATAAATCGCCACATTGGTTTCCTTACGAGCCTGATTGTATTTAATGACATCCAGTAACCCAGTCACCATGTTCATGCGCAACACGGCATGATCGGTTGTCATCGGTGAATCAACCTGGGTCGGTTTGCCTGGTTGCAGTTTGAATTGCTCGGCTGCTTTGGCAGTGGTTAAGCCATAAGTGATCGCTTGGGTTAAGCCCAGTCCTTCAAGAAGGTGCCGTGTCCGCCGAATGCGTTTCTGCTTCGGGGTATATTCCCCGATTGTCATGGTTGTCGTCGGCAAGGTACTTGGTAAATTGTCAAAGCCATAAATACGCGCAACTTCTTCAACCAGATCCGCTTTAATGTGAATATCCCAGCGGCGTGGCGGAACCGCAACCGCAAACAGACCATCCGCAACCGTGACGCCAAAACCTAACTGGCGAAAAATGCCAGTTACCTGGTCTTCTTGCAGATCAGTGCCTAAGACATGATTGATGTGGTCTAGTGAGATATCTACCACCACATCCTTGGCTTCAACAGCAGTCGGACTCAGCGTGCCTTTCGCTGATTGACCGCCACCCAGTTCAACCATCCAAGCGACCGCAGCATCCAACGCATGATTAATATCAGCCAGATTGATGCCTTTTTCGAAGCGGGAAGACGCCTCTGAGCGCAGATTATATTTCAACGCGGTTTTCCGCACATTGACCGGATTAAAGCTAGCCGCTTCAACGACAACGGTTGTGGTGGTTTCGGAAATTTCCGAATTCAAGCCGCCCATGACCCCGGCCAAAGCAACCGGCACCTGACCGTTCGTAATGACGATATCGCGATCATCCAGTTCATGTTCCCGACCATCCAAGGTAGTTAATGGCTCACCGTTTTTGGCCCGGCGGACTTCGATATGTTGGCTGCCAAGTTTGGCATAATCAAATGCGTGCAGCGGCTGACCGTATGCCAACATAATCAGATTCGTGATATCGACAATATTATTAATTGGTCGAACCCCGGCATTCCAGAGACGCCGCTGCAACCAGAGTGGGCTTTCTTTGACCGTGACATGATCAATAACCCGCAGCTGATAGCTCGGTGCATCGTTGGCATCTTTGACTTCCGCACTTAGATAGTCGGCAATCGGCTTCGTGCCCTCGGTTAACGGTTTTTCGACAAAATGCGGCTTTTCGGCATAAGTGGCACCGACCTCCCACGCAACACCGCGCATTCCTAAAGCATCCGCGCGGTTTGGCGTGATTTCAAAATCCAAAATGGCATCATGCATACCCAACGCGGCTAACGCATCACTGCCTGGCTTCAATGGTTCGTTGAAAACATAGATGCCGTTCAAATAGGACTTCGGTACCACATTTTCGTTAAAGCCAATTTCCTGAAGTGCACAAATCATCCCGAGGCTTTCTTCGCCGCGCATTTTGCCTTTTTTAATTTTGACATTGTCCGCAATCCGCGCGCCCGGCAGTGCCACAATGACCGTTTGTCCTGCAGCGACATTGGGAGCACCGCAAACAATCTGCCGCGGCTCCGCTTCGCCGACATCCACTTCACAAAGTTTGAGATGATCGGAATTCGGATGCGGCTTACTTGTCAGCACTTTCCCGACTACAATTTTTTTCAATCCGGCGTCAGGGTGCTTAACCCCATCAATTTCTATTCCGGTTCGGGAAACCTTGTCGGCCAGTTCTTCTGGTGAAACCGGGACATTGACGAGTTCTTTTAACCAATCATATGAAACGTTCATCTTATCCCTCCTGGCTGAACTGCGTTAGGAAGCGCAAGTCGTCTGTGTAAAAGCTGCGAATATCGTCAATGCCATATTTCAGCATGGCAAAGCGATCTGGACCGAGGCCGAAAGCAAAACCACCGTAAACATCGGCATCAATCTTGGCCGCCCGCAAAACATTCGGATGCACCATGCCGGCACCGAGGACTTCAATCCACCCCGTATACTTGCAAACCGGGCAGCCCTTGCCGCCGCACCGGAAACAGGAAACATCGACTTCAACAGACGGTTCTGTGAATGGGAAATAACTCGGGCGCAAGCGAATCGTGCGATCGGCGCCAAACACGTGCTGACACATGGCCAGTAAGGTACCTTTGAGATCAGCCATGGTAATGTGCTTATCAATGACTAACCCCTCCATTTGATGAAACTGATGGCTGTGCGTGGCATCGTCATCATCGCGACGATAAACCACACCCGGACTGATCATCTTCAACGGTCCCTTACTGAAATCATGCTTTTCCATGGTCCGCGCCTGCATCGGGCTCGTCTGTGACCGCATCAACAATTCATTGTTGATATAAAAAGTTTCCTGCATGTCACGCGCCGGATGGTCCTTGGGGATATTCATCATTTCAAAATTATAATGATCTTCCTCGACTTCCGGACCGCTTAGCACTTGATAGCCCATGCCCATAAAGAAACTTTCAAGATCGTCCATGATTTGGATAATGATGTGCGGCGTACCAGCAACAACCGGGTCACCCGGCAATGTCACGTCAATAGTTTCCGACGCCAATTTGGCATCAATAACCGCCTGTTCCAGTTGCGCTTTACGAGTTTCAATCGCGGCACTCAACTCATCACGAATTTTGTTGGCAAATGCACCGACTTTTGGCCGTTCATCAGCCGCAAGATCCTTCATCCCACGCAGGACGCTGGTGATCGGGCCTTTCTTCCCTAATAATTGCACGCGAATCTGATTCAAGTCATCCAACGAATCGACTTCTTTGATGCGCTCGTTGTTTTGTTGAAAAAGTTGTTCGAGCTTGGTTTGAAAATCCATATTTTCCTCCTCGATTACTGACTGCAAGCGGCATTTTTTATGCGTTTTGAAGGCATAAAAAAAGTCCCTCTTCAAAAGGGACGAAGCGTCGCGGTACCACCCTTGTTCATGGTCACACTGATCCATGCACTCAACAAGGTAACGGCCAGGCCGGAGCTTTCTAAGTGTTGCCACCTCAAAAGTCAACTCGGAAAGTGAAGACAAACATTTTGGTAAGAGACGTCTCGCAGTCTTATGAACGTCACTCCCTGTCTTACCAGCCTGTTTGGGCTTTCGTCATGGTTTTTATGTTTTTAGATAAAACAAGCTTAGCAAATTGAGCGCTGACGTCAAGAGCTGATTTTTCAACTGGCGCCCGTTAATAAAGAAAAAACGCGTGAATTACGCGTTTTTTTGAGTCTCATTGGCGTGGCACTCTTCATCTGTAACCCAGGCATCGCCCCAAGCGTGTGCCGCTGCCATCACCGAATTCAAAGCCCGACCTTTATCTGTCAGTGCATATTCGATTAACGCCGAATCCTTATGGGTCAAACGATTGATCAAGCCTTCGCCCTCAAGTTCTTTCAGACGCTCAACCAAAACCCGGTCCGAACAACGCGGAATCAGTTTCGCAATATCCTTGAACCGCGAATTGCCATTGTTTAATAGCACTTCCAGGATCAAACCGTTCCACTTCTTGCCTAGAATTTCAAACGTATGTTGAAATTTAGGACAAAGAGCGACTTGCTGACTTTGACAATCGGTTGTACTGGTTACTGTTGCATCCACTCTACTCACCTCATTATTCCCACTTACTTACATTTAGATAGTGCTAGCATACCACACCTGCAAAATATTACAACCCGATGTATAAGAAAGTCCAGACAAACTTGGTAAATTAGCTAATAAAGTAACTCACTAGGTTCGAATGGGACGGTCTTCCCTAAAAAAGAACCGCAGATAAATATCCGCGGTTCCCGTGTGGACAGTGGCAACTACCACTGTCATATCACGATCCTAATTTAAAGCTTTTAAGTGGGTGTGGATCGGATGCCGGAGCTTGTGCATCCATGGTACGACGACCTCATCCATCGCAGCATAATCATCAACTAGAGATACAACAAAACTTTCCTTGTATTTAGGTAAGCCAACTGTTGCGCCCCACATGTGCTTGATGATAATGTCTTTTTCCATCGGTGACAATTCGGTCAGCTTCTCAGCGTTCCGTAAAGCAATCCGGGGATGGATAAAGGCATGCGTCCCCAAGTCAAACTTGGTTTTGCGCCAATCATAGTAAAACAGATCGTGCAACAAGCCTGCTCGGGCGATCGCACGAACATTCAGATGCAGCCGTTTCCCGATCAGATAGCTCTGATAGGAAACACTGATCGAGTGCTCCAATCGGTTAGAATAATGATGTTGCGGGTGTTCTGCCAGTCGCTGAACCTCAGGCTTGGCCAATAAATCAGCCACATACCCTACATACTCAGCATCCGATTGCCAATCGCGTTTTTTGCTCAAGACATCTGCTCCTTTTGTGGTTTGATGAACACACTTATAGTATAACAGCTTCCACACCTAAAAGGCACCTTCATAATAGATTCTTAATCCCCAACTAGATGGAACATCATGATCGCCGCGGCGACCGCAACATTCAACGATTCCGCTTGGCCGCGAATAGGAATATATAAATTTGTATCGGTTTGCTTTAAAAGAACAGGATCCATACCGTTACCTTCGTTGCCGACGATCAACCCGAATTGCGCACTTGGCTGAATCTTGCGATAACTTTTAGCCTCCTCATTGAGTTCTGACCCATAAACCGGAATGCCGGCCCGTTGCAGTGCCTTGATAATCGGCATTAACTTGGCGGAAACGATGCGGACGTGGAACTGGCTTCCCTGCATGGCTCGCAAAACTTTAGGGCCAAAAGCATCTGCCGTTCCCTGCCCGAAAATTACCGTCTTAATACCGGCAGCATCTGCCGTACGCACCAAAGTTCCGACATTGCCGGGATCCTGAATCGCGTCTAACAACAAAAACTGCCCACTCAAAGGATCAGGCAATTGTTCAGCCTGCCGCGGCATAACCGCAAAAATGCCTTGCGGTGTTTCGGTGTCACTGAGATGTTCCGCGACCGATTCCGAAATCTGGGTGATCTTGTCATAAAACGGCTTGAGCGCCCGGTCATCCAAATATTTTTCGGTTGCATAAATATCGTAAGGCGTCTGACCACTTGCCAGCGCTTCCTGAACTAAATGACGCCCTTCCAATAAGTAACGCCCGGCATCTTTTTGGTGTTTTTTAACAGTTAACTTTTTAGCCGTCTTGATTCTGTCATTCTTAGGTGATGAAATATACTCCATAAAATTCTCCTTCTGGCGCCAATGTTCGGCGATGTTTACAGTTGCCGACGCGTTCATTTTTAAAAATCAAACTTTAGTCCATTGTCGCCTCATTCATAAGCCTTATGCTACACTAGTATGGACTGTGGAGAAAGCGCAGAGGAAGACTTTAGTACTTTTTCACAGACAGTTTTCTCACGAAACGAGCGCCTCCAGAAGCTTTCCGGTATTAAGGGCGCGTGATAGGAAGAAAGGAAGTGTCTTTTTGGTCAAACTTGCTAAACAAATCGTCGTCCGTGGCCGGGTGCAGGGCGTCGGTTTCCGCTGGGCCACGAAGATGATTGCGGATAATCTGAACATTAGCGGCACCATCGAAAACCGCTCTGACGGCTCTGTTTTTATTCAGGCAGCCGGCGAACCGCTTAATCTGGCAAAATTTATTGCCCAGGTTAAAGCCGGCCCTAATCCTTATGCCAACGTTTCGACTTACGAAGAAAAACCATTGGAAAACATTCCTGACTTCCATGGTTTTCGCGTCACCGGTTGAATCCGTTCAGCCCATACAGTATAGTTAAACCCGATGACATTTTGAAGGGAAATTATTCATGCACAAGTCGAAAAAAGTATTTACACTAGGGATTGTGGGCTTATTGCCCTTACTATTAGCCGCGTGTGCCCCAACCACGAAACAAGGGGTCACGCTTAAACCGCCAACGGATCCATTCTTTGGCACTTTTTATAAAGTCATTGGACTGCCACTACAGCACTTAATGGAGTGGATTGCCGGGTTTGTCGGCACGACCAGCAGTTACGGGATTGCGATTATCGTCATCACCCTACTGGTCCGCTTGATCGTGTTACCGCTCATGTTACGGCAACAACGGACCATGACGGCTTATCAGGAAAAGCAAAAAATCCTCCAGCCACAACTGAAAATTGTCCAAGAAGCGACCAAAAAAGCCAAAACCCCGGAGCAACAATTAGCTGCCAATAACTACATGCGGAAAATTTATTCCGCCAACGGGACGAGTATGATTCCGTCCATGGGTTGTTTGCCGATGCTCATTCAGTTGCCGATTTTCTCAGGTCTTTACCAAGCCATTGCGTACTCACCGGAAATCTCGCGGGCAACCTTTTTTGGTATTCAACTAGGCCACTCCAATTTCATCGTCACAATTTTAGCCACCTTGCCGTATATTGTGGTCAGCTTGATCATGTTGCAGGGCGTGCCGCCGGAACAGCGAAAAGCAATGCAGACAACGGCCTTTTTGAACCCGATCATGACGTTTATTTTTTGTATGATGTACAATGCCGGCTTAGGTCTCTATTTTGGTGCTGGCGGCATTATCCTCATCGTTCAACAAGCCATTGTGACGTACATTGTAACGCCTAACATTCGCAAGCGGCTCGATGAGGAAATGGAAGAAAATCCACCAGTCATCGTCGTTAACGAACATACCTTTGATGACTGGGGTAAAGTCACTGCGACTGCTGGTGCGACAGGCAGCAGTCACCAGCCGGCAGATCCTGATGCCATCGACCATAACAAATTACGTAAGCGCAATGCCGGTAAGCAGCAGCGACCACGCAAATAAACCTGTCAAATTCTTAGTCGTCCGTTTTCGCGGGCGGCTTTTTTGATACTGGAGGCGATTACGATATCCGCTTTCATTACGTGTTAACGGAACCCAGACGTGGAAGGTGCTGTCTATCACTAGGGCACCGAAGGCTACTTAAACTTTTTGACAGTAAGACAATAAAAGAGAATGAGCCATAATTCATAGCCACGCTAAAAAAGATGAACGTACTCTTGTCGTTATCGAGAGTATGTTCATCCTTTGTTTCTATGGGGTAATTCGGTGAGACTATTTAAGATATGAGTGCCAAGGCGGAGCAATCGTAGGCCAGAGGGGGCTCAGCTGTGAAAAATTGATGTTGGTGGGGCGCTTTTTGCCCCGCCTACATCAAGGCCGAGCTTAGAGACTCTGCCGGTTTTGCAGAGGCTCTAAGTCGTGCCCTCCGCTCTAGCTTCGCGTCGCAAGCCCCAGCTGGCCGGAGATTGCGGAGTTTGGCGCGGCCTGGAACCAATTGCTAAACCTTTTCTGTATCGTTCGGAATTTCTTAAACTGTTAATGATCTTACGGAATTATGGCTCAGCATCCTTTGCGTGAGAAACGCTAACAGCTTTCAGTCAACTTGGAAGTCACAAATTACTTTTAATCGTGGTATCGCTCTTTGGCGCAGCCGCTTGTTTGGCTTCTTCCTGAGCCTTAAGCGCCTTCGCTTTTGCTTCGGTAATGGTCGGCAAGTCGATTCGGAAAATAGAGCCGTGCCCGAGGGCTGAATCGACTTCAATTTGTCCATGGTAGCTTTCGATTAACTGTTGGGCGATCGACAAACCGAGCCCATTGCCGCCTTTTTCCCGACTACGGGCCTTGTCAACGCGGTAGAAGCGATTGAATACGCGGCGCCGATCCTTTTCGGCAATGCCTTCGCCAAAGTCCTGCACGGCCAAAGCAACACCATTGCCACTGCTTTGCGCCATTGATACATGAATCTCTTTCCGGTTAGTCGAATATTTGACCGCATTATCCATCAAAATAATCATTACCTGCTCCAAATGATTACGATACATGCGAACAAACGTCGTCTTCTCAAGATCATCATCCAAAGTAAATGTGAAGTCGGGATGGATCATCCGAAAATCAGCGACAACCTGCTGAACGGTTTTATGCACATCGACCACGGCATTGGGAAACTGAACATCCACCTGATCAGCCCGGGTCAAATCCAACATTTCCTGAATCAGGCTCTTCATACGGGTGATTTCCTGCAACGATGCCTTCAAGGACTCATCTAAGACCTCAGGATCATCCTTGCCCCACCGGTTCAACAGTTGCAGGTGACCTTCCAAAATGGCCACCGGTGTCCGCAGCTCATGCGAGACATCCTGCACAAATTCGCTTTGCTGATCAATATAACGCTGAATGCGATCTAACATGCCGTTAAATTCAAGCACTAGATCACCAAGTTCATCATTGCGTTTGAGCGCCGGAATTCGGACGGTGCTTTCCGGTTCCTCATTCACCACATCAATGGCATTCGTGATTAATTTAATTGGTTTTAAGAAGCGCGTTGCCAAAATATAACCCATCAGAATCGAAATCAAGACCGCTGCCAGGCTTAGGCCAACGATTAGTAACGTGATTTCGTGCATCGTTGCATGGAACGCCGTTAGTTTATTTGTTACCTGCACATACCCGATCAGGTCAGAAGTCGTGGCTGAATAAATCGGCGCAGTGCCTACCAGACCATTAAAATCGCCAATATGGCTCTCCTGCACTTCGGTACCATGAACCTTGCCTAACGTGATGGGTGTATCCCGCGACTGAAAAAAATTCGTACGATCGCGTGAGAAAACCGACACACTCACATCAGCTTGCGCTAACTTTTGAATCACCGAATCGGAAAAAATCCGCTCACGTGATTCACTCGGTGCCGGTAACGAAGCTTGGTCAGACGCCGCTGTACCTTCCAACCGCGGAACAACCTGGGCAATGGTCAAATCGCCACTGACTGGGGAAAGTCGTTGGACGACAGTACTAAGCGTGTCCGTGACAGTTCGGCGCTCCTGATTCAACAGAATCTGTCGCATCGCGCCGTATAGGATCATCGAAAAAGTGACAAAAGTGACAAAAATCCCGACACCAACCGTTACGGCCCACTTGACCTTTAACGAGATGCGGGGACTTTTCTTCTTTTGCTCGGTACTTGTCTGTTTAATCGCCATTACGAACGCATGACATAGCCGGTTCCCCGAACCGTCTGAATATAACTTGGTTCACCCGGCCGATCGATTTTATTACGAATATAGCGGACGTATACATCGACAACATTCGTTTCAACATCGGAGTTGTAACCCCAGACCTTAGAAAGTAAGACGTCACGAGCCAAGACCACGTTGACGTTCTCCATCAAAGTCAGAAGCAATTCATACTCACGCTTGGTCAGTTCGATAATGTCATCACCGCGGCGAACAACCCGGTTTTCCTTCTCGATCACAAGGTCGCGATATTTGATCGTGGTTTGTTTAGCGGTGTTGTTTTCGCCTTCGATACTAATTCGGCGTAACAACGCACGTAACCGGGCCAACAATTCTTCGATGGCAAATGGCTTGACAATGTAATCATCGGCGCCGTGATCCAAGCCACTAACGCGATCAATCACAGAATCACGGGCCGTCATCATGATAATCGGCGTATTCTTAACCTGTCGTACCCGCCGGCAGACTTCAAGGCCATTCAACTCTGGCAACATCAAGTCGAGCAGGATAGCATCCCAATCTTCAGCCAACGCCGCCTCAAGTCCCGTGCGGCCATTGAAATGGACTTCCGTTTCGTAGCCTTCGTGTTTTAATTCCAGCTCGACAAACCGAGCAAGATTTTTTTCATCTTCAATAATCAATATTTTACTCATCAGGGTCTCCTTATGCTTTCTTAGTGGCACCACACACGCAACGCAACTTTATTCGTGATTTCTCATTAAAAAACGATGCTAAGCTAGTTTAGCACAGTTTTCTCATTTTGGCTATAAGCCGCGCAATGATGGGCACAATCGCCGTTGAAAAAAGTTCGTTCGGTGGTTTTCTCGTTTTTCAATCCGGATAGATTCTCATAAACAGGTCCACGCTCATACTTAACCGAGTTACCCAGTCGCTCAGCACTTCTCTAATTTTATTTTCATAAGTGGTCTATCGCCAATTACCATTAAGTCATCAACGTACATACTTAGCTCCGCCTTTAACCCAAAAAGAGCCAATCCGAAATGTTTGCGGATTGACTCAATTGATTGGTCATTAAAATTTTAAGCTTCGTGGTACCAACTATAGTGGAAAATCCCGTCGCGATCGGTTCGTTCGTAAGTGTGGGCACCGAAGTAATCGCGTTGCGCCTGGGTCAGGTTAGCTGGCAGCACTGGCGAACGATATGAGTCGTAGTAGCTGATCGCTGCGGAGAAACCAGGAACCGGCACACCGGCTTTAACGGCGAGACCAACCAGATCACGGACACTTTCCTGATAATTCTTGGCGATATTCAGGAAGTAATCGTCTAGCAATAAGTTTTGCAAGTCTGGCTTTTTGTTGTAAGCATCGGTGATGTTTTGCAAGAAGCGAGCACGGATGATGCAGCCGGCACGCCAGATCTTTGCCAGTTCGCCATATTGGAGATTCCAGTCGTATTTTTCTGAAGCAAAACGCATCTGTTCAAAGCCTTGGGCGTATGACATTAGTTTACTGAAATACAAGGCCTTGCGAATCATTTCGATGGCTTCTTTTTTGTCGACCGAAACGTTAGCAACCGGCTTTGGCAAAACTTTGCTTGCTGCCACCCGTTCCTGTTTCATAGCACTGATGTAACGCGCATAGACAGATTCGGTGATCACACTCTGAGGAACGCCTAATTCAAGCGCTGACTGAGATGACCACTTACCTGTGCCTTTATTGCCGGCACGATCCAGAATCACGTCAACAATTGGCTTGTCGCTGCCGAGATCATCCTTACGCGTCAAAATGTCGGCTGTAATGTCAATGAGATAGGAGTCCAGTTCGCCTTTATTCCAGTCACTGAAAATGTCGGCAATTTCTTTAACATCCAAGCCAAGCAGGTTACGCATCAAATTGTAACTTTCAGCGATAAGTTCCATATCGCCGTATTCGATGCCATTATGCACCATTTTGACATAATGGCCAGCACCATTTGGCCCAATGTAAGTGACACATGGTGCGCCATCGTCAGCTTTTGCGGAAATGGCTTCAAGAATTGGCGCGACCAGATCGTAGGCTTCTTTTTGACCGCCCGGCATAAGGGAAGGACCATGCAGCGCACCTAACTCGCCACCGGAAACGCCCATGCCGATGAAGTTAATGCCGGATTTGTCCAATTCGGCACTCCGGCGCATGGTGTCTTCAAAGAAAGTATTCCCGCCATCAATTAAAACATCGCCTTTATCAAGCAACGGTAACAATTCTTTAATGACCGCATCGGTTCCGGCGCCAGCCTTAACCATCATGATAATTCGGCGTGGCTTTTCGAGCGAAGCAACAAAGTCCTCGATCTTATAACTTGGTACCAACTTCTTATCTGGATGCTCGTCAACAACCGCCTTGGTTTTACTTCCGGTTCGATTGTAGATTGCAACGGTATTGCCGCGGCTTTCAATGTTCAAGGCAAGATTCTTACCCATCACAGCCATACCGACAACGCCGATTTGTGGTTTATCCATTACGGAAACCTCCTCATTAATTTCAACATTTACTCCATTCATGTTAGCAGAAACAGCCTTGATTTAACAGTCTTCAGAAGCCTTCGCAGGCAGGTAAAATGTATTATTTTCAAGTTAGTCAAGCTTCGACTAAGCAACCTGGCAAATAAGAAAAGCAGTGTATTGACGAAGGGCCAATTCACACTGCTTCACTTACGACTGAAAGTAAATATTATTGGATTTATATTTCTTCTTTTCGTTGTTGTACACGCTTCTCTGAATTGCGGTATACTTGTAGGTCTTCACGATAACCAACTGCAACAATATCAATGATTGTTATTCCTTCCAGCGACTGGCCAAAAACTATCCGCAATCCCGTTTTCTTATTTTTCAGCTTTCGAAACCCAGTCAGTTTTCCGTGTAAAGCTTGGCCGGCATTCATTCCAAATGTGCGCAATCGAATAAGCGCTTTATCAACGAAGATACGCTGTGAACCGTCAAGCTTGTCATATTCAGCTTGTGCTTCGGGGTAAAAATTTAAATGATAATTATTTACAGTCATCTATTCCCAACCATCATCAGTATCAACGGTATCGCCAATAGGGTGACCAATGACTTTCTCTGCAGGAATACGTTTACCCGTATCATTTTTAATACGTTCAATCGCTTGCTTTTCCATTTCCAAGTCAAGCAGCTTTTCTTGATCAGCCACCAATAAAGCGTATTGTTCTGGTGTTAGAGTCACGCTAATTGCCTTTCCTCGATTGAGGACATAGACACCGGTATGCATATCTGCTGCCATCTTGGCAACTTTAGCAGGATCTTTTTTCAATTCGGTTGTGCTTACAGTTGGAACGTCAAGGATCTTCATGCTCTCATCCCTCCTCAAATAAATAATACATGTCAGTTGTTTAAAAGTCTACTAAAAGATTTTTAATAGCCTTAAATTAATCTTTGAAATATTTGAGGACTTCTAAAAAAGAGATGACACCGTGTCACCAATGCTAAAACACCACGATTATCGGAAGGTACATAGCACTAGCACTCCGATAATCGTGGCATTTTCTCATCCTTGTTTACTACTGAATTTTAACCAAAATCAAGTCACTCACGATTCATCCCGATCCGGGAACATCCCCTTCAGTTTTGCAAAGGGATTA
The DNA here is from genome assembly GCF_000260435.1 of Lacticaseibacillus zeae DSM 20178 = KCTC 3804. Classification (GTDB taxonomy): domain Bacteria; phylum Bacillota; class Bacilli; order Lactobacillales; family Lactobacillaceae; genus Lacticaseibacillus; species Lacticaseibacillus zeae. Next base: position 16,147 of record NZ_BACQ01000007.1, on the reverse strand, counting down.
TCTGCCTTCTTTTTCTCTTCTGTCCGCTTCTTGTATTCATCTTCGGCGAGCACTTCCCATTCATCTCCGGTAGGCATATCACCGGTGGCTGCTTCTTCCGGTGTGAGCACCTGCATTGGGATGCTGAGCAACAGGTGATCTTCGACTGCTGGCAAAAGATTCAGTTCGGATTCTTCGAGTGGCATCAGGATTTCGCCGTCTTCATACTGATCCGCATGGCCTTCATCGGTTAAATAGATTTCGCTGAAGGTAAAATTCTGCGGCATTGTCACTGGCTTCAAACTGCGGGTGGAAGGTACCACGAGCGTCCCGGTCAGATTGACGCTGACCAGAAAATCGCCGCGATCATACAACACATCCCCGCTCACCTGAATGGGACTCACATCCAGAATCTCCGGATCACGATCCTGCAGATCAGCCTTGACATCTAACGTGGTACTAAAGTGTAGCGGTTGCTCATCATGTTTCATTAATTCCTGAATGGTCCATTTCAACATGGCAGTCTCCTCCTTAAAAATACATGCGAAAGCCTAGGACCTTCGGATAAAAATCGATTCATACGCCTCACATGAGTGGCGGTCGACCATAATTCTGTTCGACGCCGCCAATGGCTGTGATTAATCGATCGGCACGGTGGGTCATGGCTAAGACCCCATCCGGTGCAAGCATATCAGCACTGACACGTGTGAGCAAGGGGTAAGCTAGGTGGTGTTTGACAGTGCGCAGATATTGCCGGCCAGTCGGTGTAAACCCAAGGACATGCAGTTGTGGCAAGTGTCGAGCTTTCGTGACAGCAGCGGTCGTCATATTCAGCGTGATGGCTAAGGCGAGCCGGCGTAATCGAGCATAGGTATAACGTTTTGACTTAACCCGGTGTAAAAATTCGGTCATATCATGGGCACCATCAATTTGCTGGGTGAATCGGTATTCCAACCCCTCTGCCATCGTCGCCACTTGCCGCAATTCAGCTAAATCAGCCGTTTGCAGGCGATATTTTAACCACGGGAAAAATTGCGACCAGCCATATTGCGGTTGCTCAGCATAAACCGAAATCAAATCTGCTGGCACAATACATGTGACAGGCTCACCTTCCCGCAAGTGTTGTCGCACCGCCGACGCACTGGCAAGATTGGCTTTGATCTTCTGGTCATCATGCCCAACACCCTGTCGGCCGAAAGGGTAAAGCTGCATCGGCACCTGTAATGCCAAAACCGCCTTGGCATAGCTCAAGCCCAACATAAAGTTTGGGTCCGTCTGCGTAATCCCCGCCACCTTCGCATAGGCAGCATTCAGCTGGGTCGCGTAAGTCTGCGTATAATCGGCAAAACCCGGGTCCGTGATATCAGTCGACGCCAATTGCCGGGCAAGATCTAAATAATCTAACTCAGGGTGTTCGGTACCAAATGCCAGTGCCGGTACATGCAATGCTGCTAAGGCTGACACACCGGCTTGCGCGAATTGATCGGCCGCTTGAACGGCACCGGTCACCGGTAATTCAAGCACGATATCGGCGCCATGAGTCAGTGCCGCCTCTGCACGTACCCACTTATCAAAAATCGCCGGTTCCCCACGTTGCACATAATTGCCTGACATGACCACCACGACGACATCTGCGTGCGTTAAATTTCGCGCTTTAGCCAATGCAAAAGCATGGCCTGAGTGAAACGGATTAAATTCCGCAATCATGCCAACAGCTTGCATACGCACCTCCAGAATCGCCTTCGTCAGTCAAATCAGAATTCGTTTTTGCCTACCGCTTCTTGGCGTGAAAGAACCAGCGGGTACTCTTGGCCGAAACCGGTTGCGTCCCAAAATCAGCCGTGACTTCAACCTTTTCAAAACCGGTTGCCTGCAGCGCCGCCAGATAATCTTCCAGCGGATAAGTGCGCTCCTTGTGGGTTTCGGTCAACGGCTTGTAGGCATCTAAGTCCTCATCATAAATGAAAAACGTCAGATCATGTTCGATACTATGCGGTTGTTCACCGACAAAACTGTTCCATAAAAAAGCAAAGTCATCGCTGTGATAATTGTACATATAGCCTGGGAAAACCTGATCCATCTGGTACAGCGAATGGGCATCAAAAAGAAAATCCCCGCCTGAAGGCAGCAGTGCCGCCACCTGGGCGAAGACTTGCTTAACTGCATCAAGATCGGGCATATAGCAAATGGAATCATCAAAACAGGTGACTACGGGGAACTTCGGCAAGTCATGTAAATCCTGCATGTCGCCTTGGATCAGCGTTAAATCAACATCGGCAGCAAGTGCTTTTTCTTCGGCCAACGTCAACATGTCATTTGACAGATCGAGATCGGTGACTTGATAGCCTGACTGTGCCAACAACACGGCGAGAAAACCCGAACCGCCAGCAAGCTCCAGCAAAGGTTGATTGGCTGGCGCTACTCGTTTTTTAACGTAATCACGCCACCGTAAATACAGTGACTGATCCATCAATTTGTCATAAACTTCGGCAAAAGTGGTGTAGATCATGCCTCGACCCACTGATCCACGTTGACAAGCGGGGCGCTCTGCCACAATTTCTCAAGGTTATAGAATTGCCGCTCTTCCGGCATAAAGACATGGACGACCACATCATTTAAGTCGATGAGCATCCACTTCGAACCTTTTTGGCCTTCGATTCGGCGAATATCGACACCGGCAGCTTCTTCTTTTTCTTCGATTTCATCCACAATCGCCTGTACCTGACGATCCGAAGTGCCGCTCATAATAACAAAATAATCCGCCAATAAGCTCACGCCGCGCATATCCAAAGCGACAATATCCTCGGCCCGCTTTGAATCACCGGCTTTAACAGCAATTTCCAACATTGTTTTTGCGTCGACCATAAACTACTCCTTTGATAAAAATGCGTTATATGTTAACAGTGTTTTAGGAAAGACCAACTTGCGCGCGCCGATCAGATACATCAACGTATTTTCCAGTTCGATACGGCTGGCCTCTTCCAGATTCGTTTCAGCAGCCTTGCGCGCCTTGGCTTCAACAGGCAAAGCCCGTTGCGGCTCAATAAAATCGCCGACAAAGATACATTCATCTAATGGCGTCATTTCTGGATCTCCGGTTGTATGCCGAGCTATCGCGGTCAAGACCTGCTTATCCGTAATGCCGACTTCGGTTTGGATAAAATGAACGCCGACGACCCCGTGCCAGACGCCTCGGCCATATTGCAATAAACTGGGATCAAAGCCATCTTCGATAATCACCCGTTTGTAGGTTTCAACCGGGATTTCTTTGCCATAATCATGCAATAAGCCAGCCAAACCGGCGCGATCAACGTCTTGATCAAACCGCTTGGCTAGTTCAATAGCCGTTTGTTCCACGCGCAGGCAATGCTCATAACGCGGTTCGTCCAGGCGATTGCGTAAGCGGTTTAAGATTTCTTGGCGGCTTAAGCCGTGTGTCAAGCTGTCAGGGTACTGATGTTCATTCACGATATAATCCCTCTTTTTGAATATAGTCAATAACTGGGTCTGGTACCAAATAACGCAAACTGCGGCCATTTTGCACCCGTTCACGCACCGCGGTCGAACTGATATCGATTAGCGGGGCATCGACCCATAAAATCGGATAGCGACTGGCCGGTGTATAACCGCGGCGCTTAACGCCCACGAAAGTCACAAGTTTGACCAGTTCATCAATATGAGCCCATTTGGGTAAATAATCGACCATGTCAGCGCCGATGATGAAGTAATAGTCGGTATCCGGATGCAGGCGGCGTAATTCCTGCATGGTTTGATAGGTATAACTAATACCGCCTCGGCGAATTTCAATGCCTTCCAATCCAAAAAGCGGATTGTCGGCAATGGCCAATTGTACCATGTTCACCCGGTGCCGGGCCGAGATAGCTGTCTTCGTATCGACGTGCGGCGGCTGATTATCCGGCATGAAATAAACTTTTTCCAAGCCAAGTTCGGTACCCGCTGCCTCCGCCATAATTAAATGACCATTGTGAATTGGATTAAAGGTTCCGCCAAACAGGCCCACCTGCTTGCGACGATGCACACCTAGAATCTGTTCGCGCATCGCCACTGAGATGACTGGCTGAGTTAAGGTGACACTCTGCGTCTTTTCCATCGCAATCCCTACCGTGCGTTCACTTCAAGACTAATTCGGCGATGCTCGGTTTTGGTTGCTTCTTTGTAGACAATCACCGTGCGGCCGATAATCTGGGCCACTTCCAAGCCGGTAATCGCGGCCTGTAAAGTGTCGGCAACTTCCCGCGGGGTATCATCGGCGGTTGGCAGCAAACTGATTTTTACCAATTCGCGTGTTTCCAACGCATCTTTGACGCCAGCGACAAACGCATCACCAAGGCCATTTTTACCAACTTGAATCAATGGTTTGGTCGTCATCGCCAGGCTCCGTAAATAGCGTTTCTGTTTACCAGTTAACATATTTTTAAAACAACTCCTCTGATGACACTTTTGTCAACTTTGACTCAACTGCGGCCAGTCACATCGTTGCGATCGCCATCAAACTTAAATAAATGCTTTTCGCAATAGAACATCCACACCTTTAGGCGCATAGCCGGCGATCGTGACACCGGCCGGTACGGTAATCCAGCCAAGTCCGGCAAAAACAAGATCCGACTTTTCCTTTGGGGTGAACTCAAACCGTACCAGCGGCGGAAACTGGGCCACTTCATCGGCTTGCGGTGGTGCAAGCAGACCACCAACATGTTTATGATAAAAATCATCAGCGTTGATCAGCTTGGTGCGGTGCAACGGCAATTGATTATCCGTGTAGATCACGAACGACTGACGGCCGCCGCGAAGATAGTCAAATCGCGCCAATCCGCCAAGAAAAATCGTCTGTCCTTCATTTAACTGATAGGTGGCCGGCTTGATAACCGATGTCGGGGATACCAGTTTTAAATCCTTAGGCCCCACAAAATGTGCCATCTGATGCCGATGAATAATCCCTGGTGTATCAATCAGCGACTGGCCGTCATCTAGCGGAATCATAATCCGATCCAGCGTTGTGCCTGGAAAACGCGAAGTGGTGATCAGGTTCTCGACACCCGTTAATTCCTTAATAATTCGGTTAATTAGCGTCGATTTACCGGTGTTCGTGACCCCGACAACGTAGACATCGCGATGTTCCCGATATTTTTCAATGGCTGACAAAAGTTCATCAACGCCAAATCCTTTTTTTGCACTAGCTAGCATCGTCGCAACCGGGCGCAACCCCTGTGCTTTGGCTTGTTGCTGTAACCAATTTTTTAACCTGTTCGGATTCAGTGATTTGGGCAGGACATCGGCTTTATTGCCCACCAAAATGACCGGATTATCGCCGACAAATCGATGTAATCCGGGAATCACACTACCATTAAAATCGAAAATATCAATCACATTCACAATTAGCGCGTTACTCTCACCAATTGCGTTCAACAAACGTAAAAAGTCGTCATCCGTCAACGTGACTGGCGCAATTTCGTTATAATGCCGCAACCGAAAACACCGTTGACAATAAATATCGTCTTCAGTGTCAGCTTTAGCTAAAGTAGCGGCAGGCAAGTATCCGGGTTGTTTTGGATCCGTTGTCTGTAAAATAGCGCCACAGCCTATGCAGCGGCGCTCTTCATCATTTTTGATGGTGTCCATGAATGTCCTCCTGATAATTCAGCTGCCGTTTTTTCGCAAGTGCTTTAAAAACGAAGCCTTCAAAAAATCGATTGATCCGCGTGTTCCACGCATCGCTTTCGACCAGTGGCTGCGTGAGGATCGTGCGCACGCCGGCAAGGTTGCCAGCCCAGATATCAGTCAGGAGCTGATCCCCGACCATCACCACTTCCGAACGTTTCAAGTCTAATTCCTTACGTGCTTTGGTAATCCCCAGCGGCAACGGCTTCAATGCCCGCGCCACATACGCGACCTGAAGCTTGGCCATTGCCTTGTGGATACGATTAGCGTTGTTATTTGAGACGACCACCACTTGAATGCCGCCTTTTTTCAGATCTGAAAGCCAGCGAGTCAGTTTAGCCGTACCTTCCGGATGATCCCAAGCCATCAACGTATTATCAAGATCCGTCAACACGGCTTTAATGCCTTGCTGTTTCAGACTGGCAGGCGTCAGACTGAAGATATTCGTTACCAGCCAAGTCGGCTCAAAAACTGCCACAAATCTTGTCCCCTCTCCGGTTGTTCATATCCTTATATTATAGCGGAAAAGATGCCTAAGCGCGAGGGCGTTTGCCTAATACCTGCGACGCGCCCGTCATGAAAACGCTATTTTAAAAAGACGAAATAATCGCCTCATTGTTGCAAACAAGGTACGATGAATTTGAAATCAAACACTCGCATTCCGTTATTAAGCCTGTTATACTTATTTTTAGTAAGTGTTCCAAAATAGGAGGCAACACCATGACCCGTTTGCATCATGTCTCGCTTTTAACTGGCGACGCAACCGCGACCATTCACTTTTATACAAATGTTTTAGGACTGCGGTTGGTCAAAAATACGGTTAATCAGGAAAATATTCATGTCCGGCATCTGTTTTTCGGTGATTATCAAGGCACGCCTGGCAGCGTCGTGACTTTTTTCGTCATTGACCGGCTTGGCCACCGTTATGACGGACGCAATCAATTAGGCGGGATCGATTTGGCGATTCCCGGCGATTCTTTGCCTTTTTGGTTTGAACGGCTGCAGCAAGCCGGCTGTGTGATTTCGGAAGCGGCGGACCGCCTGACGTTGGTTGATCCTTCTGATACGCCGGTTCGGCTGATTGCCTTCCAGAAGACTTTGCCAGATCATTTAACGGTTCCTAACGACATCCCCGGCAATCGGCAGATCACCGGCCTCATCAATGTTGACATCCCCGTTGCTGACCACGAAGCCGAGAAAGCCTTCTTCGAAGCGATGCTAGGCCAAGCTGCCGAACACGAGCAGTTTAAGCTGGCAGCGGGCAACACTTTGACACTAAAACCGAGCCTGACTGACGATGTTAAACGGTTTGGCCGTGGCAGCATGGATCATTTTGCTTTGACCGTCGATCATGAAGAAGCGTTGCCGCGACTGGGGACCATTGCCGCACAACATGGTTATGAAGTTGAAGAATTTGCTGATCGCGGCTGGTTTAAAAGTCTTTACGTTCGTGACCCAGCGGACAACCGCATTGAATTCGCCACCCAGGCACCCGGCTTTACGTTAGACGAGCCGCTTGAGCATTTAGGTGAGAAACTGGGCCTGCCGCCGAAGTTTGAGGCGCGGCGGGCGACCATTGAAAGTTATTTTAAAACCAAAGGAGTGGATTTCCATGATTGAACATCCGTTACTCGGCATGAACCACGTCACCGCCATGGCAAGTGATCCTCAAGCCATTTTCGATTTCATGAGCAAAACTTTAGGGCTGCATCTAATCAAGAAAACGGTGAATCAGGATGCTTTAGACACCTATCACTTCTATTTCACCGATGACCAAGGCACTGCCGGAACTGACATGACCTTCTTCACGTTTCCCAATCAGGAAAAAGGCAAAAAAGGCACGAATATGATTTCGCGGGCCAGCTTCCGGGTACCAAGTGATGCTGCCTTAGATTACTGGCTCAAACGGTTTGCCGAAAAAGGCGTTGTAAACGACGGCATCAGCACCCAGTTTGATGCCAAAATCATTAATTTTCACGATCAGGATGATCAGCAGTTTCAGCTTATCTCCGATGAACACAATCATGGGGTCGCAGGCGGCACCCCTTGGAAGCATAATGACGTGCCGGAAGAATTTGCCATCACCGGTCTTGGGCCGGTCACGGTCACCATTTTCAATCTCGGCCATATGCAGTACGTGCTAACAGAGATTATGGGTTATACCAAGATCGCCGAAGATGGCAACTGGTCCCTTTACGAAGTTGGCGAAGGCGGCCATGGTGCGCAGGTCATTTTGGAACACCGCGAAGATCTGCCGATTGCGGTTGAAGGCTTTGGTAACATTCATCACGCCGCCTTTTCCACTGACACCCGCGAAACGTTAGGCACGTGGATTGACCGCATCAAGCAATATCGCCTGCCGCAATCCGGCTACGTAGACCGCTTCTACTTTAAGTCCGAGTATTTCCGGGCCGCACCGCAAATTCTTTTCGAAATCGCCACAACCGGACCAGGCTTCTTACAAGACGAAACTTATGATGAAGCCGGCATCCACCTTGAGTTACCGCCATTCTTGGAAAGCAAACGTGATGACATCGAAAAGCAGCTAACACCAGTCAAAACCGATTGGCGCGGTCGTTAATTTGTGGAGGTAGTTATGACTGAAGAAAACGTCAATTATACTTTTGTAAAAGGCGATCCCACCGTCTCCCCTTTGTTATTGCTACACGGGCAAGGCGGCAATGAAAATGATTTGCTGCCGATTGGCAAGTATCTTTCCCCCAACAGTCCCATGCTGTCAATTCGTGGACGCATTCAGGAACAAGGGATGAATCGTTATTTTCGGCATTCGGAAAATGGCGGCTTTGATTTGGCCAATCTTGAGCAGGAAACCACTTGGCTTTTTTCCGTTTTAAATGAGCTTTGCCAGAAATTCAACATTGACTATAACCGCTTTGTGGTCGTTGGCTATTCAAACGGCGCCAATGTTGCCGCACGCGCATTGTTGACACGGCGCGATACTTTTCATACCGGCATCTTTTTCCACCCCATGGCGCTTTCGACGGTTGATTCCGAACAAGACCTAAGTGATGTGAAAGTCTGGATGTCCCATGGTGATCAGGATCCGATCGTGCCAGCCCAGAACTTTAAGGTGTTGACCACTTACCTCAAAGAGCAAGGGGCAGACGTGACGATTTTCCGACACGGGCAAAGTCACAATTTAAATGAAGCTGAATTAGCAAATGCCAAATCCTGGTTGGTAAAAAGTGGTCGCTTGCAGGATTGGCAACGGAGGTGAATCCTATGCAACGTTTCGGGTTTGAAGAATATGGTAAACCAAGTGTTTTTAAAAGTATTGAAGCACCGGTTCCGGAGCCAAAAGCCGGGCAGGTGCAGTTGCAGGTTCTGGGTTTTGGCTTGAATCCTTATGATGCTTCCCTGCGCCGCGGTGAACAGGCGGCATTTCGGAAAGTTAAGTTCCCCGTGGTACCGGGAACGGATGTGGTTGGCCGCATTACCAAGCTAGGTGAAGGCGTCACCGACTTTGCGGTAGGCGATGTCGTTTTGAATTATCGTCCAATCGGCGGCTACAGTGAATTTGTGACGGCCTCAACCTCTAAAATTTACAAAAAGCCGACTGCGCTAAGCTTTTTGGATGCCGCGGCGTTACCGCAAGTCGGCTTGGCAGCGTTTAACATTCTTCACTATATGTTGAATCTTAAACCCGGAGAAACACTGGGCGTTGTCGGGGCCAGCGGTGGCGTTGGTGCCATCTTGGTGCAAATTGCCAAGTTTGAAAAGTTGCACGTCATCGCCGTGGCTGGTGAGCAGCATCGCGAGTATTTGCGACAGTTGGGTGCCGATGAAATCTTCAGCTACACCGACGACTTGCCAGAAGATGCGGCTGATGTTGTCGTCAATGCCGTGTTTGGTGCTGCCGATCATGGCGCTGCATTAAAACTTGTTAAGCCAAACGGTCAATATGTCACAACCGCCTATGCTGATGTTGATCTCAGCAGCAAACCAGATGTGACCCATTTGCAATTAAATCCGTCGAAGGACTACTCCGTGCATGATGGCTTTGCCTATCTCACAGATGTCGCCCAGAAGTGGGGATTACAGGTGCGTGTTGCTCAGGCTTTCCCGTTTAATGTTGACGGTGTGATTGCCGGTCATGAAATGTTAGAAACCCATCACGCGCCCGGCAAGTTAGTCGTTATGCAAGATCGACATGTCATCCACCCGATTCGCAAAGAGGTTAATCACCTGTAACACCATGGAAAATAGCTTGCGACCCGCCTTTTCCCGCCGTATGATAACAACATGCACGGAAAGGCGGAAAGATATGAAAATTGCAGTCTATTGCGGTGCCAATCATGGCGTTAATGATGCATTTCTTCAGGCAGCTACCCGGGTCGGTGCCTGGATTGCCGAACGTGGTGATACCTTGGTCTACGGTGGCGGCAAGCTAGGCTTAATGGGTGCGGTTGCCGGCAGTACGCTTCGACATGGTGGCAAAGTCATCGGCGTCATGCCTCAGGTGTTAGCAGATCGCGGCCTGGCAATGCCCGATCTGACGGATTTGGAAGTTGTCGCGGATATGGGCACCCGTAAAGCCCGAATGATCGAACTAGCCGATGTCGATATCGCCTTACCCGGCGGCCCGGGAACGTTAGAAGAAATTACGGAAGCCATTTCTTTTTCCCGGATCGGATTAAACGCCAGTCCTACTGTTTTGTTCAATCAAGACGGTTATTACAAGCCGCTGCATCAGATGTACCAAACAGCGGTAAATCAAGGATTCTTCGACCAGGATGCATTTGACAACCTGTTGTTTTCATCCGATCTGCAGGAAATCAGCACGTTCATCGCTAATTACCAACCGCTTGGGGTGCGCCAGTATCATTAACCGTCAAGCTGGTAGATGACTCATAAAAAAGACACGCCGTTTCATTCAAAGCGAATGGAATGACGTGTCTTTTTATATGTAAGCGTAAACTGACGCAACTGGAACCTACGCCAGTAAACTGGTTACATGCTGATTAAGCCAAAGCCTTTTTAGCGGTATCCGCCAAAGCCTTGAAGCCGTCTGGGTCGCTGACAGCAAGATCAGCGAGCATCTTACGGTTCATGTCGACATTAGCGAGTTTCAGGCCGTGCATCAACTTGCTGTATGAAATGTCATTCATACGTGCAGCTGCGTTAATCCGGGCAATCCAAAGACGCCGGAAATTGCGCTTCTTGGCGCGGCGATCGCGGAATGCATAGCGATACGAAACCATGACCTGGGCACTTGCTGCCTTAAACAGTAAATGCTTGGCACCACGATAACCCTTAGCGAGCTTCAGTACCTTCTTACGACGCTTACGAGTAACTGTTCCACCTTTAACACGTGGCATTAGAATTCCTCCTCAAATCAAATCCGATAGCTTATTATTTCATCTGGCTGAGCATCTGGCGGATCCGCTTCATATCTGAGTGGGATACCAATGCTGACTTACGCAATTGACGACGCTGCTTCTTCGTCTTGCCGTGGAAACGGTGTGACGTGTACGCGTGACCGCGCTTAAGGGCACCTGATGCGGTTTTCTTAAAACGCTTTGCGGAAGCGCGGTGGGTCTTGAATTTTGGCATGTCTTTTTCCTCCTCTAAACATCAATGCGCGCACGGCTACTTAAAGCCGTGCACGCCTTTGTAACATTAGCCGATGATTATTTATCGGCTCGCGGTGCAAGCATTAAGAACATGCTGCGACCATCCATCTTTGGATGAGTTTCAACAGTAGCAATTTCCTTAACGGCATCCGCCATCTGCTCAAGAACCTTACGACCAAGATCCTTGTGCGTAATTGCTCGACCACGGAATCGAACGCTCACTTTGACCTTGTCCCCTTTTTTCAGGAACTTCGTCGCGTTCTTAAGCCGGGTATTGAAATCTGCTTCACCAATGGTCGGGCTCAAGCGGATTTCCTTAATGGTGACAGTCTTTTGTTTCTTCCGAGCATCGCGCTCTTTCTTCTGCAGCTCGAATCGGAATTTCCCGTAGTCCATGATGCGGGCAACCGGTGGCTTGGCATTAGGCGATACTAAGACAACATCTAAGTTTGCATCCTCGGCAATGGCCAAGGCGTCACGGGTACTCTTAACGCCGAGCTGTTCACCGGTCTGGGAGATCAATCGAACTTCACGTGCGCGAATACTGTCATTGACTATCAGATCTCTTGCTATGGTTGTTCACCTCCGTGTGAATTTCAGAGAAAAAACAAAAACAGCGTGGCCGCAAAGACCCCCGCTGTTCATTAAATACCGAACTAATGAGCCTAGAGGTCTAAAGACGTGGGCGAGAAGCGGGAACTTCTGCTTTTTCTCAACATCAACTACTATACAGGAGCAACCTGCCTGCGTCAAGAGGGACGCTATCGATGTTATCGTTGGTAAAAGGGCGAAAACTCACCGCTGACATATCGGCCGAGTTCATTATCGGTTGGACTGACATGAAACTGCTGGGTTTCCGGTAAATAAGCTTCCGCAAAACCAACCAGTGCGTGTAAATCAGCGTCTTTGTCAGCATCGACAACCAGTAGCAAACTCTGTGCGTCATCTGCACGTATCATGGTAACCAGATAAGCGGCGTGCACGGTTGGCATTTTTGGCAGGTATTCCCGCAGCTGCTCAACAAGATCAGCCGTTTCGCGAGGTGGCTCGCTAATTCGAACCGCCTCGCCATGTTTAGCCTGATCCGGTTTGGCCACATAAAATAAATTGGCCCGAGACAATACCATGTTTTCGTCATACGGGTTGATAACCACGCCGAAAATGTCGCGATCCTCGTATAGGAAATTGGCACAATCAGCAATCGTCGCAACCGCAAAATGATCGTGATCCGGACTTTTGGCAAAGTTTGCCTGATCCGTAAAAATCGGTAAATAGTCATGCCCATTGTCATCGGTGAGCATCACCACGGTGGGGTCACCTGTGCGTGCCGTTCCGACTGGTAACATAAACTTGGCACTTTTCAAGCCAGCATAAAAAGCCGCTTGCGTTTCATCATTTTGATCCGTTCTTAAAAGCCGCATCAAATGAATTAGCTGGGGATTTTGGACTTGTGGCTCATTGGTCATTGTCGTCTTCTCCTTTATTTTGCTGCTGGTTGAGGTTCATTTTATTGCGGAAATTTCGTAATTTTTTAGGTAAGCCGATCAGCCATGACAATAAAACGATGCCGACACTGCCGAAAACCGCAACGCCTTGAGGTTGAAATTCAATTTTGCCGAACCACCAATTGGCAATGCCATACGCGGCCAGTGCCGTTAAAAGCATCACGATCCCCATCAGCACCAGCAAACCGCGACCACGATGGGCAATGAGCCGACGGCCGCGCTGACTGGGGGTCCGCCACGGCAACTTCAAGTAAACCAGTAGAACAACAAAATACAAGCTGGCTGCCAAAACTTTTGTGACGAAAAATAAGACGAGCCATGAAGCCCATAACGAAATAACCACCTAGTCACCCTTTCTTTGCTGTCTGTCGTAAATGTGTCCAGTGTATCATACATAAGTGAAACCAGTCAGATTCTGTGATAAGTTGAAAGCAAATCTCAAATTGACCGCGTTAACTTGAAGATTGCCAATGATTAAGGGGATATCTATGACAATAATTGATCTGATCAGACATGCTGAATCTGACACGACAGTCCATGATGATTTTTCTCGACCGCTTACACAAAAGGGATATCGTCAAAGTCAGCAACTCGCTTACAATCTACGGCAGATACCTTACAGCACAATTTTTTCGAGTCCGTTTAAACGTGCAGTCGATACAGTTGTCCCCATCGCGCGCGATCATGGTTTACCTATTCAAACTGATGACAGACTTGTCGAGCGAAAAATGCCTTCGTGGGTATCCGACTTTTCTGAATATGTTGCTCACCAATGGCGTGACCTGACATTCTTTAAAAGCCCTGGTGAGTCCATTCTTCAGGTTCAAAAACGTTATCTTTCTTTTCTGTTCAGTCTGCCAGCTACTTCATTCGTTGCAATAGGCAGCCATGGAACAGCAATAAGCAGTGTCATTGAGTCTGCAATGCCTGGTAAGGGTGCTGATTTTTTCAAAAGCTTATCCTATGCAGCCGTAACTCGGCTTGAAGTCTCTGATCATCAAATCGTCCGTCTCGCTTCTTGGTCGGAAAATTTCAAAACATTTATTTCGATAAAATAGTTTTCGACTTCAATTCAATCTTACGCACCTGACCAATACGCTATTTGTGCAAAACAAAAGGGAGCCTCATCCAAGGGTTCCCTCTTTGTTCACTTCAACAAGCTATTTATCGCCTAAGACCTTCTTTGCCTCGGTGGGCTTGGTTTTGCCATCGCGACTGTAGTTCTTGACTTCAGCGACCATCGCATCAATGAACATGTTACCGGCTTCTTCTTCGGTATGCTCATCGCCGTAACGCCGAACCGAAACGGCAGCATCGTTGAGTTCTTTGTCACCGACAACAACCGTATATGGAATCTTTTTGGTCTGGGCTTCGCGAATCTTGTAGCCCATCTTTTCATTCCGATCATCGACTTTGACTCGCAAGCCGGCTGCCAGCATCTGGCGCTTGATGCGGTTGACATAGTCTAAGTGCAGATCATTGTTAACCGGGATCAAAACAGCCTGCGTCGGGGCTAACCAGGTCGGGAAGGCACCCTTGTAGATTTCGGTCAGATACGCGATGAAGCGTTCCATCGTGCCGACAATCCCGCGGTGAATCATGACTGGCCGATGTTCTTCACCATCTTTGCCGACATAGGTCAGGTTGAAGCGTTCTGGCAACATGAAGTCCAACTGGATGGTCGACATCGTTTCGTCATTACCCAAGGCCGTCTTGGTCTGGATATCCAGCTTTGGCCCATAAAAGGCAGCTTCGCCTTCAGCTTCGTAGTAATCAAGATGCAGATCATCCATCGCACCTTTAAGCATGCTCTGGCTGCGGGTCCACATTTCATCGTCATCAAAATACTTTTCGGTATTCTTGGGATCACGGTATGAAAGCCGGAAGCTGTAATCGGTAATGTTGAAGTCTTCGTAAACGTCCATGATCAAGCGCAGAATCTTTTTGAATTCTTCTTGAACCTGATCCAAGGCAACAAAAGTGTGACCGTCATTTAACGTCATTTCCCGAACACGCTGCAAGCCGGACAGTGCGCCGGACTTTTCATAACGGTGCATCATGCCTAATTCAGCAATACGCAGCGGCAATTCGCGATAAGAGCGAATATGGTGGTTGTAAATCTGAATGTGGCTCGGGCAGTTCATTGGCCGCAATTCAAGCATTTCACCATCGCCCATGTCCATTGGCGGGAACATGTCTTCGCGGTAGTGATCCCAGTGACCGGATGTCTTGTATAAGTCGAGGTTGGCAAGCACCGGCGTATAAACGTGTTCATAGCCGTCTGCGATTTCCTTGTCGATAATATACCGTTCGATCACCCGCCGGATTGTTGCCCCATTTGGCATCCAATAAGGTAAGCCGGCACCGACTTTAGGATCGACGAAGAAAAGATCCAAGTCGCGGCCGATAACCCGGTGATCATGCTCAGCTGCTTCCTGACGGCGTTTAGCATCATCTTCGAGACCTTTTTCACTCCAATAAGCCGTCCCGTAAATCCGTTGCAGCATCGGATTGCTGCTCTTGCCTTGCCAGTAAGCGCCGGCAACTGACAGCAGTTTGAAATGCTTCAGATCTTTGAGACTTGGTAGCAGGACCTTTTCTTCAAAATCAACAAAGTCGCCGAGCTTGTAACCCTTAATTGGATCACCAGCAGCTTCGACCAATTGCTTCTTGAAAGGATCGTCTTTGAAGCGGGCAAAAGCATCAGCACGACTGAGAACAACTGGTTCCAAAGCAGCGTTGGCCTTAATGATTTCTTCCATTTTCTTTTGAACCGTTGGCAAATCATCGACACTCACCTGGCCATCTGCCCGATCAGTGTCGTAATAGAAGCCATCCTCGGTTGCCTGCCCCTGCCCAAAATGAATATCAGGATACAAAGCTTTGAGTGCTGCAGCCAAAACAAACGCTGCCGTTTGCCGGAGAACCGTCAGCCCCTCAGCATCGTCTTTAGTCATAATCTGCAGTTTGCCAGAATGGGCAATCGGTTCGTCATAGGCGATCAATTCGCCATCCAACTTGCCGGCAACCGCCTTCTTGGCCAAACTATTACTGATACCTTCTGTAATAGCTTTCACCGTTGTACCATCTGGAAATTGTTTAACATTGCCATCTGGAAACGTAATATCTAATGCCATAAGTAAGCTCTCCCTTGTTGTTTTTTCGAAGAAACCATCCGTTCACCGATGCAGAGACCGGTGCGTAAGGATCTTGGTCGCAATGGCCAAAGACCGGTCATCACGGTCAAGGAACTGCAGCTTCCGCTCGCGATAACGCGTTCGCAGTCGCAGAAATCTCCGTGTAAGGACCTCAAGCGTAAATGGCCAAAGCCCAGCCATTTATGCTTGAGGCCACTTACACTCCGATTTCTAAGCGCTCCTGCTCACGCTC
>NZ_BACQ01000008.1 GCF_000260435.1 Lacticaseibacillus zeae DSM 20178 = KCTC 3804 | reverse complement strand
TCGTCAACATTTTCTCACCTCACCTTTAGCACTCGTTTCGCACGAGTGCTAATACACTGAATAATATACCAAGCACCGTTAGCAAAGTCAAGGCGAGCTTGCTAAAATCTTCAGTGTTTTCGGTGTTTCTAGCCAGTGGCGGCCATTTTTTCAAGAAAAAAGAGCCGTTTAAATAAGCGGCTCGTCAAGCAAAAACTGTTGAAAGACTTCGTTACCTAAAAACTTGCCCTTGTTGGTCAGCCGGATGAAGCCATCATCGCGCTGTAACAAGCCTTGGCTTTCCAACTCAGGTACGGTCTCGCCATAAACGGCATCAACGGTCAGTTGATAGCGCTGATAGAAGCGTTTTTCACTTACACCGCGCATGGTTCGCAAGCCAAGAAACATTTCCTCTTCTATTTGTTCGGACACCGGAACCAAGTGATGGGCCAAAACCGGTAAATGATCGGTGTGAAGCGGCGTTAGGTACTGTTTGATCGGGCCATAATTGTGATACCGATCGCGACCAAGATAACCAAACGCACCAGCTCCAAAGCCAAAATATTTGTCATTTTGCCAGTAAAGCAGGTTGTGTTGGCATTGGTAGCCATCCTTGGCAAAATTGCTGATTTCATATTGATGTCTGCCATGTGCTTCCATCAAATCAATCGCGTCCTGATACATGTCGGCTTCGACATCCTGCGTTGGCAAGCGCAATTTGCCTTGGCGCATCAGGTTATAAAAAATAGTTTTCCGCTCGAGAATCAGTGAATATGTCGAATAGTGCGGCAAGTCTAAATCGAGGGCTTTTTGGAGACTATTTAAAAAATCGTCGCGACTTTGGTCTGGCAATCGGAAAATCAAATCAATCGACAAATTATCAAACCCGACTTTTCTGGCATTGGCAATCGCGGCATACACATCCTTGGCGCGATGAATCCGCCCGATCCGTTTGAGAACATCATCATTAAAAGACTGGACCCCGATCGAAAGCCGATTAACGCCATAGTCATGTAAAACCTGCAACTTATCGGTCGTCAGCAAATCATTGGGATTCGCCTCAAACGTGAATTCACCAGAATCGAAGTGTAAAATGTCGTGAATACCCTGGCAAAGTTTCGCCAACTGTTTAGGTGTCAGAGTTGTAGGTGTCCCGCCGCCGACATACACCGTTTCGATTTTCTCATCAGGGTGCTCGGACATGACCATCCGCATTTCCTTAAGCAGCATCGCAACATAGTCATCAACCGGCTGACCTTCAATGAAGACTTTATTGAAATCACAGTAGTAACAAATATGTTCGCAAAACGGAATATGAATATATGCGCCTGCCATTTTAACCCTTCCTCGCGAAATACTGACGGACCGCCGCTTCATCTTTCTTTAACTGGATAATCAAACCTTCTGCATTGGCAAATTTCACTTCACCGCGTAGATAGTGGTACCAACGAACCTGAACAGTTTTGCCATAAATCATACGGCTAAAATCCAGCAAATTAATCTCAAGCGTCACATCGCGATCACTGCCAAACGTAAGATTACGGCCGATCGAAGCCATCCCCAGATACCAAGTGCCGTCGACGTTTACCGTCACGGCATAAATCCCGATGCCAGGAAGCCGCTGCTGACCTAATGTTGCCAGATTAATGGTCGGAAAGCCAAGTTCTCGACCACGGGCTTCACCATGCACCACTTTGCCAGTCGTTAAATAAGCGTACCCTAAAAGCTCGTTTGCCGTATCGATATCACCTTGATCCAACGCATCACGAATCCGGGTCGAGCTGATTTTTGCACCATCTTCGGCCAACTTAGGTACGCTAACAACTTCAAACCTGCCGTGCGCGTAGTCGGGCAGCAACGCCATATTGGCAATCGCGCGTTTACCGTAAGTATAGTCAAAACCGGCCACAACTGTATCGGCTTTCAGGCCCACCAAATACTGATCCACAAACGCTTGCGGCGATAAGGCAGCAAATTCCGGTGTGAAGTGAACAAAATACAACAGATCCACGCCTAATCGCCGCATCAAATCGATCTTTTCTTCACGTGTTGACAGATACTGAATCGTTGTTTTACTAACGCCACGATAAACAACAGCCGGATGAATATCAAATGTCATCACGGCTAACGGCAATTTTTTGGCTAAAGCTATATGCTTTCCTGCTTTAATTACGGCTTGATGGCCGCGATGTACGCCATCAAAGAAACCCAGCGTTAAAACGATGGGCTGTGGCGGCGCCGCTGATGCTTGCAACGGCGGGTGAATATCAATGACTTCCATTAAAATTATCTCTCATTCTTCTCATTCGCTAAAAACATAATATCCGGGCGATACTGCTGCTTTTCGAACCGATAAATCGCCTTCAAAACGCCAGCATAGTGTAGACGAACCCGTGGCGCATGCAGCTGAAGGGTCAAAAATCGGCCATGCCGGACATCTTCATATTGATTTGTCGTCAAATCGACTTGCGGTAAATCGGCAAATGCAATGTCAATCGGTTGAATCACTGCCGCTAAAGTGCCCTCAGCAATATGTTGCTCCAAGGCTTCAAGGCTGACCGCTTGAGCTAATGTAAAACCGCCGCTTTTAATTCGCGTCAATTGGCTCATAACCGCAGCCAAACCCAGTGACCGGCCAACATCAACTGCCAAGGTTCGAATATAGGTTCCTTTGGACACTTCAGCTTCAAACCGAAAACGTTGGGTTCCCTTGGTTGCGTCGAAAACTGGTTCACTGGTTCGCTCAAACCGTTTTATCGTTACCTGACGTTTTGGTCGTTCAACCGACTCACCTGCCCGGGCATATTCATACAACCGTCTGCCATTCACTTTGACTGCGGAAAACATTGGCGGCACTTGGGTAATCTCGCCTGTCCATTGCGTGAGCACCTGATCCAGTTCATGTACCGCGACCGGCTTCACCAGCGGCGTTCGCTTCACCACCTCACCATCAAGATCTTCAGTGGTCGTGGCAAAGCCAAGTGTGATTTCGCCGGTATAAATTTTCCCACTGGCCATTAATTGGGGCACGGCTTTGGTTGCCGCACCAATCGCGAGCGGCAAAACACCGTCAACGTTCGGGTCAAGCGTGCCGGAATGACCGATTTTTTTAATGTGAAGAAGCTTGCGTGCATGATAAACGGCATCGGCACTGGTCATGCCGGTCGGTTTATACAGCGGAAGAATGCCGTTCATGAATTTGGCCCCTTTCAATTTTTAAAATTAAAAAACGCTGACTATTGTACGCCATCACGCTTTTGGCTTGGTATACATACTGCGATGATGCTTGACATGCACCGCATGTCGCCATCCTGCCCAAATGAAAATCAGTACTACCAAAATCGAAAAAAGCCAGTCCGGCGTTTTAACGTTAATCATAGGCAAACTTAATCCAAGCTTGATGGCAATAAGACCAACAAGTACATACGCCGCAGTTTCCAGTTCAGGTACCCGGTCAATGAAGGTCGTGATCACTTGAGCAACAATCCGCATCGCCAAAATACCTAAGCAACCACCGATTAAAACAATGACCGGATTACTGGAGACAGCCAAAGCGGCCAGGATTGAATCAACCGAGAAGACAATATCGAGGCTCTCAATTTGAAAAACCGTTCCCCATAAACCATGGACGCGTTTGGTTCGCTTGCCGGTTTTACTTTTTGGATGACGCACCGCATAAAAATAGCTGGCACTCATCCACACCAGATACAAAGCGCCAAGTGCCTTAATCGGCCAGAATTGCAGCAAATACGTTCCCAGTCCAATCGCAATGAAACGGAACAGATACGCCCCGCCCATGCCATACATCAAGGCCTTTTTACGGTCCGACTCAGCCTTAAGCTGTTCGGTTTGGGCAGCGAGAACGACCGCATTATCCACCGAGAGCATGCATTCTAAAAGAATTAAACTAAAAATCGTGATTAAACCGCTAACCGAAAAAGCTAGCTGCCAGTTGTGCACGGAAAAGAATGGTCCGTATAAGGCCTCTAAAAACTTGATCGCAATCCTTCCCTTCTCAATGTTTATTATTATACCGTTCAAGCCAGGAAAGCTAAAGCGGGGATCGCGAGAAAAGGAAGAATGCTCGTTGCATGATGATGTTATTGAAAATTGGCGCACCAAAAAAGGATCCAGTCTTTGCGACTGAATCCTTTCTGGGTGAACAGCGCTATTCCAAATTATTGCGCCGCACTTCGTTAATTAACTGATCAATACGGGCACCATACTGAACGGATTTGTCTTGAGCAAATTCGATTTCCGGCACCTTGAACAGCCGAATCCGCTGCCCGACTTCGCGCCGAATCAGTCCGCTGGCTTTATCCAAACCGGTTTGAGCAGCTTCGACTTTATCAGGTGCATCATCGAGAATACTGTAGAAAATAGTGGCATGTTGCAGATCACCGGTCAGTTTGACTCCGGTAATCGTCACGCCTTTGACCCGCGGATCGTTAACATCCTTCAACAAGATATCATCAACTTCACGTTGGATCTGAGTCTCAACTCGACCGATACGATGCTTCATCTGCGAATTACCTCCTGTTGAGCGTGAGCCGGCGCGCTTAGAAGCCGAAGTGTAAGTGGTCTTGGGCGTGATGGCGCTCCTTGCCATTGCGACCAAGTCCTTACACGCGGGCTTCTGCGCCGACGAACGCGTTATGGTGGAGCGTTCGTCAACTTTTCACAGCCAGCAAACGCCTATCCCTTAAATGATTTCCGTACACAGTTTACTTAACCGGTACTTCTTCCATCGTAAAGGCTTCGATCTGATCACCGACTTTAATATCGTTATAATTCTCAATGGTCAGCCCGAGTTCAAAGCCTTGGCGAACCTGCTTGACATCATCTTTAAACCGACGAAGTGAACCTAGTTTGCCTTCATACTTGACAATGCCATCACGGATGAGGCGAACGCCGGCATCGCGGGTAATATATCCAGAGTCAACGTAACCACCGACAACCGTACCGACTTTGGAAACCGGAATTGTTTCACGAACGGTGACCGTACCGATAACCTTCTCTTCATAAGTTGGTTCCAGCATGCCCTTCATCGCAGACTCGACTTCTTCGATTGCCTTGTAGATGACACTGTGCAGGCGAATATCAACATCATCTTGTTCCGCCTGCGCCTTAGCCATTGCTGTCGGCCGAACATTGAAGCCAATGATGATGGCATTACTTGCTGCAGCCAGTGTCACATCACTTTCATTAATTGCACCAACTGCTTGGTGGATAATGTTGACCTGAACGCCTTTGACTTCAATCTTTTCAAGACTACCAGCCAAGGCTTCAACAGATCCTTGGACATCCGCCTTAATGATGACGTCAACTTCTTTGAGTTGACCCTCTTTCATTGTTTCAAACAGATTATCCAAAGTGACATGGGTTGTGTTCTTACGTTCTTCTTCTTGGGCCCGTTTTGCCCGTTCTTCACCGGCAGCCCGTGCAGTCCGTTCATCCGCAAAGACAACGAACTTATCAGCGGATTGCGGCACGTCGTTAAGCCCGGTAATTTCGACTGGCATGGATGGTAACGCGTCCTTGACCCGGCGGCCATGATCGTTGGTCATAGCACGGACACGGCCAAAGGTATTTCCGACAACAATCGGATCGCCGGTGTGCAAAGTCCCTTGTTGAACCAAGACGGTTGCAACCGGTCCCTTACCTTTATCCAAACGTGCTTCGATAACCGTACCGACAGCTCGCTGATCAGGGTTAGCCTTCAATTCGAGCACATCCGCTTCCAGTAAGATCATTTCCAATAATTCGTCGATGTTCTTACCGAATTTAGCTGAGATCTTGACGAAAATCGTGTCGCCGCCCCAGTCTTCAGGAATCAGTCCATATTCGGTCAATTGTTCCATGACATGCTCCGGATTGGCACCTGGTTTATCGATTTTGTTGACCGCCACAATGATCGGCGCCTTGGCAGCCTGGGCGTGATGAATCGCTTCAATCGTTTGCGGCATCACACCATCGTCAGCAGCAACCACAAGGACAACAATATCGGTAATATCGGCACCGCGCGCCCGCATGTTGGTGAAGGCCGCATGCCCCGGAGTATCGAGGAAAGTAATCAACCGATCACGTAATTTAACCTGATAAGCCCCGATATGCTGCGTAATGCCACCGGCTTCGCCTTCAGTCACGTGCGTATGCCGTAACTTATCCAGCAAGGTCGTTTTACCATGGTCAACGTGCCCCATGATCGTCACAACTGGCGGCCGTGGCTGCAAGTTGTCTTGGTTCTTGTTTTCTTCTTCGAACACCTTGTCCAAATCGGAAATATCTTCGTGAACCTTTTCCTTCGCGTCAATACCATAATCGGTGGCCAAAAGTTCGATGGTATCTTTGTCCAGGCTCTGGTTCTGGTTGACCATAACGCCCAGCATAAACAGTTTCTTGATTAATTCAGCTGGCTCACGGTGAAGGATCTTGCCCAGTTCCTGAGCATTCATCCCAACTTCATAATTCAAGACTTCTGGTAACGGCCGCTCTTTGCGCTGTGGCATTTCTTTCTTCGGCTGGCTCTGCTGACGGCGCTTGTTCTTCTTGTTGCGCCGGTTGCTGTTGCGGTTAAACCCGTTGCGATTCCCAAAGCTGTTGCCGCGACCAAAGTTGTTATTCCCACCACCGCGCCGACTATTGCGGTTGTCCTGACTGCCGACCGTTGCGGGTTTGGCAGCTGGCGTAACGGCAGCCGGTTTTGTAAAGCGTTGATTGGTTTTTGCGGCTGGCTGTTCAGTGCGAGGACGTTGTTCTGTCCGTTGCGGCCGCTGTTCCGTCTGTGGCCGCTGCTGTGTCCGAGTCGACTCAAAGCGTTCAGGACGTTTACTCGCTACGGCTGGTTTAGCCTCTTGTTGGCGCTTTGGCTGTTGCCGTTCGGATTCCGGCTTGACGAATTTCCCGCCATTGCCTGCAACGGGACGCGGATTGCCATTGGCTGCGGTCGGACGTCCGGCACGTGGCATTGGTCCGGTCACACGTTGGTTGTCAAACCGCCGATTACGATCACGCCGATTGCGATCATTCGGGCGATTGTTATTCGCAGAACGGTTGTTATTGTTGCTGCGATTGGTATTGCGGTTCCCTGTTTTAGCAGCCGCTGCCGGTTGCTCGCCACCGCGGTTGTGATTCCCGGACTTATGTGCTGTCTGGGTGCCCCGTGGCCGCAAAATCGTTGACTTACTTAAAATGATTTTACCGTCAGCGGTTTTGTTAGACCGTGCCGGCTTATGCTCATGCCGGGTCGGTTTTTCTGCAGCTGCATGCTGATTATCTTTCGCACTTGTAGACGCTGCTGACTTGGTCGGTTTAGCAGCCGCTGATGTTGAAGGTGTTTTAGCTGCTGTAGACTTGCTCAACACCCCTTTGATTTTTGCTTCCTGATCTTGATCGATCGAGGACATGTGATTCTTGACTTCGATACCCAAGTTCTTGGCGATATCGATCACGTCTTTATTATCGACGTGCATTTCTTTGGCAAATTCATAAACGCGTTTTTTGCCCATTTCTTCACGCTCCCTGCAATTTAGGTGAGCAGCTCTTGCATCTTCTTGGCGAAGCCTGTATCTGCCACGGCAATGATTGAACGATCACTACCGATAGCCTGTGATAAGTCCATTTTGGAGAATACTGTCACCAAAGGAACTTTATAGTAGCTGCTTTTATCGGAAAACTTCTTACGGGTATTGGCACTTGCATCACTGGCGACAAACACCAGCTTTGCATCACCGGAACGAATCGCTCCTAACACCAGTTGGTCACCGGTGGTTAAGCGACTGGCGCGGCGGGCCAATCCCAATAAATTCAAAACGGCTTGTTTTTGCATGGTTACTTGCCGAATAGTTCCTGACGCGCCTTTTGATGATCGACATAAGCAAAAAGATCATCATAAAAGGTCGGGTCAATGGTGATACCGAAGGCTGCGTCAATCAGTTTCTTTCCTTTGGCCTGTTTCACGGCATCAGGATTCAACGCTACATATGCGCCCCGTCCTGCTGCTTTGCCAGTCGGATCGATTGCAACAACATTCTCCTTGTTCTTAACGATCCGAACAAGTTCTTTCTTGGGCATCATCGTGTTGCTTAGCAAGTCCTTGCGCATTGGAATCTTACGCTTTTTCATGGCTCGCCTCCTTATGCCTGTGACTGATCATCAGCGTTTGGCGTCACCGGCGTTGCATCAGATGCATCATCCGCCTGCTCCGTTTCAGCTGTGTCATCGCTCGGTGCTTCTGTGTCATCTGCCTGATCATCCGAAGCTTCAGCAGCCTCGGCTTCTGCTTCAGACAACTCATCGTCATCCACGAATTCAACTTCGGACTCTGGCTTAATATCGATCTTATAACCAGTCAACTTTGCGGCAAGCCGCGCATTTTGACCTTTTTTACCGATGGCCAATGATAGCTGATAATCAGGAACGATGACCGTGGCCGAACGATCATTATCTTCATCGTTGAACTGAACCGCGATGACTTGGGCAGGATTCAAGGCATTGGCGATGTAATCGGCAGGATCTTCTTCCCACTGAACAACATCCATGTTTTCACCTGACAACTCATTGACTACCGCCTGCACCCGAGCACCGCGCGGGCCAACCGTTGTGCCGACAGCATCGACAGCATCGTTAGTTGCCCGAACCGCAATCTTCGTCCGATCGCCGGGTTCACGCGCAATATTGACAATTTCAACCGTGCCGTCGAAAATCTCCGGAACTTCTTGCTCAAACAAGCGTTTAACCAAGCCCGGATGCGTTCGACTAACGAAGACTTGGGGGCCTTTGCTGGTATTTTCGACTTTGGTCACATAAACCTTGATGCGATCGTGCGCCTCATACTTCTCGTTCGGCATCTGATCTTGGCGACCTAAAACCGCTTCGATCTTACCTAAATTGACGTAGATGAACCGATTATCGCGCCGCTCGACAACGCCTTGTAAAATTTCATCTTCATACTGGGAATATTCATCATAAACAATACTGCGTTCGGCTTCCCGCACACGCTGCATAATGACCTGCTTGGCTGTTTGTGCAGCGATTCGTCCGAAATCTTTAGGGGTAACTTCGAATTTGATTTTATCGCCGATTTCGTAAGCTTTATTAATCGCCAACGCATCCTTGAGACTTACTTCTAACCGCGAATCAAAAACTTCATCAGTCACTTCTTTGACAGCATAGACATGGATGTCGCCTTGTTTAGGATCAAATTCCACATCGACATTTTGTGCCTGATTGTAATTACGCTTATACGCGGAAACCAATGCGGCTTCCAAAGCTTCGATCACAACCTCTTTCTTAACACCTTTTTCTTGCTCTAAGGCGTCAAGTGCTTGGATCATTTCCTTTGACATGCTTTTCTTACCTCCACTAGAATTCGATCGCCAACCGTGCAGAAGCGATCAATTTTCGGTCGATGACCTGATCGAATTTGCGGCTTTTATCTTTGACCGTTAATGTCAGCTGGTCAGGCTTCAGATCTTTCAAAGTACCTTCGAAGATTTTCTTACCGTCCAGCTTTTTGAATAGCGAGACATGAATGTAGTCGCCGACTGCCTGCTCATAATCCATCTCACGTTTCAAAGGTCGCTCGGCACCGGGACTGGAAACTTCGAGGAAGTATTGTTGCGGAATCGGATCCGGGTCCATACTGTCCAGTTTCTCGGACAAAGCTTCGCTGACCAAGACACATTCATCCAATGTGATGCCGCCTGGCTTGTCGATATACACCCGCAAGTACCAGCCGCCGCCTTCCTTCACAAATTCGATATCCGTGAGGTAAAAATGATGGTCGTCCAAAATCGGTTTGACCAAAGCGGTCACGGTTTCAACAACCGATTGCGTACTCAAGCCACCGCCTCCTTTATTGTTCACTCAAGACTTTTGATTCTAACGGTTGCCAGACAAACATCATGACGTTCGCCAATAAAAAGAGTGAGCATCGCTGCTCACTCACCGCCAGAACCTTACTTTACTATTGCTACAATACCATAGATAGCCGTCACTTGCAAACAGGCAGTCCGTTGTGGTAGTAAGCGTGACTACCAACTTCACATGATTTTGCTACTTTGGGGTTATGCCACCATCATATTGCCTGACATTTTAAAATAATCCGTCAAAAAGCGAGAGTTGGTTCTCGTCCGGTAAATCGTCTAGCACATGGTTGGTTGTCATGTAATCAATCAGTGTCTTGGAGACTTTACCACGATTGGCAAGATCTTCTTTGGACAGGAACGGCTTTTCTTCGCGGGCGGCGACAATCTGCTTCGCAACGTTATCGCCCAACCCCGGAACCGCACGGAACGGCGCCAGAATCGTGTGGTCATCTTGAATCAGGAAATCATGCGAATCAGACTTAGTGACATCAATCATTTTAATCTTGAAGCCGCGTTCCAGACATTCATTGGCAATCTCAAGCACGGTCAAAAGTTGCTTCTCTTTCGTCGAAGCATCCATCCCTTTGTCAGTGATTTCCTTCATGGCAGCCTTAACCGCTTCTTTGCCGTGGCTCATCGCGGCCAGATCAAAGTCTTCCGCACGGACCGAGAAGTAAGCCGTGTAGTACACCAGCGGATAATGAACCTTGAACCAGGCAATTCGTAACGCCATCAAAATATACGCTGTAGCGTGGGCTTTCGGGAACATATACTTGATCTTCAGGCAGGAATCGATGTACCAGTCCGGCACATTTTCATTTTCCCGCATGGCTTTTTGCCAATCATCCGGAATCCCGCGCCCTTTACGCACGTGTTCCATAATGTTAAAGGCCATCGAGTCATCCATGCCCCAATGAATCAAGTCCATCATGATGTTATCACGACAACCGATGACTTCTTTTAGCGTGACGATGCCTTGCTTGATCAATTCTTCGGCATTGCCTAACCACACGTCGGTCCCATGCGAAAGACCAGAAATTTGAAGCAACTCGCTGAAGGTTGTCGGTTTGGTTTCTTCGAGCATACCGCGGACAAACCGGGTACCAAATTCAGGAATGCCCAGTGTGCCCATTTTCGAATTGATCTGTTCAGGCGTAACTCCGAGACTTTCAGTGCCGGAGAAAAGCGCCATCACACCAGGGTCATCGGTTGGAATCGACTTTGGCTCGACGCCGGATAAATCCTGCAACATGCGGATCATCGTCGGATCATCATGGCCCAGCACATCCATTTTCAAAATATTGTCATGAATTGAATGGAAATCAAAGTGGGTCGTCATCCAAGCGGCGTTTTGATCGTCAGCCGGATACTGGATCGGGGTAAAGTCGTAAATATCCATATCAGCCGGGACGATTAGAATGCCGGCAGGATGTTGTCCGGTTGTCCGTTTAACCCCGGTATCGCCTTGCGCCAGCCGATCGATTTCCGCACCGCGCAGTTGCTGGCCAGTGTCGCGTTCATAAGCTTTCACATAACCATACGCTGTCTTGTCAGCAACCGTACCGATTGTTCCGGCCCGAAAACTGTGATCCTCGCCAAACATGACCTTGATATAGTTATGGGCGATCGGTTGATAATCACCGGAAAAGTTCAAATCAATATCCGGCACCTTATCGCCGTGGAACCCAAGGAAGGTTTCAAAGGGAATGTCATGGCCGTCTTTGTGCAGCTCGGCGCCACACTTCGGGCAGACCTTGTCAGGCAAGTCAAAACCGGAACCGACTTCGCCATGCGTAAAGAATTCACTGTATTGACACTTAGGACAGCGATAATGCGGCGGCAACGGATTGACCTCTGTGATGCCCGCCATCGTCGCCGCCAGACTAGAACCAACCGATCCTCGCGAACCTACCAGGTATCCGTCCTTGTTCGACTTCAAAACCAGTCGTTGGGCAATGTTGTAGATGACCGAGAATCCGTTACCGATGATACTTTTTAGCTCTTTGTCCAGCCGTTGCTCGACGATTTCCGGCAAAGGATCACCGTATAATTCATGGGCAGTGGTCATGACATCATGCTTGAGTTTGTCTTCCACACCAGGCACATCAGGCGTATAGAGTTTGGTTTTGACTGGCGAAATGTCATCATCAATCCAGTCCGCAATCAAATTGGAATTGGTCACAACCAACTCTTTGGCTTTTTCAGCACCTAGCCAGTCAAAGTCATCCAGCATTTCCCGGGTTGAGCGAAAATGCACATCAGGCAGACTGTGGCGATTCAGCGGGTTGGCACCGCCTTGGCTATGAATCAGAATTTTGCGATAAATGGCATCGTGTTCATCAAGGTAGTGAGCATCACCAGTTACCACCACCGGTTTCTCCATGTCTTCGCCGATTTTGATGATTTTTTTCAAAATATCCTTTAGATGTGATTCGCCTTTGATCAAATCTGCTTCCAACAAGGGCTGATAAACCGGTAACGGCTGGATTTCAAGATAATCATAGAAAGCCGCCTTTTCCCGAGCCTCGGCTTCACCTTTTTGCATCATTGCCGTGAAAACTTCACCATTGGAGCAAGCCGATCCAACAAGCAAACCTTCACGCAATTTTTGCAACTGACTGCGCGGCACCCGTGGTACGCGGTAGAAATATTTCACATTGGAAAGTGAAACCAGCTTGAACAGATTCTTCAATCCCGCCTGCGTCTTAGCCAAAACCACGGCATGACTCGGTCGGGCAGCCTTGTAAGCATCGCCCGCGCCAACCCGGTCATTGAGTTGATTAAGCTTGGTCATGCCATAAAGTTTGGCCGCTTCCTTTTCCAATGCGTAAAGCAAATAACCGGTTGCTTCGGCATCGGCGTTGGCGCGATGGTGGTGTTCCAAGCTGACTTTGTACAGCTTAGCCAGTGTATCGAGCTTATGATTCTTGCGTTCCGGATGCAGCATTCGGGATAATTCCAGTGTATCAATGACAGGATTGTCGATGTCTGGAAGTCCGTGGCGTTCATACCCGTTATCCAAAAAGCCTACGTCAAACGTCACATTGTGGCCAACCATGATGGCACCGTCACAAAATTGTTGGAAAAGTTTGAAGACTTCTTCTTCCGACTTTGAGCCGTGCACCATGTCATCGGTAATATGCGTCAGATTAATCGTCAACTCCGACAATGGAAAACCGGGATCAATCATTTCTTCGAATTGATTGATCACTTGGCCGTCCTTCATCTTAACCGCAGCCAGTTCAATGACCTTGTCATAGACCGCTGACAATCCGGTTGTTTCAACGTCAAAGACAACATATTCAGCGTCAGCAAGGTCACGAGGTTCATCAGCGCGGTAAGCAACGGGTGTGCCATCGTCAACTAGGTTAATTTCAACCCCGTATAGCATTTTTAATCCGGCTTTATCTGCCGCTGTGTGTGCTTCTGGGTAAGCCTGCAGGCCGGCATGATCCGTCACGGCAATGGCTTTATGACCCCATTCTTTTGCGCGGTTAACAAAATCGGTGATCGAATTCGTTGCATCCATTTGACTCATGTTGGTATGCAAATGGAGTTCCACCCGTTTTTCACCGTCTACGTCATCAGTCGGATCGGGGTGTGAAACAGTTTGAATATCCTGGGCATTAATCGTCAATTCACGGGAATAATTGTCTTCTTGAACACTGCCCCGTACGCGCAGCCACTGGCCCTTCTGAATTCGGGCAAACATCGCCTCATCATCAGCGCCATTACTAAACTTCTTGGCGATGAAGCTTGAACTATAATCCGTGATCTTAAAGATTAATAATTGCCGTTTGGAGCGTAACTCACGCACTTCCACATCAAAAACGTAGCCTTCAACGGTAACCGACCGCTCCTCTTGTGTGATGGTCACCATCTGCTGTGGCGGGTCACTCATTTTTAGCTGACGCCCCATTTGAACTGGGCCATCAGTGCTTTCTTGTTTCTGCTTGGCGGCTTGACGTTTAACCACTTCGGCCGCGGCCTGCGCCATTTTGGCCGTTTGGGCGGCTTTTTGGGCTTCGAAGGCGGCCACTGACTGGGCGGCCTGCTCTTCATCAACTTCCGCCTGCATCCGCAACCCGGTGAATCCGACTTGCTGATAGGTCTCCTCAAGTTTGCCTAAGCCCTGATGAATCAGGTATTGGCGAACCTGTTCGTTTTCTGCCGTGATCACCGCGCGACCATTGACCAAAGTCGGAACCTGTTTTTCACACAATTCCCGCACAATGCCGGTGCCGATTTCCGCGTTTTGCACGACGAACCGCCAATATTGGGCCAGCAATTCATCGGTTAAAACCGGATGAGCCACCGAAATGGTCAAGTTGGTTTTGGCAATTTGCTTAAACGCAAGTGGCAATTGGGTCGCCAGTGGATTAAAAATCTGAAACGGCAAAATCGCGGGAAATCCCAGCGTAAAGTCATACCGCTGCGATTGCTCGTGGATTGTCACGCCTTGGACCACACCTTCTGCCAGCGCCGGATCATTTTTGACATCCGCCGGCAAATCAAGTTGATCCAGTAATTTTTCAAACATCTCATGTTGGGATAAAGCCAAATTGTGCACCCCTCTTAGATGGCAGAAACTGGGACAACCCGCCGCGTGGTGATCAATGCTATGTCGAGAAATTGCTTTTGACATGGTGATCATCGGATTGGCGATTTTGCCCCAGCATCATCGTAATCAATTATGCTTTTGCCTGTTCTTGTTTATGCAGCTGGGCCATGAGGATTTTGATCGAACTGATCAGCTCTTCCTTCTTGACTTCAATGGTCTCGCCGGTTTTACGCAACTTCAGTTCAACAATCTCGTCGACCGCTTTTTTACCGACTGTCACGCGTAATGGCACCCCGATCAAGTCGGAATCGGCGAATTTAACCCCCGGCCGCTCATTACGGTCATCAACCAAAACGCTGTAACCAGCCTCTTCAAGCATACTTTCGATTGAGGCAGTTAACGTCTTTTGCTCCTCGCGCTTTAGATTAACCGGAATTAAGTGAATGTCAAATGGTGCGATCGTCGTTGGCCAAATCAAGCCATGATCGTCAGCTTGCTGTTCGGCAATCGCTGAAAGCAGGCGCGAAACACCGATCCCATATGAACCCATGATGATGGGTTGGCTGCGACCATTTTCATCGAGAAAATTGGCACCCATGGTTTCTGAGTAACGTGTGCCCAACTTAAAGATATGGCCGATTTCGATCCCCCGGGTAAACTTAAGCACGCCCTGGCCATCCGGCGAGACTTCGCCTTCCTTGACAAAGCGGATATCAGCAAAGCTTTCCGGTGTGACATCACGATCAAAGTTAACATTTAGAAAATGGGTGTGCGCCTTGTTGGCACCTGCAACCAGGTTCGTCAAGCCGCTTAAACTGTTATCGGCAATAATCCGCACATCTTTGTCGACGTTAACCGGACCGATATTGCCAACTTCGGCATGCATGACTGTCTCAACCTGTTCAGGGGTTGCCATTTCAAGAAAGTCCGCACCTAAAATGTTCTTTAGCTTGGTGTCGTTCAGTTCATAATCACCACGCACCAGGGCCAGGACTGGTGCGCCATCAGCCATAAACAAAACGGCCTTAATCAGTTTTTGCTCAGGCACCTTCAATAATGCTGCTACTTCAGCGATGGTTTTGGCATCTTTGGTATCAACCGATTTTAATTCCGCCTGGGCTTCCACGCCTTGCTTAGGTAGCGGCATGCTGGTAGCCATTTCCAGATTAGCAGCATAGTCAGAACTATCGGAATAAACGATGGTATCTTCACCGATTGGCGCAATGGCAGAGAACTCCTTAGAATCCTTACCACCCATGGCCCCGCCATCACCAATAATGGTGCGGTAGCGCAGCCCTAAACGATCAAAGATATTGGTGTAAGCATGTTCCATCTGGCGATAAATCGTATCCAGATCCTGATCATTGCTGGTAAATGAATAAGCATCTTTCATAATAAATTCGCGACCCCGTAACACCCCATAACGCGGACGATCTTCATCGCGGAACTTATCCTGAATTTGATAAAGAACCAAAGGCATGCGTTTATAAGACTTTAGTTCATTACGTACCAAGTCCGTGAAGGTTTCTTCATGGGTCGGTCCCAGAATCATTTTACGATCCTGGCGATTTTTCAGCTTAAACAGGTTCGGTCCATAAGTTTCATAACGTCCGGATTCTTCCCAGAGTTCGGCTGGCAACAAGACCGGCATCTTCATCTTAACCGCATCAATCTTCGTCATTTCATCGTCAATGATGGCTTCAATGCGAGTTAGGACGCGTTCAGCAAGCGGCAAATAAGCGTAAACACCAGCTTGAACTTGGCGAACAAAGCCAGAACGTAACATCATTTTATGCGATTTTGCTTCCGCCGAACTCGGTACTTCTTTTTCTGTGGGAATAAACATCCGTGATTGTTTCATGTCAGCCTCCAAAGCTAGTTTATTTAAAAGTAACGCATAATGTCATTAATCGTGACGGCGAGCATCAACAAGACCATCAAACCCAGACCGATCATCGTGACTACACCTTCAGTTTCCGGTTTGAGTGGCTTACGCCGAATGATTTCGATTAGGTTTAATAGAATTTTCCCGCCGTCCAAGACCGGAATCGGCAGTAGGTTTGAAATACCTAAGCCAAGACTTAGGTAACCCATGAAGAACAGCAAGCCGGCAAGCCCGCCCTTAGCACTTTGGCTGGTCATGGTATAAATGCCAACCGGCCCGGCGAGCTTATTGAGTGAAAATCCACCAGTGACCATTGATTTCAAAACATCCCAAGTACGAACAGCTAGATCCCATGTTTGGGTAAACCCATAAGTAAAGGCGCGCGCCGGTGACTTCTCAACGGGCACCATCACGCCAATCTTGCCTTTCTTATCCGGTTTAATCGCAATATTTTGCGTTTTGCCATCCTGCTTGACAGTAAACATGACTGATTTGCCGGCATGCTTGCTGACCTGAGTTGAAAGGTCCGTAAATGAATGGATCTTTTTGCCGTCAATCGACTCAACTCTAGCATTCGATTTAAGTCCTGCTTGGGCAGCCGGATAATCGGGAAGAACGTTTCCGACTTGATTGGTGTTGAAAATCTGCACACCAAAAATCAGGCCATAAATGATGAACGTCAAAATAGCGAGAATAAAGTTATTCATCGGTCCGGCAAAATTGACCAAGAGCCGCCGCCAAACCGGTGCATTTTGAAATTGCACGTCTTCCGGCGCAATCTGGACTTCCGTGCCGTCTTCTTCGATGATGGTGGCGTCATGATCAACCTGCCAGCTTTGCAAGGTCGCTTCATCACCATTCGGATAGCCTTCAATAACGAGATCCTTGACCAAATCGACGCGACTGACCTGAACCGGCATGCCGCCTTCTAATGTCGTTTTGTCGCTGGCATTAATGCGGACAACTTTACCGGCATCGTTCAAAATCAGGCTCAGCATCGTGCCTGGTTTGATATCATCTTCATCATCCTGCCAGCCTGCCATACGCACATAACCGCCCAGCGGCAACAAGCGCAATGTATAGGTCGTATTATTTTTATGCGACGCCCACAGCTTAGGCCCCATGCCAATCGAAAATTCACGCACCAGAATACCGCTGCGTTTTGCAAAGTAGAAATGGCCAAACTCGTGAACCACCACAAGAATGCAGAAGATAACAATAAAAGCAATGATTGTGGTCATATGCGCTCCTTAAAGGTTAGACAATGCCAAAGAGATGCAACATTGGCAATACCAGCAGTAGACTGTCGAACCGATCCAAGATGCCGCCATGTCCCGGTAAAATTTTCCCGGAATCCTTAACACCGTAGAACCGTTTCAACGCGGATTCAATCAAATCCCCGATTTGCCCGATAACGGATAAACACAGCGCAATGCCCATCATCGGCCAGAATGTATAATATTGCGGTAAAAACATTAAGTAAATAGCAGCGGTAATCAACGCAAGGACGATACCACCGATGCTGCCTTCAATCGTTTTGTTGGGGCTAATCGCCGGCCATAGTTTGTGACGGCCCAACTTACGGCCGATCATATAAGCACCGGTATCGGTAAGCCAGACGATTAACAGCGCAAACATCAACGTATCCAAACCTGCATCATTCCGCACGCTGATCAGATAATGAAAACCGGTTCCAATGTAAAAGAACGAAAGCACCGAGACGCCGATATCATCGAAGGTTGTTCTGTTTTTGGTTGTGACCGTTAAAAATAGCAACAAGGCAACCGCAACATAGATCAAATCAATACGGCCCAAAAAGGCAGGCAGCCAGCGGAAAAAGCTATTTGGCAAAACAACGACCAAGACACCAAGCGCCGCTATCAGGAAATCAGGCGAAAGAATAATCCGCTTCCGCATAATATAGACTTCTGACAAAGCGATCAATGCCAAAACCGCCCCGGCTGTATCGATCCAACCGCCGCCCAGGATTAAAATCGGAATAAAAATCGCTAAGGCAACGACCGCCGTTATGACCCGTTGTTTCATGATAAAAAATCCTCCATCACCATTTCATTAATTGATTATTTTTTCAAACCGCCAAAGCGACGATCGCGCGCTTGATAGGCTGCGATCGCCGACTCAAGGGCAGCCGGTGAGAAGTCCGGCCAATAATCATCCACAAAAACCAGTTCACTGTAAGCAATCTGCCATAGTAAAAAGTTTGAAATCCGTAACTCCCCGCTGGTTCGTATCAACAGATCCGGATCCGCCATCGGGCCCAAAAAACCTGTCATCAAAGCGGACGAAAAACGGGAATCGTCAATTTCCTCTGGCTTGAGCGTACCTTCCTGAACCTG
>NZ_BACQ01000009.1 GCF_000260435.1 Lacticaseibacillus zeae DSM 20178 = KCTC 3804 | reverse complement strand
GATTGAGTTAAGATTACCGGACGTTGCGGGTCTTGTCAATGCCTGCGCGCAGATCGGCTAAGGTTTTTTCAAAAACTTCGGGGACCGGTGCCGTGAAAGTTAAGAGTTTGCCGGTGGTCGGATGGACAAAACCGAGCTTGGCAGCGTGAAGAAATTGGCCGTTGCCTGGAAGTGTGCGTTTAGGCCCATACAAAGGATCGCCTGCTACCGGATGGTGAATGTAAGCCATGTGCACGCGGATCTGGTGGGTCCGGCCGGTTTCCAAAACGCATTTGATCAAGGTATAGTGAGCAAATCGTTCCAGTACCTGAAAATGGGTAACCGCATGCCGACCGTCAGCAACCACTGCCTGTCGTTTGCGGTCACGCGGATCACGGCCAAGCGGCGCATCGATTGTGCCCTCATCTTCTTTAAACGTCCCATGAACTAACGCAAGGTATTCACGGATGGACGTTTTGGCTTTAAGTTGCGCCGACAAACTCAATTGGGCCTTTTCGGTTTTGGCGACCATCAACAAACCGCTAGTATCTTTATCGATGCGGTGCACAATCCCCGGCCGAATGACGCCATTGATGCCAGGCAAGTCAGTATGATAAAGCAACCCATTAACCAATGTGCCGTCAGGATGGCCTGGCGCGGGATGGACAACCATGCCTTGAGGTTTATTAACCACGATCACTTGGTCATCTTCATAGACAATATCAAGCGGAATCGGCTCCGCAACGGCTTCTAAGGGTCGGGCTTCCGGAATTGAAACGGCAATGACATCTCCTAACGAGACCTTGTAATTGGCTTTCACCGGCTGGCCGTTAACGGTGACCAAGCCGTCTTGAAGCCATTTTTGTACCTGACTGCGGGTATGGGTCGATTCATGGGCCGTGATCACCTTATCGATACGCCCTTGTTCAGTCGTGATGGTAAAGGTCTCAGTCATGCGGACACCGCCTTGTCGCGATCAAATAAAATAAACGCCAAAACCAAAATCACCCCGAACGTGATGCACATATCGGCAAAATTAAAAATAGCGTTGAACCGCCACTGATCCAAAAATTCAAGGTGAAACATATCTGTGACGTATTGGAATCGCAGCCGATCAATGAAGTTACCAATTGCCCCTGCCGTGATCAGTGTCAGTCCCAAGCGATAAACAGGTTTGTGTAGGCTGTCACGCCAAAGCAACGCTACGACCACAAACGCCAACACCGTCGTGACGTAGAAGAACCACTGCTTCCCTTCAAACATGGAAAAAGCCGCTCCGGTATTGCGGATGTGCGTGAGATCAATCACGCCCGGAATCAGTTGCTGGCTTTCGCCAAGTGGAATATGCGCGCTCACCCAGGTTTTAATGACAAAATCAATCAAAACCAAGACAGCTGCAACGATCACATAGATAAACACAGAAGTTCCCCCTGAATAAATGACATTTGCCTTTAAGTGTACCGCGCCAAAAGAAAAACCGCCATTCGAAAAATGACGGTTACATCTTGTGCCGAAAACATGAATGATTTAAAAGAGTCCGGAAATTTTACCATCGTCGGTGACGTCCATGTTTAAGGCAGCTGGTGCTTTTGGTAGTCCCGGCATGGTCAAAACGGTTCCGGTCATGACGACTAAGAACCCTGCCCCAAGCTTAGGGATAATGTCGCGTACGTGAATCGTAAATCCTTCAGGTGCCCCTAAAGTTTTGGGGTTATCGGTCAATGAATACTGGGTTTTGGCCATGCAAACCGGTAAATCCTGCCACCCATTTTTAGCGATCGTTCGCAGTGCAGCGTTGGCTTTTCCTTCATAAACAACGTCACCACCACCGTAGATCTTTTGCACAATGGTTTTAATCTTGGTTTTGACATCCTGATGCACATCATATAGTGGCGTGAAACTTGCCGGCTGCTTCAAGGCGTCCAGGACCGCGTCGGCTACTGCTAAGCCACCGCGGCCGCCGTCAGCCCAAACCGTTGCGGTAACAGCTTTGACGTTTAATTTTGCGCAAGCATCGATGAGCCACTGAATCTCAGCATCTGTGTCGCTGGTAAAGCGGTTAACGGCCACCACAACCGGCACGCCATAGCCTTGCATGCTGTGAATATGCCGTTTAAGGTTCGCAAAACCTTGCGCCAAGGCATCCAGGTTTTCCTGTTGCAAGTCGGCTAGCACAACACCACCGTTGTATTTCAGGGCGCGAACCGTTGCGACGATAACCACGGCATCTGGGGTTTTGCCCAAAACCGGGGTCTTAATATCCATGAACTTTTCGCCGCCAAGGTCAGCGCCGAAACCGGCCTCCGTGATAGCAATGTTGCCCAGTTGCAGTGCGGTCCGGGTAGCTAAAACGGAATTGCAGCCGTGGGCAATATTGGCAAACGGGCCGCCATGAATGAACGCCGGCGTATGTTCCAGTGTCTGGACCAGATTTGGCTTCAACGCATCCCGCAATAACATTGCAATGGCGCCAGTTACTTTCAAATCGGCCACAGTTACAGGCTTGCGATCATAAGTATAGCCAATCACGATGCGACTGATGCGAGCTTTGAGATCCGCGATGTTTTCCGCAAGACACAGGACTGCCATTAATTCGCTTGCGACGGTAATGTCAAAACCGTCCTCCCGCGGAACACCGCTGGTTGGGCCGCCCAAGCCGATCGTGACGTGGCGCAATGCCCGATCGTTAATATCCAAAGCGCGCTTCCAAAGAATTCGCCGTGGATCGATATTAAGTGTGTTGCCTTGTTGCAGATGGTTATCGATTAAAGCTGCCAGGGTGTCGACTGCGGTTGTCAGAGCGTGCATGTCACCAGTGAAATGCAGGTTGATGTCTTCCATCGGCACAACCTGCGCATAACCGCCGCCGGTAGCGCCGCCTTTCATCCCCATCACCGGGCCTAATGATGGCTCCCGCAATGCGATGACGGGATGCTGGCCGCGCTGCTGAAGCGCATCGCCTAAGCCAACCGTAATGGTCGATTTGCCTTCACCAGCTGGGGTCGGGTTAATCGAGGTCACCAAAACAAGCTTGCCAAAAGGCTTGTCTTTTAACGCATTGAGAGCCGCGAAGCTAAGTTTGGCTTTGGACTTGCCATACAGTTCCAGATCATCGTCGGTCAAGCCTAGATTTGCTGCAACTTTCGTAATTGGCCACATTGAGGTCGCTTCGTTGGCCTGGGCAATTTCAATATCAGACATACAACACACTCCTTATTTAGTTGATGTTTCCAATCCTTTTTCGATCAACGCCACGATCTTTTGCTTTCGTTTTTTACCGAACATCAGGAACGAAACCCGACCGTATTGTTTGGTTTTAAGCATAACTGTCAAATGGCCGGACGTAAACCCCTCAATTTCGCTCCATGACAGATTAATCGTATTACTTTTAAAAAGACTGGTTAACCGGATGCCTTTTTCAGTCGCAATCAGGCGAAGCAGCAAAATCTGGCCGATAGCCGTCAAAATCGTAATCGCCGCAATCGCAATCGCCAGCCATGAAGGTTTCGTACTTTCCAGCTGAACGATGATCGCCAAGCTGAGACCGATCACGATCGCGCTCCAAAACATGCTAAAATCGATCCATGCAGGTTGATAATGTGTTCGATAGTCAGCCAATTCGTCACTTCCTTAGGAGAAATCATGCTTAAACTATACACAGATGGCGCTACAAAAGGCAACCCGGGCCCGACTGGCATTGGCATCCTGGTCAGCGGTTTGCCTCAGCAGATTCAACGACATGCCGCTTTACCGCCGATGACCAATCATGAGGCGGAATTTGCTGCAGCGATTGCCGGCTTTAATTTATTAATCGAAGCTGAACTCACAACTGTACCCGTGGCGTTTTATAGTGACTCCAAGCTGGTCGTTCAGGCAATCGAAAAGCGCTATACCAAACATTATCCTGCTTTAACCGCAGAATTGCTGGCCTTGATTGACCGGTTTCCGCTTGTGCTGCCTAACTGGTTGCCCGATCGTCAAAACCGTGGTGCTCACACGTTGGCTCAGCAAGGGTTACGTGAAGCAGAGACGAAAAGTTAATTTTTCGCCAAAAAGAGACCGTGACATTCCATAATTCGGAATATCGCGGCCTCTTTTGGCATGAACATAGATTTTTAAAGTAAAATGACGCCTCAGCCGGACGACCTCAGCACCTGTGATTACATGAATACCTTAAACTGGCTGGTACGATCCATATAATCCTTATCTTGTGCCGGTGCCTCAATCGAGCCAAACGGCATTTGGGCACGCAATTGCCAGTTTTGCGGGATATCAAAGGCGTCGCTGACAAGCTCATCAATGATGGGATTGTAGTGTTGCAGATTTGCACCAATGCCATTGTTAGCCAGGGCTACCCAGGTGTTGAGTTGAGCCGATCCCTGAGCCTGCTCTGCCCAGGTTGCAAAGTTATCTGCGTACAGCGGAAAATCATGTTCCAGCTGCTTCACGATGTCGGTATCGGTAAAGTACATAATCGTTGCATAGGCGGCTTTGAAGCCAGCTACTTTTTTCTTGGTTGCCTCGTAGGCTTCCTCAGTCGGAACTTCACTCTTCAAGCGCTTAACCACGATATCTCAAAGCTTGTCGTGTTGTCCGCCAAATAGGAAAACTGCTCGGGTTGTTTGCGAATTGAAGGCCGTTGGTGTTGCCTGAATGACAGATTCAACTTGTTCGATGATGTCATCGTCTTTTTGCTTAACATCTTTGCCGAGTGCGTAGATGGAACGGCGTTGCTTGAGAAGGTTCAGAAGATCTTGATTCACAGGAAAACCACCTTTTTCTATTAATAACTACATTTCCGCATATGGCTAGCAAAACTGATAGACGTCAGCGCCTGAAAATAGCAGCATGCGGTCATGCAGCAGAACAAGCATCATTTTACCAACTGACTATTAGTAAGTAAACCCTTTGCGCATCTTTTTTTCAAAAAGCACGCAATAAGCCTCTTTTCGCAAGGCAACCCCCGCATCTGAAAGCTGACATCTGAATAGATCGTCGATCGTAGTGGTTAACGTGACAGAGAGGGACGGCTTCGGTACAATGAAGCTATTCTTCCTGGAGGTGTGGTATGTCGCTGATCACCTGGCTAATTATTATTATTTTGGTTTTGAACACGACGGGTGCGATTTTTACGGTTCTTCGTGAAGTTCGCGACATTTCGACAACTTGGGCCTGGTTGCTGGTGCTGATTTTCCTGCCAATCATCGGGTTCGGTTTTTATCTGTTCGCGGGTCGCGGACTCTCGACCAAAAAACTACGCCGGATTCAGCGTGAGTATGAGTCTGGGGTCAAAGCGTTTGTGTCGCTTCAAAAACACGAAAATGCTCGGAACAAACTTTTGCCGCCGACGGATTATACGCCTGCAGCCAAAGCTCTGACCGCCTTTTTCCTGAATACGGCCCAGGCACCGGTGCTGGCCCATAACCAGGTTCAGCTTTATACCGATGGCGAAAAGAAGTTTGCTGCGTTGTTTCGCGACATTGAAAGCGCCAAGCACTACATTTATGTCGAGTATTACACCATTTATAATGATGAATTAGGCAACCAGTTTCAGCAATTATTGATTAAAAAGGCCAAACAAGGCGTGACGGTTAAGGTTTTATATGACGCTTGGGGGTCGATGGGTGCCTCGGCAAAATGGTGGCGCCGACTAACCGATGTCGGTGGCCAGGTTGAAAGCTATTTTAGCTCCAAACATCCGATTACCGACTTTCGTTTGAATTACCGCGATCATCGCAAAATCGTTGTGATTGACGATCACGTCGGCTATATTGGCGGATTCAACGTCGGCGATCAATATGTCTCCCGTAAGCCAAAATTTGGCTATTGGCGTGATACTCACCTGCGTATCATAGGTAACACCATTTATGCGTTGAAAATTCGCTTCACAATGGATTGGAATGCGACGGTCGGTGAAAAGGACGAGATTGCCTACAACGTGGAGCAGGACAGTCCTGAAGGTCAGTCAGGTGAAGGCATGACGGCCGGCAGCACACCGATTCAGATTGTCGCATCAGGGCCTGATCGCCCTACCCAGCAAATCAAGTTAGGGTACACCAAGCTGATTACTAGCGCTACCAAGTCGGTTTGGATTCAAAGTCCTTACTTGGTTCCGGATGACACGGTGATTGATGCGCTCGTTTCCGCCGCCATGTCGGGCATTGATGTCCGAATCATGATTCCGGATATGCCGGATCATCCGTTTATTTTCCGGGCGACCCAGTACTATGCCACCTATCTGGCTCGTGCCGGCGTTAAAATTTACCATTATCAACATGGCTTCATGCATGCAAAAACCGTGGTTGTCGATGATGCCATTGCCAGTGTCGGGTCAGCTAATTTCGATATTCGTAGTTTTAAACTGAATTTTGAGGTCAACGCCTTTATTTACGATCGTAAGGTTGCCGGAACGCTTGCCGAAATATTTGAAGCTGATATGAAGCAAAGCTACCTACTGACCCCAGCGATCATTGCTAGTCAAAGCCGCTGGTTACGCTTCAAACAAGACTTCTCTCGGCTCCTGTCGCCGATTTTGTAAGCCAGCCTGTAAATCATCAAAAATTGAACGAT
Source organism: Lacticaseibacillus zeae DSM 20178 = KCTC 3804 (assembly GCF_000260435.1). Classification (GTDB taxonomy): domain Bacteria; phylum Bacillota; class Bacilli; order Lactobacillales; family Lactobacillaceae; genus Lacticaseibacillus; species Lacticaseibacillus zeae. The sequence goes on along the minus strand of NZ_BACQ01000009.1, from coordinate 87,422 downwards.
GTTGTCACAAAAACGCCGCGTCAGCATGGTGCACTGAGGCGGCGTTTTTGTGACCGAAATATAGCATTTTCAAAATAATCATATGTGTTTAGCTGATCGCCATAATGGCAGTGAAGAAGGCTTGATGAGTTGCTGATTACCGTTGCCAATCGTCTAGTGCCTTGGTGTGGCCGAGAAGATAGTGGATGGCAGCTTGGACAAGTGTGTCACGGGCAGTCGTTAACTCGTCGCCTTCCAGGTTATATTTGTCGCGCAGGTAACCTTCCGCAATTGCCTGATATTCTTTGCGGGCCTCGCCCCCATCTTTTAGGTAGGCATCAATGGCATTCAGATCATCTTTAGCGCGGTTAGCTAATTCTTCAGCCAGATCTTCGACATGTGGCTGGCGTTTATGGGCATAGTCCATCAGCGTGTCATTCATATCAACGACAGCGGCCTCGTCTGCTTTCTTGTCTCGTTTCATGCTAGCAGTCATCTCCTCATATATTAGTATGCACCTACGCCGGCCTTTCATCAACGGCAGCGGGGAAAGTCGCTTTTGCAGTCAACAGAGTGACACTCAGCGGTTTTTCCTTATTGATGAAGTTGCTGACGGGAGCGGAGAAAGAGTTCCTGATAAAGCGCGGACCAACTTTCAAAGCGTTCACTAGCCAGATAAAAGACCGGAATGCCAGGCACGATCGATTCCTCACCCGGAGCCAAGGCTTGGGCCGAAATCACAAAGTCTGGATGTTGGTGAATGGTTACCAACCGAATGAATGCCGGGTGAATGAGGTTGAGCCGCACAGTTTCGTATAACGGCTGCGGCATCAACGGGTCCAATGCAACTTTCAGTTTATCAGCAACAGCACTTTCTGTCATGAATGGCCAAAGCAGCTGATAAAAGCCGTCGATAATTTCCTCAAGGGCATGATTTGTTGGTGCCTCACGCGCAAAAAATGCTTTAATCGCCTTGTCCAGCCGCGGATAAAACGCCCGCATTGGATGCGCGGTTTTAGCCAAATCAATATAGGCGCCGTCAGGAAAGATCTGTTCGCTGATTAAAATTTTTAATAAATTGCCGGCTAATGCCAGATCTGTGGTGATTGCCGAGGAAATACCGATCAAGTGGCGGCTAAGTTCAGCGCGGATTTTGGCGACGGTTTGCCAAGCCAGCGTGTTGTGTGCGGCGTGGTAACCAACAATCCCCGCAGCCTCAAATTGCTGCTCCGTGTGAAATCGCGGAATACGCCACTGGCCGAGATACAGATAGAGCATTTCGGCTTTGGCAACTTCTGGCGGCAAATGGGCAAAGACATCCGGCAACTTTTCCGGCAATGTGGGCAGCGGCCTCAATTCAGAAAAGTTTAAAGTATTGATAATGGCGTGATCGGCCTGTAACCGATAGAGATTGATGTTAGCTGAAAATCTTAGTTGCTTGACTGAAAAATCCCGCTCGACTAATCCGGCGTCCTGTAAGGCTTGAACCAGCTGACGTGACTGAGGCAACATGTCTGCAAACAAAGGATTGTCAGCGTCCACTAATTGCCACAATAACTGCCGGTAGACTTGGCGAATTCGCGGCTCTGCGCCGGCAAGTGCCAACGGCGTGAGATTAATGGTGACCCCTTTTTGGCGCAAGTACCCACGTAATGCGGAAATCCGCCGAAAAAAAGCTGCTCGTGAGAAACCGGTTTCTTCTAATAACATGGGCAACGTTAGATCAGGTTGCATCAATGTTTTGACCAAGAGTTTTCCGGGAAGCGATCGGCGAAACAAAAAGATCCGGTAACGAACGCGACTTATCGAAGGCGGTGCCGTCATATTGCCATCCCCTTTACGTAATAAAGGTGGTGCACCAGGATCAATGGCATGTAAATCCTCGGCGACTTTCGCCATTTGCCGGCGCAGTTGTCGGTAACTTTCACCGCGTGCCATCGCAGCCGTTGCGATATTCATCTGTCGATTCGGCGCGTCTCGCAAATCGCCATAAAGCGCCAACCGCTCGCGTTCTTCACGGTCTAGAAAGAGTTCTTCAAACGCCATGGTGACGACTTCCTTTCCAAATTTTTGCTATAGTATAGCAAAGAAGCTCGGCAACCGGATAAATGATGCTTGTGTACTTGTCTCAGACGCGTGTTTCCTTAGCGGGCAGGCTTTTGCCGCATTAAGTCAGCCTATAATTGATTAACACTGGCGTCTGGCATGCATTCTTGCTATACTAAAAGTAAGCGAAAATCAAGTCGACACCATATGCTTTGGGGCATCAAAAAAATTAACCCCAAGATATGGTGTTTTTCATTGACATGCACCCCAATATTGAGTATTCTAAACTACATAAGATAACAAGAAAGGATGATACCTATGCGTAACATCACACTGTTCACGCGCAATGGCTGTCCACAATGCCGGATGACAAAGCGCTACCTCGATACCCACAAGATTCCATTTACGGAACACAACATCAACGAGGAACCTGAATACATCGATTACTTAAAGAAAAAGGGATTCCAGCAGGTTCCTGTTCTTGAAGCAGATGGGCTTGATTCATTCTCCGGGTTTCGACCGGATGCCTTGAAGCAACTGGCTGTCTGAACAGCCAGTTTTTTTATCGCATCGAACTTAACCGAATGAAGATAAATTGCAGTGAAAGCAGGGATTAGCATGTCATTAAAAACAATCAGTCCGGACGAGGTTACTTATTACGCCCTTAACAACGAGATCAATATTCCCGTTAACGACCAGATTCCGCTCAATAAAGATAAGGAAGCATTACAGGCCTTTTTGACCGAAAATGTGGCGCCAAATACGATGAAGTTTTCATCGCTACAAGAGCGCTTGAAGTATTTGGTTGACAATCACTATTATGAAGCGGGATTTTTAAAAAAGTATCAGCCGGCCTTCCTGGAAAAGCTGGACCAGTTCTTGACGGCTCAGCATTTTCAGTTTAAGTCCTTCATGGCGGCCTATAAGTATTACGCTCAGTATGCGTTAAAGACCGACGATGGCACTCAGTATCTTGAAGATTACAAAGATCGGGTATTTGCCAACGCCCTCTTCTTTGCGGATGGTAATGAGCAGCTGGCGGTGGATTTGGCTGATGAGATGATCCATCAGCGGTATCAGCCGGCTACCCCTTCGTTCCTAAACGCTGGTCGGCAACGCCGTGGCGAATTGGTCTCCTGTTTTCTACTGCAAATTACCGACGACATGAATTCGATTGGCCGCGCGATTAACTCTGCCCTTGAGTTGTCACGAATTGGTGGCGGAGTCGGCCTGACACTATCGAACCTTCGTGAAGCCGGTGCGCCAATCAAAGGCATTGACGGTGCTGCAAGTGGCGTATTGCCGGTCATGAAGTTGTTGGAAGATTCTTTTTCCTACAGTAATCAACTGGGCCAACGTCAAGGTGCCGGCGTGGTTTATTTGAATGTCTTCCATCCTGATATCATCAGTTTCTTGGGCGCCAAAAAGGAAAACGCAGATGAAAAGTATCGGGTAAAGACCCTTAGCCTCGGCGTGATTGTGCCTGATAAGTATTACGAGCTTATCAAGGACAATGCCGATATGTACCTCTTCTCCCCTTATTCGGTTGAACGGGCTTATGGCAAGCCATTTTCGTATGTGGATATCACCAAGGAATACGACAACATGGTGGCCAATCCGGACATTAAGAAATACAAGATTAAGGCCCGCGATCTGGAAAATGAAATTTCCAAATTACAGCAGGAATCTGGCTATCCTTACATCATCAACATTGACACTGCCAACAATGCGAGCCCGATCGATGGCAAAATCATCATGAGCAACCTGTGCTCGGAAATCATGCAGGTACAGGTACCATCCAAGCTCAACAACAAGCAGGAATATGAAGTCTTAGGGACAGATGTTTCCTGCAACCTGGGTAGCACGAATATTCCTAATTTGATGCACAGTCGCGACTTTGGTCACAGCGTTGAAGCCATGGTTCGGGCATTGACCTATGTCACTGATCATAGCAATATTGACGTTGTGCCGTCTGTTCAGCATGGGAATCACCTGGCACACAGCATTGGCCTTGGCGCGATGGGCTTGCACACGTACTTTGCTAAGAATCATATGTATTATGGTTCACCGGAAAGTCTTGATTTCACCAACATCTATTTCTTGTTGCTGAATTATTACACGTTGAAGGCATCCAACAAGATTGCCAAAGAACGTGGCGAGTCATTCCATAACTTTGAAAACAGCAAATACGCTGATGGCAGTTATTTTGACAAGTATATCCAGCAATCATGGGCGCCTAAGTACGACAAGGTGCGTGATTTGTTCAAGGATGTTCACATTCCGACCCAGGCGGACTGGGAAGCGCTCAAAGAGAGTGTCATGAAGGACGGCTTGTATCATCAAAACCGGATGGCTGTGGCCCCTAATGGCTCGATCAGCTATATTAACGATACCAGTGCCTCCTTGCAGCCAATTGTTAACCGGATTGAGGATCGTCAAGAGAAGAAAATCGGCACGATTTATTACCCAGCACCCGGTTTGTCGAATGACACCATGCCTTACTATCAAAGTGCCTACGACATTGACATGCGTAAAGTCATTGATGTTTATGCCGCTGCCCAACAGCACGTTGATCAAGGAATGGCCATGACCCTGTTCATGCGCAGTACCATTCCTGCTGGCCTTTATCCGTGGAAAGACGGCCGAACCGACAAGATGACGACGCGTGATTTGAACATTTTGCGGAACTACGCCCATCACAAAGGCCTCAAGTCGATTTACTACATCCGGACTTACACCGATGACCAGGAAGAAATCGGCAGCAACGCTTGTGAAAGTTGCTCGATTTGATTATCTTTTAACAGGGGGATCTCCCCTGTTTTTACATACAAGGAGCGGAGAATATGGCAAAACAATATATTGCGATTAACTGGAATGCGATTGAAGATGAAGTCGATAAGGCAACTTGGGAAAAGTTGACGGAACAATTTTGGCTGGATACCCGGATCCCTTTATCCAACGATTTAGACGATTGGCGTTCATTGAGTCCTGATGAACAGTGGGTTGTCGGGCATGTCTTTGGCGGGCTGACTTTGCTGGATACCCTGCAAAGTCAAGACGGCATGGCAAGTTTGCGGCAGAATATTCGCACGCAACAGGAAACAGCGGTCTTAAACAATATTCAGTTCATGGAAAGTGTTCATGCCAAGAGTTATTCGTCAATTTTCTCAACGCTGAACACCCCGGCTGAAATTGATGAAATCTTTGACTGGACGAATCATAATGAACATCTGCAGTACAAAGCCAACAAAATCAACGATATTTACCACAATGGTTCGGCGTTGCAAAAGAAGATTGCCAGCGTCTTTTTGGAAACCTTCTTGTTTTATTCAGGCTTCTTTACCCCACTCTATTATTTAGGCAACAACAAGCTGACCAATGTGGCGGAAATCATTAAGCTGATCATTCGGGATGAAAGTGTCCATGGCACGTACATCGGCTACAAGTTCCAATTAGGCTTCAATGAGTTGCCAGAAGCCGAGCAGCAAAAGTTGCAGGACTGGATGTACGATTTACTTTACGATCTGTACGAAAATGAAGAAAAGTATACGAATGATTTGTATGCTAAAACTAAGTGGACGGACGAAGTTTTGACTTTCCTGCGGTACAACGCCAACAAAGCGCTCATGAATCTGGGCCAGGAAACCGCTTTTCCAGATACGGCTGATGATGTGAACCCGATTGTTATGAACGGCATTTCGACGTCAACAGCCAACCACGACTTCTTCTCCCAAGTCGGTAATGGTTATCGACTGGGACAGGTTGAAGCCATGCAGGATGATGATTATTCATTTTCAACTGGAGACGAAGGCCGCGATAAGTAAGGCTTTCGGAAATGAATGTGTCGAGGAATAAAAAAAACGGCTCCAGATGCGTCGCAAGTTATGCGATACGCATTTGGAGCTGGCTTTTTTATATTCACTTTTTAAATCAGAATGTCAGAAATGGCTCATTTTGGATGATCGCGCGATAATCCCTTTTCCTTTCGGTCTAACTTTCTGCTTTTTGCTGATTGATCGTTTCATGAACGAGGCTTAAGAAGCGTTGGGCGATGCGGGAAAGCTCACGGTCTCGTTTCCACACTAACGCGATCGGATCGGCTAATGCCGGAGCTAAAGGACGGAAGGTTAAGGAAGTGTTCGATGTTTGCGTTGCCAGATATTCAAGACATAGCGCACGCCCTAATCCGACTGCGGTCATGCCTAAAGCATCAGCGGTCAAATCGTAGGTGCCAACGATGTATGCCGGGTCGAGTCCCTGTCCTAGCCAGTGTTCAAAGGCATTGCGAGTATGCGTGGCCCGCGGCAGAATCAGTTCGCTATCGTTAAGATCATTTGGCGTGATCAGAAGGTTATCGGTTAACGGATCATCGGTGGTCATCAAAACGCCCCAAGCATCGCGAATCGGGAGCGGCAGGCTTTCGTACTGAGTCTGTTCCTTATCTGGGCGCAAAATAAAATCGTACATACCGGCTTCAAGATTAGCAATCAGACTTTCATCAGAACCATAAGTCACATGGACATGCAGACTGGGATACTGCTGGCGGAGGGATTGAGCAACCTGCAACATCAGGCGCTTACCACTGGTTTCGCTGGCACCAATGTAAAGATCACCACCCAGTGTATGTTTGCCTTGCAAATTATTTTTGGTGCGTTCGGCGATGGCGGTTAACTCGCGGGCCCGGTTCAATAAGTAGGTGCCATCTTCCGTCAAGGTAACCCGTCGATTTCCCCGGATCAGCAGTTTAACGCCCAGTTCTTTTTCCAGATCTTTTAATTGGCGCGATAACCCTGGCTGGGAAATGCCCAATGTTCTGGCAGCAGCCGTAATACTGCCATGGTCGGCAATTTCAATAAAGTTACGCAACGTCTGCAGTTCCATAAGCTCCCCTACTTCCTATCAGTTCTGATTATCGCAAATGCTTTCCTATAACTATTATAACCTATCAAGACCACTTTGTATTCCCTTTCACACGCCTTTGCTCAACTGTGGCTTAAATCCGCTGCTCGGAAGAGGATGCTTCAATGCATTCACTTCTAGTTATCAGCATCGCGTGGTGCTTTGTTTAGCGCCATTCTTCTAAAAAAGCATCGACTCAATGAGTCGATGCTAATAGGATTACCAAATTTGAACGCGTTTTTCCGGCGGTAGATACATGCCGTCGCCTGGTTGAACATCAAACGTCGTGTACCAGTCATCCAGATTACGCGGCTGGATATTGGCACGCAGTTCATGCGGGGCGTGGACATCGACGGCCAACAACATCTTTGCCCGTTCAAGCCGGGACTTGGAACGCCAGATGCGGGCCCAGTTAATGAAAAATGCACGCAGATCGGCATCCGGCTCGCGTTTGGCAGTGTCCAAAGCTGCCGCCAAACCGCCGGCGTCGGCGATATTTTCCGACACAACGAGTTTACCATTAACTTTGCCTGCTTCGGTTTCGAGACCGTCAAATTCGTCAATCATGGCTTTGGTTAGCTCATTAAAGTGCGCATAGTCTGCTTTTTGCCACCAGTTGACCATATTACCGAATTCGTCAAACTGTGCCCCGTTATTATCGAACCCATGCGAAATTTCGTGAGCGATAACGGCACCGATGCCACCAAGGTTTTCTGAGGCGGTCTGCTTCAATGAATAAAATGGCGCCTGCAGGATCGCTGCTGGGAATGTGATGTCATTTTTTGACGGGTCGTAACTGGCATTGACCAAGTGACCTGGCATGTTCCAGACACTGCGATCAACCGGCTTGCTTAGTTTATCGTAGTTGTATTGTTGCTGAACGATTTGCAGGGCTTTCAAATTCTCAAGTAATGACTTTTCTGGATCAACGTGCAGCAAATCGTAAATGGCTTCGGGTTTGTCCGGATAACCCATTTTAAGTACCATCTTATCCAGCTTAAGAATGGCTTTATCTTTGGTTGGTTGTGAGAGCCAATCAGAATTGGCCAGGCGCTGTTTGTAAGTGGCAATCATTTTTTCGACCAATTGGGTTACATCGGCCTTGGCCTTCTCGCCAAAATAAGTGCGGCCATAATAAATACCGATTGGCTCACTGAAATAGGCATTGGCTACCCGATAAGCATGCTTGACCTGATCCGGTGATTTCGGTGCCCCGGATAGTGCGCGATTATAGGTACCGCCTAATTGCCGCAGCGGTTCGCTCAAGAAGCCTGCAACACTATCGAGACTTAATACATAAAGCCAGTCGCGGTAGTTCGCAAAATTGGCTTCATTGAATAGCTGACCGAATTCATCCAAAAAGCGCGGATCGGCGACGACGATGGTATCCGGAACCGTTTTGAAAATTGCCTTCAGGAAGTTTTCAAAATCGAATGGTTTGAGCTTTTCAACGACAGTGGCTGTCGGCATTGGATTGTAAGCTTTTGGATAATCCGCCCACTCTTCGGAACTTTTGACGTGTTTAGCAATTTCGGCATCAAAAGCAAGCGCGCCTGCTAAGGTTGCCTTTTGCGCTGTGTCATCAAGATCGGTGTATGCCAGTAGCTTGCTCATCATGTCCTTGAAGATCGCAAGTAGTTGGGCTCCGTTTTGATTGTCTTTGGCGTAATAGGAAGTATCCGGCAAAATTGTCTTGGGTCCCATGAGATTAATGACATTTTTGCTGGTGTCTTTCATGTCAGCATCGACGAAGACGTTGAATGGCGGATCAATGAGTTGCTGCTGCAGTAACTCGGCAGCACGGCGATTGTAGTCAGCCAAATCTTTGATGGCAGCAACTTGGTGCAACGTTGGTAAAGCCGGTGCAAAGCCGGCAGCGTCGCGCGTCTTAAAATCCTTGGCTTGCTGATAAAGCGTGACTGCCTGGGCAAAATATTTATCCGGTGCTTCTTTTGAACCATCGGCAACAGCCGCAAAGTCAGCCATCATTTTTTCTTCTACTTCATCGGCTAAATCCTGGAAGCCGCCGGTACTGCTTTTGTCATCAGGAATGACTGCTTGATCCATCCAGGCCCCATTTACTGCTCGGTATAGATCGTCTTGGTAGCGCACTTTATTCGTCATTCAAAAGCTCCTTTCATAATAAAACGATATAGGACAATCTTAACGCATTTCTCATTTAGTTGCACGAGGAATCAGCTGAGCGGTGCCGGTTGTCATTGTCACTGTAAAGCCGAATAGAACGATTGTTAAAAGGTGTTTACTCTGAGCCATATAAAAATATTTTATGGAATCGATACCATTCGAACTAATGAATTGTTTGCAATCGAAATCGCTTTCTTTTTAATGATTAACTCGTTAAAATAGACCATGTACCAAATGGCGCTTAACAATCTTCGTTGAGTGCCACAAGATCGGATGGTGAACCGGCTGTTCGGTTTCTAACCACGCCGGTTCACGCTTTACCATAACGCGTTCACCGGCGCAGGAGTCTGCGTGTAAGGGTCTTGGTCGCAATGGCCAAAGAGTGGGCCATCACGCCCAAGGCCACTTACACTCCGACTCCTAACCGCGCCGGTTCACGCTCACAAGGAGGAAACCTATAAATGTACTATGTCATTATGAAGTCCCACGATATTCGCGAGAATTTGGCAACTGAGCAGTATTTGATGAATGCCAAACAGTTTGATGAGCCACTGTTGCTTTTTTATTATGAAAAGCCGAGTGTCATTGTCGGGCGCAACCAGAATACACTGGAAGAATTGAATCAGAAGTATGTTGAGGAGCACAATATTGTCGTAACGCGTCGGCTGTCAGGTGGCGGTGCGGTTTATCACGATTTGGGTAACCTATGCTTCTCGTTTGTGGTTGATAGTGATTCTGAAGAATTCGGCGACTTCAAGTCCTTCACACAGCCGATTGTGGATGCGATTCATACGATGGGTGCCACGAGTGCCGAGGTTTCCGGCCGCAATGATATGCTGGTTGACGGCAAGAAGTTCTCAGGAAGCGCGATGTATACCCGCAACGGCAAGACGTTCTCTCATGGTACTTTAATGCTGGATGTGGACATGAGTGTCATTCCAAAGGTCCTCAACGTACCGGAAGACAAGATTAAGAGTAAAGGTATTAAGTCCGTTAAGAGCCGGGTCACCAACCTGCGCCCTTACTTGGACAAAAAATATCAGGATATGACGCTTCCGGAATTTCGGGATATTTTGTTGACGCGGCTGTTTGGCGTTGACGATGTTGCCGAGATTAAAGACAAGGAATATCACGTTACTGACGCTGACCAAGTCGAAATCAAGAAGATTTATGACGATGTCTACAACAATTGGGACTGGGTTTATGGCCACAGTCCGGAATTCACCACCAAGAAGCGCAAGCACTTTGATTACGGTACAATCGATGCGCGTTTTGATATTAAGGACGGCAAGATTGCAAACGTTAAATTCTATGGTGACTTCTTTGGACCAAAAGACGTTGCTGACGTCGCTGCTGCGTTGAAAGACAAGCCGTATACGTCTCAGGCAGTTAAGGAGACACTGGATGGCATTAACACCAATGATTACTTCACCAATATTCCTAAAGATGACGTGATCAACTTGCTGGTACCTTAAGCATTAATCAGTTCAATATTTCCAAAAAGGGGCAGCCATTTTACCGGCTGCCCCTTTTATCTACGCCTCGTTGGAAGCGTTAATTATATTTAATTTGGCTAATGGCGTACGCCTGAATTCGTTTAGCTCCCCGCCCAGTTGCTACCGTAATGACGCCGCGTTCGTTGTACGGCTTAACTTTTCCCGCCTTAATATCGACGACGCGGCCTTTTAGGCAACTGCGATCGATTGTATCGATCGCAACCTCGTGCTGTGAGTGTAAAGCATCTTGAAGCAAGTTGGTAATTTCTTCCGGGCGTTGTGCCATAAGAATTCCTCCTTCATCTTCATGCCGTCTAAAATGCTGGCGGCAACTGTTTCAACGCTTATTGCCGGTTTACCGGGCAATGCAGTAACTGAAAACGTTTACGAGTTCAGTATAACGGTTGCCGGACTAAATTTCAGTAACCTCGGCTCAGATCGACTTGGTGACTTGCTAATTGACTGCGTGATACCAAGGCCTGGAGGTTTTCATTAAAAATTTTAAAAACTTGGTCGCGCAAATGAGGAACCGTGCCGGAAATGTGCGGCGTCAACAAAACCTGATCCATGTCCCAAAGCGGTGAGGTTTGCGGCAATGGTTCAGGATCGACCACGTCAAGGACAGCGGCACGCAACTGCTGGGATTGCAGCGCTTGAACGAGTGCCGCTCTTTCGACTGAAGCACCACGACCGATGTTAACGAAAATTGGTTGTCGATCGAGAGCAGCAAAGAACTCGGCGTTATAAAAATGTTTGGTAGCAGACGTGAGCGGTAATGCGTTAATCACAATATCGGCGGCAGAAATCACTTGCTTCGTCTCGGCATCGGTTACCACATCGTCGAAGCCGGCTGCAGGTCGACCATGGGCACTGACGCCAATCGTATGCAATCCTAGCGCATGCAACTTGGAGGCAATTGTCGAGCCAATATGGCCGGTTCCAAAAATAACCACCGTCAATCCATTCAATAGCGTCATCGGCGGCCGCTCCTGACGCAATGACCACATCTCGCGTCCTGCGCGAATCGCCGGTAGGATGCCGCGACTGATGGTGAACAAAGCGCCGAGCACATATTCAGCGATCGGTTCTGCGTGAATGCCGCTGGTATTGGCCAGCAAGACGTGATGCTTGGCAAAATCAGCGAGCGGTAAATAGTCAACACCGGCAGACATCGCCTGAACAAACTGCAAATGGTCATAATTAACCGTTGCAGAGGCCGCATGCCAGCCGTAAATGACATCGATTTGCTGGGCAGTCGTTGCGTCCAGTTGATCTTCTTCGATCACGGTATGTCCAGCTTTTTCCAATACCTGCCGTTGCGCTGGTTCAAGACTGAAGCTATTTAGAATCTTCACGATTCATCCCTCTTTTCTGTCATGATGGTGCCAATTAGGTTTACCCCAATACTGGAAAAGATCGGTTCGGATTGTGCCATTGTATAGTTTGCGGCGTTTGGTCGCTTTACTGCCATAGGCTTTCTCAAAGCCCATGTCGCTCGTTAAAATGTATTTGCTCCAAGTGGTCAAAGGCGCAAAGACTCGACCCATTTCCGCATACAGCTGGCGGACGGCCGCTTGATCACTTAGACGTTGGCCATAAGGCGGATTAGCCACTATGACGCCGTTTTCTTTAGTGGTCGTGAAATCTTTAACCGCCAACTGTTTAAATTGAATACTATGAAGTAAACCTGCTTGCTGGGCGTTTAATTTGGCCATGTCAATCATGTCACCGTTAATGTCACTTGCCTGAATATCAAGTTCTCGGTCAAAATCCGCCTGATCCATAGCCTGATCTTTGGTGGTCTGCAATACGTCTTGATCAAAAAAGCCGAAGTTTTCAAAGGCAAAATGCCGCTGCAGGCCCGGCGCCAAATGATGGCCAATCAAAGCCGCTTCAATTGCGATGGTTCCGGAACCGGTTGTAGGGTCGACAAACGGCATATCGGGATGCCAGTTGGTGAGCAAAACCAGTGCTGCCGCAAAGTTCTCTTTAAGCGGTGCCTCCCCTTTGGCAATCCGGTAACCGCGTTTAAATAAGCTGGGACCGGTTGTATCCAGCGTCAGCGTTGCCACATCTTTTAAAATCGAAACTTCAAGCGGATACTTAGCTCCGGTTTCGGGTAAACGGGTGGTGCGGTGGTAAACGGCTGACATTTTCTCGACAATCGCTTTTTTGGTAATGGCTTGTGCATCAGGCTCAGAATGTAACTGTGAGCGAACCGCGCGGCCTTCAACCGGGAACGCCGCATCCAGTGGCAAATACTGATCCCACGGCAACGCTTTGACGCCTTCAAACAATTCATCAAAAGTGCGTGCCTTGAACTGACCGACCACGATTTTGATTCGATCGGCACTGCGCAACCAGACATTGGTTAAAGCAATGGTTTGGTCATCGCCTTGAAAATACACTTTGCCATTTTCGGTTCGGGTCTCGATGCCCAGTGCTTTTAGTTCCTTGGTCGTAACAGCTTCAAGTCCTGCTGCCATCGTTGCGACGAGTTGATATGTCATGACATGATTTCCTTTCAAAATGCCGGTTTAAAGAATGGTGTTCAGGTTTAGTTTAACTTTTTTTGATGGGGTTGGCGATGTTGGATTTTAAGGTGAGCGGAATTGTTGGTGGGGATAGGCGATTGAGTTTTGCGTTCCGTAACGCGTTTACCGGCGTGGGAGCCTGCGTGTAAGGAGCTTAGGCGTGATGGCAAAGCTCGCGTTAACTGGGAGATTTCAATTGTGGGCAAGTATGCAGTCTGACTTTCGCGTTCTATAACGCGCTCGCCAGCGCAGAAGCTTGCGTGTAAGGACCTCATCCCCAAATGGCCAAAGCCCAGCCATTTGGGGATGAGGCCACTTACACTCCAGCTTCTAACCGCGCCGGCGAGCGCTCACAAAAAAACAGCCCGAGTCTCCCCGAGCTGTGCCTGCATGTAGATCCCTATAAGCCATGTTTTGTTCCAGAGCCTGTTCAGGCGCAGGTTCCTTCAGTCATCATCTATCTCAGCGTTGCCGCTGTTTTGCCGTCGCTTCAGTTTGCTTGGCAAAACGCCCCTACCAAAAGTTTGGGTTACTCGCTCGCGGGGTTTACCCGTTCCACCGTTTAGGTTTCCCTGAACGTTTCGTCACTGTGGCACTTTTCAGACCTACTGGCGCATAGCCGAAACCTTAGCGCGGTTGGTCGCCGTAACCGTTGACACGGTCCCTAAGCTTATTGGGCTTAGCACGAACACTACAAGCATCGCAGCTTGTGCGGGCATGGACTTTCCTCAGCCTGCAGATGCAGACCGCGATCACTCAGGATCTACATGTGATCATCAATATTGGTCAACGTCGGAATGGCTGTTGTCATCGTGGGTATCAGCGCTACCGCTATCCGACAGCTTTGAACCGAAAACATGACGTTCCAGATTACTCAGACGTTTAAGAATATCATAATTTGTCGCAGCAGCGTTGGTTTGCGGTGTCTGCGCACTGACATTCTTGGAAACACTCAGCTGTTTGGTTAGCTCATCGACCCGACTAAACAGCTTTGCATTTTCTTCTTTCAGTCGATCAATCTCGTTAGTAAAAGCTTCATAATCACGAATGATGCCGTCTAAAAATTCATCGACTTCATCCGGATCATAACCGCGAACCTTATTCTTGAACTTCTTGTCCAAAATATCTTTAGGTCCGTACTGGATACTAAATTTTGTTTCTTTGTTACTATCCATTCCGACACACCTCATTGTTTTCATGGAACCAGACTAACAATAAGCTTACCATATCTCAATCGTTTTGAAAATGCTCATTTTCCGCTTCTGCCATTTCTTGGGCAGTGTCTTCCAAATCGTCCATGGTAATCAACGTGACCGGATAATCACGCCGATTAGCCATATCCTCAGCAGCGCGGTAATCCCATTGCGGCTTACCGGGAAACTCCGGATCGTAAACAATCACCGCAGCATCCGTGTGTGCGGTCATGAACCGCGTATAACCCTGCAACTGTGCCGGTCGTTGATATGGTGCTTGCGAAACCGCATCGGAAAAATCGACTTGCTGGCGTAGTGCGGCCAATTGTCCCTGATTGGCTTCATTCCACTTTGAGCCAAAATCCGTAAACGGCAGCATCATCGCAATTTTAAAGTCGGGATACAATGGCTTCAGCGTTAAAGCGACCTCGATTGCCCACTGCTCAACGCCTAATTGGCCGCCGGTAATCAGCCAGTTTAGACCTTCATCCAGATACTGAAGTAAGGTATTTTTTAATGAAGTTTTAAGGACTTTTAGCTTCGGGTCCTGATTGCCAAAGACGTTGAGTTCATAGGCACGGTATCCGGTTATCCATAATCGTTTTCCAGCCATGATTTTCCTCCAAATATTAGGCCAACGCGGTTGATATTGGTATAATAGCGCCAGGAGTGTGATCGCATGACCATTCGTTATCCCAATGGTAATCCATACAAAGACGGGACGCAATTGTCACCCAGTTCCGTTTCGCGCCCAACGATTTATGGCGGGCGTGGGATGACATTAGAAGAAGAACTTAATCTCAGTAATCAGTATTATCGCAGTGTTGACAAGGCGGTCGTGTATAAAAAGCCGACGCCTGTGCAAATTGTAAAAGTCGACTACCCCAAACGTAGCCAGGCGGTGATTCGCGAAGCGTACTTTAAGACACCTTCTACCACAGATTATAATGGGGTTTATCGTGGTTATTACCTTGACTTTGAGGCCAAGGAAACCAAGAATAAGGCAAGCTTCCCGCTAAAAAACTTCCATCAGCACCAGATTGATCATTTTCGGCGCTGTTTGAAGCAAAACGGGATCTGTTTTGTTGTGATTCGATTTGCGACAATTAAGCGACTTTTTGTTTTTCCGGCAAGCCGACTAATCGCATGCTGGGATCACCAGAGCACCGGTGGTCGTAAGTCGATTCCTTTAACAAAAATCATTCAACACGGATTTGAACTCCATCCGCAGTTGCAACCGGTCGTGCCGTTTCTTGACGGCGTTGACTGGTTGATCGAAACGAAAGTAGGTAATTTGCGTGGCTGATAATCAGAACATGTCGCGAATGGCGCGACGCCGCGAAGATAAACTCACTAATGGACCCAAGCCGCCCAAGAAATTGTGGCGGCGTATTCTCAAATGGACATTGATTGGATTGCTTGTCCTCTTCATTGCAGGCGTGGGCCTGTTCTCTTGGTATGCCAAAGATGCCCCTGAAGTCACCCAGGCGAAGTTGGAATCAGGCGGTTCCAGCACCATTTATGATCGCAGCGGAAACGAGATCACGACGCTTGGACTCGAAAACCGTGATTACGTGAAAGCTTCCGAAATTCCGCAGCAGTTGAAAGATGCCGTTGTTTCAATTGAGGATCGCCGATTCTACGATGAAAAGTTAGGCGTTGATCCAGTCCGAATCATCGGCGCCGCCTTCAACAACCTGACCGGAACTAGCGATGGCCTTCAAGGTGGTTCGACTTTGACGCAGCAGCTCATTAAGCTGTCTGTATTTAGTACCAAGTCATCTGACCAAACGCTGCGCCGTAAAGCTCAGGAAGCTTGGTTGGCGATGCAGGTTCAACAAAAATATAGTAAAGATCAGATTCTGGAGTACTACATCAACAAAGTCTTCATGAATTATGGTCAGTACGGGATGAGCACCGGCGCCAAGTTTTATTTTAATAAATCGCTTAAAGATCTGACGTTAGCGCAGACGGCGTTCATTGCCGGCCTTCCACAAAGTCCTGCCGGTTACGATCCGTACAAATATCCGCAAAAGGCAACCCAGCGTCGCAATGCGGTTATTGATGCGATGCTGCGGGACAAGAAGATCACAGCCGCAGACGCTAAAAAGGCCAAGGCTACGCCAATTACGGATGGCTTACAGCCGAAACAGCAGCAAACCAATACCACGACCAATGACAAGATTATCGATTCTTACCTCACCCAGGTGATAGCCGAAGTGAAGAAGAAAACCGGGTTAAATCCGTATACTGATAATCTGGATATCTATACCAATATTGACATGAGTGCCCAGCGTCGATTGTATGACATCGTTAATACTGATGACTATGTTAGTTTCCCTGACGATTCTTTCCAAACCGGGGTGACCATGACCGATCCGGATAATGGTGAAGTGCTGGCGCAGATCGGTGGCCGTAAAACCGGCGATGTCCGCCTTGCCTATAACCGCGCGGCGCAAAATACCCGAAGCAATGGGTCGACCATGAAACCGCTCATGGATTATGGGCCGGCAATTGAATATCTGAACTATTCCACTTATGAACAAATGCTGGATGAACCTTATCAATATCCGGGAACCAGTATTTCCCTGTATGACTGGGATAAAAAGTACCAAGGTCGTATTTCCATGCGGACGGCACTGGAACAATCGCGGAATATTCCGGCGGTCAAAACTTTGAGTGCCGTTGGTATGGCCAACGCCGTGAAATTCTTGAAAGGCTTGGGCATTGATTTGCCAAGCTCGGAGCAGTATCTCTCAAGTGCGATTGGTGCTTCGGTTAACACCGTTCAAGAAGCGGGCGCTTATGGCGCATTTGCAAATGGTGGTACCTATTACAAACCGTATTACGTCAATAAGATTGTAACTGCTGACGGTAACACGCAGACCTTTAACAGTCAAGGAACGCGGGCGATGAAGTCAAGTACCGCGTATATGATTACCGACATGCTTAAAGGTGTGCTGACTAAGGGTACCGGGACAGCAGCCGCTATTTCCGGACTCCATCAAGCCGGCAAGACCGGAACCACCGATTACAGTGATGCCGAACTCAAACAAAATCCGGCGTTAAACGCAACGGGAATTGCTAAGGACGCTTGGTTTACGGGTTATACGCGTAATCGGGTCATTTCGGTCTGGACAGGTTATGACAAGCCGACATCGCATGGTATCACTTATGCTGAACAGGAAATTTCGCAGAAAATATACAAAGCGCTGATGAGCTATACCTCACAGAATTTGGACAATCGCGACTGGACTAAACCGGATACAGTTGAATCCTACAATATTTTAAAAGGCAGCAATCCGGGAACGGCGATTACTGGCGGCTCAGGTAATACCACGAAAGAACTGTACGTCCGTGGTCACGGGCCAAGCAGTCGCAAAGCGGTCGCCGAGTCTTCATCCTCAAGTGTCAGTTCCGAATCATCGTCTTCACGGGCTAGTGACGAAAGCTCCAGCAGTGAAGTTTCCGAAAGCGTTGAATCAAGCGTTTCAACCCCGAGTATCACAACACCAAGTGCCTCGCAGGCTTCACAAGAAGAACCATCTTCAAATAGTACGCCTTCATCGGCAAGCGGTGGTGGCTCTAGCGGCAGTCAGTAAGACACTTAACGACTGAATACTAAAAAGCTCGATGCAACCGCCAGATATTTTGGCGCTAACATCGAGTTTTTTACGGTCAATTTTTTGATCGAAGGTTGAGACGACTGGTTCACCATTCATGTAAAGAGTCCCAAAGTTTGATGCAGGCACATCAAACTTTGGGACTCTTTTTGCGATATTAATCTTGTGGGGTCAAGTGCAAGACGTCTAAATGATGCTGTTTTAACAACGCCTCGCCATAAGGGTCATTGCGATAGTCGTGCGCGTAAACAATGCGCTTAATCCCTGCTTGAATCAAAGCCTTGGTGCAATTCAGACACGGGAAGAAGTTCACGTAAACGGTCGCGCCGTGGGTACTGACACCATTGGCTGCGCATTGGATAATCGCGTTCATCTCTGCGTGAATCGTGCGAATGCAGTGGCCGTCACGCATTAAGTGCCCTGCCTCATCACAATGCGGATCGCCACTGATGGCGCCATTATAGCCCGTGGCAATGATGCGGTGCTCCTGCACTAAAACAGCGCCAACAGTGGCCCGCTCACAAGTTGACCGCTCCGAAACTTGTTGCGCGAGTTCGAGAAAATAATGATCCCAACTTTCACGGTGAACCTTTCGTTTAGATGGCACAATTTTATCTGTCAATGCTTAGCTGCCTCCTTCAGCGGCGCGTAATGCTCTGCTAAAAATGACCATTCGGAACCGGTCGGTATTTTTGGATCGCGGGCGCGTAAATGCTCGCGACCAAAGCGAATCAAACTGCGATGCAACTTGATCCAGGTAGATTTTGGCATTAATGCTTCCAGTCGTTTTTGAATCTGAACCGGCGTAGCCTTAGGTGAAACCAGTCCCAACCCTTTCACAATCCGACTGACATGCGTATCAACAGCCACACCAGGAATGCCGAATGCATCGCTAAGCACCACGGTGGCCGTTTTCTTGCCGACCCCTGGCAGCTTAACCAAATCAGCTGCGTCAGCTGGGACCTTGCCGCCATATGACTGAACCAAAATGGCACTTAATGCCTTTAAGTGGGCTGCTTTCGTACGGTACAACCCAAGTCGGCTGATTTTTTCGGCAATATCCGTCACCGGCGCAGCAGCCATTGCTTCCGGAGTTGGATAAGCCGCAAACAATGCCGGGGTGACAGCATTGACGGCAACATCGGTCGTTTGTGCCGACAGCATCACCGCAACCAAAATTTCAAAGGGATTTGTCGCGTGTAACGTCGGTTCGGGATCAGGATATAGTGCCATGATTTGGTTAAACAATTGCCTAGCCTCTGCGTCAGTCATGAATGCGCCTCCTAGTTGACTCTCACCGCTTTTACCCGATAAAAGTATGATCTTGATTTGATGGTGAATTTAAAGTTCCTGATGCCGCTTGATGTCAGCTTGGACTTGTTGCGCAGTTTTGAGATGGCGGCGTTCCCAGTTTAGCAAAATGCGATCCATATATTTTAATGAGTATGCCGAATTCAAAACTGCCTCGCGTAATGCCAATAAAATGACCTCGGGTAGATAATGATCGGTATTCAACCAATCACGAATCATTTCCTGCTCAATCGGCGAAAGCGGCCGGCCAAATTCAATTTCAATTTGATTGAAAACATTTGTCTGAGCATCGGCATTGGGCGGGGTCATTGTGGCGCTATTGGTTTGGCCGTTATTCGGAATCTTGGCAAGTAGCGGACTGAGATCATAGTAATCACGCATCCGTCCTTGATTGTCAGGAACGCTTTCCAGTACGATCGCCTTTTTTTGAATCAAGGTTTCAATGGCTGTGTAAATCGCGTTAGGGGCGACATTCATCTGGTTGGCCAATGCTTTGAGATCCGGTGCCTGATGATGCTTGGATTGCCATTGATCCAAAAAAAGATACGTCAGAAATTCGGTCTGTGTCAGCCCTAATGCTGGATAATGGTCAAACAGCAGGTTCGAGACACTGAACTGCCCTGCTTCAGTGTAAGTCCTTAAATCAGTCATTCTTGTGACCCTCCAAAAAAAGCCGGCGCGTTGGCGTCCGACTTTTGCGTGCCATTACGGCTTTAAACGATTGATTATGCGTGGGAACGGGATGGCTTCGCGTAAGTGATCCAGCTTGCAGATCCAGGTAATTGCCCGCTCCAGACCCAAACCAAAGCCGGAATGCGGCACGGATCCATACTTGCGCAAGTCCAGATACCATTCATATTCATCCAAATCAAGTCCGGCTTTTTCGATGGAAGCCTTTAATGTATCATAATCGGTTTCACGTTCGGAACCGCCAATGATTTCGCCATAGCCTTCAGGTGCCAGCATATCAGCACAGACATATTGCTGCGGGTCATCCGGATCCGTCAACATATAAAACGGTTTGATGTTTTTCGGATAATTCAAAACAAACACCGGCTGATCGAATTGGTCAGACAGATAGGTTTCTTCAGGCGAGCCAAAGTCATCTCCATACTTCACATCCATTCCGGCATCCTGCAGCATTTCGATCGCTTTTTTATAGCTGATGCGAGGGTATGGGAGTTTGGTGTATTGTTTGAGGACTTCAGGATCGCGACCGAGCAAATGCAACGGGTAACTGCAGTTGTCCAACACCGCCTGAACTAAGTAAGCAACGTAACGTTCCTGAACCTTGAGGCTTTCTTCCTGATGACAAAAGGCCATTTCCGGTTCGATCATCCAAAATTCGGTCAAATGACGGCGAGTCTTACTTTTTTCCGCCCGGAACACCGGACCGCAAGTGAAGACTTTACCGTAAGCCATGGCTCCCGCTTCAGCATACAGCTGGCCCGACTGACTGAGATAAGCTTTCTTATCAAAATAATCGGTCTCGAATAATTCGGTTGTTCCTTCGGGTGCCGAATCAGTCAGAATTGGCGGATCCATTTTGATAAAGCCTTCGTTGTTGAAGAATTCAAAGGTTGCCCGGATCATTTCGTTACGAATTTGTTGAATGGCAAATTGGCGTTTGGACCGCAACCAAAGATGGCGGTGATCCAGTAAAAACTCAATCCCGTGTTCCTTAGGAGTGATCGGATAATCTTCAGAGTCGCCGACAAGTTCAATATCGCGAACTTCAATTTCGTAGCCAAAATGACTGCGGCTGTCTTGATGAATAACACCGGTGATCCACATACTGGATTCTTGGCGCAACTCCTTGGCGAGTTTAAACACTTCATCTGACACGTCAGCTTTAGAAACAACGCCTTGAAAATACGCTGAGCCATCGCGTAACTGAAGAAAGGCAATCTTGCCAGAGCTTCGTTTGTCAGTCAACCACGCGCCAATTTTTACTTCTTCGTTTACATGTTCCTTTGCATCAATGATGCGAATCTTTTCGGTCATGCCTTAACTCCCCACTTTAAAAATATAAAATTATTTCCGGACAAATTCCTGAATGCGCCGCGCTGCTTCGCGCAGGCTGTTAAGATCTTTACAATAACTGATGCGCGCATGATCCGGCATCCCAAAGGCGCGCCCCGGAACGATCGCAACCCCGGTTTCATTCAGCAGTGCGCTGATAAAATCATCAACGGTGCCATAATGGCTCAATTGTGCTGCCCGCTTAATATTCGGGAAAAGGTAAAAGGCCCCTTGTGGCTTTTCGCCCATATCAAATCCCGGAACTTCGGCCAACAAATCATAGAAAAGATTGAGTCGTTCTTCAAACGCCTGGCGCATCTTTTCGACAACGCTCTGATCACCTGTCAGCGCCGCTACTGCAGCATATTCGGAAACGGCTGCTGGATTAGAGGTGGTATGGCTGATGAAGGTCGCCATTGCTTGCATGAGCTTTTCCGGCCCGGCCGCATAGCCGATTCGCCAACCGGTCATGGCATAAGATTTGGAAACGCCTGAAATTAAAACCGTATTATCGGCAATGTCAGGATCAATACTGATCATGGATGTATAGGATGTGCCATTGTAAATCAGATCCCGATAAATATCATCAGTGACCACCAGAATGTGATGTTTTAAGGCCCAGTTGCCGATTAAGGTCAGTTCGGTGCGATTATAGACGACGCCGCTGGGGTTTTGCGGCGAATTGATGATCAACGCGCGCGTTTTATCCGTTCGTGCGGCTTCAAGATCATCAACGCTGACTTTATGGCCAACTGCTGGCATGACCAAGTGTGGGATGCCGCTGGCTAATTTAATCTGTTCCTCATAGGAAACCCAATACGGAACCGGAATCAACACCTCATCGCCTGGATTTAAATAAATCTGGAATAAGGCGTACAAAGCAAACTTTGCCCCAGTGGTCGCAACAATCTGACGCGCCGGATAGCGAACCCCATCCTGGGAAAAAATTCGATCGCTGATGGCTTGTTTTAATTCTGGAATACCGGTAGCTGCCGTGTAAAAACTGGCGTTGCCGGCTTGAATGGCAGTAACTGCCGCGTCATCGATGGCTTTGGGGGTCGGAAAATCCGGCTGACCGATCGATAAGTCAATCACATCGGCGCCTTTCGCCTTCAGTTCCTTAGTCTGATTACTTAATGCTAATGTCGCGGACGGTGCAACGTTGAGGATTCTTTTTGCTAAATGCACGAGGGCGCCTCCTACAGTGTCGACACCACTCAGGATGTCGAATCATGCTAATTTATAGATTTTTGATCGCGTTCAGCTGTTCGCCGCTGCGAAAACTGTACGTCACGTAATTCAGTTTACCAGACTTTGACAGATAGCCAATATCCCAAACGAATTCCGAGCCACGTTTACCTAAGGAAGCGTTTAAAATCTTCTTTGGATTGTTATCACTTGTCGCTTGTTGGATCGCCTGTTGCCGTGTGATACCGGATTTTTGGTTTAAAATGTCGACTTTGCCGGTTTTTTTCTGAATAACAACGTAGACGGACTTATTTTTTTGCGTTCGTCCGGCAACGCTTAGGTAGCTTTTATCGCGGTTATACCACCAAAAGCCGTTAATCGTTTTCAGGTCGGCCCGATTGGTGGCAATTCGTTCGGCTTGGCTGCGTAATTGCTGATAAGGCGAGATACTTTTGGCATAAATACCGATAACCGCGATGATGAGAATGATGAAGCCGCTGATCAAGGAAAATTTGAGCCAATCAAAACGTCGGTGACGCCGCATGGGTTGTTCCCTCCTTTGTTGGGTGTGGGTGAGTTGTAAGTATAAAATTAGCCGATGTTACCTAAACGCGCTCACCGGCGCAGGAGTCTGCGTGTAAGGACCTTGGTCGCAATGGCCTAAGCCCGGGCCATCACGCCCAAGGCCACTTACACTCCGACTCCTAAGCGCGCCGATTCGCGCTCTCACGCTCGTAGCCACATGCCAATATACGCTGGCATATCGTTTAGAGGCATGGTCATGGGTTTAATATTCGGTAAGGATTTTTGCATCTTTTTACCGTATTGCGTAGTGATGAAGCGCGGATCCAAGATGACGAAGGCGCCGCGGTCGGTTTCGGTACGGATGAGGCGGCCGAAGCTTTGACGTAAGCGAAGCGTTGCCCGTGGCAGTGCATCGTCGGTGAATGGATCGCCGCCGCTGGCTTTGATTTGGGCATAACGTGCTTTGGTGATGGGCGCTTCCGGTGCGTCGAACGGTAACCGGGTTAAGATGACCATTTCGAGTAAGCGATCAGGATAGTCGATGCCTTCAAAAAAACTCGCCGCGCCTAACAATAGACTCTGCTCGCCGACTGCAAAGCGCTTGGCAATCTTTTCCGCCGATCCGGTCACGCCTTGTGCCAACAGTTCTTTGTGATCAGCAATGGGGCGATGAACCAGTCGCTGATAAACCTCTTCAATCACGGTCAGAGAGTTGAACAGGACAATGGTTTGATGCTGATTATCGGCTAGCAGCTCAATTGCCTGAGCAAGGTAGTCCGCATAAGCTGGTGCTGACACCTCGCTGGCGTTTGGCGCATCTGTTGCAACCAACACCTTGGCTTGATCACGATAATGAAACGGACTGCGAAGTTTTAGGAAGCTTGTTTCCGGGAGCTCAGGATAGCCTAGTTGCCGGGTCAAAAAATCAAAGGATCGGGCAGCCGTCAACGTTGCGCCGACGAAAACCGGTGCCGTAAATTGCCGGAGTAACTGTTGCACCGCCGCGCCAACTTGAAAAACATCCCAACTTAAGCCTAAGCTTGCCACATCCTTCACCTGGCTCAAGGTAATTGAGCCAACGGCAGCCCGGCCGTTGATTAGCTCCGGCAATCTTCGAAGCATTTCCTGCAGCCGATTGCGTTGATCAGCCAAACTCATGCGCAATGCTGCCAGTGCCTGAAAACGTTGACCGTCACTTTTTAAAAAGAACCGTGGGCGTTGATTAAAATCCGCTGTCAGTTTATCTGCCGTCACTGTCAGCCGACCAATGACTTTGATTAATAGTTTAACCTTATCTGACTGGGTTTCACGTAGCCAGTCGACTGCGGCCGGATCCAGACTTAAACTGACAAAGCCGGACGTCGCCGTCGTTTTGCCGTGGAAAAAGTGCCGGTAGATGTCTTGCTGTAAAGTGGTGACGGTTGTTTGCGCCGTTTCCGTTAACTGATGTAGTTGTCGCAGAACCATTTGCATCGCCGGCTCGCTTTGATAGACCGCAACTAAGGAGTGAGATTCATCGGGATCGCTTAACTGCCATAGATGCCGCAACTGACGCCGCAAATGGCCTAACGCCATATGTTGGGCGAACGCTGCTGCGGTGTTATCCGCGAAATGCTGTGCTTCATCCACCACCAAAAATGGCTGTCCACCTGCAAGTTGCTCGACATGGCGCGCAAGAAAGGCATGATTCGTGACCACAATCACCGCTGCGTCCATGGCCGTTTGCAGACGCCGATAAAAATCCAACGTATAAAACGGATTGGTAAACGGCGTTCCGACATCGCCGGTATGCCGAATCTGCAAAAACAAGGGCGCACGATATGTCGTGAGATGTAACTCGTCCAAATCGCCTGTCGTCGTCTGGGTCAGCCAAACCAGCAATTTCATTTGCAGTAACTGGGTTTGCCGTGTCGGTGCTTCTTGATGCAAGCTGGCAGCAAATTTATTTAGATCCAGGTAATGCTGCGGGCTTTT
The DNA here is from genome assembly GCF_000260435.1 of Lacticaseibacillus zeae DSM 20178 = KCTC 3804. Classification (GTDB taxonomy): domain Bacteria; phylum Bacillota; class Bacilli; order Lactobacillales; family Lactobacillaceae; genus Lacticaseibacillus; species Lacticaseibacillus zeae. Next base: position 62,487 of record NZ_BACQ01000009.1, on the reverse strand, counting down.
GACTTCCACACTTGGCACCGTGCGCCCTAGCAAGTCGTTGAGCGCTGGAATGGCTTTCTGCATCAGCTGAGTTTGCAAAACCAATGTTGGCGTTGCAATCACCAGTTTGTGCTCGGGGGTTGCGGCGTAAGCATAAGGTAATAAATAGCCTAATGTCTTCCCTAACCCCGTCCCGGCTTCTACAAATAACGGTTGCTCAGGTTGATGCGTATGGGCAAAGATGGCATCCATCATTTTGGCCTGTGCCTTGCGAAACCGATAACGCGGTTGCAACAGATGCTTTTTGGCTAAGTCGGTTGCCGGATAAGCGCCTGCAAGTGCAAAGTCAGTTGCCGGTGTCACGGGCCGCCGCAGCACCAACGAACCGACCTGAACGTAAGCTTTTTTAAGCGGTTTCGGCGGTGTCGCAATCAGGTTGAGGTAATCGCCGGTTTCCCGAATAAATCCGCCGCGATGCTGAATTAGTGCCTGCTGGGTCGGAGTTGGCAGTTCCTGAAATCGTTTGGTTAATTGTAATAGCAGCTTGCCGGTACTGATCGCGTCACTGTCGGCTTGATGCGGATTATCGTGTTGAATGGACAGATACGCGGTTAAATCGCTCAGGCGAAAACTGCTGATTTCCGGTAGCAAAACCTGCGCCAGTTCAACAGTATCAATGGCTTCTAACTGCAATTTTGGCAGGCCCACCCGTTCAAATTCCGCATTCAAAAATGGATAATCGAAATTAACGTTGTGCGCAACAAAAACCGTGTTTGTCAGCAAGCGGTGTAAGACCGGTGCCACTTCGTCAAAATACGGTGCTGCGACTAACCAATCGGGATTAATCCCTGTCAGCCGTTGAATGGTCTGCGGCACCGAACGATCAGGATTAACCATTTGTGAAATTGTTTGAATGATTTTGCCATGGCGCAGTAAGGCACATCCGAACTGAATCATCCGGTCGCCATCTTTGACGCTGGTGCCGGTTGTTTCCAGATCGACCACGGCAAACGTGGTGTCAGCATTCATAAATTCTTATCCATTCCTGTCTAAACATACTACGTCTATCATACTATTTCCCGATTGGGTTCGCCACCAAATCAACAATCGTACCGGTCCGCAACAAAACCAGATAACGATGATTAACCGGGTTGGGTTGCAGCCGGGTCAATGCCTGTGCATAAAGATTCAGCTGACCGCGATAACGCGCGACTAATACATCGGGATTAGGTTCGTGATCCGTTTTATAATCAAAAAGTGTCACCCCATCGGTATCACTGACATAACCGTCAATGATCCCGTGAATCAGAACATCTTCGCCGGGGTCATCCTTCATGCCTTCGAATAACCGATCTGCCGGCAACAACATGGAAAATGGCACTTCTCGATGAACCTGCTGCGGTTTGGCTTGCAGCAGGCGACCCAAGTCAGTCGCAAAAAAGCGCACCAGTGCGGATAAATCAATGCGGGCGGCTACTTCCTTGGGGATAGCGCCCGTGGTTATCAGATGGCGCCGTAGTTCATCAAGACTTGTATGCGTCACCGGTTGTGTCAGGTCTATCAGTTGTAACAACAAATGGGTAGCCGTGCCGACAGCAGTCGCACTGGCGCCACCTGCCGATTGGCTCAGAAATGCCGGTGCGGCTAGATCTCCCAATGGCAGTTGTGGACCCAAAAACCGATCGGCACTCACCAATTCCATCGTATCCGGGTCATCAAAGGCCCGTTTGATTTCAGAAACACTTTGGAAGCCGGCAGTGGTGGTCGCGGCCTGAAATGGATACTGCTGCTTGAACCAGTTACTTAAGTCGAGTGACGGCGCTTCAGCCGGAGCCGATTTTGTAGTGGTGACCGCCGGTTTAACTTGCGGATTAACCTCGATTTCAATGGCAAATTCGGTTGAATCACCGATGAGCGCTGGCTTTACGGTAGTTTCGGCTAAACCTTTGACTTGGGGATGGCGAATCAATGCTGGGCCGATCCAATCCAGGTAATTCGTTGCCGCGCTGCGAACTTGGGGAGCCAGCACCAGTTCTTCGCCTTCTGCTTCTTTAGCCCACCTTGCCACTGTCTTGTCGGCAGATGTCAGTTGCTGGCCGCTCATCGTTGCGCCAACAACGTATAGACGTTGCTGCGCTCGGGTTAAGGCAACATACAGCAGACGCATTTCTTCAGCAAGCGTCTGATTCTGGCGGGCGGCTTTTGCGGCCTGATACTGCGGTAATTCGTATTCAACCCGGGTTTCCGGATCCAGCCATTTAACGCCGATGCCATTTTTAGTCAAAATGGCCGCGCCACGTTGATCGCGTCGATTAAAATGTTTATTGGTTTGCATCACAAAAACGACCGGGAATTCGAGGCCCTTACTTTTATGAATCGTCATTAATCTAACCGCGTCTTGATCCGGATCGACTTGGGCAGGTGTGGTGAGGTCCTGATCCTGTTTCTGCATGAGCGTGATGAAATGAATAAAGGCAAACAGGCCCTTAAATCCACCTGACTCATACGTCTGGGCCCGATCAATCAAGACTTGCAGATTGGCCTGACGTTGACTGCCACCGGGGGTTCCACCGACATAATCGAGAAAACCGGTTTCTTGATAAATCGCCCATAGCAAGGTCACAAGATCATTTTCCCGCGCAAGGTCGCGAAAATGCTTTAATTGCTGGAAAAATTGTGTGAGTGTTGCGTGCGTTTGCTTGGCTAGCGGCGTGGACGGTGTCGCAGCCAAAAAGGCAGTGACCGCATCATAGTAAGGAACCTGTTTGGCTGCTAAGCGAATGAGCGCTAGTTGATCCGCTGACAGTCCGACAATCGGCGAACGCAACACGGCAACTAATGGAATATCCTGTTTAGGGTTGTCAATAATCTTAAGCAACGCAAGCATGACCATCAATTCAGTGGTTTTAAAGAAATTCTTCGTATCTGCCACGAACAGCGGCACGCCGGCTGCAGCAAACTGTGTCTGGATCAGACTGTTTTGCGTGGTTTGGCGGGTTAACAAGGTGATGTCACGATAATGGATACGGCGGTAAGTTTGATTCGCCCGATCCCATAACTTCGCTTCCGGATCCTCGACCAACCGCTGAATTTCGGCAATGACCATTTGGGTTTGACCGGTCGCGACATCTAAAGGTTCATCATCGTCTTCACTTTCAGGCAAATCAGGTGCATCAGTACTCTCGTCATCCTCATCTGAGGTGGCCTTGCTGTATAACAGCATTTTGACCGCCGGATGGCATTCGCTGTAATCAACAGCCCCATACTTCAAAGCGGCGCGATCATCGTAGCTTAAGTCCCCTACCTCGGGATCCATGATCTGGCTGAAAATAAGATTGGTGAATGCCAGCACGTTCTTGGTTGAGCGGAAGTTCTCTGCCAAAATAATCCGTTCGGGAGCGGCAGGATCACTAGGTTGATCGGCGAAAGACTGATATTTGTGAATGAAGAGTTGCGGATCGGCTAATCGAAAGCCATAGATGCTTTGCTTGACGTCTCCCACCATAAATCTGTCGCCTGGGTTAGTCGTGCTGACAGCTGCTAGTAATGCCTCCTGCAGCGGGCTGATATCCTGATATTCGTCCACCATCACTTCATCGAAGCTAGCACGATAATTCTCGGCAATCGGCGCGCCGGTTTGGGGATCTTGCTGCTGCAGAATTCGTAATGCGTTGTGAGCGATGTCGCTATAATCCTGGACATGACGATCTGCTTTTTCAGCGGTTAAGGCCGCCAAAAACTGTAGCGCTACTTTTGTCAGCATTTGTATCATTGGCTGAACCGTTTGCAGCAGATCCTTGATTTGTTCACCTGTCAGCGCAAATTCCGGCGCGACTTGTTTTTGCCACGTGGTTTTGGCCGCGTCACGTAATTGTTTCGCCTCCTTTTTGGTCGCCTGATCGTTGTCATCCAGCCCCTTCCTAACGCCCGACCATTTTGCAAATTGATGATCAACCAAGACGTTGCGGACAGTGTCATAAGCCGGGGCAGCATTTTCCAATAAATGTTGCAGTGGCGCTAGATCAGCTTCGATTTGGCGATGCCAGATCGGATTGGGTAATTGATCGGCCAGCGCTGCTGCTTGGGTGAGATCCGTGGTCATTTGCAGTAATTTCTGTTTCATCCGCGGCCAGATTTGGGTGTTGAAGGTTTGCTCCCATGCCTCGGGTGCATACGGTTCGGCTAATTGCCGCAAATAGGCTTCAGGATCGGTCGTCGCCGCTGCTTGACGCATTAGCTCAAACATCAAATCCTGGAGGCCACTATCATCCCGGTCACCGCTAAAATTAGCCGTTAACTGTTCAAAAGCCGCGGCATCGTCACCAGCATAGAATTGCTCGCGTAAGTCATTCCACACGCGTTCCTGCAACATGTAACGTTCTGTTTCATCCGTGAGTAACCGAAAACCAGGATCGAGATCGATGACGTAATAATAAGTTTGGACAATCTGCAGGCTAAAAGCATCCAAAGTACTGATTTTGGCCGCATTCACCATCGCAATCTGATTGGCTAAATGGCGGCGGTCCTCTGCATTAAGTTCATGCCGTTTTTGCGTCAGGGTCTGCTTTAACGCCGATTGAATTTTGGTCCGCATTTCGGCGGTTGCTGCGCGGGTAAAAGTGACGATCAACATTCTGGTGATATCGGCATGCTGTTTGAGGATCTTTTGGATAATCCGTTCAACTAACACCGTTGTTTTGCCGCTGCCGGCAGAAGCAGAAACCAGCACATCATGGCCATGATGCTCAATCGCTGCTTGTTGAGACGAAGTAAATTTTGTCATGATTGCGGTGTCTCCTTTTTAGAATCTGGCGTCTGCTTAGGGTCCGTTGTGAGGCGGTTGATGACATCTTTCCGTTTTAATTTAGGAACATGGTGATAATGGTCAAAACCGGTTGCCGGATCAAAAAGCATGATGCTTTGGTAATCACTGCGGCTGACGACTTCTGAGGATTGACCGTATTGGAATGGCGTCAGGTCAATATTGCCGGAGAGAATCTGAGTGGCCGCATCGATGATCAGCGCTTGATTGTGTGCCAAGTAGGCGCGTAAATCATCCGGCGTTAAAATATTCGACTGGCTACGGTTGAAGCTGCCATCTTTTTTAAACCCTAACGGAGCAACCTCGCTGGCGCCGCCACTTTCCGGTGAAATCGTACGATCAACCGCGGTGAGTTCGTCACCATGATTGGCAACCAGAAAACCCAAATATTTGAATTTCTTGAGCCGCTCAATGACCGGTTCCAAAGTCGGCGTGTATTGAAGCGTTGGATCCTGAAGATGGAAATACAGTGCGCCGGCCGCTACAAACGGCGGGTCGACAGGAACGTTTGTCATGGCTTCAATGTACGTCAGCATTTGCAAGGCAATTCCGTAATAGGCATCACTGTCATTAAACCGATGCTGGGTACTCTTATAGTCAACAATGATAAAGCGGCGCGCATCCGGTTCGCGATAAACATCTAAGCGGTCGATTTTGCCGCGGACGTTGACGCGCCCACCATGCGGCAACGGCCAGGATAATCCCGGTAAGCCTTTGGTGTCCCCGATCCGGCCAAATTGCAATTCGGTGCGCATCGGACGAAAACCGCTGCGTTGTTGTTGCTGGCGCATGTTAACCAGTACTTGGATCAGTAGCTGGCTTAAACGTCTGGTCAGATAGAGCATGCGATGCGTACTGCCGAGAATTTCATAACCCGGCTGACTGGCAATGTCTTCAACAAGCGGCGGAACGGCGGCGCTGATAGCAGATGGGTCAACATCTGCCAATGTCATATGTTCTTCGCGTAGTTGGGTCAAATACCGATCCAGCACCGCATGGAACAGACTGCCCGTGTCGGCTGGTGAAAGTTCAAACTCCGGACGCGGTTGCAGGAGCAAGCCGTACTTGAGAAAATATTCAAAGTGGTTCAGATAGTAAGTTTCAAGCCGGGAAACCGAGACATTCATGTCCCGCCCGTAAAGTTGGATAGCTAAATCCGGATCAAGGTGTCCCGGATCATTCTGATAAGTGAGACTACCAGAGAGGCGGCGGGATAACGTTGCCAAAGCGGTTTGTTTTAACGCCGCCAAAACGTTTTGCCACGCTTTCCCCAACGGCAATTTTTGTTGTTGGGCATCACCGGCGGCCCGGACAAAGTCGCTCAACATTGCCCGCGGACTGCCTAAAACGGTTTCGACTGGCGTTGTCAGCGAAACCGGCGCCCAAGCGGTTGGCGTTAGGTGCAGTGCATTCCCCATTTGCTGAAAATAAGGTGAGGCCTGATTTTCGTTGTTTTCCTGGGCATTTTGAACCGGATAGCTCAACGTCAATTCGTCTGACGCTGCCATAAAACCAAGATAGTTGATAAACGGATCGCCTAAAGTCGTTGCCGGGCCCTGTTCAGGCAGGAAGCGATCATCCGGCAACTGGGCAGCCAACAATTGGCGCTCCTCACTGTTCAACACGCCATCATCGGTCGGAACATCCGGCATGGCCGTGTTGGTTGCGCCAATGACGAAAACGTGTTTTGCCTTCGCTAACCGCACCAAACCGGTTTCGGAAATGACAACCGCGTCAAGCGTCGCCGGAATCTGGGTATACGTGGCACTCGCAAACCCAGCCGCGAGCAATTCGTGAAACTGCTCCCGGTCAAATTTGGCACTGCCCAAAATGGTGACATAGTCGTCCAATAATGCAGTAAAAGTGGTCCACGCCTGCTCATGGGCACGGCTGCGGGTCAGATCACCTTCGTCACTGGCAGTTTGCCGCCAAGCGCGTAGTTGATCAACAACGCCATTTGCGTCCAACCAGCGATACAGGTCGCTTGCCGCCTCCGCTCCGGTTTTGGCGGTCTGCCATTGTTTTAGCAACGTTGGCACGGTTTGGGCGATCAACGTTTTAATGGCATTGATTTGCGCGGTTTTGACCGCTTCAGGATCCATCTGCGGGTCATCGGCGTCGGGATTACGTTGAAAATAACGCCATGCCGCTGCCTGCGTCCAGCGCTGCTTCCCGGCAATGCCCGTCCGTACCAGGTGGTTATCCGTTGTGTCCACCGCATCCCGAAATTCGGCCAGTGTCATCCCTTCCGGCAGCAATAGTTCTGTGTGCAGCAGACGCATGACATCCTGATACTGGTAATCGTGTTTTTGAATCGCAAATAGACTTTCCATCAAGACAACTAGCGGATGGTCCTTCATCGGCCGTTGCAAATCGGTAAACTGCGGGATCGAAAATTCGGCAAAAATTGCCGGAATGACGGTTGCATAGGGTTCCAATCGTCGTGCTAAAATCAGGAAATCACGATAGCGGGCACCATGCCGAACTGCGCGATAAATGTGCTGAGCCACATGCCGCAGTTCCTGATACGGATCGGTCGCGATGGCCAGATGAATTTGCTCAGCGGTTTCAGAAGTCGGAGCTGTTGATGGTTGCAAGTCAGTATTGGCCTCCCACCAATTTGCAACTTGTTGCATACCGCGACTGATTTGACGCGGTGCCGCAAAGCGATCCGGACGAATCGGAACTTGCAGCGTTTTCGCTTTTTGATAAAGCCGTTGGTAAAGTCGACCGGCGGGTAAAAATAAGTTCGGAGCAACTGGCGGATTAAGCGGATATGGCTTATTCAACACTAACCCGAGCGTTACCTCGGCGGCCGTTTCGAGCATGGTTTCGACTAACGCAGACTCAGAAGCAGAAAACACGTTAAAATGATTGAGATAGATAAACGTATGGCTTAGATCCTGCGTGCGCATGGCTTGCTGCAAGCCACTCAGTAAACTTGCAGTTGTGGCATAAGGGCCGATTTCTGCTTCATATTGGTCAAGGATGATCCCTAAGTCACGCAACTTCGCGCGATGCCGATTACCGGGAGCCAAGGCCGATACCGTATGCATCAAATCTTCGGCAGTAATTCGGCCGATCATCAACTCGCTTAATTGATCGGCAAGTTGCGTCACGAAACCGGTGTGTTGCGCTTCACCGGCATAAATGGTCAAGTCGTCTTGCCGATCAGCCAGAATTTTGGCCACCAACATGGTATTGCTTGCCTGATCAAGCCGTGGTTGTTGATAAAGTGGCGTGTTTTTCAAATAAAACCAGGCCAGACGCGAAAATGACAGTACTTGCACCCGACTCTGAGCGTACGCATTCGCCTCACCTTGTTGCAATTGGCGCAAGCGTTTGAGAAGATCGATTTCTGCTTCAAATTTAATATGGTTTGGCACTAAAAAGAAAATCTGATTTTGCGGATCCGCAGCGAGTTGCTCCTGGATCATGGTTGCCATAGTTTGCGCATGATCCCTCGTTGCGTCACCTAAAATAAACTGCAGCCCCATGCTGTGCCTCCTCAACGTTTCAATCAGTGGTGATGATGACTTATGCTTTAGTCTAGCATAACTAAGTAGTGTCCGATCGGGGTTTGCGCTATCATAAGTAAAGAATATTAATGAGGTGTTTATATGGAAATCGGGACGGGTAAAAGTTACGCAAAAATTATTCTTATCGGGGAGCACGCGGTCGTTTATGGGGAACCGGCTATTGCGCTTCCAGTCAAAAGTATCGGCTTGTCGGCGCGGGTGGCACCGCTGCCTGATGGTCGCCAAGAAGTTACGTCTGCTTTTTTTACCGGTGATTTGAATGCTGGCGAGCTGACCAACTTTGCCGGCATCGCCATGCTGATTCGCCGGTTGCTTGTGTTCTTCGATGCTACTGAGCAGGGCTTTCACCTTACCATTACCAGTGCTTTGCCATCCGAACGGGGAATGGGATCGTCAGCTGCAACTGCGGTGGCGGTCGTGCGGGCCTTTTACGATGCGTTTCAGACGTCGTTAACGCGCACGGCGTTGTTGAACTGGGCCGATATTTCCGAAAAAGCGCTACATGGCAATCCCAGTGGTTTGGACGCAGCAACGGCCAGTGCCGAAAAGCCGCAGTGGTTTGTTCGTGGCAAATCATTGCGGTCAATCATGATGCCGCGAAATGGTGTTTTGCTCATTGCCGATACCGGCATTGCGGGTCAAACCAAAGTCGCGGTCGATCTTGTCGCGCAGAAGCTTAAACAGGCACCTAAAGTTTATCGACCGCTTATTACGGACATCGGCACCGCGGTTCGCCAGGCAGCATTAGCTTTGGCGCAGGATGATATCATCACGTTAGGCCAACTTTTGAACCGCGATCAGGCTGATTTGGCCGCGCTTGGCGTCAGCAGTCCGGAGCTGGATCGATTGATTAATGTCGCCATCGATCATGGTGCATATGGGGCCAAATTAACCGGCTCCGGCATGGGCGGCTGCATGATTGCCCTGGCTGCTGAGGACCAGGCGCCGACGATTATTCAGGCGCTTAAAGCAGCTAATGCGGTCAAGGTCTGGGAATATCACTTTGAAACGAAATGAGGCACCTATGACAACTTACGCACGTGCGCATACGAATATTGCGCTCATTAAATACTGGGGTAAAGCTGACAAGAAGCTTATGCTGCCGGCAACGAGCAGCATTTCTCTGACGCTGAACGATTTTTACACAGATACAGCGGTAACGTTTGATCCGGTACTGACTCAGGATCGGTTTATCCTCAACGATCAACCACAATCACCAGTCGCTGTCAGCCGGTTTTTGAATCATGTTCGGAAGTTAGCCGACATTAAAGCCCGCGCTCGAGTGATCTCGCTGAACCACGTACCGACTGCGGCCGGTTTGGCCAGTTCCGCCTCGGCATTTGCTGCACTGGCATTGGCCGCCAGTCGTGCTGCTGGCCTAAACTTATCACCGACCGCCTTATCCCGTTTGGCTCGGCGCGGATCCGGCTCAGCAACCCGGTCGATTTTTGGTGGTGCCGTCATCTGGCATCGTGGCTTTGACGATGCCTCTTCATTTGCTGAGCCCCTGGCGATTCAACCGACTTTGCCGTTACGCATGTTGGTTGTCACCGTTTCGGATCAGAAAAAAGCGGTCAGTTCCCGCACCGGGATGGCCAATACCGCTGCCACCAGTCCTTATTATCAAGCGTGGGTGCAGACTAACGAAGCCTTGATAAGTCCCATGATCACGGCGTTGGCGGAAGACGATTTTGCTACCATCGGGGCGCTCACAGAATTGTCCAGTATGCGCATGCACGCTGCGATCATGGCTGAGGAACCGCCATTTACCTATTTTCTGCCAGAAACCTTACGCGCCTGGCAACTGGTGCAGGAACAGCGCCGGCTCGGTACTCCGGCCTTCGTCACCATGGATGCGGGACCTAATGTCAAAATTCTCACAACAGCACCCTATGTGGATGTGCTCATGACCGCATTACGGCCGGCTTTCGGTGATCGCATCCTCAGCACCCAAATTGGCCCAGACGCCCAAGTGATCACAAAGGAGCAGTTTGATGACACAGAGTCAGCAATCACATCGCAAGGATGAACATGTTTTCTTGGCGGAAAAATATTTCAAAGTCGATGCTAATGCCGGGTTTGATCAAATCCGGCTGCTTCATCGTGCACTCCCGGAAACGGCCTTAGCTGATGTTGATCTGACGCCGCCGTTACCTTTTGGGTGGCGCTGGCCGATTTATATTAACGCGATGACTGGCGGTTCGCCACAAACCGGCAAATTAAATGCCCAACTCGGTCAATTAGCCAATGCGTTGGGTGTCGCGATTGCCAGTGGATCACAGTCAGTCGCCTTGCATGACCCCGAGTTGAGTTCAACGTTCACGACATTACGGCAGCACAATCCTGATGGCTTTCTTCTCGCTAACATCGGTGCCGGTCATGATGTACACGCGGCCAAAAAGGCAGTGGCCATGTTGCACGCGAATGCGCTGGAGGTGCATTTGAACGCGGCGCAGGAAGTTATTATGCCTGAAGGTGATCGCGACTTTTTATGGCAGGACAACATTCAGGCGATTGCAGCGGGAGTCTCCGTTCCGGTGGTGGCAAAAGAAGTCGGTGATGGGTTTATTCGTGAAGACTTGCAGACTTTGCAACGGTTGGGCATTCGCTATGTCGATGTCGGTGGGCGCGGCGGTACCAATTTCGCGGTTATCGAAAATGCACGCCGGCCGCAGCAGGACTTTGGATATATGCGGGACTGGGGTCAGACGACGGCTGAATCCTTACTTGAGGCCCGTGGCTTGCCGCTGACAATTCTGGCGACTGGTGGCATTCGTTCGCCGCTAGATGTGGTTAAAGCGCAGCGACTAGGTGCTCACGCGGTCGGGATTAGCGGGCTGGTGTTGCATCACTTGATCCAAACCGGCTATGCCGCAACGCTCGCTTATTTTCAGGAGTTTCTACACCAAATCCGGCAACTCTATGCGCTGCTTGGCGTCACAAACTGGCAAGCCTTGCAAACTGCTCCTGCCCTTCTCGGCACCGAACTGGAGCATTATCGTCGCGCTCGCAATTTGCCGGCGATTTGACCTTTAACAACAGTGGGACCGACAAAAAAGATGATCCAGGAGTCAAAAATCAAACTCTTGGATCATCTTTTTTAATACCGTTTAATGGCTAAACGCGCAGCCCTTTTGGATAAAAGTTCTTGATGGTGCCATTGACCAATTTGCCGATCGCAAACGGTTTGTGTTCAAACGTGAGTAACACAAATCGCTTACCAGTGGCGGTTACCGATAAAGTTTCCCCATGGCGATAGCGGGCATAATCATCCTGATCAACCTCAATGACGGTCTGAAACGTATTTGGCGATAATGCGGTGGCTAAACTATGGCTGGGTTCGAAACGCTTTTTGCGAAAACTGCCAAGTTCCAACCCTGCCCGCACCACTTTTACCCGGTTAAACGGCAGCATGGTTGCTGGCAGCAACGACAAAAAGTCACCGTGGCGATAGAATTGACCGGTTAACGGCTGATTTAAGCTGGTTGCGAAAAAGTCATGAACTTCATCCACTGCCGGCTTCGCCAATGGTTTGACCGAAACCTTTGCAGGGGTGTGCACTGTTTTTTCACCAGCTAGGCGCAATTTAGCCACAAAATGGCCTTCACCGCGCAGCCGATGGGGAAATAAGCGCACCGTTTTGGCTAACTCTGGGTTGCCATCGGCCCATTCCGGTCGCCCGGCTTCCATTCCCAGATAGGTTTTGATGGGCTCAACCGTCACGTCATAGTTTGCCAGTAACCATGCGATGATTTGCTCATCTTCTTCAGGGCTGAAGGTACATGTCGAATAAATCAGTTCGCCGCCGGGTTGCAGCATTTTAACGGCCGCGTGCAGAATCTGCTTCTGTCTGGCAGCGCATTCGGCCGGATAATCGCGATGCCAATATTGAATCGCATCCGAATCCTTGCGAAACATGCCTTCGCCCGAACACGGTGAATCAACCAAAATCCGGTCAAACGTTTGCGGCCAGGCCTTCGCCAACGTGTCGGGATCATTGTTGGTCACCAGAATGTTTTGGCTGCCCCAGCGCTCGAGATTGCCGGATAGCACCTTGGATCGGGCCGGGTTGATTTCATTGCTGACGAGCAAGCCGGTATCGCCCAGATAACTGGCCAATTGCGTCGACTTACCGCCAGGAGCAGCGCAAAGATCAAGCACCCGTTCACCAGTCTGCGGCGCTGCGACCGTGCCCACAAACTGAGCGCTGGGTTCCTGGCTATAAACGAGACCGGCAACGTGATCAATGTCATTGCCGGCAATTTTGCCATAATATCCCCAAGGACTCCAAGGGACAGGATCATCCGTTGCTTCATCTAGCGGCCAGGGTTTGGCAGGATCGCGCCGGAAGCCACTCACTGGTTCTGCATCAAAACTGGCTAAAAAAGCTGCCGCGTCCGCACCTAATAGCCGCGTATATTTTTCTTTAAAAGCTTCAGGTAGTTGCACTTGTTCGATCCTTTCTGCGAATTAAGTAACGCAGGAAAATAATAGTGGCGATCGTTAAGATAACCAGGAAACTCCAGATATTGGTCCGGGTGGTGAAGTAGAACCACCAATTGGCAAACAAGCCGCCGAGAAACAGACTGATACCGACATGACTGGCACAGCTGGACAAAACCCCGCGTAAATATCTGGCGCGCATGTTGATTTCCAAGCCGGACGTTTGTAACGGCCCGATCAATGTGACCATCAGCAGACTTAAAATTCCCGCTCCCATTAGCAGCAAGACACAGAACAAAGCGGTTTGTCCGTAAGCGCGCCACCAGGTAGCCGCGTCGCTGTCGCTAAAATGAACTCGATGGACACGGCTTGCCCGTAAAATAGTCTTCAATGTCTTACTATGTTGATTGGCGCCATCGACATAAATTTTAACCTGCTTCAAGGTCAGACCTTCATTGGCCATACTTGGCGAGGTATTCAGGAAAACTGCCTTGTTAAGGGGGCTGCCCTTGCGCGTACCGACTGTCCCCATGACCGGAATGTACTGGCCGTTAACACTCAGATAACGTTGATTATTACTGCCGGTATAAAGCTTATCTGCTAAATCATGGCCGACCACCGCCACGGGCAGACTTGAGGCAAAATCCCCCGTTGAAAACCATTGCCCGGTTTCCACTGGAAGACTCGCGACCGACCCACGCTGATACACATAAACCAGCTGTTTCGTCACAAACTGTACCTGGTAACCGGAAAAATCCGTTTTCTCAAGCTCAGCCACCGCCTTCGTCACACTTCGCGAACTGCTCGTGACATATTCCTGCGCCATTTCAGACATACCAAGATGATCCAGCTGGCTGGCATATTCATTTTGATCATGTTGCGACCAAACCAACCCAGCCAAAATCGCCAAGCCGATCCATAGAAAATCAATCAAAAATAATTTTTTCACGAGATCCTCCTGTGAGGTGAGCTGAGCGTGAGCCGGCGCGTTTAGAAACCGGAGTGTAAGTGGCCTCAGGCGTGATGGCCCGGTCTTGGCCATTGCGACTGAGGTCCTTACAAGCAGGCTTCTGCGCCGGCGAACGCGTTATGGCGACAGCAAACTTGCTTTCAAGCTAACAATACACTAACAAAAAAGTCCCTAGCCCACCAGCCAGCATTACTGCAACCGATAAACCCGCTCATGAATCGCATCGAAATGACCCAAGGCCCGATTCAACGCAAACAAACGGTGATCAGGCACCTGCTGAGCTTCCTGCCAAAATAGCCGGCTGTTAGTGGCCCCTTTGCGTTCGCCGATAACAAATAATTGTTTATCGGGAAACGACCGCGCCATGATATGTAAAAAGCGCACATCGTTCGGATCCTTATCCGGGCTCCACGCCATGACCACCGCATCAACCTGATCGGCATATAGGAACAAGGAAGCATTAGCGGTGGCGGTTTTAACTGGGACTAAGGGTTGCTGGCCGGTCACGTTTTCTTTGACCCAAGTGTGCGCGTCCGTGGTAATCGTGGCATCGCCTTGTGCCCGCAACCCAGCGCTAACGTAACCATTACCGGCTGCGACTTCCAAATACCGCTGGGAACCATATAAACGGTGCCAGACGCTAAAGAAGTCAGTGTGGACAAAGGACCACATCCCGTAATGAAACGCAATGTATCGCCGGAAATTATGCAACAAATGATCCAGTTGTTGCAACTCAGCCAACCGCGCGTCAGGTAAAGCTAAAGCATGTTCGATTTGCGGCGTCGTCAATCCTAACCAAGGCAAGGCATGTTGCGGCAGGCGATGATTCGCTACTGCCGTCTGCCACGAATCCATTGCCGTAATTTGTTGTTTAAGTGGCAAAATGGGCGTGTACTTGCGCGCTAACTCATTCAGCCGGGTCCAATAAGCCATGTCAACCTCGATATTTAATGAATACTAGTAAAAAACATGCAGGAAAACACTCAAAAGCCGCCATAAACGGCGGCTTTTACGGTTAATTTTGACAACCAACCTGTTAATGGATACCCAGTGCCATTTTGGCGTAGCGACTGAGCCGTTCCGGGCCCCATGCCGGGTACCAAACCAGATGGATTTCGACGCTCTCGATCCCATCAATCGCAGTCAAGGCCCGCTTAATATCAGCATCCAGCATATCCGTCAATGGGCAGCCCATCGTGGTTAGCGTCATTTCAACGGTACACTTGCCATCTTCATCCAGATCAACCCCGTAAATGAGCCCAAGATTAATCAAATCGATTCCCAGTTCAGGATCGATCACTGTCTCCAGCGCATCAAGAATCTGTTGCTTCATTTTGTCAAAATATGCCTGATCCTGGGTGGCGGCTTGGTCATGATCTGCCATCAGCGGTCCCTTCTTTCCAAAAAGCTTGCAGAACCTTACGCCTTATCGGCCGCCAAAACTCCCGCAACGGCGTAATGTTCTTTGGCCATTTCATTTAAAACAATATGCACATGTTCAGCCGGGGCGCCGGTATTCTTAACAATTGCGGCAGTCACATCTTTAACAAGCGCCTTCAATTGCTCCGGCGAGCGGCCTTCAATTAAATCAATATGGACTAATGGCATGATATTTCGCTCCTTCAATCATCATTTGGTGAAAGTTAATTTGTTTCATTTTAGCATGCAAAGGCGTTTTGCGCACGTTTTCGCGAAACCTAACATATGCTGCTCTCTCGGCGTTAGTTGGCAATTTGACAAACACAGCGATTGATCTCTGAATTTTTGGCTTATCTGACGGTGACTACATAAACGTAAACGGATCCGTGGATAACTTGGACGGAATGGCTTTGACGTCCCATCCTTCTACCGCTGCCCATTCGTTGATCAAGGCGGCTACTTTGCCTTTCATGATGGCTTCGATGTGATGGCCTGGGTCGATGACTGGCAGGTCTGCTGCCAACATGTTGTGGCCCGTGTGATAGTACACATCACCGGTAATGAAAACATCCGCGCCAGCTTCCTTGGCATCGTTGAAGGCATCGCCGCCATCGCCACCAAGAATGGCAACCCGCTGAACCTGGCGATCCAAGTCGCGTGCGATCACGCGAAGTCCCTTAACGTTGTATGCGGCCTTGACCTGTTCAACGAACGCTTCAAGTCGGACTGGTTCCGGTAAAAGACCGATCCGCCCCATATTAGCGCCTTCACCTTCGTTAATAAACGGCACGACCTGGCCTAAACCGAGTGCTTCAGCCAGCCAGTCATTCATGCCTTCCTGAACCCGATCCAAATTCGTGTGAGCGCTATAAACCAGCAAATCGTCCTTCAGAATCTGGGCATACATAGCGTTTTGCGGTACCCGCAGGTCGAGGTTGTGAACTGGCCGAAACATGGCCGGATGGTGCGAAAAGATCATGTCGGCATGCACCGCTTCGGCTTCCTCAACCACTTCCGGACGAACATCAAGGGTCACCAAAACCGTTTTAACTGTTTGTTCCGGATTGCCTAATTGCAGTCCGCTGGGATCCCGTTCCCATGAAAGGCTTAAAGGTGCATAATCTTCGAATCGATTGATAATCTGCTTACCGCTTGTCATGTGCGTTTAACTCCTCCTTAATGAGCGCCAGGATATGCTCCTGTTCGCGAATCTTAGCCAGTGGCACCATTCGCGCGTCTGCCAATCCCTCAAGAACGGCTTCGGTTTTTTCGGCCTCCCGATGCATTTTTTTCATAAACACCGGATTTTTCTGGCGGCGTAAAATGGGGCCGAAGCGCAGATCTGCTTCTGAATACGGAACATCTGGTTTGGTTTTACCAGCTGCCATCATCTCGTAAATATGGCCTTCATCTTCGACAATCTGTTCGCTGATAATACCGTATCCATGCTTGTCTAGCCAGCGGCGGACATCATATTGGTGGCGATTCGGTGCCAACACCAGTGTTTCGGTGCCGTCCATTCGCGTACTGCCCGCGTCTAGAATATTGGTAATTAATTGCCCGCCCATGCCAGCAATGACAATGGTTGAAATGGCATCAACCGGCTTGATTCCGGCTAACCCGTCTGCCTGGCGCACGTCGATTTGCTCGGTTAACCCCGCAGCAGCTACGTTTTGTTTGGCAATTGCTACCGGGCCAGCGCCAATATCACTGGCGACGGCAAATTGAATGACGCCGCGCTGGACAAGCTTAATTGGTAAAAAAGCATGGTCGGTACCGATATCCGCAACTCGTTCACCGGGTTCGATAAACGTACTGATCGTTTGCAGGCGCTTTGATAAATGTATATGATCCATTAACTTTACGATCCCCTCATCTAATTGACAGTTTTCATTATAACAAACTAATGCGAAGATGCTGGTATTCGGCCTAAAATCGATTGGTTTGAACGCAAAAAGCCGCTATCTCTCAACCGAGAGACGGCGGCTTTGCAGACTTGATTTAATTATTCAAGAAAGTCTTTAAGTTGTTTGGAACGACTTGGATGGCGTAGTTTCCGTAGCGCCTTTGCTTCAATTTGCCGAATCCGTTCGCGGGTCACACCGAAGACTTTGCCGACTTCTTCCAGTGTCCGAGTACGGCCATCGTCAAGACCGAAGCGTAACCGCAAAACATTTTCTTCGCGGTCGGTTAAAGTATCGAGAACACTTTCCAGCTGTTCCTTGAGCAGTTCATAGGAGGCGTGGTCTTCCGGACTGGTGGCGTCCTGATCTTCAATGAAATCACCTAGATGCGAATCGTCCTCTTCACCAATTGGCGTTTCAAGCGATACGGGTTCTTGGGCAATTTTAAGAATTTCGCGGACTTTTTCAGTTGGCATATCCATTTCGGCACCGATTTCTTCAGGCGTTGGTTCGCGACCAAGGTCCTGAAGCAATTGCCGCTGAATCCGGATCAGCTTGTTAATGGTTTCAACCATATGCACGGGAATCCGAATGGTGCGGGCTTGGTCGGCAATCGCACGGGTGATCGCCTGACGAATCCACCAGGTCGCGTACGTGGAGAACTTGAAGCCTTTGCGGTAATCAAATTTTTCTACCGCCTTCATCAGGCCCATGTTACCTTCCTGAATCAGATCCAGGAACTGCATGCCCCGGCCGACGTACCGCTTGGCAATTGAAACAACCAACCGTAAATTGGCTTCAGCCAAGCGCTGTTTAGCTTCCTGATCGCCTTGTTCGATTTTCAGTGCCAGCGCAACTTCTTCATCCGCCGTCAGCAAGGAAACCCGGCCGATTTCCTTCAGATACATCCGCACAGGGTCATTAATCTTAACCCCTGAAGGTGCGGACATGTCGCTCATTTCCTTCTTGGAAACCTTCTTTTGCTTCTTCAGGCTGATGGTTGCCGGTTCGCCGTTTTCATCGACGATCGCAATGCCGTTGTCTTCGATTTTCTGCATCAAATCATCAATTGCATTGCTCTTAAGCTCGAACGGCTTAATCAATTTAGCGGTCAGGTCATCTTCGGTAATCTGCTTTTTCTTCTTGTAATCTTTGATCACAGCCTTAACAGCACTATCATATGCCTTCGTAGTTGTGTGGGTCTTGCTAGCGGTAGTCTTCTTGGCCGTTGTTTTCTTGGTTGCGGTCTTTTTGGCCGTCGCCTTCACATCGGTTGCCGCCTTCTTGGCAGATGCAGCCGTTGTCTTCTTTGTGGTCTTGCTTACTTCAGTTGCTGTTTTTTTCTCAGCCATTAAAGTTCCTCCCCTAGCCTTGTTGTTGCTTCAAAAGTTTCATGAGATTCACATATTGCACCGTTAACTCGCCTTGTTTCTGCTTGTCTCCCAAACGTTGTGCTTCAACAATCGCCTGTTTGATTGCCTGCAGCCGAGTCACCGTCGAGGCAGACGTGATCGTCTGAATTAACTCATCAATGGTTGCCTCAGTGGCTTCAGGCAATGACTGCATGGCAACATCCGCCGCCACACCGCTGAGTTCGGGATCAACCCGATCCAGAAATCCCGCCAAATCACCGTCTGGCTGTTCATGCAAAAAGTTCAGCCATCCGGTAAAAAGTGTCTGGAAATAATCGGTTGGAAATACGAATGTTGCATTTTTTAACCGCTGCATCACCAAATCATCATGCCACACATAATATAATAACTGCCGTTGCGCCGCCGTGTACCGATCAAGCGGGCGCGCCGGTTGTTCCGTGACAGCGGGACGCGCAACGGGTGGTTGTGATTGCTGCGGTTTAGGCAAACTTTGATTCAACGCTGCGATCGGTACATCGGTTGTTTCGGCTAGCTGTTTAACATAGACTGCTCGCGCAACCGGATCACTGATTTTACCGATGATTTTAAGTGCAGCATTCAGGTAAGTCAGTTTGGCCTGATCATTATGCATATCCACGCCGCGGGCTAAGAATTGTAACATAAAGGCGGTTGGCGTCAAGACCGATTTGACTTGCGCCTGAAAAGCTTCAGCACCGCGGGCTCGAATATATTCATCAGGATCCATGCCATCCGACAAAACCACCACATCGGTTTGCAGCCGCGGATGATCGGCTAACATCGTCACTGCGCGTTCAATGGCTCTTTGGCCGGGTTCATCACCATCGTAACAAACTGTCAACCGTTTGCTCAAATGGCTGATGATGTCGACTTGCTCGGTTGTCAGGCTGGTACCCATTGACGCAATGCCGTTTTTAACGCCGGCCTGATAAGCAGCGATGACATCCATATACCCTTCAAAAAGAATCGGTCCCCCGTCGCGCCCAATCTCGGCTTTTGCGCGGTGCAGGTTAAACAGGACATCACGTTTGTTAAACAACTTTGTCTCCGGACTATTCAGGTACTTGGCCTGCGACTTATCATTTTGCAGGATCCGCCCGGAAAAACCGACCACTTTACCATTGCCGTCTGTCAACGGAAACATCACGCGGTCATTAAAGCGATCAAACAGTTTGCCTGCCTGATCTTCGACAAATAAACCACTTGCGCGTTGATCCTGATAATCGATTTTACGGTTATTCAGGAAAGCCACCAACAGATTGCGTTCTTCCGGCGCATAACCCAGCTGGAATTCTTCAATCGTTTCATCGGTCAACCCACGCTTATGCAAATAAGCCAGTGCTGCTTCGCCTTTTTCGGTGTTCACGAGAATGTGATGAAATAAATCGGCAGTGTCTTGCAGGATGTGTTGCTGCTTGGCAATCTCCGGATCAACCGGTGCTGCGTGACCGATTTGCACATTAAGCGGAATACCGGCAAAATCGGCCACTTTCTTAACGGCTTCGGGAAACGTGACATTGTCATAATCCATCACGAACTTAAAGACATTGCCACCCCGCCCACACGAAAAGCAATGGAAAATCTGTTTTGACTCATTGACGGAAAATGATGGCGTATGCTCTTCATGAAAAGGACAGAGGCCAAAAAGGTTTTGGCCGGTTTTACGCAACTGGACAAATTGTCCGATATAGTCAGCAATGTTAACTGCCTTCAGGACTTGATCGACAGTGGCCTCTGGAATCATTCCGGCGATATCAGCTCACTCCCTTTCCATGACAGGCGCAACAGCGATGGCGCTTCCGCTTGACTGTTGCGCGACTTGAACCGATTGAAATAGCGGTAAAAAGTCGCACTTCTCATGTGAAATGCGACTTTTCAATAGTCTATCGGCATAATAATACAAGGTACAGTATAGCGCGTCCTCGTCAAAAAGGCAAATCTACTTAACAATGACCTGACTGACATCCCCAAATTGGCGAATAAGCTGGGCGAGTTGCTGTAAAGTAGCCAAGCGATTGGCCCGCACCGCCGCGTCGTCAGCCATCACCATCGTGGCGTCAAAATAAGCGTTAATCGGATCAACCAAGGCTTTTAGTGCTTGATAATCGGCTTCGGTCGGTTCAGCATCGAAGGTCTTAGCCGTCATCGTCACTGCTTCATGCAGTTGGCCTTCAGTTGCATTTTCGAATTTGGCGGGATCGACTGGAGTATCAACGGTTTTGTTACCGGTAATCCGCAAAACCCGTCCCAAGGCTTCCATGACCGCTTTAAAGTCATCATCCGCGGCATGGGCAGTCAACAGCTTGGCTGCATCCAAAATGCCGGCAATATCGGCGTCGCTGCGAACAGTGACCGCATCCACGATGTCGTGGCGGATTTTTTCAGCTTGCAGTAGTTGCTTGGCACGATCAACGATGAAGTCATTAAGTGCTTGGTGGTGGGCGGCGAAATCAAGGCCGTTTGTTTTCCCTGCAGCAGCTAATGCCTGAGCAATCGCTGGCTGCAGCTTGGCCAGCGCAAATGGCCAGTTGTGCGCGGCGATCATGCGAACGATGCCGTATGCTTGGCGGCGTAAGGCGTATGGATCATTGGAACCGCTTGGAATCAGATCAACCGCAAAGAAGCTCATGAGTGAATCCAGTTTGTCAGCAATGGCTAATACGGTGCCGACCAAGCTTTGCGGCAACGCCCCGTCTGCGGCAATCGGGTCGTAATGTTCGGCAATGGCTTGGGCAACAGCCGGTTTTTCGCCGGCCAGTTGCGCATAATGTTCGCCCATGATGCCTTGCAATTCAGAGAATTCACCGACCATTGATGTGACCAGATCAAACTTGTAAATCGATGCCGCGCGGTCCAGATCAGCCTTGTCTGTGGCAGAGAGGCCAAACTGGTCAGCAAGCAAATCGGCAATAACTTTTGTGCGCGCCATTTTGTCATACATCGAACTGATTTTATCGTGGAAACTGACCGCTTTCAGGCGCTCAACATCGTCGGCAATGCTGCGCTTTTGATCTTCAGCATAAAAGAAGGCAGCATCCTCAAGACGGGCAGTCAACACTTTTTCATTTCCGGCAATCACGTTGGCCAAGTGGTCGCGGTTACCATTGCGGACGCCGATGAAGGCATTGACCATTTTCCCGTTTGCATCGCGGGCATAAAAGTAACGCTGATTGTCCTTCATTGAGGTGATCAGAACGGCTTCAGGAATGGCTAGATATTTTTTGTCAAACGTACCGGCAAAAGCGGTTGGCCATTCTACCAGATTATTGACCTCTTCCAATAAATCGGCATCAAGATCGATTTGCCACTGATGATCGGTGGCAATTTGCTTGATTTGGTCGCGAATAAGCTGCTTACGCGCCGCTGGTTCCACAATCACAAACTGGTCTTTTAAAGCAGACACATAGGCATCAGGATTCGGCAAGGAAACAGGTTTGCCGAGGAAGCGATGGCCCTGAGTCACACGACCGGCTTCGACATCCAGCAACTTCATTGGCACAACTTCATTATCCAGCAAACTGACCAGCCAGTGAATCGGGCGAATGTATTCAAAATCGTACGCGCCCCACTTCATTCGCGTCGGGAAGGTCAGACTCTTGATGACATCCAGCATCCCTGGCAGAATCTCAGCGGCACTTTTTCCCTTGATCGCTTTATGCAGGTAAACATAATCAACCCCTTTGACGGTTTTAAAAACAATGTCGTCTGGGGTCATGCCCTGACCGCGTGAAAAACCGATTGCAGCCTTCGTCCAATTGCCATCTGCATCTTGGGCAATCTTCTTCGCCGGGCCTTTGACATCTTCTTCAACATCCGCTTGTTTAGCGGCCAGATCATGAACCAGTAAAGCAAGCCGCCGCGGAGTTGCGTAACGGTCAATGCGCCCGTGTTCAAGGCGGTTGGCTTTTAGAAAAGCAACTGTTTTATCGTGGAATTGATTCAAACTCGGCGTGACAACATGGGCAGGCATGTCTTCAAGGCCAATTTCGATCAGATAGTCATGCGTCATGTTATTGCACCTCCGTTTTGTGCTGCAGCAATGGGAAGCCCAGCTTTTTGCGTTCAGCTACAAATGCTCGGGCGACCTTGTGTGCCATCTTGCGAATCCGACTCATATATCCGGCTCGTTCCGTCACGGAAACAGCCCCGCGAGCGTCTAGCAGGTTAAAGGTGTGGCTGCATTTGAGAATGTAATCATAAGCTGGATGAACCAAGCCAAGATCCATCAGCCGCCATGCTTCTTTTTCATAAGCATCGAAAAATTCCAATAACATTTTCTGGTCGCTGACTTCAAAGGCGTATTTGCTGTGTTCATATTCAGGTTCTTTGAAAATGTCCCCATACAAAACCCCGTCGCCCCATTCAAGATCAAAGACACTGTTGACGTCTTGAATGTAAGAAGCCAGACGCTCAACGCCATAGGTAATTTCACTCGTCACTGGCGACACTTCAAGACCGCCGACCACCTGGAAATACGTAAACTGGCTAACTTCCATCCCATCAAGCCAGACTTCCCAGCCAACACCGGCGCAACCCATGGAAGGATTCTCCCAGTTATCTTCAACAAAGCGGATATCGTGTTCCAACGGATCGATGCCAAGCGCGGCCAGTGAATCCAGATAGTAATCCTGGATATTTTCCGGCGAAGGCTTCATCACTACCTGAAACTGGTGATGCTGGAACAGCCGATTTGGGTTTTCGCCGTAACGACCGTCTGCCGGGCGCCGTGAAGGTTCCACGTACGCGGCATTCCAAGGTTCCGGTCCGATTGCCCGTAAAAAGGTATACGGACTCATAGTACCGGCGCCTTTTTCTACATCATAGGCTTGCATCAGCATGCAGCCTTTGTCACCCCAGAATTTTTGCAGGGTCTGGATCATCGTTTGGATGTCCATTTTTGTTGTCATGACAACCTCTTTCCCGGTGAATCGAAGCGGATCCTGGCTCAGGAAACTATTTCTATAAACACGAAAACGTCCCTACGCCAAGATATGGCGTAGGGACGCTTCTGCGCGGTTCCACCCTACTTCAGGCAGTTACAAAACCTTGCCTGCAGCTTCATCATTTGGTTCGAAAACGCCAATCACATCGACCGCCACCAGGCTTACACTATCCCTGACTCGCTGAAGTTCAGTACCGATATGACCCTTTTTCTCATCACCGATTCAATTTTCTTAATAAGTATAGCATCGCGGTAGGTGCTGTCAAGCGACTTTCTGAAAGCAGAGCGTGAACTGGCACGGTTAGAAGTCAGGGTGTAAGTGACCATAGGTGTGATGGCGCCCGGGCTTGGCCATTGCGCCTGAGGTCCTTACACGCAGACTTCTGCACCAGTGAACGTGTTTCAAAAAATGGACATGTCAACCAACCACTTCAAGAAATACTAATTAATCCCCGATAACTGATCAATGCTTGACTTGCTGTTATACCAAAGTTCCTCAGGTGTATAGGTATCTTTTTCAAAAAGCGTCACCTTGCCATCGGATTCGATCCGGGCATTGGCACCGAGCCATTCCCAAGTCGGTGCCACGAAAAAGTTAATCCGTTTGCCTTTACCCTTACTCGGTGACCATGAGGATACATAATTGTCGATAAAATGTGTCCGCATGAACCGCGTTTGTCCGTTATCAAACTCGATTTGCAGTATATTTGCACCCATCCAGACTTTGACCGCTCGTGGTAATGTCTCTGCCATGCTCGCACCCCTTTGTAAACACTTGCTGAAATCATCTTCACCCAAAAATTATCAATAACGAAACCGCTTACTTATCTTCAATCTACCATAAACCCGCGGAAAAGCAATGACTATTCTCGATGCTCGTTGTCCGACTGGGATTCGTTGGGTTGATGCGCGTCCGGCAGGCGATCCTGCCAGTGATTCATTTGGTCGATAAAACGCTTGGCCTTGGGGGTTACGCCAACCATGTCGGTGTAAATGACATCCAGAATTCGTTTTAGTTCGGCCTTGGTGGCAGGCTTGACATCAATGCGTTTAACTTGATCCAGATTCAATGTGCTGAAGCGGCGCAAGTAAAAAATCGCGCGTGCACTAGCATGAAGCCGATGGGGATCTTTGTCCCAGTGACGCTGGCAGAGTAGACCGCCATAGCTTTCAGAAAAATCCAGCGGCAGGTCAGTGCGGCCATCGATCACACAACCGCGCCAATTTGGCTCCACGCCGTACGCCTTCAGCATCTGAACTTCGATCACGTTGGCAATAATTTGCGGATCAAGACCGGTATCAATCAAATGCAAAGCTTGCTTGATCTGACTAAACCAAAACCCGACTGGCTGCCCATCCGGATAAGCCAGATCAAGCAACCCAAAAATGTACGATGCATAGGCGTTTAGCGTGATATCGGTTGAAATCTGCCGGTATTGCTTGGCATTTTTAATTGCGGACAAATACGAGAGACCCGATTCACGAATCTCCCCGATATAGTCGGCATGCGTAAATGGCAAAATGCCAGCAGCTAAAGTAAAACCGGGCTTGCGTGCCCGGTTCAACAGAAACATTTTCTTACCGAACTGATCGGTTAAAATTTTAACCAACATATCGGATTCGCGATAATTTTGGCGGGACATCACGATTCCCTCAAAGGTTTGCGCTTGCTTAACCATTACCGCAGATCCTTTGTGTTATAGCCGAGTGATTTGAGATAAGCATTGTTGTCGCGCCAGTTTTTCTGGACGCGAACCCACAGCTTCAAGTTCACCTTATCGCCCAGCAAATTCTCAATATCCCGGCGTGCCCGAATACCGATTTGCTTCAGCATTTGCCCGCCGCGGCCGATAATGATGCCCTTTTGACTGTCGCGTTCGACAATAATGTACGCTTCGATTTGCAACTTGCCGCCTTCGCGATCCTTCATGCGCTCGACCTGAACAGCGGTAGCATGCGGCACCTCATCGCGGGTAAGTTCGAGGACTTTCTCCCGAATCAATTCACCCACGACAAAATATTCCGGATGGTCGGTCAGCTGATCTTCCGGATAATATTGCGGCCCGACCGGTAAGGCTGCGGTCAACGAGGTCAATAAGTCATCGACATTGTTACCCATGGTTGCGCTGATCGGGAAGACCTGGGCGAAGTCATAATCATGCTGATAGCTTTCGATAAGCGGTAAAAGATCGTCCGGTTTAACCAAATCGATTTTATTCAGAATTAAATAAACCGGCTTCTTCACCTCAGCCAGTTGCCGCATAATATAGGCATCACCGGCACCTTTTTGCTCATCTGCAGCGACCATGAACAAAATAGCATCAACCTGATTCAGAGTCGACAGCGCTGCTTTATCCATGTAGTCATCAAGTTCATTTTTAGGCTTATGAATCCCGGGCGTGTCGACAAATACAATCTGCGCATCAGGTGTGGTATAGATGCCGTTGATTTTATTCCGTGTTGTCTGGGCCTTAGGTGACATAATGGCAATCTTTTCACCCAAAATCCGATTCATGAAAGTTGATTTGCCGACATTTGGTCGACCGATAATGGCCACAAAGCCAGAATGATGTTCGCTCACGCGTTTAAGTCTCCTTTCGAAAATGCTCCCGGCAGTAATGCTTGCGGCGTTGTTTGCTGCGAATCGCCGCGTACGTTGGCCAGCGTGATAACTGCATCGGCTGGAAAGAATTCGCTGATGACTTGCCGGCATGCCCCACAAGGTGAAACCGGGCCTTCCGTGTCGGCAATTACCAGTAATTCATCCAATTTGGTATAACCAGCGCTCACAGCCGCAAAAATCGCGCTCCGCTCGGCGCAATTGCTCAGTCCGTAACTGGCATTTTCGATGTTGGCGCCAGAAAAAATCCGATCGCCAACCCGGACAGCCGCACCGACCGCAAAATGGGAATAAGGGACATACGCATTTTCGCGTGCTGCTAAGGCAGCGGTACGTAAAACCGACAACATTACCAACTCCTCAAAAGGTCTAACAACGGTGGCCCGAAGACATAAATGCCGGCGACCACGGCGATTAGGGACACCAACAAAACGGCGCCAGCACTCATATCCTTGATTTTCTTTGCCCGTAAATCATAGTGTTCCCCAATAATGAAATCCACCAGATTTTCAACAATGGTATTCAATAATTCGCCTAAGAAAACCAGCAAAATGGCTAAAATCAGGACAAACCAAGAAAATGGCGGTACTTTTAGCCAGATGCCGGCAATAATCACCAACGTTGCACTGGTAAATTCCCGTTTGAAATTATTTTCGTCGACAAAAAAGACGCGCAGCCCATCGAGCGCGTGGCGGGCGCTTTGGATAAAATGTTTGTTTTTGCCGATCTGTTTATCGGGTAAGGCCATAAGCTGCCAGAATTTTCTTTTGAAGCGGAATCATCACGGCTTCATCTTCCGGCTTAATGTGATCATAACCGTTTAGATGTAAGAAACCGTGAACCACCGTGTACCCTAGCTCGCGCTCAAAGCTGTGGCCATATTCCTTAGCGTGGCGGCGAACCGTTAGCGGGTCAATAAACAGATCCCCAATATTCTTTGCCATGCCTGGAAGTAGCGGCAGATCGTCTTCGCCATCTTCAATCGCAAAACTAATGACATCCGTTGCACGATCGGTGTCGCGATAGTCACGATTAATCTTCTGAATGTCATCATCACCGACAATCGTAATGGACATTTCGGTATCAGCTGATAATTTTAACTGTTGTCCGCAAAAAGCAACCAATTTCTGAATCAGATCATGATGTTGTGCGTCCAATAAACGATCATCATCGTATAACTCTAAGTCCATACTTACTCCTTTGTCCGTTTCTGCAGCTGTAGGTCGTGTTTGCCATAAGCTTCGATAATCTTGGCAACAACCGGATGCCGCACAACGTCTTGTGATGAAAATTGCGTAAAGGCAATATGGCTAATTCCTTTTAGCAGTTGTTCCGCCTGTAGCAGACCACTTTTGGCATTATTCGGCAAATCGATTTGCGTGATGTCGCCGTTGACGATCATTTTTGAACCAAAACCAAGACGCGTTAGGAACATTTTCATTTGGGCCTGCGTTGTATTCTGCGCTTCATCAAGAATGGCAAAAGCGTTGTCGAGTGTGCGGCCCCGCATATAGGCTAACGGCGCGATTTCAATAACACCGCGATCCATTAGCCGATCAGTGTGTTCTTTGCCCAAAACGGCGTACAACGCATCATAAACGGGGCGCAAATAAGGATCGACCTTTTCTTTGAGGTCACCGGGAAGGAAGCCCAGACTTTCCCCTGCTTCGACGGCCGGTCGCGTCAAAATAATCCGTTCCACTTGTCCGGCCTTCATCGCGGCAACGGCCATGACCACAGCTAAGAAAGTTTTCCCTGTCCCGGCAGGACCGATCCCGAAAGTAATATCGTTATGCTTGATCGCATCGACATACTGGCGTTGGCCAAAATTTTTAACCCGAATCGGCTGGCCTTTAGCGTCCCGCAACAAGGTTTCGCTATACATATCGGCAAAATACTCTAACGTCCCGCGTTTCGCCATGGCAACCGCACTGGCAATATCCTGCGGGGACAACTTAATGCCCTGCGACAACAACTTACTCGTTGCCTCCAGCAGCTGCAAAGTCAAACTAACCGTCTCCGGTTCACCGCTAATGCGTAATTCGTCCCCAAAAGGCGAAATACGCACGTTCAAGCCTTCTTCAATCAACGTCAAATTAGCATCATTAATGCCGACAAGGTTAATCGCCATGTCGGGATTACTAAGTCGGAAAATTTTCTCCGAGGTTTCCTGTGCCAAATATTGGCCCCCTAACAAATATTTTAAGCGGTAAAGATGGTATTAGTTTAGCATATTTTAAGAGCGCGAGCAGGAGCGCTTAGAAATCGGAGTGTAAGTGGCCTCAGAGCTAAATGGCTGGGCTTTGGCCATTTAGGTCTGAGGTCCTTACACTCCTATTTCTGCGACTGCGAGCGCGTTTCAGCGTCGGACAACTCCAGGCTGGGCTTTGGCCATTTGTGCTTGAGGTCCTTATGCGGAGATTTCTGGGCCTGCGAACGCGTTTCCGCAGCAGTATCGATCAAACTCATTTCTGCGGCACAGCACAGTTTTGGCATTTTAGCCATTTAGGTCTGAGGTCCTTACACGTAGATTTCTGCGACTG
Source organism: Lacticaseibacillus zeae DSM 20178 = KCTC 3804 (assembly GCF_000260435.1). Classification (GTDB taxonomy): domain Bacteria; phylum Bacillota; class Bacilli; order Lactobacillales; family Lactobacillaceae; genus Lacticaseibacillus; species Lacticaseibacillus zeae. The sequence goes on along the minus strand of NZ_BACQ01000009.1, from coordinate 33,915 downwards.
CGAGCGCGTTTTTGCGCCAGAAAGCCACATTCCTCGCACTTTACAACCTAAACAAGCCGACTTTTACGCCATGCCCACACCCGCGCAATCACCACAATAAAAAGCCGGTGCTAACACCGGCTTTGTCGTTAACTAAGTTTTTCTTTTACCACGCTGCTGACGAGACCGCCATCAGCTTGGCCTTTAACCTTGGGCATCAACGTCTTCATCACCTTGCCAAAGTCTTGCTTACCTGTGGCTCCGACTTCTTTGATTGTTGCATCAACGATGTCGGCAACTTGGGCTTTGTTTAACTGGGCTGGCAGAAAACGTTCCACAACCTTGATTTCAGCTTCGGTTTCCTGAACCAGATCATCACGGCCACCTTTTTTGAATTCCGAAACGCTTTCCTTGCGCTGTTTTAATTCAGTCGTAAGAACGCTCTTTTCTTCATCCTCGGAAAGCTCATGGCCGACTTTGATCTTTTCATTGACCAACGCTGTTTTCAACATCCGGACAACGCTCAACGTTACCTTGTCCTTGGCTAACATGCTTTGTTTCATCTGAGCATTAAGCTCATCCATTAAAGCCACTATTCACCAAGTCCTTTATTAATACTTCTTACGCTTACGCGCAGCTTCTGACTTCAGCTTGCGGCGTACGCTAGGCTTCTCGTAGAATTCACGCTTGCGGTATTCAGCGAGTGTACCAGACTTGGATACAGTACGCTTAAAGCGCCGAAGAGCGTCATCGAGAGATTCGTTTTTCTTAACAACTGTCTTAGCCATGTGATATCCCTCCCTCCGACACTTGTGTAACCACTGACGGATATCATAGCCAATAGTTCGTTTATTAGTATACAAAACTGATAACCACGCGTCAATAAGCGATTTCAGATTTTTATATAAACAACCGTTGTTATCCGCAATGATGCGTTCTTAACTAAATCTTAACGCCATTATCGGTTACAATCAAAGATTTGCTAGCGTTTAATGGCCGCGTTCCTCGACATTCACGTACGCGCTTGAATTATGCTATGATAGCGTTATCTAAGTTGCGAGGTGGCATTATGACCCAAGAATTGAATTTGTATATCATGTCAGATTCCGTCGGCGAAACCGGACTGCGACTTGCGCAGGCGGTTGCCGCACAGTTTCCGGAATTTGAAGCCCATTATGTCCGGTTTCCGTTCATTCACACGAAAGAAAAAATTTACAGTGCCATTGATGAAGCGAAGAAAGAGAACGCATTGGCCATCATGACGTTCGTCACAGACGGCTTCGCCCAGTTGGCAACACATTACGCCAAAGACCAAGGTGTCATTGCGATCGACGTCATGTCACCGATTTTAAGCGGTATCAAATCGATCACACATGAGGAGCCCAATCACGTTCCGGGTGCCGTGCATGATCTCAACGAACGTTATTTTGATCGGATCTCGGCGATGGAATTTGCGGTTTTGTATGATGACGGCAAAGACCCGAAAGGTTTTCTGGAGGCCGATATTGTCTTGCTCGGCGTGTCGCGGACAAGCAAAACACCATTGTCCCTATTCCTCGCCAACCGTAATCTGAAAGTTGCCAATTTGCCTTTGGTGCCCAATGCCCATATTCCCGAAGAAATCTGGCAGGTCGATCCTAAAAAAATTGTCGGCTTGACCACCGATGCTTCCGTTTTAATGGAATTTCGGCGTCAACGCATGATTCAGTATGGCTTGAATCCTGATACTGCTTACTCGGCGCGCGATCAAGTCAATCAAGAATTGAAGTTTGCTGAAGATCTCTACAAAAAAATCGGCTGCATGGTGATTAACACCGCACACCGATCGATTGAAGAAACTGCGACCTTGATTTTGGAGCACATGGGCTTAGATGAATTTGAAAATACCGAGACGCATTAATCCATCAACCGGCGCAAAGCTTCCGGTTGAAAATGGCCGCTTTTGAGCCACTTGATTTCCTCCCCGTATGGCGGGACCTGATGCTTTTTATCTGGCCCGACATACGGGGTTTCGAGTATCTTGGGTAACTTTTCCAATGCCGGATGATGGGCAATTCGGTTTAACGCGTCAAACCCGATTGTCCCAAAACCGATGTTGGCATGGCGATCCTTATGGCTACCTCGCGGATCCTTGGAATCGTTCACGTGAATGACACTCAGTCGATCTACACCGATGACGTGATCAAATTCATTTAAAACACCATCAAAGTCATCTTTGACATCGTAACCGGCGTCGTTGGTATGACAAGTATCAAAAGTCACGCGCAACTTTTCGTTATAAGTCACCCCATCAATGATTGCGGCGAGTTCCTCAAATGAGCGGCCGATTTCCGTTCCTTTCCCTGCCATGGTTTCAAGCGCAATCGTGACGTGTTGCTTAGGGTCAATAATAAGATTCAAGCCTTTCACAATTTGCTTGATGGCGGCTTCAGGACCGGCACCCACATGCGCACCGGGATGAAATGGCATGGTATAGGCGTGTAACGCATCCGCCCGGGCAACTTCTTCCCGCATGAATTGCACCGCAAATTCAAAGTTTTCAGGCTTTTTCGTATTGCCAAGATTGACAATATAAGGCGCGTGAATAACGGTATGACTGATGCCATGTTTAGTCATAGCCGCCAGCCCTTCAGGAATGCGCATTTCGCTCGTTGGTTTACGCCGCGTATTTTGCGGCGCACCCGTATAAAACTGCAGTGTATTGGCATCATAACTAGCCGCTTCTTCAACGGCTCCTAACAACATTTTTGTGCCTTTCATACTGACATTGGCACCAATTAACATTTAAAAAGCCCCCTATGTATGATCACCAGCAATAATCGTTTCGATTGAGATTTCTGGTGATCAGAAAATTTCATCAAAAAACCCGGCTACTGTCCGGGTTTATGTTAGCGCCATTAATCCGTTTTGGGCTCGTAAAAATGGCCGAGGATTTTGACCGAGTCCGTAATTGACACAAACGCATACGGATCGCTATGACGCATGGCCTGTTCTAAGTCATACATTTCAGCCCGGGAAATGATCGTGAACAGGATGGTTTTTTCTTCGTGATGGAAGGCTCCTTCTGCATCGTGAACAATGGTGATGCCGCGGCGTAGTGAACCTTGAATCTCCCGGACAACCTGCTTAGGCCGGGCAGTCACAATCATGACCTGCAACCGTTGCTGGCGCGTGTATAGCGAATCCATGACCCGTCCATTGATGAAAATTGCCAATGCTGAATACAACGCATGCGGCCAATCATTAACAAAACCGGCAAGAAAGATAATCAGCACATTGAACATGATGTTGATCGTGCCAACTGTCCGCCCGGTGCGCTTGCGCAACACGATCCCCAGAATATCGATACCGCCAGTGGAAATATTATTGCGCAAAGCAAACCCGGTACCCAAGCCATTCACAACCGCCCCAAAAATACCACAAACGATGGGATCTTTGGTCAGCGGCGTTAATACCCCAAGCAACCGAATCATGATCGTCGAGAAGATAACCGCCAAAAAAGTGAACACTGTAAAGCGGTGCCCGATTGCCTTCCATGCCAGAATAAACAGTGGCACGTTTAAGAAAAATAGCAGGGTCCCAGTTGAAAATAAATCCGTTGTCGCCAGCGAAAAGAATGGCAGCGCAATGTCGAAGTTAAACCATTTTCGCACCACAGTCGCCAAAAGCTGTGCCGCACCGGTAATGCCACTGGCAAAAACCCCGCCCGGTTCCCAAAACATATTCAATGCAACGGCGACACAAATACTATAGAAAAATGCTGCTGATAATCGTGACCAATTTTGATGTCGGCGAATTAGCCGATCAATCTCTTCCATATCAAAAACCGCTCCCTGTCACCCATAATCATGTCGTGATCAAGTATAACAAGGGCGGTCTTTGATTGCTACCAAATCAAAAAATCGGTCAGTTTATTTATTTTAACGGGTGTCATAATGCGTTCACCAGCGTAGGATCATAACTGCGCCATCTCACGCTCACTTTAACGCGTTCACTGGCGCAGAAGTCTGCGTATAAGGACCTTAGGCGCAATGGCCTAAACCCGGGCCATCACGCCTAAGACCACTTATACTCCGACTTCTAATCGCGCCATCTCACGCTCACTTGAATAGTTGTCGGTACTGGCCGTAGCCTTCTTTGTCGAGATCGGCAACTGGGATGAAACGTAGCGCTGCAGAATTGATGCAATAGCGCAAGCCACCTTTTGCAATCGGACCATCGTTAAAGACGTGACCAAGGTGTGAATCAGCTTCGGGACTGCGGACTTCGACGCGTTCCATACCGAAGCTCTGATCCCGGTGTTCGGCGAGCTTCGTAATCGGTTTGGTAAAAGATGGCCAGCCGCAGCCAGCATCATATTTATCTTGGGAGGAAAATAGCGGTTCGCCGCTAACCACATCCACATAGATGCCGTCTTGATAAAAATCATCATACTGACCGGAAAACGGCCGTTCAGTCGCGGCTTTTTGCGTAACCGCATAAGCTTCAGGTGACAGTTGCTTCTTTAGATCGGCTTTTGACGGCCGTTTTGCTTTATCGAACATAAAAAACACCTCCGCTACACATCATTATAGCGGTAGGTGTTTCGATTGTCAGCAATTAAATTGTATCGTTCATTTAGGCGAAAGTGACGAGCCTCATTCAGTTAAATTCTCGTCGCCTTCATGCTCTTTTTCCGGATCGACATCTGGCCGAACTTCAATACCTAAATCCTTAAGTTGTACGTCCGCAACTGGTGAAGGTGCACTGGTCATCGGTTCGCTGGCTTTGCTGTTCTTCGGAAAGGCAATCACATCGCGAATATTGGTGCGGCCTGTGAGCAGCATGACAAACCGATCTAATCCAATGGCCAAGCCACCATGCGGCGGGAACCCGTAATCAAGCGCCGTCAGCAGGAAGCCAAAACTCTTTTGGGCACGTTCCGGAGTGAAGCCAAGTGCTTTGAGCATTTTTTCTTGAATCTCCCGGTTGTGAATACGGATGGAGCCGCCGCCTAATTCATAGCCATTCAATACAATATCGTAACTTTGGGCATGTGCTGCATGCGGATCGGTGTCAAGTAGATGAACGTCTTCCTCGTTTGGCATCGTGAATGGATGATGCGCCGGAACCCAACGTTGAATTCCTTCGTCGTATTCGAACAGCGGCCAGTCAACCACCCAGCAGAAGCGGAACTGCTTGTCGTCAATCAAACCAAGATCATGGCCAAAATGGGTGCGGAGATAGCCTAGTGAATCAGCAACGACCTTCGCTTTATCTGCCACAAACAGAACCAGATCACCGGCATGGGCGCCGACTGCCTCTGTCAGCGTCTTGCCGTCACCGAAGAACTTGGCAATTGGGCCGCTAATGCCATCAGTTGTTACTTTCAACCACGCCAGACCCTTAGCACCAAAACGTTTGATGTAGTCCTGTTGGGCATCAATCATCTTCCGTGAATATTTATCGGCTCCGCCAGGCAAAACGATTGCCCGCACTTGACCGCCATTTTGCACGGCACCCGCAAAAACTTTGAAATCAGAATCTTTGACTAAATCGGAAACATCCTGAATCTGCATGCCAAAGCGAAGATCCGGCTTATCAGAGCCATATTTATCCATCGCATCCTGCCAGGTGATCCGCTCGAATGGCAACTTGACGTCAATGCCTTTTACATCGTGCATCACCTGAGCAATTAGGCCTTCAGTAATATCCTGAATTTCTTCTGCCGTCAAGAAACTGGTTTCAAGGTCAATCTGGGTAAATTCCGGTTGGCGGTCGCCGCGCAAGTCTTCATCGCGGAAGCACCGGGCGATTTGATAGTACCGATCAAATCCGGCCCCCATCAATAGCTGCTTAAATAATTGCGGTGATTGTGGCAAAGCATAGAAACTGCCAGGGTAAACCCGCGATGGCACCAGATAGTCCCGGGCCCCTTCAGGCGTACTAGCAGTTAACGTCGGCGTTTCGACATCAATAAAGCCATTGTCATCTAAGTAATGGTGCACACTGCGCATGATGTGAGCGCGGGTAAAGATGTTCTTTTGCATCTCAGGCCGGCGCAAGTCAAGGTAACGATACTTTAATTTTGTCTCTTCTGTGACGGCGACATTGTCTTCAATGTAAAATGGCGGCGTTTTGGCCTTGTTCAAAATAGTGATGTCATGGACTTCAACTTCGACATCGCCGGTTTTCATTTCCGGGTTCACTGCTTGCGGCTTGCGTTTTTTGACCACCCCATGGACTTCGATCACATACTCGGAGCGCACCGAATTAGCCACTGTCAACGCGTCCTGATCAAATTCCTCAGAAAAAACAAGTTGAACGATGCCTTCCCGATCCCGCAAATCAATAAAAATCAAACTGCCGAGACTGCGGCGTTTCTGCACCCACCCTTTTAAGGTTACTTCCTGATCGACATAAGCGGTGGTCACATCACCGGCATAACAGGTTCGTTTACTCATACTACTTTGCCTCCGTTACTTGCGTATAAATTTTACCAAAATCTGCCAACACATCTGCTTGGGGGAAAGCTTGTTGCTGACCGGTTGCCATATTTTTAATCTGGACGGTGCCGGCTGCGCGTTCGCTTTCGCCAATCGTCAAAACCAGCTTCGCATGCGCTTTGTTAGCCGCTTTAAACTGGCCTTTCGCTTTACGGCCCATGTAATCCATTTCACCGGTAAAGCCTTGTTGACGCAAGGCTGTCAGCATTTGCAAGGCTTCTTGGTCAGCACCTTGATCGATCGTGACGATGTATGCATCCGGTTGGGCGGCTTCTTGGTCTGATTGCATCAGCAGCATCAAGCGCTCAACACCCATGGCAAAGCCAATTCCGGGAGTCTCGGGACCGCCGAGTTCTTCAACCAGCCCGTTATAGCGGCCACCTGCAAGAATCGTCGTATAGCCGCCTCCAAAGACTTTATCATCGGACATGACTTCAAAAATCGTGTGGTTGTAATAATCAAGTCCGCGGACCATGGTCGCATCCACGTCAAAATCAATTCCCAGCCCTGTCAGCAACGTCTTCACGCGATCAAAATGCTGTTGGGCTTCCGGCGTCAGATAGTCCAGAATTGAAGGCGCATTGGCGACAATTTCCTGATCATGGCGATCTTTACTATCGAGAATGCGCAGCGGATTTTTTTCTAAACGAACTTTAGAATCTTCAGAAAGCTCATCTTTGAACGGCGTCAGGTAATCAACAAGCGCTGCATGAAAAGCTTTTCGGGTCGCTGGGTCGCCCAACGAATTGATGACAAACTTAAGGTGTTTGGCGCCTAAAGCTTCGAGCAACTGTTTAGCCAAGGCGATCGTTTCGGCATCCAGTACTGGAGAATCGCTGCCAAAAGCTTCGACCCCAATTTGATGGAACTGCCGCTGACGGCCACTTTGCGGGCGTTCATAGCGAAACATCGGCCCCATATAGTAAACTTTGTAAGGCTTCGCATATTCAGGACCGTATAACTTATTTTCGACATAAGCTCGCACGACCCCGGCAGTGCCTTCAGGACGCAAGGCCATCATCCGGTCGCCTTTATCTTTAAAGGTATACATTTCTTTGGTCACGATGTCGCTGGTGTCACCAGCACTGCGCGAAAAAACATCGACATTTTCAAAAATCGGCGTGCGAATTTCACGGTATTGGTATTGAGCAAAAATTTTACGGGCAACAGCTTCTACCTGCTGCCAACGTTCACTTTGGCCAGGTAAAATATCGGCTGTGCCTTTTGGACGTTGATAATTCATGAGGAACCTCCTGTAGTCTGAGAGATGTGATGGGGTTGGGTGATCGGGTGGGTTTTGGTGGTTGGCTTCGTGAGGATGGTTGAGGGTGTTCGCAGGAGCCTGCGTGTAAGGAGCTCAAGCGTAAATGGCCAAACTACACGATCTGGGATTGAAACTATAGACATTGGGAGGCAATCCGGTTCCGAAACGCGCTCGCAGTCGCAGAAATCTACGTGTAAGGACCTCAAGCCTAAATGGCCAAAGCCCAGCCATTTAGGCTTGAGGCCACTTACACTCCGATTTCTAAACGCTCCTGCTCGCGCTCTAAAAAAATGCACCCCTCGATTGCTCGAAGGGTGCGGACACGGTACCACCTTGTGTTTTACTTTGCCATAACGGTGGCGTTCCGGAATTTGATCACCTCGGGAGTGTCTTTTCGATCGGTCCCGGCTTTCACCATCTCCGGGTCGCTTGAAGTTGATCTATCCTACTCCGTCACAGGTCTTAGTTATTGTTTAAAGCATACGGTTTGCAGAAAGCTTTGTCAACGGCGTTTCTATTCTTTTCTTATCGCTGACTTTTGACTCTAGCGTACGGCTTACAGACAGTAAAACTGTCTTTGCCGCCTTTTTGCCAGCCGATTTGCTATAATGAACTTAACGATTTTTAGAGAATGGTGAGGCTGGGTCATGAAACCTATCGGACAATTGAAAAAATGGCCATTGATCATTTTGCTGGCGGTGTTGTTTGGCGTTGGTGCCGCGACGACCAGTGTCATGGCCAATACGCAATATATGACGGTCAAGGCCGACACGGTTAATGTGCGCCTAGGGCCCGGGCTTGCTTACGGCATTATGGGTCAGGTTAAGTCGGGTAATCAGCTGACGATTATCGGTGCCAAGAATTCCTGGTACCAAGTTCGGCTTGCCGGGAATCGAATTGGTTGGGTGGCATCATGGCTGGTGGATCAAAGCGAAGCTGCCACGACCAGGGCAAAAGTTGCTACGGTCAATCAACCGGTGAATGTGCGTGAATATGCGAGCCAGGATGCCAAACAATTAGGCTCTCTTAATGCTGGCGTGAGTGTTAAGGTCGTCTATCAGGAAGGCAACTGGACGCAAATCGCATACAACAATACTGCGGCGTGGATCACCAGCAGCAGTGTCCAGTTGACCGGCCAGACAACGAACCTTGCGCAACCTGCCCAGGCAAATCTGACGCAGACCCAAAGCAACCCCTCGCTCAAAGTCACGACCAACACAACAACTAATTTACGCAATGCGGCGGGTATCAATGCACCGGTTGTCGAAAAACTGGACAAGGGCACGGAACTGACCGTTATCAAGCAACAGGATGATTGGTATCAGGTTACCGCGCCTGATGGCAAAACCGGTTTTGTGGCTAGCTGGACAGTCAGCGCGCCGAATGATGGTCAGACGCAAAAAGCCGCAACCAAGCTTTCCGAAGCGACGATTGTCCTCGATCCGGGGCACGGCGGTACCGATACCGGTGCCATTGCCAATGATGGCTCTGATTATGAAAAAACCTACACTCTGAAAACGGCTGATCTTGTTGCCAATGCCTTGCGCGCAGCCGGAGCAAACGTCATCATGACACGCACCACCGATACGTTTGTTGATCTTGCGCCACGGCCGACCACCGCCAACAACGCCCACGCAGATGCGTTCATCTCATTCCACTTTGACTCCAGCCCATCCAAAAACTCTGCTTCAGGCTTCACCACCTACTACTACAGCAGTAAAAAGGATCTCGCGCTGGCCAAGTCGATTAATGGTGCGCTGACCGGCTTACCGCTGGAGAATCGTGGCGTGGCTTTTGGTAATTATGAAGTCTTGCGCGATAACAAGCAGCCGGCCATTTTGAACGAAATGGGCTACATCAACAATGACAAAGACTTTAAACACATCAAGGATCCGACGTATCAGTCCAAAATAGCGACGGATATTGTCAATGGATTGAATGCCTACTTCAAGGCTGGCAATCACCAATAATCATTTCATCTAGATCAATCAAAATACCCGCCAAGGCAGCTGCATTTGCCTTAGCGGGTATTTTGGTTGCAACTATTTACTTGCGGAACAAAGGTGGAATTTCTTCCAAAGTATCAACCTTAAAGTCCGCTTGCGGTGCGGCATTTAACCCATCGACATTGAAATAAATGGTTTTGACCCCTGCGTTGACGCCAGCATCAATGTCCAGAGAACGGTCACCGATCATGGCGGTAACTGCCGGATTCAGCTGAAATCGATCAAGTAGATATTGAATCGCATCCGGTGCCGGTTTGCGTGGCAGGTTCAGGTCGGAATCCACACCACCGAGAAACAAGGTATCCGCATGATCATTCGCGAGAATCTGCCATGCGCTGTGGTCGCGATGCGTTAACAACAGATTGTTCCCACCTTGATCCTTGATTGCCTGCAATACTGGCAGCGCCGCCGGGTAAGGATGAATGTCATGAAGGTAAGCACGGGCACGGTGATGGTAGTCAGCTTCTAATTCATCCACTGAGCGTCCTACTTTGCTACCGAAATCGGTTAGGAACTTTTTGATTGAAGTCTTTTTGACTTGGCGGTACAAAGCATCCGTTTCAATCTGACCACCGTTATCCAATACGAGGCTTCTGAGGGCCTTCATCATGCCGGGATAGGAATCATACAGCGTGCCGTCAAAATCCCAAATCGCATTAACCAGCATTACTTCGCCTCCGTATCAAACAGAATGGTGACTGGACCGTCGTTAGTGAGACTCACCTGCATATCGCCGCCGAACTCACCGGTTGCCACCGTCATTCCCAGTTGGCGTAGTTTGGCATTGAAGGCTTGGTACAGTTGCTCACCTAAAGCCGGATCAGCCGCATTGGTAAAACTCGGCCGATTGCCACGGCGGGTATCGGCATATAACGTGAATTGGGAAATCGATAAAATCTGCCCACCGACATCTGCCAAGGCCAAATTCATTTTGCCGGCATCATCACTAAACACCCTTAATTTACTTATTTTTTCCGCCAGATAGTCACTGTCGGCCTGGGTATCGTTAGGACCGACGCCTAATAACACGACAAAACCGTGGTCGATGGCTCCGACTATTTGCCCCTCAATGGTGACTTGGGCGGCAAGACTGCGTTGTACGACTGCGCGCATGAATTCCTCTCCTTTTCTCGTTTGCTTTTATTTGGATCCGGTGCCGGCTCGCTATGGCCGAAAAAGCAGCAGGAACAAACATCTCAGTCTAAGCTGGCGATGTTGCTCGACTGCTGCCTTCGATCAACCATTGGCCCGTTTAACTTCATAAATATCCGGGACATTTTTAACTGCGTCCATCAACTTATCCAAGTGAGCAAGGTTACGGACCCCGACCGTAACATGAATGTCAGCCATTTTGTCATGGTCGACCCGGCCATTGATATTATTCAAGGCTTTGGTTTGGGCGTTGAGAACCTGCAGAACATCACTCAGCAATCCGCTGCGATTGTATCCGTAAATTTCGAGATCTGTGTTGAAGAGCTGCTTTTGATCCTCTTCATTCTCCCAGCGAACCTCAATCAGCCGGCCAGACATTTCCTTGGAATTTTGAACGTTGGGGCAATCAGCACGATGAACAGTCACACCGCGGCCTTTGGTGACATACCCGACAATCGCGTCGCCAGGCACAGGCATGCAGCACTTGGCCAGATGAACCAGCAGATTATCGACACCTTCAATAACCACGCCATCTTCGGAATGGGTCTGTGGCTGATGGCGTTCGCTGGAAACCGTCGTCACTTTTTGATTCTTCGACAGGATCGCGGCTTCTTTAGCTTTGCGATCTTTTTCGGCCTTTTCGTGGCGATACTTCTCGGTCAGCCGATTGGCAATGACTTTCGGCGTATATTCACCATAGCCGATCGAACTCATCAGTTCATCTTCGGTTTGAAAATTCAGCCGCTGCATGAGCCCGGACAGGTTTTCCTTGGTCAGGAACTCTTTAGGTGTATACCCTTCCTCTTGCAGCTCGTGTTCCAGCATATCGCGACCTTTTTCGGCATTTTCGCTTTTATCGGCTTGCTTAAAATAGCGCTTGATCTTGTTGCGGGCGCGGGAGGTATAAACAATCTTGATCCAGTCACGACTCGGAGCACTGCCGCTAGCCGTCAGCATCTCGACAATATCACCGTTTTTGAGCACATAATTCAGCGGCACGATTTTGCCATTGACCTTTGCCCCGACTGTGTGATTGCCGACCTCAGTGTGAATAAGATAGCCAAAATCAAGCGGATTACTACCTTTAGGAAGCTCGTAGACGTCACCCTTGGGCGTAAATACATAAACCCGATCGGTAAAAATGTCACCTTTGACACTTTCCATGAAATCAGCCGCATCGCTACTTTCATCCTGCAGTTCGAAAATTTCGCGGAAAATATCCAGTTTCTTGCCGGCCTTGTCATACTGAACTTTACTGGTCTGACCTTCTTTGTAAGCCCAGTGTGCCGCAACACCATATTCAGCCACGTGATGCATTTCTTCTGTTCGGATCTGCACTTCTAGCGGTTTGCCCATGGGCCCGATGACCGTTGTATGAATACTTTGATACAGGTTGGCTTTTGGCATCGCGATGTAATCTTTAAACCGTCCTGGCATTGGCTTCCATTTGGTGTGGATGGCCCCTAAAACTGCATAGCAGTCTTTAATTGTTTCGGTGATCACCCGAATGGCAAGCAGGTCATAGAGTTCGTCAAACTGCTTGTGTTTGTCGCGCATTTTTTTGTAAATCGAATAAATATGCTTGGGACGACCATAGATTTCATATTTGATATGCAAGTCAGCCAACGCTTTTTTGATTTCTTCAATGGCTTCTTGGATATAAGCTTCGCGTTCGGTTCGCTTGCTGTTCATCAAGTGAGCAATCCGGTAGTACTGTTGCGGGTTTAGATAGCGCAACGACAGATCTTCGAGTTCCCACTTGATGGTGCTGATCCCCAAACGATCAGCTAAAGGCGCATAAATCTCCAATGTTTCATTGGCGATCCGCCGCTGCTTGTCTGGGCGTAAGTGCTGGAGCGTCCGCATATTGTGCAGACGGTCAGCCAATTTGACCATGATGACCCGTAAGTCCTTGGCCATCGCCAACAACATCTTCCGGTGGTTTTCAGCAAGTTCGTCTTTATGCGCAACGTACGTGACTTTGCTCAGTTTGGTGACGCCATCAACAATAACCGCGACATCATGCCCAAACACCTCTTCAATGTCGCCTAACGTGATGTTGGTATCTTCGACGACATCATGTAAATACCCGGAAGCCACTGTCTCCGGATCCATTTTTAATTCGGCAAGAATCCCGGCTACCTGAATGGGATGAATAATATAAGGCTCACCGGATTTGCGAACCTGGTCTTTATGAACGTATGCAGCAAATTTATAGGCCTTTTCGACGAATGCCAAATGTTCAGGATTCATATAAGCTTTGCACAACTTCATGACATCCGGTTGGGTAAGTTCAACTTCTTCGGCCATGCTATTCCCCTCCTGAGCGTGAGCCAGTCCAGTTTCTGGGCTGACGAACGCGTTAATATGCGCTGAGCGTGAGCCGGCGCGGTTAGAAGTCGGAGTGTAAGTGGCCTTGGACGTGATGGCCGGTCTTTGGCCATTGCGTTCAAAGCCCTTACATACAGACTTCTGCGCCGGGGAGCGCGTTAATATGCACGCTGACATTATGAGAAGGGCGATAAACGGTCTGTTCCGACTTGGCCGGGACAACACGCTTATCGCCGCTTCGTTACGCTTGATTAATCGCGTCAGTTCGCGCATGATCGCTGCACGTTGTTGATGAAACATTTGGCGCACAGCTGGTTTCATCTGTTCTTAGACTACCCTTAAATTATAACGATTCTTGGGCAAAATGCTAGTCCTTTGCCATTGCCAGACAGCTCAAAACGATGTAGATCGGCGGGAAAAAATACCCATACCATTTGTACCGCCATAAAACCATCAACGTAAACAAGACAGGTAAAACCAGAAGCCACCACCAACCTAAATGATGGCGACGAATCATTTTGCCAATCCACCAGGCGCTCAGCATGTTGATCAAGATGAACAGCACACCGACGCGAATGGCAGTGCTGAGATGCAGTAATGGGAAGACCCAAGGGAGGAGCAAGGTCACGAAGACACTCCAACAAATAATAGTATTGCGCGGAACTTTAACCCAATTCATGACACGACTCATCGGCGGTAGTCTCCTTTATTAATCATTCAATTTTTAATTAAGTAAGCTCGGTGAGAACCGAAACGGCACTCAGTAAGTACAGCGGCGCCGTTTCTGCCCGTAGAATTCGCGGACCGAGACCGGCCGGAGTGAAGCCGCGTGCTTTTAGCCCAGATAATTCAGTCGGTGAAATACCGCCTTCCGGACCAAAAACAACGCATAGTGACGCTGGCTTCTCTGCCAACGCTGCGACCAATGCGGCATGTTCACCTTGCTTGGCACTTTCTTCATAAGCAACCAGCTTGACTGCCGCGCTACGGCCTACATCATCCAGCTTAGCATACATCGCCACTTCAGGAACCAGATTGCGATGACTTTGCTCCGCGGCATTTTGCGCGATGGTCGCCAGCCGACTCATTTTCTTGGCAACCCGTTCAGCCGGCCAGCGGGCAGTGCCCCACTGAGCATTAAAAAAGCCGATCTTGGCAGCGCCTAATTCGGTTGCCTTTTGGACAATCCACTCGGCTTTATCGCCTTTGCTGACACCGCAGACAATTTCAACGGCAATTGGCAGTTCGACGGGTAGCGTGACATCCTCGCCAATCAAAACCGTCAGCGGATTTGTGGTCTGAATCGTAGCCTGATAAACATGGTGTTCGGGATCGGCTAGCTCAATCACATCGCCCACCTCATGCCGCAACACCTTAATGGCGTGCTTTGCAATCGCTGGTTCCAGTGTTAACGTCTGCTTTTTATGCAACTTATGTGTGGTGAAGAACCGCTGCATCAGTCGTCCTCGTCTGGAATCACCGCATCGAGCGCCACCCAGCCGCCTGCTTCACGCCGTTGGGCAATCGTAAACCCATTGGCCTGCAAAGTCTGCGTGATTAAGGCTGCTTTGTCAACGATAATGCCGGAAAGCAAGAAATGTCCCTTAGACTTTAAACGCTCCCGAACCTGCGGAATTAAAGGCACTAAAACCTCAGCTAAAATGTTGGCAACAATCAAATCAGCAGACATCGTGATTCCTTGCAGCAAATCATTCGCTTTTACCGTGATGTGGCTGACAGGATTGAGTTCTATGTTAGACTGGGCATTTTTGACGGCAACATCATCGACATCGGTTGCTAAAATACGGCTGGCCCCCAAACGTTCGGCCGCAATCGCCAATATCCCGGAGCCGGTTCCGACATCAATCATCGTCTCGCCGCCGCGCACCACTGACTCCAGTAACTCTAACATCAGCTGAGTGGTCGGGTGCGTGCCGGTGCCAAACGCCATGCCTGGATCCAGCGTCAGCACGATTTCGCCATTTTGTTCAGGCGTGTACTGTTCCCACTTTGGCACAATGGTTAAAAACCGCGTAACCCGAAGCGGATGATAATACTGTTTCCAGACATTCGCCCAGTCAGCCTGCCGCACATCGGTTAACGTGACCGTCGCCGCTCCGGGATCTAATCCGAATTGCTTCAGTGCTTTGACTTGAGACGCAATGTGATCACGCTGTTCAATGAGTGAAGTGGCTGGATCAAAATAACCAATTACCTGGGCGCCTGAAGCTAAATGTGGAATAGTCGTTGGGTCAAACCAGGTTCCGTGGGCATCAATCGTCGCTTTTTTGAAGTCAGCAGCGTCCTTAATTTGAATCCCCTCAGCCCCGGCCTCCATCAAAATATTGCTAACCGCCTCTATCGCTTCAGTCGAGGTTGTTACCGTTAACGCTGTCCAATCGTTGTTCATCGATGTCTCCTTTTAGTGCCGCCTATCATCCAATTGCGGTTAACACTCGCTCATCAACTTATTAATACTTCGGATACGGCAAAAAGATCCGATTGTTGGCGTCAGGCTGTTGCGCCAGAATCTCTTCAAACGCCGCATCGTCGAAATTCAATGAAAAAAGATCATTGTCAGATGTGCCATCGACAAAATCCATCAGATCGCTTTCACCATCGTCTAGCAAATACTGCAGATAAATGAACAAGGCATCCACGGTTGCGACATCAATGCCTTTCTTGCCATTAAACCCGAAAATGGCGAGATAGTCATCGGCATAATCTTCACCATGCAGCCGGGTCTCGTCATAAAAAAGAATTGCATCTTGATAAGTGACCGGTCCGTCATCAATGGTCGCGCCGTTTTGGTCTTCAACCTTGATGCCTGCCTCACCCTGTGCCGTCATCGTGATTTCCAGTTCAATGACGTGGGCATCCTTATCCCAGTTCAAACTAAGATCGCCGTCAAAATCGAGCTGATCCATTTTCTCGCCGATTGCATCTAACATATTCAGTTGGCTCATGTTTGCCATCCTTTCATTTTCCGATCCTGGTCTCGCCGCGGCAAGCCCGACACAAACGGATTGCCGGACACGTAAAATCGCAGGGGTGCACTTGTCCAGGGTTCCTTATTGGGGATGCCGATTCGCGGACCGATCACGATATTCCGTGGGCGATACGCTGTTGGCGTTAGTTTTAATTGACCGTCATTTAGCATAGTCCCATCGAGCTGGCGATCAATCGCTAACGCCTGGCATAACTTTCCCGGCCCGTTTGTAAGCCCGACACCGGTTTGATGACGCCGGTGCGCCATGTCCGCCAGTCCAGCTACCGGTTCAAGCGCGCGAATCAAAATGCACTCAGGGATATCAGCCGCCTGGGTCACAATATTCAGCAAACAGTATTGCCGCATTTGATACACGTAAACTGTGCCCGCTTCCAAGAACAGACTGTGATTGCGCTTAGTATGTCGATTGCCAAACGCATGTGCTGCTTGATCGCGAACACCGAGGTAAGCTTCGGTTTCGACGATTAAGCCGCTGCAGTTGGCTAAACTTAACTTCATCCCCAATAATTGTTGCGCGGATTGAAGGGTTGGTTGTGTTGCTAACCAAGGAATTATCATGCTTAATATATTAGCCTAGCTTCAGCCGAATGCAAAGGGCTAAGTGGCTTTGCCTTCAAAACATCGCCAGGTATAATAGTAACCAACTGGAAAGGAAGCTGAACATGGCAGAAAACTTAGCATTGCGCGCGCTTATCAGTCAACAAGCCGATACACTGGTCTCCGAACTCTACACAGACGACAAGGTCAACGCCCGCCTCCAAAAATGGTTAGCCAAAGTACCGGATCCGGGTGTGGCCGACACCTATAGTTATTTGCTATCAGAGTCGCGGGATTTTTCCGAAGAACTACTTTATCGAATTTTAAGCAAATTGGTCGAAGACGGCGCGCTTACATTGCCTGACCAAAAATAATGGCTAGCAAAAAGAGGCAAACTAGCAGCCTCAATGGGCTGTTGTTTGCCTCTTTTTTGCGTGTGACCCGGTACGGCTAGAAAGCAGGGCGTAATCGGACTCAGCAAAGTTCCCTGCCCCATTTCCATACATGCTAGCATCATGCTCTCGATGTCACTGAGAAACTACTTAAGCTTATCCTTAATCGCCGCAGGAACCGAATCAGCCGAAACGGTTTGTGGGCCAGCAATGACCCGTTTTTGCGAAATCTTGGCTTTAACATACGTACCTGGTGTTAATGGCTTGGGATCAGCCGATTCTGGAGATGAGAACCCGAGTTTTCGTTCTTGACCGTCTTTTGTGATCCAAACGAAATCGTATTCATACGTGTAGTATTGTTTGCCATTCACTTTGTAAGGCGAGCCATCATCATTCTTGGAAGCTTCCTTTTTGCCTTCAGTGACCACGGCATAGGCTTCAACCCCATTATAAGTACTGTTCCAATACTGATAGCCAAAAAAGCCCAAAACAAGAACCGCAAGTAACGCAACCACACCTATAACTCTTTTCATGGATAATCGCTCCTTTTTGTTACCAACATTATGTCAATCCGAATAAAAAGTTGCAACTATCTTTACCGCCTTTAGAGTTTTCTTAAATCGTGACAAAAATGTCATAATCGTAAGGTAGATAAGGCATTCAAGCATTTCTACGTTAGCTGTGGTGGTTCAGAAATCGTCATTTTAAGGGACAGATAAGAAACTAATCGAACATTTTTGTAAGAATAAAGTGGCAAAAACTATTCTTAATTTAGCTTTAATATTTTTACAAGCATAGCTCGACATAAGGGAATCCCAAAAAATCTGAGGATTGCTTGCCCGGCAGCAGCATGAACAAATGCGCGGCAACAAAATCAGCCTCGGAGACAAAGATCGTCCCGAGGCTGATATACCTTCTTGTCCAACTACTAAATGGCTTTAACGCGCATCTTTAGGTGAATGCTTCACTGGCAGATGATTGTTACTGTTTTTATGCGGATTGCGTTTTAGTCGACTAAATACTGACTGAACCGCCTTGAAACGTTGCGGATCACGGCGGGCATTTTTGACAAACTGGCTAAAATCATGATCGCCAATGCCGACTTCCGGTTCGTCATCTTTTTTATGCTTTAACCAAGGCATCATGACACCTCCGACTCCTCGCGCATTCGATGTGAGCGATTGGCACCTCTCAAAATGAGCAGCATGGCAACGACCAACCCAATCAATGCAAAGACACTATAATTAGGAATCAAAATAAAGGCAATAAAGGCGCATAACCCAATGATGTTACCCACTGTAAGCAATCGTGAATGCTGACTCACAAAATACGACAGTAAATGAAAAATGATGCCGGGCACAGTCAACCACCACAGATGGTCCGCCCATGTCATCAGCGTTGCGCCAACGCTTGTAAAAGAAAATCCGTTGGGCAGAGTTGTCACGATCGCAACAATCAGCATCACAAGGGCAAACGCCCCATAAATCAAATCATAAAGTGCCGGTACTTTTTTAATGGAAATTTTCAAGTGTCGATCATCCCTTGTTTTAGCAGTAACTGTATTATACAAGTTTGCAGAAACCATTGCACGATGATGGATCCTGTTTATACAAAGGTTATTAATCTTCTGCTGTTGAATTGTGGTATAGCGAGTAAAAATGAAACGGACTGGATGGAAACCGACCGCGTGATGTGCAGGTTCGCATAGTCGATTTTGGAACCAGACTAATGGCGTAAAAAAAGCGTGATAACAGGCGTTTAATCCCGGTATCACGCTCTTTCAATCTCAGGAGAGTACAGGATTTGAACCTGCGCGCCCGCTATAAACGGGTTCGACGGATTTCGAGTCCGTTGCATTACCACTCTGCCAACTCTCCAAAACACAAGAACTAGTATAACAAAGTGCCTGCATTTTGGGAAGCGAATCTCTTGAAATTTGTTTGACTAACTTAAAAGAGACTGAATCTTGGTGCGGATCATTTAGATGGGTGGTGACACTGTGTCACCTTCTAATTATGTGACGTTTGCAGCTGTTTTGCCTGATTCGATTATGCATGCCTTTGCAAAATTACTAAATGCAAGTCTAAATATCATCTATAAATAAATAATGTTATTAAATTATTTAAACTTGTACACAATCCTTTTGTACCATCTACAAGTTTTATTTTGTTGACATAAATTGTTAAGCTGTATAATATGCTTCTAAAGGTGCAAACAGGCGCCTTCGACTTTCAGCTCTTCGGGAAGTTAATGCCCATTTTATCGTTGTTGTGAAGGTTCACAAGTGAAATGACAAGTAGGAATCCCGATCTGTCGGGGCAGATCGGATTATTTTTAAACAATTAAATAGACAATTTGGAGGAAAAATTAAGTGAAGAAAAAGCCAATTTATAAGCGAATTTGGTTCTGGTTACTCGTTGTCGTTGTTATGATTATTGCTGGCGGAATGGCTGGGGGTAAAGGTAACAACAGCTCAAAACAAACATCCAGCTCTAGTCAGACTGAAAGTAAAACTGCTGATGCGTCAAAATCGACGCCATCCAAAGCTGAATCCAAAGAACCTGATGTGCCGGCCGATTATCGCTCGGCATTAGCCAAGGCAACATCTTATGCAACGATGATGAATATGTCGAAACAAGGCGTTTATGACCAACTCACCTCTGAGCATGGTGAAAAGTTCTCAGCTCAAGCAGCACAGTATGCGATTGATCATGTCAAGGCGGACTGGAATAAGAATGCTGTTAAGAAAGCTAAAAATTATGCTGACACAATGCACATGTCAAAGGCTGGCATACTGGATCAACTGACTTCTGAACACGGCGAAAAGTTTACCGCTGAAGAAGGCAATTATGCCATTCAAAATGTCAAAGCGGACTGGAACAAAAACGCTTTGGAGAAAGCTAAGTCATACCAAAAGGACATGGCTATGTCGCCTGATGCAATTCGTGACCAGTTAACTTCAGAGCATGGTGAAAAGTTCACCGCTGAAGAAGCAAATTATGCAGTTCAACATCTTAGTGATAAGTAGCCGCAACTCTTTTTAAACTTGAGTTACAATGAAACAATCTTCGCTCAATGATCGAACCTAAATCAAGCAAGCACTTGGTTTGGGGGACAGAAAAAGTTCGCCTGTTTGCATCAACTATCAAAAGACACCCGTGAGAAAATAACTCACCGGTGTCTTTTTGCCTTTTTAGAATTTTATTCTGATTCGGATTTTGAAAACGCAATCATTGAGATCAAGATGCCCGCTTTAATCCAGACGATTCAAAAAATCGGTCAAAAAAGCTAAACGCCTTTGCGCCTGCCTAAAAATATCCGGCTGATATTGCGTGAGCACCTCTTCACCAAAAGTCCTGTGCGCAATGTACTGGTCATAGCGCAGTTCAATTTGAATCGCCGTTATTCCCTGTTGATGGCCATAATAACGTGTGATGTCGCCACCGCGAAACGGAAAATTATTTTCGACAGTCCAATCCTGGTCGATCAGCCGGTTTGTCAGCACTTGCCGAAATGCTTTGCTGGAGGTCTTGTCATGATCGTTGCCTAAGACAATGGCTTTCGAATTAACGCCCGGATAATACGGGTATTGGGCAAAGCTGTGCAGGTCAATTAAATAAGCATGACCAAATTTTGCTTTCTTTTGATCTAGCAACCTGCTTAGCTGATGACGATAAGGCCAGTAAAACATGCGGACGCGTTGCTGCATCTGCGCAGTTGTTAACGGTGTTGCGTATAGCGGATGGTCAAATGTGTTGCGCTGATAAATGGTGGCTGAGCGATAATCATGGTACGGATCGTAAGTCACAGCGCGGTTAGGATCGGCAACATAGCGATTGACGTGATTGATCAACGTCGTAAACCCAGCGGCTGGTAAAAAGCGATAGAGTTCCGGCAAAAACCAATCCGTGTTGGCTAACACAGCTGTCGGCAGCAACGCCTGCTTCATGGACTCAGGAAGCCAAGTGCCGCTGTGCGGTAAACTAATAACGACCGGTGAATCATGATCCTGATTCAACACCGTGTACGTCGCGTTTTGGTCATTCAAATATGAAGCCCCCTTATTGCAAACGATGCACCGTAAAAAATCAGCACCGAACGATTTTCGCCCGATGCTGATTAGCCTTTTTACTTGATTAAGTGCGACATTACGATTCGCGGTGGCCTTCTTCAGGTAAAAGAATAGTTTGACTTTCACCATCATCGTAAGCCATCACAGTGTCCGGAAAGCTGGGATCGTATGGGAATGGCAGATCCACGGCCATTTCCGTATCGGCCCCTTCTTCACTAAAATGAACCGTCAGCTTGCCTTGATTGTTTTGCAGGTCAAAGCGCAATAAGTTGTTCAGTGGCACAACGCCTTGTAAGTTGCGGTCGATAATCATCCAAATACTATCGATAATTTCGCCCGGCAAGTTTGAAATGACGCCAAATGTCGCGAATCGACTATGATTTGCTTCAAACATGACTTGGCTCCTTTCCTCAGTCCTGTGTGGCAATATCCGCAAACTGTGCGTCAACAAAGTTTGCCAACACTTTGGGATCAATGCCAACAGAACGGCCGACTTTTCCAGCTGATACAATCATGCGTGGTTGATTTTCGGCCTCTTGACTGATAAAGATCGGGTATTTGTGGCGCTCATGAATCCCAATCGGTGTATTGGCGCCGTGCTCATAGCCAGTCGTTTTCACGAGATCTTTCAATGGCACCATGCCTACTTTACGATTACCGGAGACCTTGCTTAGCTTTTTGTAGTCGACATGCCGATCTAAGGGAACAACGCCAACCACTGGCCCGGTTTTGTTGCCGGTCAATACCAGCGTTTTATAAATTTGATGTTCCGGAACATCGAGATGATCGACTTCCAGTTGGGCAACGTCGCCCACTTCTTCGGTCGGAAATTCATAAGGCACGTAGGTAATGCCCGCTTTGTCTAACATTTTTTCGACCAAGGTTTTTTCTGTCTTATGATGTTTAGCCATTGCGACCCCTCCTCACGAAATTTCCATCTGACCTACTTGAAAACCTTCACTTAAAATACTAGGGCAATTGCAGCGAAAATACCACCATCAAGCGCCGGTGTATGCCATTAACGTGAACATATCGTAGTCTTTGATCTTATCGCGGCCGTGCAAGTCGCTTAATTCAATCAAAAAGGCTGTACCAACCACCACGCCGCCTAGTTGCTCAACTAGGCGAATCGTTGCGGCAATGGTACCCCCGGTTGCCAATAAATCATCGCAAACCAGAACACGTTGACCCGGTTTGATGGCATCCTTGTGTAAATACAGGGTCGCTTCACCGTATTCCAGATCATAACTGGCCTTAACCGTTGGCCGTGGCAGCTTTCCCTTTTTCCGTGCCGGTGCGAAACCAATACCTAACTTGTAAGCGACCGGGCAACCAACAATAAAGCCGCGTGCTTCCGGACCGACAATCATCTCAACGCCTTTGTCCTGGGCGTAGGCGGCAATTTCGTCAGTCGCGGCGGCATAAGCCTTACCGTCTGCCATCAGCGGCGAAATATCGCGAAAAATAATCCCCGGTTCCGGAAAGTCCTTCACACTTGCGATGTAATCTTTAAAATTGATGGTCATGATCCTACCTCACTGTCTGTATGCTGCTCCGTCAGCAACATCGCTTCTAACTGGGCTCGCGGCATGGTTTGCAGCTGCTGCGCGAGCGTTAGAAATTCCTCGCGGGCTGCATAAGCCTTGGCCGTCTGCAGTGGCTTCTTGGCCGGTGCTGTGACTGGAGAAATAAAAGCACCATCTATTGTAACAAAGTCAAGTTCAAAAAACACCTGAATCGCCAAGATCACCTGATGGACCGTCAAGTGCACGGCTTTAGCGATTGCCGGAATGTGGTGTTTGTCAAAACCGGGGTGGGCCTTGAGAAAATGCAAAACAGCGCCGAACTCAACGCGCGTCGGAATAGCCACTAAATGACTGGGCGCGCCGTAAAACATAATGGCGACTGGTGGTTGGATTTGCTGCATAAGCGCGCGCAGCTGTGCACGATTCTGAGGCAAATCAACCAAAACGGCATTGGCTAACGGCGATGTGACTTGCTCAGCCGTCAGTGTTGGACCGCCAAAGGAAAATTGCCGCTCGAATTGCTGCTTAACCTTCGCGTCAAAAAAGACATAGGTACGACTGCTTTTGAATTGGCTGCCATCAATGGAAGGCATTCGCCAATCAATGACTTGCGGTTGCTTGACTTCATAATCTTTTAGCATCAGCTGCAGGCTCGTATTGCCTTGCCAGGTGTTCTGATCCAACCTGACAGCAAGCTTGACGGCTTGGGCATCAACCAGCGTTGCAGCGGCCTCACCAAAGCCAAAACCGATGACATTAATACCATTATCCACCTGAAACCGGAGATGAGTATTTTCTTTGCCGATTTGCTTCACATTTTGAATCACTTGTGGCCGAAGTGAAAAAGTCGGTTCGGGATTACCCTGACCAAAAGGCGCAAGTTGGCGAATCAATTCGTAATGATCTAACGTCAGATCATCATTTTCCAACCGCGCAGCAATCGGCAGCGTCGGCTTTGGCACGGTTTTGAGCATCGTTGCCGCAGCCTTCTCCATCTGGGCATGAATTGCCGGTAGCGCCTCGGTCTTGGCCGTTAATCCAACTGCCATATGATGTCCGCCAAACGCCACCATCTTGTCTCTAACCGGTTCTAAGGCATTAAAAAGATGATAGGCTTCGATGGAACGACCCGAGCCTTTAGCAGTCACACCGTCATCAGCGATATTCATAATCAGTGTTGGCTTGCCGGTCGCCTCAACCACTTTGCTGGCTACGATCCCGACAACGCCTTCGTGCCAGCCTTTTTTCGCCAGTAGCAAAGTCTTGGCAGCCTGGTTTTCCGGGGTCTGGGCCATTGCCAGTGCTTCTGTGGCAATCTTGCTGACCAGTCCTTGGCGTTCCTGATTTAATTTACCAACCTGTTGGGCCAGATCAGCAGCGACATCTTCTTCAAAAGTCGTCAGCAAGGTGACGCCGGGATTCGCATCGCCCATGCGTCCTAGTGCATTTAGTCGCGGACCGATGACAAAGCCGACTGTTGTTTCGTTCACAGACTCCGGGGCAACGCCCGCCTCTTTCAAGATCGCGGCAATCCCAACACGCGGCTGGGTCTGAATCATTTTCAAACCCAGCTGTGCGATCACACGATTCTCATCGGTCAGACTAACCAAATCCGCAATGGTTCCTAAGGCAGCTAAGTCAACGCTTTCAAGCGGTGGTTCGCCAAGCAGCGCGGTGGCCACCTTGAATGCCACACCGGCACCGGAAAGATCGCCGAACGGATAATGACCACCAGGATGCCGAGGATGCACGACCGCTACCGCATGCGGCAGGTTTGCGGGTAGTTCATGGTGATCCGTGACCACAACGTCCATCCCGGCTTCCTGAGCTGCGTCAATCACAGAAGCGCCAGCCACGCCGTTATCGACCGTAATCACCAGTTGCGTACCGGTTTTCTGCAAATACGCGTAGACTTCTGCGTTCGGGCCATAACCGTCAGCAAACCGATCCGGAATAAACACATCAGGTTCCGCGCCAAGGCTCTGCAATGTTTCAAGCATAATGGCGCTGCTTGTCAGGCCATCAACGTCATAGTCACCGTAAATCGTGATTTTTTCATTATGTTCGATTGCTTTTAGGATTCGCGCAACTGCCTTATCCATGTCATGCAACGCAAACGGATCGTGCAGCCGACTGATATTCGGGTGCACGAACGCCTCGTAGTCAGATTTATCCTTAATACCGCGCTGCCACAACAAAGTCGCCAAAAAGGCTGGCACGCCTAATGTCTGGCTCAATTGTTGAACGGCTGCTGGATCGGGTTGTGCGGCGAGTTGCCACTGATACTGCGTCATATTGTTTCGTTCCTTTCTAACCGATCCAGTATACCAGACAACCCGCCACGAATTAACCGGTTGCCACAAGTTTTCCATTACAGCAACGGCCTTTTTAACTTCCTCTATCGCTTCTTTACCAAACCCATCCGTTCGGGCAAGAAAAAGCGTGATATAATTGAGTTGTTAGAAAGCCCTACTCCAGTCAGCGACTTTAACCGGACAATCCGTAATTGACGGGTTGTCTTTATTAGACAAAGCGTAACGGATTAAAGCCTTTCGCAGACCGTTACGATTTTTAAGGAGGAAGCACCATGGCAAAATCTCAAGACCAATTCAATGAAAAGGCCGGCAAGAAGATTACAGTTTCTGACGAAGCAGTCGATAAGGCAGCTAAGCAAATTGAGAAAGTCGGTTATGTAACGGAAAAGGATGTTCCGGAAATGGTCGACCGCGATTACACCCGGGCGTTGTCAAAGAAGGTTTCCGCAAAACTTCATAACGACAACGACGATGATTATTTTTACGAAGAGCCTTTTGATTATGAAAATGGGCGAATCGCCAACATCATCTGGGATATGGATAAAATCAAGACACGTGAAGAAGCCATGAAAACCTTGGCAAATGAACTTGGTTTAACTGTACCGAAGATCGTCATGCGCAAAGTTGACGAACAGGTCTTCTAAAACTGAATGTTGACAAAATCGATGCCCGGTTAAGGCATCGATTTTTCTTACTGCTCTTCTTACTGCTCTTCTTACTGCTCAATGAAGGTTCTGTATCGAGAAGGACACAGTGGCAGACACTGACTAATGCTTATGTGTGGCGGTCTAATAAGCCAATCATGCACCATGTGGGGAATTGTGTGATAATAATGATAAAGAAAGGACGTGAAAGTCATGGCTGATCAGCAAGTATTGGACGACTTTTTTGCTAAAGCTAAAGCTGCGTTGGATCTGCCAGCCGCAACCTACGAAGATGCCTATCAATTGGGCGGACCTGAATTGGCTGACGAGTTAGCTGCGCTGGTTAAAACCGGCCAAAAAACCGCAACCACCAGCGGCTTTGAACTCTATACCATTGAGCAAGACCCGCTGCCGATTGCTGGCGTTTACAACATCATCTTGGATCGTCAGGATCGCCCCGTCGCCTTGACTTTCACGGATAATGTGTTTGTGACGCCGTTTACCAAGGTCGATGCCACGATCGCCAAACGCGAAGGTGAAGGCTCTCAATCGTTGGCAAGCTGGCGTGCAGCTCACGAAGCGTTTTTCCGCCGCGAATATCAGGCAAACGGTATCCAGTTTGATCCCGCCTCATCTATGGTTGTGGTCGAAGAGTTTCACACGGTTTATCCGATTGTTCAAACGAGGTGACGAACATGAGTCTCAAGAATCGCACGGCATTAGCGGAAAAGAAAGTCACAGGAAAACTCGAGGACATCCCTCACCCTACTTTGGACGCCACCATCTATATCCTTGTTTTCGGCATTACGGCGCTCGGTGGACTGGTTTCCTATGGCGCGTACCAGTTCTTTAAGCCCGAACGCAAGCTGGCGCATAAGGCAAAACATATTGTGAATGATCATCAGCGTAAGAATGAGGGCTATTAGACTGCACGAAAGTAGATTAAAACAACCAGACGCCACGGATCATCAGCGCCTGGTTGTTTCGTTACTGTGAGTTATTGTCAGCTATCAAAAATGCAGAGCTGCCGTTTAGAGGAACAGTCTCAGTAAACGTTACAGATTTAAATGACTACAAACCGCTATTTTCCGCGACTTTCTTCGTCATTCATCTTGAGAATGCTCATAAACGCTTCCTGAGGTACCTCCACAGAACCAACTGCTTTCATCCTTTTCTTACCGGCCCTTTGTTTCTCCAACAGTTTGCGTTTCCGGGTAATGTCACCGCCGTAGCATTTAGCCAAAACGTTTTTACGATAAGCTTTGACGGTGCTGCGGGCGATAATCTTATTGCCGATGGCTGCCTGAATCGGAATTTCAAACTGTTGCCGCGGAATGGTTGTTTTCAACCGGGCAACAATGGCCTTGCCGCGGTCATAAGCAAAGTCTTTGTGAACGATGGTGCTCAGAGCGTCAACCGGATCGCCATTGAGCAAGATGTCCATTTTGACCAGATCACTTTGCCGATACCCAATAATTTCGTAGTCCAGACTCGCGTAGCCTTTGGTGCTGCTCTTAAGGTCGTCAAAGAAGTCATAGATGATTTCGGATAACGGCAGTTCGTAGATCACATTAACCCGATACTTATCCAGATAATCCATCGTAACAAATTCGCCGCGCTTACGCTGGGATAGTTCCATGACCGGCCCGACATAATCGTTTGGCACCATAATCGAAGCCTTCACGTAGGGTTCGCGAATTTCTTTGATTTCACTGGCATCCGGCATGTCAGCTGGGTTATCGATGGTCTTTTCGGTTCCGTCTGTCAGGACTACCTGATAGTCCACACTTGGCGCTGTCATGATTAAATCAAGGCCATAGTCGCGTTCCAGGCGCTCCTGGACGACATCCATGTGTAACAGCCCTAGGAACCCACACCGGAAGCCAAAACCAAGCGCCTGGGACGTTTCCGGCTCGAACTCAAGCGCTGCATCGTTGAGCTGTAATTTTTCCAATGCTTCGCGCAAATCATTAAACTTCGCATTATCGACTGGGAAAAGTCCGGAGTAAACCATTGGCGTGATTTTCCGGTAGCCTTTTAATGGTTCTTTTGCCGGCCGATCCGCTAGTGTGACAGTATCACCGACACGAGTATCCTGAATCGTCTTAATTGATGCAGTAATGTATCCGACATCGCCAACCATCAAAAAGTCGCGTTTAACGGCTTTAGGCGACATAACCCCGACTTCTGTTACCTGAAACTGCTTGCCGTTGCTCATCAGCTGAATGGTGTCACCGACCTTGACCTGACCTTCCTTAACGCGGACATCAAGCACAACGCCACGATAATCATCGTAAACTGAATCAAAAATTAAAGCTTGCAAGGGTGCGTTTATATCTCCAGACGGTGCAGGAATGTCTTTTACAATCCTTTCAAGAATCTCCGGAACACCGAGCCCGGTTTTACCACTGGCCAAAATCGCATCGGAAGCATCAAGGCCGATCATTTCCTCGATTTCTTCTTTGACCACATCCGGCTGGGCGCTGGGCAGGTCGACTTTATTGATGACAGGAATAATTTCCAGATCATCGTCAATCGCCAAATAAACATTGGCGAGCGTTTGGGCTTCGACCCCTTGAGTGGCATCGACAACTAACAGTGCCCCTTCACACGCCGCCAGACTGCGACTGACTTCATAGCTAAAATCAACGTGTCCCGGCGTATCAATCAAGTGGAAAATGTAAGTTTCGCCATTTTTGGCTTTATAGTGCAATTCGACCGCGTTGAGTTTAATCGTAATCCCGCGTTCCCGCTCAAGTGCCATATCATCAAGCACTTGCGCCTGCATGTCGCGCTTGGCAATGGTGTCGGTTAATTCTAAAATGCGATCGGCAAGCGTCGATTTGCCATGGTCAATATGGGCAATAATCGAAAAATTGCGGATATGCTTTTGTCGTTCCAGCATTTCTTCATGATTCATCTTTAATAGTGCCTACTTTCTAAGCGAACGTTTGATTCTTATTATAGCAGAGCGTGAGCTGGCGCGGTTAGCAGTCGGAGTATAAGTGGCCTTGGGCGTGATGGCCCGATTTTGGCCATTGCGACCAAGGTCCTTATACGCAGACTTCTGCGCCAGCGAACGCGTTTCAAGCAGAGCGTGAGCTGGCGCGGTTAGAAACCGGAGTGTAAGTGGCCTTGGGCGTGATGGGCCGGTTTTGGCCATTACGATCAAGGTCCTTACACGTAGATTTCTGCGACTGTGAGTGCGTTTCCGCAACCAGACAAGTTAGATTGAAGTTACCGGACAAGGATATCAAAAAATCGGTTCCAGCGACAAGTTGCCTCCAGAACCGATTTTTTTGTGTCAATCAATTTTAGCGCTTTATTTCCCGCCTTTAAACGCTTCTTTAACACGGTCAAACAACGTGCCATTATGCGGCGTGACATCTTCACCGCTAGCGGCAGCAAATTGCATCAATGCTGCTCTTTGTTTCTCATTCAGATGCTTTGGCGTTTGAATTTCGACGGTAACAATTTCATCGCCGGTTCCGTTGCCGCGCAGTCTTGGCGCACCCTTACCGCGTAGTCTGAACTTAGTCTGGCTTTGGGTACCTGCCGGGATCTTCAACTCAACCGGTCCATGAACCGTATCGACTTTGATTTCGTCGCCCAATGCAGCCTGCGCAAAGCTTAATGGAATGGTCAGATAGATTTCTGCGCCGTCCCGTTGATACTTTTTGCTTGGTGCAACTCGGAAAACAATGTACAGATCACCGTAAGGCCCGCCGTTGGTCCCCGCTTCACCAGCTTGTTGCAGCCGCATTTGCTGACCGTCTTCAACGCCGGCTGGAACCTTGACATCAATAGTGTGACGTTCTTGTTCATGACCGCTGCCATGGCAAGTCGGGCACTTTTCTTTGATTTCTTTACCGGTACCGCCGCAGACGTCGCAAGCCTGGCGTGTCATCATCGTGCCAAAGGCCGTATTTCGTTGTACCTGGATGTAACCGGTACCATGGCACTTATGGCACGTTACCGGGCTGGTACCCGGTTTAGCGCCACTACCATGACAGGTATGACAAACAGCTTCGCGATCGTAGGAGATCTTGGTATCTTTACCAAAAATCGCCTCTTCAAACGTCAAGTCCATCCGGTATTGTAAATCGGCGCCTTGACGCGGTGCTGACGGATTCGCTTGGGCACCACCGCCAGCTCCGCCAAAGAATTGGCTGAAGATGTCGTCAAAGCCACCGCCAAAACCACCTTGGCCACCGAAATCGCCAAAGCCGCCTGCCTGACCTGCGCCTGCGCCGGCGTTGCCGAATCCCTGCGGACCATCAGCAGAACCATACTGATCATAGGCCGCACGTTTCTGGGGATCAGACAGGACCTGATAGGCTTCATTTATCTCTTTAAACTTTTGCTCTGCACCTGGTGCGTGATTGAGATCGGGATGATATTTTTTCGATAGCTTGCGAAAAGCCTTACGAATGGTGTCATCATCGGCATCCCGGCTCACACCGAGCGTCTCATAATAATCTTTCTGATCCGCCATGAGTTCCTCCTCGATTCAGATCGTGACTGAAAATGCCAATTCAGCATAGCATAATTCAAACAAAAAGCCAAAACCGCGCCGCGGCTTCGGCTTTTTGCTGATGATCTGCGACCTTACTTCTTATCGTCGTCAGAAACATCCTTGTAATCGCCATTAATGGTATCATCGTCAGACTTCTTGTCATCGGTACCGCCTTGCGTTGCACCGGTTGCAGCACCACTAGCAGCGCCGCCTTGTGCCTGCTGATTCTTTTGGGCGTTTTCGTAAAGCTTAACGGTCATATCCTGAACTAGCTTGTTCAAGTCGTCCCGCTTCTGCTTCATGTCATCAAGGTTGTTTTCTTGTTGCGCTTTCTTCAAAGCTTCTTGAGCATCCTTGACTTTCTTGATATCTTCTTCAGGAACCTTGCCGTCAACGTCCTTGAGTGTCTTATCAGTCTGGAAGAGTAACTGATCGACATCGTTCTTCAAGTCGACTTCTTCCTTACGCTTTTCGTCGGCTTCGGCGTTTTCTTCGGCTTCCTTCTTCATGCGTTCGATTTCTTCATCGGACAAACCACTGGAACTCTTAATGGTGATGTTCTGTGACTTGCCGGTGCCAAGGTCTTTGGCAGAAACCTGAACGATCCCGTTCTTATCGATATCAAACTTGACTTCGATTTGCGGAACCCCACGTGGTGCCGGCGGAATATCCGTCAATTCGAAGCGACCAAGCGTTTTGTCATCCGCTGCCATTGGCCGTTCACCTTGCAGAACGTGAATGTCAACGGCCGGCTGGTTATCAGCTGCAGTTGAGAAGACCTGGCTCTTGGAAGTCGGAATGGTCGTGTTACGATCGATTAATTTGGTGAAGACGCCACCCATGGTTTCAATACCCAAGGACAGCGGCGTAACATCCAACAGAACAACATCCTTAACATCACCGGAAATGACACCACCTTGGATAGCAGCACCCAAAGCAACAGCTTCATCAGGGTTGATGCTGTGATCTGGGTCTTTGCCGGTCCATTCTTTAACGGCTTCCTGAACCGCCGGAATTCGTGTAGAACCACCGTTCAAGATAACCTTGTCGATGTCAGCGTTAGTCAACTTAGCATCCTTCAACGCATTTTCAACCGGTTGCTTGGTCTTGGCAACCAAGTCAGCGGTCATTTCGTCAAACTGAGCACGCGTCAAAGTGCGTTCCAAGTGCAACGGGCCATTAGGGCCAGCAGAGATAAATGGTAGACTGATCTGGGTCTGGGTAACCCCAGATAGATCTTTCTTGGCCTTTTCAGCAGCATCCTTTAAACGTTGCATGGCCATCTTGTCCTTAGACAGGTCGATGTTGTTGTCCTTCTTGAATTCGGAAACCAACCAGTTGATGATCTTGTTATCAAAATCATCCCCGCCCAAATGGGTATCGCCATTGGTTGACAGAACTTCAAAGACGCCATCACCTAATTGCAGAATGGAAACATCAAACGTCCCACCGCCAAGGTCATAAACCAGAATCTTTTCATCTTTATCGCCTTTGTCCAAACCATAGGCCAATGCGGAGGCCGTTGGTTCGTTGATGATCCGCTGTACATTTAAGCCGGCAATCTTTCCGGCATCCTTGGTAGCCTGACGCTGGCTATCGTTAAAGTAAGCTGGCACGGTAATAACCGCATCTTTAACCGGTTCGCCCAGATAGTCTTCAGAAAACTTCTTGATGTATTGCAGAATCATCGCAGAAATTTCCTGAGGTGTATATCCCTTGTCGCCAACCTTAACCTTATAGTTGGCTTCGCCCATGTGGCGTTTGATCGAAACAATCGTATCTGGATTGGTAATCGCCTGACGCTTAGCAACTTCGCCGACTTGAATTTCACCATCTTTAAACGCAACAACAGACGGTGTGGTCCGATTGCCTTCAGGATTTGTAATGATCTTTGGCTGATTGCCTTCCAAAACCGCAACAGCTGAGTTGGTGGTTCCTAAGTCAATACCAATAACTTTACTCATATTGTTATACCCTCTTTATTTTCAGTTTAATTATTTAGCAACAACGACCATAGCAGGGCGTAAAACCCGATCTTTGAGATAATACCCTTTTTGCAGGACCTGCGCGACAGTATCAGCTGCGTGTTTGTCATCAGCCGCGACTGTTTGTACGGCCTGTTGGGTATTCGGATCGAATTTTTCACCGGTACCATCAATAGCAGTGATGCCGTTTTCCTTCAAAGCACGCTCCAAATGGTCGTAAACCATTTGGACACCCTTTTTTAGTGACGCAGCACTATCATCTTTGGCCTCGGTTGCAAGCGCACGTTCAAGATTATCGACCACTGGCAAAATCGCCTTTGCCAACTTCTGGCCGTCGTACTTCAGCAGCTTCTGTTGCTCTTTTTCGAACCGATGATTCATATTTTGAATCTCCGCGGCTGCCCGCAGATATTTATCTTCGAATTCATCACGTTCTTTCTTCAACTGCTCGCCATCATGTTGGCTGTTTTTTAGTTGATCATTGAGATCAGCGATGCTTTCTTTCAGAATATCTTCTTTAAGCGAAGACCCTGACGCTTCAGCAGGTTGTTTTGCCTGTTTGGCGGTATCTGCTGCGGTTTGCTTTGCTTTTCTTTCTGCCATGGTATCCTCCCTTTAAACCACATTTGCCAGCATTCATGGATCCACACTAACAAATATTT
The DNA here is from genome assembly GCF_000260435.1 of Lacticaseibacillus zeae DSM 20178 = KCTC 3804. Taxonomy (GTDB): domain Bacteria; phylum Bacillota; class Bacilli; order Lactobacillales; family Lactobacillaceae; genus Lacticaseibacillus; species Lacticaseibacillus zeae. The sequence goes on along the minus strand of NZ_BACQ01000009.1, from coordinate 1,039 downwards.
TTTAATTTTTATTGATCAAAGTTGGCATAATAATCTGTCAACCGTTTTGCCAGCTCTTCACGGAAAACATCCAGCAGTCCGATCATTTTCGAATAAGGCATCTGCGTCGGTCCTAGCAAGGCGATCATTCCAGTGCCGTGGTCACCAACATCGTAGCTAGCGGTGATTAAACTGAGGTTGGCCAAATCAATTGGCTTAAGCTCTGGCCCCAAACGTACTTGAACCGGCGTTTGACGAATCGGTCCGCCAAGCAGTTCCGTCAGATCACCGTGATCAGCGTCAATCAATGACATAATCTTTTTCAGTTCATGGATATCGGAATCGCCTAGGTAATCCATCAAATTCAACCGCCCGCCAACGTAAAAGCGCTCGGACGCAGCTGATTTCAAAACGTTACCGAAGATATCCAAGAAGCCTTCAGGACTGGTTAGATACTGCATTAACATTGAAGGCACATCGGTTTTCAGCCGCTGTGCAACTTGAATTAATGGCAGTCCAACGAGTTGATCATTGACAATTCGAATCGCCTTTTCAAGCTCATCGGATGAGATGTTTTGCGATACGGTAAAGACCTGGTTTTCAATGTTACTGTTATTCGTGACCAAAATCGCCATGACTTGGTGATTGCCTAATGGAACAAGGCGAAAACCTGTCAGCTTGATATTGGTTACTTCAGGTCCCAAGCTAATGGCCGTGTAACTCGTCAGATTGGACAAAATTTGCGCACTTTGCGCGACAATCTCATCCATCTTATTGTATCGCTGGCTAAATGCCTGCTTGATAGTCGCCAGTTCTTGATGCGAAACACGCACCGGTTCAACAAGGTGATCGAGATAATAACGATAGCCTTGGGTTGACGGTACGCGCCCGGAACTGCTGTGGGTCTTGGTGATCAAACCGGCATCTTCTAGCGACGCCATATCATTACGGATTGTGGCGGAACTGACATGAATGGGCAGCTCGCGCATCAATCGCTTTGAACCAACCGGCTCTCCGCTTTCAGTAAACAGGCGGATGATTTCTTTTAAGACGAGCACTT
>NZ_BACQ01000010.1 GCF_000260435.1 Lacticaseibacillus zeae DSM 20178 = KCTC 3804 | reverse complement strand
AGCACCTTTCTTTACGCGATGCGCAGGCTTTTATGGCGTATTTACTGGAGCGGCCTTCCAAAACGCATCCAAATAAACGGATGACACGGCGCAGTGTTGCCTTACGATTGGTGGGCATCAAAGCGCTTTATCGATTTTTGACTGAAGAAAGTGAACCGCATGAAGATGGTGAGCCTTACTTTTACCGCAATGTCTGGAATAAGGTTAAATTGAAAACCCATGCCGAGACGACGGCTTATCGCAATCACAAATTGCAGGAAATGCTGTTTGTGGACGGTGAGGATGCCAAATTTTTGCACTGGCTGGATCAAGTTTATGCGCATCAACTGCCTTCGAAGCAACGTGCTTACTTTGAAGCAGCCAAACACCGAAACTTGGCGATTATTGCGTTGTTATTTGGGTCTGGCGTGCGGGTGAGCGAGCTGGTCAATATGAATCTTGAAGATTTGAATATGGATCGGCACACGGTGCAGGTTGTGCGAAAAGGCAATTTTCAGGATCGCGTGAACTTTGCGGACTGGATTGACCCCTATCTCACCGCGTATTTACAACAACGCGCGGCCATCATTGGTTACCAAAAGCCGACGTCGCCGCTGTTTGTGACGCAGGTCGGTCAAACCGTAAAGCGGATTCGCCAAAATACGATTGAGGCCTTTTTTAAACGTTACACGACGGCTTATGGTCGACCGTCCACGCCACATAAAGCGCGGCATACCTTGGGAACGAATATTTATACAGTGACCAAGGATGTGCAGCAAGTCGCCGATCAACTTGGGCAGACAACCACAAGTGCGACTGATCTTTACATTAACCTAAGCGATAAACGTGGGAAAGCCGCGCTGCGTGAGGTTTCTGAAACAGCAGCCAAGGCGTTGGATCGGCATACCCAACAACCGCACGAAAACTAGGCCGTCAAGCTAACCTGGACGGGTGTTATTCAGGCGTTTTAGCATGGACAGGCTCGTTTTAGCATGGACAGGCTTATAATGAAACCAGCTAGCATAAGTGCAAATAGAAAGGCGTGATTCATTGTGTTGGATGTTAAGGATTCAGTGAACCGATTGGCTTGGACAACCGAGCATCATTTTCTGCACATTCAGGCGCGGCATGAATTCATGCGAGCCTGGGCCGTTCAATTTGAGATGGCGTATACGGATTTTCGGGTGATCCAGATGGCCTTACAGCTTGGCGGTGAGCAGTATCATGATCTGCTAAAGCGGTTTGTGGCAGCTTATGAAGCGGTTTACCCATTTGAGTATGCGTTTGCGGCAGGCGGTCTTGCCGGTTTTGACGAGCAATTTGCCGATAAAATGGCCGATTACCAAACCGCTGAACAAAACCTGCTTAAGCTGATTGCCGAGATTAAGGCGTTGCAGCCGGCCTAAGACATGATGACCAAAAGTGCCGTTTCTGACAGTATCGTTGTAACCAAACGATGGGTCAGGAACGGCACTTTTTTAGAGTTTTGGTGATGATGTAAACCCGCTAATAGGATTTTTGCTAAAGCATAGTCCCCTTACCTGCGACTGGTAGGTTGGCGGCGAGAGACGATGCGGTAATAGACGTTGCCGGTCAACCGATACATTAACACGTAGATCACTGCAAAAATGGCTAACGTAATGAGTGAAACGGTTAGGAAAAATTGCCAATCCGGCAGGCCAAACAGCATCATGATTCGCTGCACGAATGGTAAGGCAAAGCCAACATGAATGGCAGCGACGACCAACGGCAGATAAAACAACATGAGCAGTTGGCTATTGATAGTGGACCGCACCTCGCGCAGGCTTAATCCGACCCGCTGGAGAATCGTGTAACGCCGCTCATCGGCATAACCTTCTGCCAGCTGCTTGTAATAAAGAATCAGCAAGGTTGCCAAGATAAACGTGACGCCAAAAACGATGCCGAGGAATAGAAAGCTGCTCATCATACTGGTCGTATCGTCATAGTTGACGGCGCGGGACTGGACAGTGTCAGGAAGTGCGATGCCACTTTTGTTTAAATCTTGATACAGCTTGGTTTGGTTGGCATGACTGCCGCTCAACATCAAATCCTGATTTGTGGTGACATCTGTTTTAAGCTCGGCCAGTGTCTTTTTCGGATACAAATGATGCAATGCCGCAAGCATTTGTGTTTCAGATGGAAATGCGACGAAAAGATTGGGAATAAACGTTTTCGGTGCATTGGGAAAGCTTGAAACCCGGGTTGCGACGTGGTAACTTTGCTTACCGATTATCAGAGTATTGCCAGCGTAATGATTGGAAGTGTAAATAAGAATATTGTTTCCATTCAGCGAACGGCTTTGTCCCGTGTAACGATTATAGTTCGCAATGGTCATCAATTGGACGCTGCGGGCATTGTCAAACCCAAACGGCCCGTTGATGCTGCTTTGAGAATTCAACCGGTTTTTTTCAAGCAATGCCAACGTGCTGGAAGGACCAGAAAACGTGCGAATTGATCGAACATGGACGTGATGGGTTTTGGCCAGCTCGGTGACGCGATTGGCAGCGTCGGCATCATTTGTTTTAAGGGAATAGGATAAGTCGACGGGCGTTTGCGCGTTAACGATTTCATTGATACCAAAGAAAAGCGTGGCGGTCGTGGCTAACGTGATCAACGTCATAGTTACTAAAATGGCAATTGATGCTAAACCGGCGCCGTTTTGTTGCATTCGGTAAAGTAGATTCGAGACATTAATGAAATGCTTAGGCTGGTAGTAATAATTTTGGCGACGCCGCAGCCATTTTAAGACAAAAACCGAGCCCGAGGTGAATAATCCGTATGTTCCTGTGATGACCAGTATGACCGCAAAGAAAAACATACTCATGGCTTCCAGCGGATTGGTAATGACAACAGCCAGCGTATAGCCGGCGATTAAACATACAAGGCTGAAAATCAGCGTGAACCACGCAATCTTCGGTTCCCGCTCACCGGCGCTTTGTTCGCGAACAAGGTCAAGCGGTTGCTTGCGAATAAGCCAGATTTCATCGATGAACATTAAGATGATGAAGAGTCCAATTGTGATCATACCCGCGATGCTGAAGGCTTTTTGACTCAAGCCAAACGCCAAGTGGTGGTTGACGTGCAGCGTCTTGGCAAGTGTCAGATAGCTAATCCGCGACAGTACTGTTCCTAAAGCACCGCCCAATAGCAATGTTGTCAACAAAAGCAGCAATTTTTCGATGGCCATCATTTTACTGAGCTCGCCTTTGCCAAAACCAATGATGTTGTACAAACCAAGCTGGCGAATGCGCTGCTTGCGTAGAAAATTATTGGCATAAATCACTAAAATGACGGAGATAATTGCCGTAATGACCGAACCAAACATGAACAGCGATCTGCCAGCCGAAGCGCCAAATTCGCTGAAAAGGACATCGCTACTGGCATAGGCATTTAGCATGATCAGGTTAATGGCCATCAAAAAGCTGGTCGTGATGACGAATGGGACAAATAAACGGCGATCGGCTTTGAGATTGGTGGCGGCCAATTTGAAATAGAATTTCATTGTCCCTCGCCTTCCTTCGTCAACATGGCCGTCATGGTCTCACTGATTCGGGTCAGGAAGTCAGGTTGATCAAGTTCACCCCGGTAAAGTTGGTGGAAGATTTGGCCATCGCGAATGAAGAGTACCCGTTGGCTGTGGCTGGCGGCAATAGCACTATGCGTCACCATGAGAATGGTTTGCTGAATCTGGGCATTCACGTCTGTCAGCAAGTCCAAGAGTTCGCTCGAAGTTTTGGAATCAAGCGCCCCAGTCGGCTCATCGGCCAGCAGAATTTCCGGTTCGGTGATCATAGCGCGGGCGGCGGCGACGCGTTGCTGCTGGCCGCCGGAGAGTTCGTACGGATATTTTTGTAAAAGGTCGCTGATGCCTAACCGCAGTGCGAGTTTTGCCAGGCGTTCTTTCATGAGGGCTAGCGGCTTTTTCGCCAAAACCAGTGGCAGAAAAATGTTGTCCTGCACGTTGAAGGTATCAAGCAAGTCAAAATCCTGGAAAATAAAACCGAGATGCTCCCGCCGAAATTTGGCGCGTGCCCCTTCTTTGACTTTACGTAAATCCTGGCCGTTAAGTGTGATTTCACCCCCTGTAGGGTTATCCAGTGTCGCGATCAGGTTCAGCAACGTACTTTTCCCGGATCCGGATTCGCCCATAATGGCAACGAATTCGCCTGACTCAACTGTAAAACTGATATTAACCAGTGCTTGAACCGGTTGTGCGCCTCGACTGGTATAGGTTTTTTCGACATTTTTTAATTTAAGTAACGTTGACATGTGATCTTCCCCTTTCACTGACTAGCTTAAAAGGGATGGCACCCTAAAACTACTTACAGTCGGCTGCGGATGCTTACAAGCTGGTAAGCTGACTTACTCTGCCAGCCATCGGGTTTGGGGAAAATGGATCGCAAACGTACTGCCAACGCCGACTTTTGACGTCACCGTTAACCGCAAGCCTAATTTCTCGGCAATCTGACGGCTAAGGAATAAGCCCAATCCACTAGCCTTTTGATTAGCGCGTCCGTTATAGCCGGAATAGCCTTGTTCAAAAATCCGCGGCAGGTCTTCCGGCAAAATCCCGATACCGGTGTCGGCGACAAAAACCGCATCCCCTTTTGCGTAAATCCGGATGGACCCGCGCGGCGTGTACTTAATGGCGTTCGTTAAGAGTTGTTCAAAAATAAAACGCAACCACTGGCTATCACTAACAACGGTTGGCAACGCTTCGACGGAGACCGTTAAATCTTTGGCAATAAACAACTTGGCCAGATCGCGGACGGTTTCGTTGACAAGCGGTTTTAACGCCACTTCGGTTAAAACCAGATCGGTGTTGAGCGTGGTTAGTTTGAGGTAGTTTAACATCACTGTTAGATAGCGATTGATTTTGCTGATTTCCAGCCGGGCGTCGTTTGCATTGACCGGTTCTACCTGCAGTAGCAAATCCAAAGCCGTTAGCGGCGTTTTGATTTGGTGCGTCCACAACTGCAAGGTGTCTAACATTTCCTGCTCGCGATCGCGGTAGGTGTCGCTATTTTTTCGCACAGTCTGTTGCAATGCCTGGATTTTTTGGTAATACGCGCGGCTCAACGGACCGGTGATTTGAGTAGCGTCCAGCAACGAAACATCCCCTTGCAATTGTTGCCATTCCCGGTTAAAACGCCACAGATCGTAACCGCCAATCACGAGTAACGGAATAAGGGCGAACAGCCACATATTAAGGATGACCTCAATTGAGACATTCACCAGCCAATTCGCCAATAAACCGGTCAGCAGCAATGTGAGCAGGCTTAACCAAACCATCCAGCGTGCATGGTAATAAGCCTTAATCATGGCCGGCCTCCTTGCTGGCCAACCGGTAACCTTTGCCCTTGACCGTCTCGATCAGTTGCGCCAGGCCAACCGGTGCAACTTTCTTGCGCAGCCGATTCATATTCACGGCCAAAGCATTGCGGTCGATAAACTCGTCACCTTCCCAAAGCTTTTCGATCATGGCTTCGCGGGTCACGACTTCGCCATTGGCACTAAACAAAAGGCTCAACAGTTTCGTCTCGGTGGGGGTGATGTCCAGCACGCCTGCTGGTGAACGAAGCTGATTATCGGTTGGCACCAGCGTGAAATCGTCGTGGGTTAAATTGGTTTCGGTTTGCTGATACTGATAAGTCCGTCGTAACATCCCCTGAATCTTTGCCAACAAAACCGGTAATTCGATCGGCTTGGCCAAAAAGTCATCGGCCCCCAGATTCATAGCCATCACCAGATTCATATCATCGCCGGAACTCGTTAAAAAAATCACCGGGACGTTGCTATGTTTGCGCAGCTCGCTCAGCCAGTGAAAGCCGTTAAAATACGGCAGACTGATGTCCATGATCACGAGATCCGGTGCCGCGGCGCGAATCTCTTCATCGACTTGGTCAAACTTTTTAACCAGGCTGACCGTGAACGCCCAGCGATTCAGGTAATTGGCGATCGTTTTAGCGATTACATCATCGTCTTCAACAATAAAAATTTTTTGGGGCATGCTCATTGCGCTCCCTTCGTGGTGATTCGTGGGTTTTTTTGATCTTTTGATTTACACTAAAGTCAGTTTCTATTTTAACTGATTTCAGGTGGTAAGGTTGGGACAATCAAAAATCGGCTGGCAAGGACAAACGGCGGCCTTTCTGTTGAGTCAAAATTTATTTGTTTTCGGTACCTCAACCGTCTTTTTTGCGGTGCTTTGGGACATTGCCTTAAAAACGTCTTCAGGGGCGTGGATGACGTATGTGTCATTGGCTACCTCGTTACCGGCAATTTTAATCTCCTTATCCGCTGGTGTTTTGGCAGATCGGTATAACCGAAAATGGCTGATTGTTCTCTCTGCCGTTGCAGTCACGGTTTTGACCCTCGTTGTTGCCTACGTGTTTGCTTTTGTGACCCAGGAACTATGGCTGTTGTTGGTGATTGCTGTGATCCGCAGCTTCGGTAACGGACTGGAAAATCCGGCGGCCAATGCCTTATTGCCGCAACTGGTGCCAGCCAAACAAATTACGCGGGTGAATGGCTACAATCAGATTTTGATGGCGGCAATGCTGGTGATGTCACCGTTATTGGCAGGCTATATTTTAAGCGATTTGGGAATCTTCTGGATTTTCGTCATTGATGCCTTGACTGCGGCGTTAGCGGTACTTTGCCTAAGTGTAGTTCATGTACCGACGCCAACTGCACGCCGGGATCGAGCCAGCAAACGTCAAAACGGGATCCTTGCTGGCCTGCGTTACGTGGGGAACACACCGTTGCTGCTGGCATTCATGTTGTTCACCGGCGCAGCCTTTATTTTAATTGCTCCTTCCTCGCAACTATCAACGTTGTATGTGAATCGGACATTTGGTTCGGAAGTCTGGTATTTGACGTTCAACGAATGGTCGTGGACAATCGGTGCCGGTTTGGGTGGCCTATTTATTGCCCGTCACAAAAAGTTTCGCGATCAGCTTGGTCTCATCGCCATTGGGTTTGCCGGCAGCGGGATTGCGTTTGCGGAAATGGGACTGAAGCAGCCATTCATCACTTATCTGTTCTTCATGTTTATTTCCGGCATTTTTTATCCATTGATTCAAGCCGGTCAGACAATTTACCTGCAGGAAAATGTGCCGGCAGACAAACTGGGCCGGGTCTTCTCGCTATGGGCGATCCTGTCGACCGGCATCTATCCGCTGGCGATGTTGGCATATGGGCCATTGGCAGATCGGGTGCCGATCGGATGGATCTTCATCGTCACGGGGCTATTATTAATTGGCGTTGCCTACTGGTTCTGGCAGCGGTTAAAAAAATTGAGTTGGTAGCAACGCATGCTGGCGATTATGTTGTATTCAAAAATGCTTCATCACAATGGGTCGGGCAACGGCTCGATATGTGATGAAGCATTTTTCTACTCGAGCTTAAAATCGCTGAAGAGTTGCTGGTAAAAGACGTTACGTTAATTCGATCACCATGGCTTCCCCCTGCAGATCATTTCGAGTGATATGTTTATTTAAAAAAGGTGACTTTGCTTGCTGGGATCCGATAAAGTGAGTCCGGCGCGCTCTTAGGCTTACCCACCGCGATAAGCAGCGTCGGCATGAAGTGCTCAGGATCAAGATCCAGTGCCGGTAGGATTTTCTCGTGATCAAAGCCAGTCATGGCGCCGGTTTCATAACCATAAGCGCGCGCAGCCAACATGAAGGACATTGCGGCCAGACTGCTGTTTTGAATGATGAATTCACGCAACGCCTGTTTGTCGGTCTGGAAAGATGCCACCAGATTCTCGATCATGGGTTTTTGATGCTCGATGGCGCGGTCGGTCAGCAAACCTGCTGCCGCTGCTCGCTTGAACAGTTCTGTTTCAAATGGCCCTAAATCCAATTCACCACCGACCAGCACAACCGCGGATGCGGACAGAATTTCCGGTGCATTAGTTCCGGCCACGCTGGCGATTTTTTCTTTTGCTGCGTTACTTTGGGCCACGACAAAACGGGTCGGTTGCATGTTGAGTGCGCTTGGCGCTTTTGTCGCATAGGTGATCATTTGCAGCAATTCGCCTTTGCTGATAGTAATTTCCGGATCAAATTCGCGTGCAGTGTGGCGTTTCATGACGACTTCATCAAAGTTATTATTTTCCAACATCAAATTCACCTCTTAGATTGTGAGCGCGCGCCGGCTTCTACACCTGGGAACGCGTTAATGTTTTTGAACATCTTTAGGATACGCTAAATGTTGGCGTTTTCCTAGTGATATTTAAAAATGGTATAGGCCTTATAAGAAAAATGGAAACGCCATCATTAGCCTGCTATGCCATCGTCAATTGTAATGCACCTAATTCTGTAATCGCCGCTGTCACTTGATCGCCAGGCTTCAAAAAGACTTGCGGATCGCGGCCAACCCCTGTATCACTCGGCGTTCCGGTGAAGATGAGATCGCCTGGCTGCAACGCCACAATCCCACTAAGATAATGGATTAACGTCGGCACTTTAAAAATCAGTTGGTCCAGACTTGCCTGCTGCATCACCTGACCATTGACCGTTGTCGTGATTTGCAGCCGGTCCAGATTGGCGATTTCGTCAGGTGATGTGATCCACGGGCCGATGGGAGAATAATTTTGAAACGACTTTGCCAAAGAAAATTGCGGTTCCGCATTGGCAAACTGAACCGCCCGGTCGCTTAAATCTTCACCGACCATCCAGCCGGCAACATGACGCATCGCCTCGCCTTCAGGAATATCGCGCCCACCTACCCCGATCACTACGACTAACTCGGTTTCCCAGTCGGTTTTGGGCCCATGCATGCGTACAGTGGCAGTCGGCTTGGCCAATGAGCTGCTGAATTTGGTAAAAACGCTTGGAACCGTTGGCAGCTTGATGTGGATTTCCTGCGAGTGATCCAAAAAGTTCATCCCGATCGCAAAAATCTGCTGGCTGGTCGTGATAGGTGCTTCCAGCTGGTCAGCGGTAAACTGAAGGGTCGATCCGAGCGTTAATGATGCGGACTGGGTTAAGGCGGTTAACACATCCGATGCATTCGTAATCGGTTGTGCAGTCGATGCTGACGTGATCAGATGCGGCTGACTGCCAATGTTAGCAATTTTCACTTGAAAAACTTCCTTTCAGAAGTATTAAGGTACGTCTTCAGTTTACTTCTGAATCGTTCCGGTGCCAAACTCATTGACCCTGGTGACGGCGTCTGAGTTGATCCCAAGTAATGCGAGGCAATGATCTTAAAGTTTGATTCGATTTTTACCCTCAGTGAAGATTCGTCTGAAACGCCTGAATAACTTGTTGGACGGCTTGATTCTGCTCGGCTGTTCCAAAAGTGATCCTTAACCAGCCAGGCATGAGTCCGTCACGAACAAGAAAGCCGTGCTGAAGCAATACCTGCTTGAGGGCGTGTGCTTGGTTTTGTGGCGCCTGAAAGAATTGAAAGTTCGTTTGGCTGGTGTAATGCGGCAAGGCATTATCGGTCAAAAAAGTTTCCCAGCTGCGACGTGCCTGCTGAACGCGGCTTCGCGTAGTCTGAACAAATGCCTGATCAGCCAGTGCAGCCTGTGCACTTAATTGCGCAATGGCACTGAGGTTATAAGGTAAGCGCACCGACTGAAGATAGGTAACCAGTTGCTTCGGGAAAATGCCAAAACCAACGCGAAAATTAGCCAACCCGTAGATTTTGGAAAAAGTGCGTAGGACAACCAGATTATCAAATTGCGGCAGCAGGCTGATTGCACTTGTGGCGGGATAATCGTCGGTAAACTCAATATAAGCTTCATCGACCAGAACCAGTACATTTTCCGGCACTTGGCGCATGAACCGGGTTAATGCCGTCAGTGACAGCAGTGTACCTGTGGGATTGTTCGGATTACATAACCATACCAGCTTTGTTCGGGGTGTGATAGCCTGCACCATCGCGGCTAGATCGAAGTTGCCGGTTTCGGACTGAATCGGGACATCCACCACCTTGGCGCCTTCAATTTCGGCATGCAACCGGTATTCGGAAAATGTCGGCCAAGGCTCGACAACTTCATCCCCCGGTTCCAAAAAGGTTCGGGCAATTAAGGCAATCACTTCGTCAAGACCGTTACCAAACACCAGCTGCTCACTCGCAACATGAAGTTGGTTAGCCACCGCCATGCGCAACTGGCTCGCGTTACCATCCGGATAATCACGACTTTGGGCAAAGTTCCAGTTAGCCACCGCCTGTTTCACTTCAGGACTGGTACCAAAAGGATTTTCGTTTGCCGACATTCGGACCAGGTTGGTTAAACCTAACTCTTTTTTCAAATCATCCAGCGGTTTTTCTGGGGTATAAGGTTTTAAATGCTTAACGGTATGTTTAAGCACAGTTCTTCCTCCTTGTAAAAAAACGAGCGTGAGCCAGTGTCGTTAGATGTATGACGCCCACTGGCTATTCAGCCGTCAATATTTATTGATGCTGCTGCGTTCCTTCAGACGACTCATTTTCCCTTCCCGACTTGCCAATTCCGCTTCGATCTGATCAAGCTTAATACCCCGTTCAACCATCAACACCAGAACGTGATAAGTCAAATCAGCGACTTCGAGGATGAAGGCGGCGTCATCAGGATTTTTGGCAGCGACAATGACCTCGGTGCTTTCTTCGCCGACTTTTTTTAGAATCTTGTCGAGTCCTTTGGTGAAGAGATAATCCGTATAGGAACCGGGAATTGGCTGGGTTTGGCGGTCTTTGATGAGTTCATATAGTTCGGTGATACTTTGTTTGGCAGCTGTCATGGCAGGTCATTCCTTTCTTGCATAAGAACGATAAAAACAACTTGTGTGCCCAGTGTGGCAGGCAGGGCCGGCGGGTAGAACCGATATCAACAATGTGTCTGCATCGCAGTCAACCGCGATCGATTGGACTTTTTGAATGTTGCCGCTAGTTTCACCTTTGTGCCACAACTTCTGGCGACTGCGCGACCAAAACCAGGTTTCGCCGGTTGCCAGGGTTTTCTCAAAACTTTCAGCATTCATGTACGCCACCATCAAAACCTGTTGGGTTCGGACATCTTGAATAACCGTTGTGATCAATCCTGATCCCTTTTTAAAATCAAGTGTTATCATCGAACCGCCACCTTTGCTTGTTTCAAAACCGTTTTGACTTTGGGGATGGTTAATTGACCAAAATGGAAAATCGATGCAGCGAGGCCGGCCGAAACGGCGGTCTCTTTGAACAAGGCAACGAAATCTTCAGCAGAACCTGCACCGCCGCTTGCGACAATGGGAACTGTCACCGCGGCACTTAATTGGCGATACAAGTTTAAGTCGAAGCCTTTCTGAGTGCCATCGGCGTCCATTGATGTGACCAATAGCTCGCCTGCTCCGGCAGCGACTGCCTGTTTGGCCCACTGAATCGCATCGAGATCCATCGGCGTGCGGCCACCATTAATTGTGACCTGATAGCGTTGGCGCTCAGGTTGCCACCGGGTGTCAATGGCGACTACGACCGCCTGACTCCCGAATGTCTCGGCACCGGCCGTGATAAGTTCCGGCTGCTTCACAGCGGCCGAGTTTAAAGCAATCTTGTCCGCTCCAGCCCGTAACAAGTCATGCATATCGGCGACTGAGCGAATCCCGCCACCAACCGTGAGTGGCATGAAAACCTGCGCTGCCACTGCGGCCACTGTTTGCGTCATCGTTTGGCGGGCATCAGTCGTGGCGGTGATGTCCAAAAAGACAAGTTCATCGGCTCCTTGAGCTTCATAAGCTTTGGCGATGGCAACCGGGTCGCCGACATCTTTGAGTTGAATGAAATGAACGCCTTTTTTAACCCGTCCCTGATCGACATCAAGGCATGGAATAATTCGTTTGGTCAGCATCGTCATCCTCCAATTCTTTGAGCTTGTTCAGTTCGATGGCGCCGGTTTGCCACGCTTTGCCGATAATGGCCGCGTGAATGCCGGCTGTGCGCAACGCGGTTAAGTCAGTCAGCGTCCGAACACCACCACTGGCCACAATGTTGATCTCAGGGATGGCGTGTTGAAGCGTCCTGAGTAAATTAACATTTGGCCCTTGCATCGTGCCATCCCGGCCAATATCGGTCACGATCACTGTTTGCACACCGGCTGCCTGCATCGTTTTCATCACGTCCACGGCGTTTTGCCGAGTCGTGGTCAGCCAGCCGTTTGTGGCGACTTTGCCAGAGCGAACGTCAATGCCGACAACAATTCGCCGTGAACCAAATTGCGCAATCGCCTGCTCAACCATTTCAGGATCCGTAATGGCAACGGAACCGAGGACAAGGCGATCAATACCGGCTGTCAGATATTCATTCATCGTTGCCAGATTGCGAATACCGCCGCCAAGTTCGATAAACGCCGAGGTGTGTTGGCGAATGGTCTTGATGGCAGCTTGATTAATCGGTTGTTGGGCGCGTGCGCCGTCTAAATCAACCAAGTGCAGACGGGTTAAACCCGCAGCATTTAACCGTGCCACCTGGTCCAACGGGTCCGCGCTTAAACTGACGCGTTGGTAATCGCCTTGCGTTAAGCGGACGCTTTTGCCGGCTAATAAATCAATGGCTGGATAAAGTTGCATGGTCGGTCATCTCCTTAAAACGCTGCAAACCGGCAAGGCCAATCGCACCGCTTTTTTCTGGGTGAAATTGCGTGCCGAGAATATTTTGGCGCCGAACGATACTGGTCAGCGGTTGGCCGTAATCGGTTGTGGCAAGTGTAAACGTGCTTTTTGTCTGGACGTAATAGGAATGGACGAAATAAGTCGCTTGATTGGCAAATCCTGCTGCAAACGGATCGTTTTGGGTCAGTGTGTTAGTGTTCCAGCCCATGTGCGGGATCGTGATACCCTCTTTTGTCGGAATCGCGACGACCTGGCCGGGGATAAGTCCCAAGCCTTGCGTTTCACCAAACTCCTCGCTGCGATCGAACAACAGCTGCATGCCTAAGCAGATGCCAAGTAATGGTTTACCGGTGGCGGCGAAGGCCTGAATCACCGAGATGAGATGTCTTTGCTGTAAGGCGTTCATGGCTGTTTTGAAGGCGCCCACGCCTGGCAAAATCAGACCGCTTGCTGCCATGATGACGGCGGGATCGGCGGAAAGCTGATTATCGATTGCCAAATAATCAAGCGCTTTTTTGACGTTAAGCGTGTTGCCGGTGTCATAGTCCACGATGACGATCATCAAATCACTCCCTTAGTTGAAGGAATCCCCTTGACAGCCGGATTCTCGGAGACGGCTGCTTGCATGCTGCGACCGAGCGCTTTGAACAAGGCCTCAATTTTATGATGGGTATTGCGTCCATATAAAACAGCAGCATGCAGGTTAAACTCGCCGGCAAAGGCAATTGCCTGGAAAAAGTCTTCGGTGACTTCCGTGTCAAAGCCCCCCAATCGTTGGTTGGTTAACTCGGCGTCAAACACTAGATAAGCGCGACCGGAAAGATCAACGACCACGCGCGCCAGTGTTTCATCCATGGGGACAAAGGCGCTGCCAAAACGTTCAATACCCGCTTTGTCACCGAGCGCTTGCTTAAAACAGTTACCTAAGACAATGCCGGTATCTTCAATCGTGTGATGCGGGTCGACATCCAGGTCGCCTTGGGCTTTGATTGTCAGGCCAAAGCGGCCATGCTTGGCAAACGCCTCTAGCATATGGTCAAAAAAGCCAATGCCCGTATCGATGGCAATACCGCTTTGCTGATCAAGGTTGAGACTAATCGTAATTTGGGTTTCTTTGGTTGTTCGGGTGATCGTGGCTGTTCGCATGGGAATACCTCCTTGTCGCTCAGTGATACGTTGGCAAACGTTTATCGGGTTGTTCGTTTCAAAATCGCCTCGGCGTGACCGTCCAGCCCTTCGGTTCGCGCCAACGTGACAATCGCATTGGCTTGCTGCGCTAGCGCTTCGGAACTGTATTGAATAAATTGGGTTCGTTTCACAAAATCATAAACGCCTAAGGGTGAGAAAAATCGCGCCGATCCGGCAGTCGGCAAGACATGGTTCGGGCCGGCTACATAATCGCCTACCGGTTCTGCAGCATTTTCGCCAAGGAATACCGAGCCGGCGTGGTGGATTTGATTTAAGTAGGTTATCGGATCCGGCAATTGGATCTCCAAGTGTTCCGGCGCAATCGTGTTCATGAGGGTAAATGCGGCATCCGTGTCGTTAACAACAGCAATAAAGCCCTGATTCCTGATTGCAGTGCGGGCAATGGCCGCCCGCGGCAACGTTGCTAATTGAACATCGACTTGATCACTGACGGCCTGAGCCAACTTTTCACTAGTTGTAACGAGCATTGCCCGGGCGTTGGGATCATGTTCTGCTTGCGATAATAGGTCGGCGGCTACTCGGACAGGATCGGCCGAATCGTCGGCGATAATTCCGATTTCCGATGGACCGGCAATCATATCAATGGCAACGGCTCCGAAGACCTGTTTCTTGGCCTCTGCAACGTATTGATTCCCCGGGCCCATTATTTTGTCAACGCGCGGGATGGTCTCGGTACCAAAAGCCAAGGCACCGATCGCCTGGGCGCCGCCGACCTGGTATATTTCGTCAATGCCAGCTAATTTGGCAGCGGCCAAAATCACCGGATTAAGCCCCGCTTTTTGCGGTGGTGTCACCATGACGATTTTCTTGACGCCCGCAAGTTTGGCCGGGATCGCCGTCATAAGAATCGTTGACGGATAAGCAGCAGTGCCTCCGGGAACATACAAACCAACCGCATCAAGCGGCGTCACTTTTTGGCCGCGAATGATGCCCGGGGATGGACTATCGATGAAACCGTGGCTGGTTTCTAACTGGTGGTAACTTGTGATGTTGGTCTTGGCCAAGTTAAGTGCTGCTAATAATTCAGGTGATAAGTTTGCTAAGGCAGCATCAATTGTGGCTTGTGGAACGCGCAGGTCGTCGATTGAGACGTGATCAAGCTGCTCGCTGTAGTTGCGTAAAGCAGTGTCTCCTTGTGCTTTCACCGTTGCCAGAATTTCCTGTACGGTTGTTTGAACCACCGTGTTTTGCGTTAGGTTTTGTTCACGGGCGGCGACTTGTTGTTGAAGCTGGGTTAAAGTGCCGGTAAGAATTTTCATGTTAAACCTCCTGGGGACGAACCCGTTTCAGTGCCTGGATAAGTTGATAAATGGCAGTTTTCTTTTGCTTGAGCGCCAGCCGATTCACCACAAGATGGGTGGATACTGGCGTCAGTGTAGCAAAGACTTTTAGATGATTTTCCCGTAAAGTCGTCCCGGTTTCCGTGATGTCGACAATTGCATCAGCCATGCCGGTCAGCGGTGCTAGTTCAACTGAGCCTTCGATTTTAATCATCTCAACTTCTTCACCTTGTGTTTGAAAATAGCGCTGCGCAATGTGCGGATATTTGGTGGCGATTCGTTTGCGACTTGTCTGATGTGGGTCAAAATCAGGGGTCGATGCGAGGATGAAGCGGCAACGGCCGGTTCTAAGATCCAACAGGTCAAATTGCTGGTGGCCTTGTTCCTCGAGAATATCTGAACCGACGATGCCAATATCAACGGTGCCGCGGTTTAGGTAAGTCAAGACATCAGGCGCTTTGACAAGGACAAAGTGAAAATCGGGGTCATCGGTAAAGAGTAAGCGCCTGCTTTTTTCCTGAAGTGCCGTACAGTCAATACCGGCAGCGCTGAGTAGCGGCAGCACCTGTGCAGTTGTCCTGCCTTTTGCCAATGCAATGGTTAGGGTCATAACGTGGCCTCCTTAGGGGAAAGATCAATTAAGTGGGCATGGCGGCTTTGTGCCAATGCTCGGGCTTCAGCAAGCGAATCAACGAGGCAAAGCCGGGCATTGGGCGTTGTGGCGACAACCGCTGCTGCTTCCTGCCACTGGGAAGGTAAGCCATAGACAAAGGTCTGCGGCGATGCGGTCGGTTCCTGAACGGTGTCCGTTAAGGCATCAACATCAAATGCCAATCCGACTGCCGGCAGCAGATCGCGTTGAAAGCTGGCCATGAGCCGGTCGTAGCGCCCGCCGCTAAACAGATATTCGCGCCGATTAGGGACGTAAGCGTGGAAGAAAATGCCGGTATAATACGATTGCGGTGGCTGACTGGTTAAATCCAGTGTGACGTTAAGGTTCGGAAACTGCTCCTTTAAGAAATCGACGGTCGCTTGAAGACGTGCTACCTGATCGCTTACAAATGCCGGTGGCAATAATTGCCTTAATTGTTCGAAAACATTGGCAGCCGGGCCGAATAACCAAGGCCACTGTTTTAAGAATGGGTATAGCGCATTGTCGGCAAGTGGTTCGATCAGTCGTTCGTAGGCACTAAGATTCTTCGTAAAAAAGGCTTTCTGCAGTGCCTGCTTGGTCTCGGGATCCAGCGCTAAAGCCTGCAGAATTTGCGGAACAAAGCGCGCATCGGAAAGCTCCAGCGTTAAATCGGCAACCTGCAAGTCATCACAAATGCGGATGGCTTCGCTTAAACACGCCCATTCGGCTTTCAAAGACGCGTAACCGATCAACTCAATGCCTGCTTGGGTAATTTGATTGTAAGTACCGCTCAGACTTTTTCTAACGCGGAAAATATCACCGACATACCACCAGTGAACCGGCGGCTGAATATTGGTAGTGCTCAATAAGCGCGCCAACGGCAACGTCAAATCCGGTCGCATCACAACTGTCTCCCCTGCGTCATCGAGCATCTGATAAGGTTGTTCACCCGTGACGGTCAGCGGCTGGAAAACATCGCGATATTCCAACAAGGGCGTTTTGACCCGATCGAATCCGGCATCGATCAAATGGCGGCTCATGATTTGAATTAGGTTTTCTTTACGGATAGCGCGCGGCCCGAATTCGTCGCGGGTACCAACAGGTAAATGGCGATTTGACATAACGGTGCTCCTTTCGGTGATGCGGGTTTTTCTGGTGTGAAGTTGTTGGTGGTGGTCTGTTGGCTGGTGATTAGTCTGGCTGAATTTTTGCTTTCTATAGCGCGCCGGCTCACGCTCACACCATAACGCGTTCACCAGCCCAGAAACCTGCGTGTAAGGACCTTGGTCGCAATGGCCTAAACCCGGGCCATCACGCCCAAGGCCGCTTACACTCCGGTTTCTAACCGGGCTGGCTCACGCTCAGCTTTCTATAACGCGCTCCCCGGCGCAGGGGTCTGCGTGTAAGGACCCCAGTCGCAATGGCCTAAGTTCGGGCCATCACGCCTGAGGCCGCTTACACTCCGACCCCTAAGCGCGCCGGCTCGCGCTCAAAAAAAAGCCCCCGAAAACGTTTTTACGTTTTCGAGGGCGATTAGTGATCGCGGTACCACCTCAATTTTGTTTGGATCTCACGACCCAAACCTCACCTACCAGCCGCACGTCGGCTTGCGCGAACTGTGGCTGGTAGCGGTGATAACGCAACGGGTGCGTGACAGCCTACTTGGTTCAGCCATCAAGTTCTTAGATGTGTGTTCGGCTGGTCGATCGCGCCTTCTCAGCAATGGGCGCTCTCTTGGGATCGGTGGTAGCTTACTTGGTCTAATCACAACTTCATGTTTGTTAATGTGACTCTAATCATAACGACCTTTAGAAAAATGTCAACCACTTTTTTAAAATAACTGCATTAGGTTCCGCCGATTGCCAACCGTTTGTTTTTTAATTTAGATGCAAGAACGAGATTGCGATATTCAAAATGATCATTTTGCCAGCGGAGATGTCGTCTTCAGAAAATCGAGCAACAACCCCTGCACTTCTGCATCCTGTTCTGGGGTTCCAAAGCTTTGACGAATCCATCCGGGAACCATACTATCGCGCACCAGATAGCCATGTTGCTTTAAGAAAGCGCCTAATGCTTGTGGTTGCGCCACTTGGTACAGCATAAAGTTGGTCTGGGTGGCGTAATGCCGGATGTGATGGTGATCGAAGAATGCTGTCCATTGCTGGCGCGCCGCAAAAAGTTGGCGTTTAACTTTTTGCGTGAAGGCAACATCTTTCCATGCTGCCAAAGCGGCCGTTTGGCTGAGACCGCTAATGTTATAAGGCAAGCGCACGTTTTGCATTTTTGGGATAAGCGCCTTAGGGACGATGCTAAAGCCGACGCGGAAATTGGCGAGCCCGTAAAGCTTGGAAAAGGTGCGCATTACCAATAAATTGGCGAACTTTGTGATCAGCGACAAGACTGAAGGATTGGGGACCTGATCAACAAAGTCAATATAGGCTTCATCCACCACAACCAGGATTTTCGCCGGTACTTGCGCCATGAATTCAGCAATTTCACTGACCTGCAAGTAGGTTCCGGTGGGATTGTTTGGATTGCATAACCAAATGACTTTGGTTTTTGCCGTGATGCCGGTTAGCAAGGCTTGAAGATCAATGCGTCCTGTGGCATCGTCGACCGGCGCATTGACCGTCACGGCACCGGCAATTGCTGCTTGCAACTGATATTCCGGATAAGTCGGCCATGGTTGGAGGCTCTCGTCGCCAACGTCCAGGAAGGTCCGGCAAATTAAAGCAATCATTTCGTCCAAGCCACTTGAAAAAAGCAGTTGATCAGCAGGCACCTGCAGCCGCTCAGCAACGGCATTTCGCAGCGGCATGGCATCCGGATCAGGGTAACTGCGGGCTTGTGAAAAAGTCCAGTTGGCAATGGCCTCCTGCACTTTAGGAGAAGTGCCGACTGGATTTTCATTAAAAGATAAACGCGTCAGTTTTGCCAAACCTGCCGCCTTGGCGATTCTTTCCGGGGTGCTGTCCGATACGTAATCCGGCAACCCGGCGATACTTTTGCGCAACATCACGCCACCTGCTTTCTTAATTGCTTTAGAGTTTACCCGCATTTGGGTGCAATGTAAATATAAAATGCATAAATATTCATAAATGTAACAGAGCCTAACCTGGCTTTTCTCGCTTGAAAGTTTCAAACGTTATTCAATTGTGCTAAATATAAAAGATGTTGGAGCCTTTTACATCATTTATGCCAGACGAAGTTCGTTGCCAACAGTCTTACGCCATCGACTTTTGCCCGCACAAACAGGCACTAAAAGACGGAATTCAGTCCTTTAGTGCCTGTTTGGTGTCATGGATCAGCGAACTTCAGCTATTGGCAACAAAGGCTAAATAGTAAGTCACTGCCGCAACGGTTTGAGCCGAGTTGATTTTACCTGCTTTGACGCCTTCAACCAGCTCAGAAAACGGCACTAAACGGCTGGTGACGAATTCGTCCTTATCGAAATCTTGCGACGTTTTGGCGGCTAAGTCAATTTTGGCCAGCACAAGATTGACTGTTTCATCGGTCATCCCTTCGCTGGAACGGACCGCGGTCAGCCACTGCAAATCATGGGTCAGATAACCGGTTTCCTCGTGCAGTTCCCTGCTTGCTGCCGTTTGCCAATCCTCACCGGGATCGATTAATCCGGCAGGCAATCCGAAAACTTCGCTGTTCGTTGCTACCCGATATTCCCGATTGACCAACACTCGCCCATCGTTTGTCAGCGCCAACATAGCGACGGCATTGGCATGGCGAATCAAATCGCGTTCAACGGTTAGACCATCAGGCGTTTTGATTTTTTGCGTGACGACATCGAAAATCGGACCATGATAATGCGGCGTTTCACTTAAAATTTTCCCCTTTGCTAAGGGTTGGTCAAAAAACATGCTGAAATCTCCTTTCAATAACGCGCTCCTGCTCACGCTCAAATCAAAAAAGCCGCGCCTGGACGCGACTTTACTTATGCTTTGGTGAAATCCTTCATCCACGCTAATGCAATGGCTTTTTCGCCTAAGTGTGTTCCGACAACCGGGCCGAAATAGGAAAGCTCAAATGGCACAGTTGGGAACTTTTGTTGGAGATCCGTCAACCAACGCTGTGCCTCTTCAGGATCGTTCGCGTGAATCACCACAGCGCGAATCGGATAATCGACTCGTTCAAGTTCTTCCTGGAACAATGTCTCAACCCGTGCGTAAGCTTTTTTGATGGAGCGGATTTTTTCGATAGCGACGATTTTATGGGACTGATCGTCGAAAGTTAATAATGGCTTAATTTTCAGCATACCGCCGATGAAGGCCGAAGCGTTGCTTAGCCGACCGCCCCGGACGAGGTTCTGCAAGTCGTTGACAATGAAGTATTCGCCCATGGTGCTACGCAGATCATCCAGCCGGGCCAAAATGGCTTCCGGATCCTTACCGGCCTCAGCCATTTGCGCTGCGGCCAGAACCAACCAGCCCATTAGGATAACGGTAATTTGGGAATCGTAAACATAAACTTTAGCGCCATGAACTTCATCAACGGCACCTTTTAAGGTATTGACAAAGCCGGAAATCGTGCTGGCAAGATGAATACTAATAATGGTGTCGTAGCCTTCATTGGCAAGATTTTCGTAAAGCTTCAGTATCTCACCCAATGGCGGTTGCGTGGTGCTAGGAAACGTTTTTGCGGTTTTTAGTTTGGCGTAGAATTCTTCTGTGGTAATATCCTTACCTTCGTCATAGACTGCGCCGTCAAGAATGACCGGAATCGGCACCACGGTAATGTGATGTTTGTCGATTTCGGTTTGCGGCAGATAACAGGTACTATCCGTCACGATAGCAGTTTTCATAGAGGCACCTACTTTTTCAAAAATGATTGTCTACATCATACCATAAAATGCCAGGATCAAGCAGAAACACCCGAGAAGCGTGTTATCTAAATTTGACGGACCGTTCTCCAGATACTACCTTTCAACACTAACTATGCTATATTTTGAGCATAGACAATTCTAAGGAGGACCTTGCAATGGTGACTTCAAAGCATACCACATTGGCAGTGGCCAAAATGACCAGTAAGCACCAGATCACCATTCCCAAGGTCGTTCGTGAAAAACTGGGATTGACCGATCATGATAAGCTTGTTTTTCAGCTGACTGATCATGGACAAGTTATGATCGATAAAGAACAAAAGTCGGATCTATGGTCGATCATTCGCGAACAGGATGCGGCCCACGGTAGTATCGACACACCTGAGCCTGATTGGGGGAAAGATGTTGGGGCAGAGTTGATCGATGACTGAAAATAGAAGGTTTCACTAGAGCGCCGTCATTTTCCTCAATCTTGATCCTACTGAAGGCCGCAAATCTCTCGCTCTTCCATAAACGCCTTAAAACCGGTAAAATGATTGGGACAATTGGAAAGCGAGCGGATTAACATGTCTTTTGATGGAATCTTTACTCATGCCATGGCCCAAGAGCTTAACGGAATCTTAAGCGGAGGCCGTGTTGCAAAAATTCAACAGCCTTATGAAAACGAAGTCGTGATTACCATTCGAGCTGGACGTAAAAATCATCCCCTGCTGCTGTCGGCCAATCCGCAGTACGCGCGGGTACAAATTATCCATATTCCTTTTACGAATCCCGATGTTCCCGCTACCTTTACCATGACACTGCGAAAGTATTTTAACGCCGCAACATTAACGGCAGTTCATCAGGTGCAAAACGATCGGGTGCTGCATTTTGAATTCTCGACGCGCGATGAACTTGGTGATGAACTGGGATTGCGGCTAATTATCGAGATGATGGGTCGACACAGTAATATTTTTTTGGTTAGCAAGCGAACCGGGAAAATCATTGATTTGATTCGTCATGTCTCGGCCGACCAGAATCGGTACCGCCCGTTGATGCCGGGTGCGCCGTATGTGGAGCCGCCAAAGCAGGACAAAATCAATCCGTTTGATGATCCTGATCGACTTTATCACGAATTAGAGCGTCAAGTGACGCCAACGCAGAGTCGTGCTTCCTTACTTCAGCAACATTATCAAGGACTAGCCAAGGATTCCGCTGCGGAACTAGCTTTGCGTCTTAATCAAGGCGATAATGGATGGGATGGCTTTTTCAAGGAACTGGCAACGCCGGCGCCAACCATCACAATACAAGGCAAAAAAGCGGTTTTTACTGCCATCCCCTATCAGTCGCTGTCAGGTGATCAGCAGCACTACCCGACCTTGAGCACGATGCTTGATGCTTATTATGAACAAAAAGCCGAGCACGATCGCGTCTTGCAACAAGGCGGCAACTTGATTCATGTGATTAAAAATGTCATCGACAAAGACCGTAAAAAACAGCGTAAATTGAAACGAACGCTGGAGGAAACGGAGAAGGCCGATGATTACCGCATTCGTGGCGAAATTCTGACGACGTATCTGAGTCAGGTGCAACGGGGCATGACCAGCATTGAACTACCGAATTTTTATGCGGATAATCAACCGATTAAGATTACACTCTCGAATCAGCTCACGCCATCCCGTAATGCCCAGAAATATTTTGCCAAATACACGAAGTTACGCAATGCGGTCGCGCATGTGAATCAACAGATGCAGGAAAATCAGGAAGAACTCGATTATCTGGAAGGCATTATGGCCCAAATTAATGTGGCCAGCCCCAAAGATTTAGCCGATATTCGCCTTGAGCTGCAGCAGCAAGGTTATTTACGGAAACAGAAGCAGAAGAAAGGTAACAAACGCCAGAAAGTTTCCAAGCCGGATCAATTTTATGCCAGTGATGGGACTAAAATCTGGGTGGGCAAGAACAATTTACAGAATGATCAACTGACCTTGCATACCGCCAAGAAAACCGATATTTGGCTGCATGTCAAAGATATTCCCGGCTCGCACGTCATTATCGACAGCAGTAAGCCCAGTGAGAAAACACTGCTAGAAGCGGCTAAATTAGCGGCATATTTTTCTAAAGCTCGGGAAAGTGCCAATGTTCCCGTTGATTGGATTGAAGTGAAGAAAATTCGTAAACCCAATGGCGCCAAACCCGGCTTTGTTGTTTACGAAGGGCAAAGAACGGTGAGTGTTACGCCAGATGCTGAATTAGTCGACAAACTGCGCACCCCGCCGACAAAATAGAAAGGGATTTTAAATGACCAACACATCTGCGCAAATTAGTCGTCCGATTCAAAAGCACATTATTGCTAACAAAGTTAAACATGGCTGGAACACGACCGACACCAATTTTGAAATGTTGCTTGCCTACCATGAAATGGCTGAACTAACCACAGCACTGCTTAAGCGCGACCAAGACAACATCGCCGAAGAACTGGCTGACGTCACCATTTATCTGCTAGGCATTGCCGAAATTAAAGGGATTGATCTGGCTGAAGCGGTAAACGCCAAAGTTGCCATCAACGACCATCGTGTTTACGACGCTCAAGGCCATAAGCATCTTGAATGAAGCAGTGTCTAGGTAAGATTGAGACTGCGCGATCATGTTCCACGGCCAATAAAAAATGACCGAACATACCCGTTTTCGATTGGGGATGTTTGGTCATTTTTTGGTTACTATTTTTGGATATTTTTTAGGGTGCGTTTTTACTAACCCAAAAATTTGAAAACGATTCGGCTGTCGAACAATTTTAGCATCTTTTCAAATAACACTTTGCTGAGCAATGCTGCCGCTACTGGAATGACGATCCAGCAGAGTAAGACCAGCGGAATCGCCAACCCCGCATCCATAGCGGCAAGCGGGCCGACCATGCCAACAATCCCGAAGCCGGCCGACTGTGGCGTCCCGCTGATTGACAATAACGCGACCGGAATTGCGGAGATGATCGCCGTGAACAAACATGGCAATAGGATAATCGGATGCTTAAACAGATTGGGCATCATGATTTTCATCCCGCCTAGTGCAATGGCAATCGTGACGCCAGATTTGTTGACCTTCCAGGAATAAACCACCAGTGCCAAGGTTGTAGCGGCAACACCCATCGCCGACGCGCCTGCCGAAACGCCGTGAAGTTGAATCGCCAGCCCGATAGCAACGGTTGAAATTGGACTGACAATTAGAATCGCAAAAGAGCAACAGATCAGAACAGCCATCAGAATCGGTTGCAAGGTGGTGAAGCTATTGATAACATCGCCGATCGCCGTTGTGAAAGCAGCAATGAATGGCAGCAACAGTACCCCAATATAGGCAACACCACATCCGACTAGAATTGGTATGGCAATGACCGCGGTTGAACCAAACCGATCTTTAACCCATAGCAAGACTAGGACGGCGATTGATGCCGTAATCATGGTATTGATCAAATCGCCGGTCCCGGCACCAACATAGGCTTTCGTGGCCGGGTTGAATTTCACGACGCCTGAGCCAACAAACGCTGCCCCTGCCGTTACCATCATCTGCAAAGGCTTCAGTTCAAATTGCAGCGCGATTAAGCCGCCAATAATTAAGGGGGTGGCAATTTGAAAAATGGCTGCGACTTGCGTCAAGGTTACTGCGAATGTGTTCGTTCCAAAATACTTGAGAATACCGGACAAAACCGCATTTGGAATCAATCCAATAATGACCCCCAACGCTGTTCCTGATAAAACCTTATTGATAAAAGCCGCCACCGTCATACTGGCTGCCTGGGCAGTTGTCGCTTGAGGTGTAGATCTCGTCTCTCCTTGCATCGGTGCGTCTGCAAGTGTTTCGGCTGCAGCTGGCATTCCTTTTGTTGTTGAATCTCCGGCCATTGAATTTTCCCCCTTAATAAGAATGTAATGAGAATATTAACAGAAGATGTCCAGATAAGTCTAGCATTAGATTAAAATTAATTAACGGAATTTTTCTGTTATACATCAGTGGACATTGCAATGTTCATAACGGTAAATGCAATCGCGAAATCAACTTCTTTTGCCGCCGATATGTGAACTTTAAAACAAGAAAGTTTCACTTGTTGATGCAATTTTTGAGGGTGTATTTAACCTCTACTAAGTATCTTCAGCTTCGATTGTGATTCAATGATCGTTGTTGACGCTCATCACTCTTAACATGAAACAGTCTCTATGCTCAATCATTTACAATCACGCTAAATAAAGACCCTGTCAGCAGTGTCAATTTTCAACATTGCTGACAGGGTCTTTCCGATTAATTTTGATGAATATGCTCGACGGCCCAGCGATTATTGGAACCGATCGCCCCACTTGGCGGGATCCTCACGCCATTGGTGCAAGGAACTTAGCTGCTGAGTCGTAATGGCGCCTTGGGCTTCAGCTGTTTGAATGAGCGCCGTATAATTCGTCAGCGTGAAGAATGGCAAATCCGCCTTGGCGAAGTTAGCGGTCACTGCTGCCAGCTGGTAACTGAAGATTGCTGCGACACCTAAAACGTTGACGCCGTCTTTTTGTGCTGCGGCCACGGCACTGAGCACGGAACCACCTGTTGATAGCAGGTCATCAATGACGACCAGTTTGGCGTCTTCAGGCAGGTGCCCTTCGATTTGTCTCCCCTGCCCGTGGTCTTTAGGCTTACTCCGAATGTAAACCAGTGGCAAGTTGAGCAGATTGGCGACTAAGGCTGCATGCGGAATGCCGGCGGTGGCCACCCCACCGATGGCCGTCACGTCCGGGTAATGAGCCACGATTTCCTGGGCCAGGCCAGCCGCAATTTTACTGCGGACGTCAGGATAACCGATGGTGAGACGATTATCGGTGTAAATCGGACTTTTTAACCCACTTGCCCAGGTAAACGGTGCTTCGGGACGTAATGTGACGGCTTTGATGCGGAGTAAATCGCTGGCAATTTGATTTTCTAGTTTAGTCATGTGCTGTTTCCCACGCTTTCTTAATCGATTGATAGGCTT
Organism: Lacticaseibacillus zeae DSM 20178 = KCTC 3804; assembly: GCF_000260435.1. Lineage (GTDB taxonomy): Bacteria > Bacillota > Bacilli > Lactobacillales > Lactobacillaceae > Lacticaseibacillus > Lacticaseibacillus zeae. Next base: position 10,254 of record NZ_BACQ01000010.1, on the reverse strand, counting down.
CAACTGGATCAGGTGCCTGTGTGATCGGGCGGCCGACAACAATGGCTGAACTGCCTAACCGTTTGGCCCGCCCTGGTGTTACCACCCTTTTTTGGTCGCCGATTGCCGCACCGTGTGGCCGGATGCCCGGTGTGACGACGAGAAACTCGGGTTTAGTCACACTGCGGATCAATGGCGTTTCCAAGGCACTGGCAACAACGCCGTCTGCATCACTGGCCTGCGCGATGGCTGCCAAGTGTTGAACCGCTTGATTAAGTGGCACATCGATGGACAATTGGTTTTCCAACATGGTTTGATCGGTTGAAGTCAGGTGGGTAATGGCAAGCATTTTAGGCGCCGGATGATTCGCGGCTTTGGCACCTGCCAGCAAGCCGCGTTTGGCTGCCAGCATCATTTCCTTACCGCCGGCTGCGTGGACAGTTGTCAGCGCCACACCTAATTTGCCTAATTGCCAAGCGGCTTTTTCAACCGTGTTCGGAATATCATGCAATTTAAGGTCGAGGAAAATATCAACCGGGTGCGCTGCCTGAATGGCGGTGATAATCGCCGGTCCTTCGGCATAGAAAAGCTCCATCCCGATTTTGACGAAAAGTCGTTCATCTTTGGGAAAACGCGCTAAAAAATCAAGCGTGGTCGCCTGATCTTTAAAATCGAGTGCAATGATAGGTGTCATACCGCCTGTCCTTCCTGAATGCGTGCAAATGCTGCGGCAATTTTGGGAATTGCCTTTTCTTCGTAGTAATTGGCCGATCCGATTGCGACTGCCTGGGCACCCGCGGCTAACATCTCGGCAGCATCATGGCCTGAGCTGACCCCGCCCATGCCGATAATCGGAACATGAACAGTGTGGGCAACCTGATAAACCAGATGCAGTGCTATCGGGAAGATTGCCGGCCCGGACACGCCGCCGGTTACATTATCTAAAACTGGTTGGCCAGTGTGAACGTCCAAGCGCATGCCTACCAGCGTGTTAATCAAGGAGATGCCATCTGCACCAGCGGCTTCGACTGCTTTAGCAATTACGGTGATGTCAGTGACATTAGGCGTGAGTTTAACAAAAATCGGGACCGAACTGGCTTCTTTTACAGCGCGTGTGACCGCAGCAGCTACCGCCGGATCCGTACCAAACGCCATGCCGCCTTGTTTCACATTTGGGCAGGAAATGTTAACTTCCAGAGCTTTGACATTTGGGGCCGCGCTCAACTTTTTGGCAACCGCTGCATATTCGGCAACATCAGCACCGGCAATACTTGCGATGATTGGCAAATCAGGATAGTTCTTTGCCAACCAAGGTAACTTTTCGTGTAAAACTACCTCGGATCCCGGATTCTTTAACCCCACGGCATTGAGCGTACTGCTCGGACCATCCGCAAAAATCTCGCCTTTATTGCCAACCCGCGGCAATAAGGTGGTTGATTTGGTCACCAATGCCCCTAGCTGATTTAAGTCATACTGTTTGGCGTATTGTTCGCCAAAACCAAATGTCCCGCTGGCGGGCATGAACGGATTCTTCATCGTAAAGCCGGGTAATTCAATCATGTGACGCTGCCTCCTTTGTTGTAACGGCTGCTGCTGCCAGCAGTTGTCGGCTTTAACTTCTAATTGGTGTCATTGAGAATGCCCGTGATTCCAAGACCTTCAAAATGGCATCTGCAGTATCGAGGCTGGTCATCAATGGTACGCCATGTTCGATAGCAGTTTCCCGAATGCGGAAGCCATCACTTGAGGTCTTCTTGTCGGCGGTCATGGTGTTGATCACCAGCTGAATCTTGCGGTCGGCAATGTCTTCCAAAATAGTTTCTTTGCCGCTATCGAGTTTCTCGATGGTTTCAACCGTAATCCCGGCGTTTTCAAATGCTTTGGCTGTGCCGCTGGTGGCGACCAGTTGGTAACCGACTTCGCGGAATCGTTTAGCCAATTCGGTTGCCTCGGTTTTATCAGCGTCTTTAACCGTGATTAAAGCGCGACCGAATTGCGGCAAATGCATACCGGCTGCTTCGAACGCTTTATACAAAGCTTTGGCTAGAGTTGTATCACTGCCCATGACTTCACCGGTGGACTTCATTTCCGGCCCTAACAGGCTATCGACGTGATTCAACTTGGAGAAGCTGAACACCGGTGCTTTGACGTGGATCCCTGCCTGGTTTGGCAGTAGGCCCGTTTTGAAGCCCTGCTCTTTCAGGCTCAATCCAAGAATTGCCAAGGTTGCGACTTGTGCCAGTTTGACGTTGGTCACTTTACTCAAGAAAGGAACGGTGCGGCTGGCTCGCGGATTGACTTCGATGACATACGCTTTGCCTTGATGAATGATGAATTGGACGTTCATCAAGCCGATGCAATTCAAAGCCCGTGAAAGTTTGATCGTTGCATCGGTAATCTGGTCAATGATGTCCTGACTGAAGGTTTGCGGCGGATAAACGGCCATCGAGTCGCCACTGTGAATGCCGGCGCGTTCGATATGTTCCATGATCCCCGGCAAAACAACCGTTTCACCATCGGAGATACAATCAACTTCACATTCTTTGCCGACCAGATAGTGATCAATCAAAACCGGATGATCGTGGGAAACCGAGACTGCCCGGTCAATGTAACTGGCTAATTCATCGGCATCATGCACGATTTCCATCGCCCGACCGCCTAACACGTAACTTGGCCGAACCAAAACCGGATAGCCGATCTTGTCTGCAACTGCCAGTGCGCCGGCTTTATCGGTTGCGGTACCGCCTTCTGGTTGCGGTAACTTCAATTGTTTGATGACTTGATCAAACAGATCCCGATCTTCCGCCCGGTTAAGATCGTCAACGGAGGTGCCAAGAATTTTAATCCCGCGTTTGGCCAGTGGTTCCGCCAGATTAATCGCTGTTTGGCCGCCAAACTGCACGATCACGCCTTCTGGTTGTTCCAGATCGATGACATTCAGAACGTCTTCAAGGGTTAACGGTTCAAAATACAGCTTATCCGCAATGGAAAAGTCGGTGGAAACCGTCTCTGGGTTGCTGTTCATGATGATCGCTTCATAGCCGGCTTTTTGAATGGCCTTAACACTGTGAACCGTCGCATAGTCGAATTCGACCCCCTGGCCAATCCGAATCGGGCCGGAACCGATGACTAAGACGCTTGGCTTATCGCTTTTGAAGCTTTCTGTGCTGCTTTCATAAGTGCTGTAGTAATACGGGGTATCACTGGCAAATTCACCGGCACAGGTATCGACCATTTTGTAAACCGGTAAAATGTGCTGTTCTTTGCGCATCTGCCTAATCTGATCCGCATGCAAGCCCCAAAGCTGGGCAATTTCTTCATCGGCAAAACCATAACGCTTTGCTTCGGCGAGCAATGGTAAATCGGCCTTGTGCGCAGCTAATGCTCGTTCCAATTCGACGATGTGTTTAATCTTGTCGAGGAAAAACGGGTTCATTTTGGACAATTCAGCAACTTCATCAATGGTATAATCCCGCCGAAATGCTTCAGCCAGATAAAAGAGGCGTTCATCGTTGGCTTGGATGATATGCTTGCTTAATTCATCGTCGCTAAGCTTGGCAAAAGCCGGGCGACGGGGATGAATGAGGCCGACTTCAAGCGAGCGTACCGCTTTTAGCAGACTTTCTTCAAGTGTTCGGCCGATCGCCATGACTTCACCAGTAGCCTTCATCTGTGTGCCAAGGGTGCGATCACCGTTTTCAAATTTATCGAAAGGGAAACGCGGTAATTTGGTAACCACATAATCCAAGGCCGGTTCGAATTCAGCCCAGGTTTTCTTGGTGACCGGATTCTTGATTTCGTCTAGATGCAAGCCGACTGCAATTTTAGCGGCCATTTTGGCGATCGGATAACCGGTGGCCTTGGAAGCTAGCGCGCTGGAGCGGGAAACCCGGGGATTGACTTCAATGACATAGTACTTAAAGCTGTTGCGGTCAAGGGCAAACTGGACATTGCAGCCGCCTTCAATCTTCAACGCACGAATGATCTTCAAAGCTGAGTCACGCAACATCTGGACTTCTTTATCCGTGAGCGTTTGTGTTGGCGCGAAGACCATTGAATCGCCGGTATGCACACCGACTGGATCGAAGTTTTCCATGTTGCAGACCACAATGGCGGAATCGGAGGCATCGCGCATCACTTCGAATTCGATTTCCTTATAGCCGGCGATGGAACGCTCGATCAACACTTGGGTGACCGGGCTCAGGTTCAACCCGTTTTCGGCAATTTCGGCAAGCTCTTTTTCATTATCGGCGATGCCGCCGCCTGTACCGCCCATGGTGAAGGCCGGACGAATGATGACAGGAAAGCCGATTTTGTCGGCAAACTCCTGCGCTTCATCCACGTTGTTGGCGATGGCGGACTCCGGAACCGGCTCGTGGAGTTTTTGCATCAGATTTTTGAACAATTCGCGGTCTTCGGCTTGATCGATCGCGCTGAGCTTGGTTCCCAGCAACTCGATGCCGAGCTCGTCCAGGATGCCCGTGTTGCTTAACTTCATGGCAAGGTTCAGACCGATTTGTCCGCCGATTGTCGGCAAAATGGCGTCTGGCAACTCTTTACGCAGAATCTGACTGACGAATTCGACGGTCGTCAATGGCTCGATATAAACCCGATCCGCGATTTCCGTGTCGGTCATGATGGTGGCCGGATTGGAGTTTACCAAAACAACTTCATAGCCTTCTTCACGTAAGGCAAGGCAAGCCTGAGTCCCTGAGTAATCAAATTCTGCGGCCTGACCGATGATAATCGGACCTGAGCCGATCACTAAGATTTTATGAATATCTTGACGTTTTGGCATGATTATCCTTTCTGCGTACGATCTGAAAATGCATCCATCATTTCCATAAATTCATCAAAAAGATGGTCGGCGTCATGTGGACCCGGAGCAGCATCCGGATGGAACTGAACCGTGAAGGCCGGGTACAACCGGTGGCGCAAGCCTTCTACCGTACCATCATTGATTTCAACATGGGTCACTAACAAGGTGTCCGGATCAATGCTGTCCGGATCAACGGCATAACCGTGGTTTTGGCTGGTAAAATCGATGCGCCCAGTCGCAATCTCGCGGACCGGATGGTTAAAGCCGCGATGACCGTATTTCATCTTAAAAGTGTCGGCGCCATTGGCCAGGGCAAACAACTGGTGGCCAAGGCAAATGCCGAATAACGGAATTTTACCTTCGATGCCGCGAATCATATCCAGCGCTTCCGGAACATCTTTTGGATCACCGGGGCCATTGGTCAGCATCACGCCATCCGGTGCCAATTCAAGAATGGTGGCAGCTGTTGTCGTCGCTGGCAACACGGTTACGTTGCATTGACGCTTGGCTAATTCCCGTAAAATGCTGTGTTTGAGGCCAAAATCAATGACCACGACGTTTCGGCCGGTGCCAGGTGCCGGATAGGCTTGCTGCGTTGAAACCTGTTGCACCTGATTCTTCGGAAGCACCAAGGCTTTGAGTTGATCGAAAGCATGTTCATCGGCTGCATCCACAATGCTGGCCTTCATGGCGCCAACTTCCCGGATTTTCTTGGTCAAAGCACGGGTGTCAACACCGCTGATGCCCGGAATATGTTTGCGTTTAAGAAATTCATCGAGTGTCATCTGACTGCGCCAGTTGCCTGTGACCCGCGCTACCTCCCGCACCACGATGCCTTTGGCGGTGGGATCAATGCTTTCATAATCATCGCGGTTGATCCCCACATTGCCGATTAACGGCTGCGTGAAAGTAATAATCTGGCCGTTGTAACTTTGGTCGGTAATCGTTTCCTGATAACCGCTCATACCGGTATTAAACACAATTTCGCCGGTTGTGACGGTTTCCGCACCAAAGCCGACGCCAGGAAAAACGCTGCCGTCTTCAAGAATTAAATAGCGCTTCATGCTTGTCCTCCCTTTTGATAGGCGATTTGCCCGCGACTGATCGTATACAGCGTCTGCCCCTGAACCTTTTCGCCGATAAACGGTGAATTCTTGCCTTTGGAGAACCAGTCGGCAGGATCAATGGTGTAGGTGGTATCCAGATCGAGAATCGTCAGATCAGCCGGACCACCTACCGAGATATGGCCGCCTGGTAGGCCAAACTTCTTTGCTGGAACCGTGCTCATTTTGGCAATCAGTTGCTTAAGCGTGAACATTTTTGATTTGACCAGTTTGGTGTAAAGCAGTGGAAAGGCGGTTTCGGAACCGACGATGCCGAATGCTGCGGTTTTAAAGGAACCGGATTTTTCTTCGGCTGTATGCGGCGCGTGATCGGTGGCGATCATGTCCAGTGTGCCGTCTTGCAAGCCTTCAAGTAAGGCCAGATGATCGGCGCGGGAACGCAATGGCGGGTTCATCTTGAACATTGGGTTATCGCCTGGGATATTATTTTCATCAAGTAGTAAGTGATGTGGCGAAACTTCAGCGGTGACGTGGATGCCGCGTTTTTTGGCTTCGCGGATCAAGGCCACGCTTTGACGGGTTGAAACATGGCAGGCGTGGTAATGAACACCGGTGGCTTCTGCCAAGTCCAGATCGCGTGCCAGCTGACTGCTTTCAGTCTGATTGATGATACCAGGTAAGTTCAACTTCTCGGCAACCGGACCGGCATTGATAACGCCGCCGTGCATGAGACTGGCATCTTCGATATGGGCGACAATCGGTGCTTTCAGTTTAGCGGCCTGTTTCATGGCTTGATACATGGTATCGGCATCTTGAACGCCAACGCCGTCGTTGGAGAAGCCCAATGCCCCTGCTGCTAATAAAGCTGGCATGTCAACAATCTGATCGGAATGCAAATCATGTGTAATCGGAGCAAACTGCCGGACGGTAATTTTGGCATCGCTATGGTTTTTCGCCAATACCGGTGTCAAGGTGGCGACTGTGTCAGGAACAGGTTTTAGATTGCTCATCGCAACAACCGTCGTAAACCCGCCATGTGCGGCTGCTTGAGCCCCGGTTTTAATTGTTTCTTTAGCAGTAAAGCCGGGTTCGCGAAAATGAACATGGACGTCAATCAGTCCCGGAACGACTGTTGCACCGGTGGCATCAATGACGGTTTCTTCACTGCGGGCAGCAAGTTGCTGGCCGATCGCCGTAATTTTGTCGTCGGTGATCTGAATATCTGCCGTGTATTCGGTATCGCTGATGATATGGGCATTTTTGATGAGCATAAGTAAAGTTACTCCTCTCCGAAGTGACGGGCGTTGATGACCGCTTCAAGCATCGCCATCCGCATGAAGACGCCATTTTGCATTTGGGTGAAGATCCGTGAGCGCGGACCGTCAACCAAGTCGCTGGCTAATTCAACGTCGCGGTTGACTGGTGCCGGGTGCATGAAAATGGCATTGGGTTTCATCGTTTTGGCTAGAGCATCCGTGATGCCGTATTTCGCATGATAGCTTTCTTTGGAAAATGCTTCGCGGTTGTCAGCATTAAACCGCTCAAGCTGAACCCGTAGCAACATCAGAACGTCGACTTGTTTGACTAGGTCTGGCACGCTGATGAAGTCGCCGTATCGATCAAAGCTAGGATCATACCACTGTTGTGGGCCGGCAAAATGTAACGTCGCCCCAAGTTTGTGAAGCATCTGCATGTCACTGCGCGCAACCCGACTGTGGCTAAGATCACCGACAATCCCGATATTCAGTCCATCAAAATGCCCAAATTCCTCGTGAATGGTCATTAAATCCAGCATCATTTGGGATGGGTGCTGACCGGCACCATCGCCAGCATTAACAATAGCGGTTGTCGGCCAGGCGCCCATGAGTTCTTTGTAATAGCCGTCTTTAGAATGACGCATGACAGCGATGTTGACGCCGATGGCTCCGATCGTTTTGATTGTATCTTCCAGAGTTTCACCTTTAGAAACCGAGCTATGGGCCGGATCAAAAGGAATAACGGTCATTCCCAGTTTGCGTTCGGCCATTTCAAAGCTGGTGTGCGTGCGGGTGCTATTTTCAAAGAATAAATTGGCGGCATAGATCGGTTCCGGAAAATGAACCGTTTGGCCGGCTTTGAAATCTTCTGCGCGGTTAATCAGTGCCAAAGCGCTTTTTTCGTCAACTTGTTCAGCGGAAACAAAATCTTTAAATGGTGTATCAGTGAGATTAGATAAGGTCATTTTTTTCTGCCCCTTCTTCGTTAGCGGCATGTTCTGGTAAAACAAAGTTCAGGAAGATTCCGATCACGGTTGCCAGTGCAAGGCCAGAGAATTGATACCCGGCGAATTGCAGACTGGCATTGCCGATACCGATCACGAGAATGGTCGAGGCAATCATCAGGTTGCGTTTTTTGTCGAAGTCGACTTTGTTGTCAATTAAAACCCGTAAGCCATTGGAAGCGATGACGCCGAACAGCAGGAAGCTGATGCCGCCAATGACTGGACTTGGAATACTGCGAATCAAGGCACTCAACTTACCAATGAAGGCGAACAGAATGGCAAACATGCCAGCGCCGCCTAACACATAGACACTGTGAACTTTGGTCATGGCGAGCACGCCGATGTTTTCACCATAACTGGTCACCGGTGGGCCGCCGACGAAACCGGCGATAATGGAAGCCGTGCCATCCCCTGCCAAAGTATGATTCAGGCCCGGATCCTTAAAGAAGTCGCGTTTTGTCAATTTATTAAGGACCATGATGTGGCCCATGTGTTCGGTCATGGTGACAAAAGCAATGGGTGCCATCGAGAGAATCGCACCCCAGTAAAGTTGCGGTTTGTAGCTGATGAATGGCAGCTCGAACTTCGGCAGGTCAAACCAGGCTGCTTGCTGAACGGAAGTCAGGTCCACGATGCCAAACAACAGTGCTACCACATAGCCAGTGACAATCCCCAGCAGAATCGGTAACAAGCTAATGAATTTTTTGAGATACATGTTGTAAATGATGACCGAGGCCAACGTGATCATGGCAACGGCGAAGTAGCGCAGGTCGTACACGCTTTTGGTCGCGGAAATCGTTCGCATGGTAGCGTCAGTCGCGGCAGTACCAGCCAATGACAACCCGATAACCATGACAATCGGCCCAACGACAATTGGCGGTAAGGCACGATCAATCCAAGCCGACCCGCTGCGGGCCACAATCAAGGCTACGATCAGGTAAACAACCCCGACAGCAACAGTGCCTTGTGCGATCGCGGGATAACCGGCGCCTTTCATTAACGCTTGCATGATGGTAATAAAGGAAAAACTTGATCCCATGTACGCCGGAATTTTGCCACGGGTGATCAAAATGTAAACTAAAGTGCCGACCCCGCTGGAGAATAAGGCAATACTCGGATCCAAACCGACCAAAATCGGTACCAGCACGGTTGACCCAAACATGGCGAAAAGATGCTGGATGGATAAGCCCACCCATTGACCGAACTTCGGCTTATCGCCGATGTCCAGCACCGCTTCATCGTTGTGAAAAGCCATTGACTAGTCCCCCATCTTCTCGATGCTGATGCCGTCTTTGCCGTCAAGTTCCGCAACCTGTACCTGAATCTGTTCGTCAAGGGAGGTTGGAATATTCTTGCCGACGAAATCCGGACGAATCGGTAACTCGCGATGGCCGCGATCAACTAGAACAGCCAGACTGATCTTGCGAGGGCGACCTTCGTCCATCAAGGCATCCAGCGCCGCGCGGATGGTGCGGCCAGTGAAAATAACATCATCTACCAGGATAACGTGCTTGCCAGTGATATTAACCGGCAGCTGTGCACCTTCGACATCTGGTTGATGTTCGTGATCGATTTTATGAACATCATCGCGATAAAAGCGAATGTCCAGTTCGCCGACCGGTACCTGCAGGCCTTCGAGTTGTTCAAGTCGCTTGGCAATGCGGTGGGCCAGATAAATCCCCCGTGTTTTAATGCCAACAAGAACGAGATCGTTCAAGCCTTTGTTTTGTTCGATGATTTCATAACTGATTCGAGTCAATGCGCGTTTCATCGTTACCTCGTCGACTACCTGTTTGGACTGTGTCATGATGTGCCATCCTTTCTTGTATGTATGCTGGTTGGTGTGGGATTTGCGTGGGGCTGTTCTATTGGAGGCGATTAGGAGCTTGGGCTTTCGCGTCCTATAACGCGCTCACAGTCGCAGAAATCTCCGTGTAAGGACCTTGGCCGCAATGGCCAAAATCGGGCCATCACGCCCAAGGCCACTTACACTCCGATTTCTAAGCGCTCCTGTTCGCGCTCAAACAAAAAGCGCCTCCCATCCAATTTGGATAGAAGGCGACCGTAGCCTGAATAATCCGCCGCAACGGAAAGGGACCTTCTAAGCCTCACTGGACTTAGTTAAAGGTGCT
>NZ_BACQ01000011.1 GCF_000260435.1 Lacticaseibacillus zeae DSM 20178 = KCTC 3804 | reverse complement strand
ATTCCTGAAGAAATCCTGCAGTTTGAAGGCCAGACAAAAGGCAAACTGGGTACCCCGCAAGCTCGTACAGTTGTCGACGGTATTGTTTACGAAAATCTTTCCACGTTTTTGATGGAAAATGGGGAAGAGTCCCAGGAACTCGTACGTAAGGCGATTAAGGCTAGGGATGCCCGCGAAGCAGCACGTAAGGCGCGTGATGACAGTCGGACCGGCCGTAAACGGAAAAAAGATCAGGGTCTGCTTTCCGGGAAGTTAACGCCGGCACAGACCAAGAATCCTAAACGCAATGAACTTTACCTAGTCGAAGGGGATTCGGCTGGCGGCTCTGCCAAGCAAGGGCGGGATCGTAAGTTCCAGGCGATTTTACCGTTGCGTGGGAAAGTCCTGAATACACAAAAGGCCAAGCTGCAAGATATTGTTAAGAACGAAGAAATCAATACGATGATTTACACAATCGGTGCCGGTGTCGGCGCGGATTTTGATATTCAGCAAGCTAATTACAATAAGATCATCATCATGACCGATGCGGATACCGATGGCGCGCATATTCAGATTCTGTTGCTGACATTCTTTTATCGGTACATGCGGCCGCTGATTGATGCCGGACGGGTTTATATTGCATTGCCACCGTTGTATCGCCTGCAAAAAGGTGCTGGCGCCAAGACCAAGATCAGCTATGCCTGGACCGATGAAGAGCTGGCTAAGGAAACCAAGGCCATGGGGAAGGGCTATACGCTGACCCGTTTCAAAGGGCTTGGAGAAATGAACGCCGACCAGTTGTGGGAAACCACTATGAATCCGGAGACACGCACGTTGATTCGGGTGCGGATTGACGATGCTCAGTTAGCCGAACGGCGCGTCACGACTTTGATGGGCGATCGCGTCGAACCGCGGCGTGAATGGATTGAACATCATGTTAAGTTTGACATGGATGACGACGGTAGTATTTTGGAGACACCGACAGCCAACCACGAGAAGTTGCAGTTTGGTGCCAAGCAAATCGTTAAACAGTTAGACAAGAAAGGAAAGTAAAAGCCATTGGCCAATCAGATTCAGGAGTTGACCTTAGAAGAGGTCATGGGCGACCGGTTTGGCCGGTACTCGAAATACATCATTCAAGAACGGGCATTGCCGGATGTCCGTGACGGGCTAAAGCCGGTTCAGCGCCGAATTTTGTTTGCGATGAATCAGGATGGCAACACTTACGACAAAGGTTTTCGTAAATCGGCTAAAAGTGTCGGTAATGTTATGGGTAACTATCATCCACATGGTGATAGTTCGATTTATGAAGCGATGGTCCGGCTCAGCCAGGATTGGAAGTTGCGGGCGCCTTTGATTCAAATGCACGGCAACAACGGATCGATGGACGGGGATCCGCCTGCCGCAATGCGGTACACGGAAGCGCGTCTGAGCAAGATCAGTAAGGAAATGCTGGCTGATATCGACAAAGAGACCGTGGACATGGTTCTCAATTTCGATGACACTGCGCAGGAGCCAACTGTCCTACCGGCTGGATTTCCTAATTTGCTAGTCAACGGGGCCACCGGTATTTCCGCTGGTTATGCGACTGAGATTCCGCCGCATAACTTACGCGAAGTGGTCGATGCCATTTTGTACTTGTTAAAGCACCCGCAAGCTGACTTAAATGACTTGATGCAATATGTAAAGGGTCCCGATTTTCCGACCGGTGGGATCATTCAAGGGCTTGATGGCATCAAACAGGCATACGAAACCGGACGCGGCAAGATTGTGGTACGTTCACGTACGCATATCGAAACCATGCGTGGCGGACGGGAAAAGATTGTTGTCACCGAGATCCCGTACGATGTCAATAAAGCCTTAATGATCAAAAAAATCGACGAACTGCGCCTTAATAAGAAAGTCGATGGCATCGCGGAAGTTCGGGATGAAAGTGACCGTTTCGGTTTAAGTGTTGTCATTGAGCTGAAGAAAGAAGCCGACGCACAGGGTATTTTGAATTATCTGTTCAAGAATACTGACCTGCAGATCACTTACAACTTTAATATGGTCGCCATTGCCGATATGCAGCCAAAACTGCTGGGACTTAAACCAATGCTGGAGGCTTATATTGCCCATCGGCGGGATGTGGTCACGCGTCGTACGCGTTATGAATTGAACAAGGCAGAGGCGCGGCAGCATATTGTTGAAGGCCTGATCAAGATGCTGTCGATTTTGGATCAGGTGATCGCGGCTATTCGTGCTTCTAAGGATAAAGGCGATGCCAAGCGTAATCTGGTTAAGCAGTTTGACTTTTCCGAAGCGCAAGCAGAAGCTATCGTGTCCTTGCAGCTGTATCGCCTGACCAATACCGATATTACTGCCTTGCAAAACGAAGCTGCGCAGCTGGCTAAGGCCATCGCTGGTTATCAGGATATTCTGGCGCGGCCAGCCGCGCGTGACCGGGTCATCGAGCAGGAACTCAAGCGGATTGCCAAGGAATACGGGGATGATCGCCGTAGCAGCATCCAGGCTAAAATTGAAACGCTTGAAGTTGCAACGACGGTAACGGTTGCCGATGAGCCAGTTATGGTTCAAGTATCACGGGATGGATACGTCAAGCGTAGTTCGTTGCGTAGTTACCAGGCCGTTGACCCTGAAGATAACGGACTCAAGGCAAACGATTTGGCTATCTTCACCGGTGAACTGCGAACCTTGCAACACCTTTATATTGTGACGAATGCTGGGAACATCATTTATCGGCCAGTTTACGAAATCAGTGATGCCCGCTGGAAAGATACTGGCGAGCACTTAAGCCAGACGGTCGGACTGGGCACCGATGAAAAGGTATTGGCAGTCTTTGCCTTTGATCAGCTGGATATTGCCGGTAGTTTTGTTCTTGGTTCTAGTGATGGCTATATTAAGCAAACAGCGCTGAGTGATTTACAACCACAACGGACCTATAAACGTAAACCGATGCTGGCCATGAAGCTTAAGACGGCTGGTGCGGTAGTTACGAATGCTTATTTCACCACTGATCAGTCACAGGATGTTTTTGTTGTCAGTCACCATGCATACGGATTAACGTTCCCGTTAGCCGATGTTTCGACCGTTGGCGCGCGAGCAACCGGCGTTAAAAGTATGGATCTAAAACCGGATGACGAGGTCGTCAATTTTATTCTGGTTAAGAATCCGCAAAGCGCGGTCGTTGGGATTCTGACCCAACGCGGTGCGTTCAAACGGATGGCATTAAGTGAAGTCGGCGAAATGAGTCGGGCTCGACGCGGTCTGCTGGTCTTGCGCGAGCTTAAGCGTGATCCGCATCGTATCGTCGCCATGATGGCAGTGGATGAGGATACCCGTTTGGACGTGTTGACCGATGCTGACAAAGTTGTCACGCTGACACCGAGCCAACACCCAACCGGTGATCGTTACTCCAATGGGTCATTCGTCATCGACACAGATGTTCAAGGAAAACCTGTCTTTGTCCGTACACGCGAAGAGATTCCGGAAAAGGACTAAACAAGAAATTATAGGATAGCCGCTTCTGTACTATTACAGAAGCGGCTTTTTTTCTCATTCTAGTACAGAATGATTGTGCACAATTTATCAAATTAGCCTTTAAGCAATTTTTATGAAACAACCAAATACACTAAAAAAACAAAAGAACCCCTGTTATATAGGCAATAAAACGCTTGCATAGATCCCGCACCGTGTTATACTGAGTTTGTAAGAACTGTCACATCTGTAATTCACTTTAGGAGGCAAACACCTATGAAACAGCTTGACGAAACCAAAGTTCCTAATTATTGGGAAGGCTTTAACGGCGGTGACTGGCAAGAAGAAATCAATGTGCGCGATTTTATCGAGCATAACCTGAACCAATATGATGGGGACGAGAGTTTCCTTGCTGGCCCCACTGAAGCAACAACTGTTTTGAACAACCAGGTTCTGAACTTGAAGAAGCAAGAACGTGCCAATGGCGGCGTTTTGGATGCAGACAACAACATTCCATCAACCATTACGTCACATGGCCCTGGCTATCTCAACAAAGACCTTGAAAAGATTGTCGGTGTTCAAACCGACAAGCCATTCAAACGTGCTTTTATGCCATTTGGTGGCATTCGGATGGCGGAAGATGCTTTGAAAGCTTATGGCTTCGAAACTGATCCTGCAGAACACAAAATTTTCACTGAATATCGTAAAACCCATAACCAAGGCGTCTTTGATGCTTATACACCGGAAATGCGCAAGGCTCGTCACTACAAGATCGTTACTGGGTTACCTGATGCATATGGCCGTGGTCGAATCGTCTCAGACTTTCCACGGATTGCCATCTATGGTATCGATCGGTTGATGGAAGAAAAGGTTAACGATTATAACCTGACTGGTGACGGTGAAATGACCGATGATGTCATCAAACTGCGCGAAGAAATCAACGAACAATATCGTGCGTTGAACGATATGAAGAAAATGGCCAAAGAATATGGTTATGACATTTCCCGGCCAGCTGCAAACGCTCAAGAAGCCGTTCAATGGATCTACTTTGGCTATTTGGCAGCTGTTAAGACGCAAAATGGTGCGGCGATGTCTGTTGGCCGGATCGATACGGTTATCGATGCTTACATTCAGCGGGATATGCGTCTCGGCAAGTTAAACGAAGAGCAAGCTCAAGAACTGATCGATCATTTGGTTATGAAATTACGGATGGTTCGGTTCATCCGGACTGAAGAATATAATTCACTCTTCTCCGGCGATCCGATCTGGGCAACCCTGTCCTTGGCCGGTATGGGTAATGATGGTCGGCATCATGTCACCAAGACCGCTTTCCGGTTCCTGAAGACCTTAGACAACATGGGTGCAGCACCGGAACCAAACATTACGTTATTGTGGAGCGAACGCTTGCCAGAAGGCTTCAAGCGCTACGCAACTGAAGTCTCCATCCAAAGTTCAACCATTCAATACGAAAATGATGATCTGATGCGTAACGAATGGGGCACGGACTATTATGGCATTGCCTGCTGTGTATCCGCACAGCCGATCGCTGACGGCGTTCAGTACTTTGGCGCTCGGGCAAACCTGGCAAAGACCGTCTTATATGCCATCAATGGTGGGAAAGACGAAATCCAGGAAGCACAAGTGGGTCCTGAATATGAACCAATCACCAGTGATTACATCGATTACGACGAATTCATGAAGAAGTTCGACAAGATGATGGACTGGTTAGCTGACGTTTATGTCAATGCGCTGAATGTCATTCACTACATGCATGACAAGTATTACTACGAAGCAGCACAGTTGGCATTGAAGGACACCCGGCTGAACCGGACGTTTGCAACCGGTATTTCCGGGTTGTCGCATGCGGTTGACTCTATCAGTGCGATCAAGTACGGTCATGTTAAAGTGATTCGCGATGAAAATGGTATTGCGGTTGACTTTGTTGCTGACAACGACGACTATCCGCGTTATGGTAACAATGACGATCGGGCCGACAACATCGCTAAGTGGTTGGTGAAGACCTTCTACAATAAGATGAACACCCATCATCTGTATCGCGGTGCCAAGTTGAGTACCAGTGTTCTGACCATCACCTCCAACGTGGTTTATGGTAAGAACACCGGGACAACACCAAACGGCCGTCAGAAAGGCGAACCATTCTCACCAGGTGCCAACCCGGCATACGGCGCAGAAAAGAACGGTGCTTTGGCTTCCTTGATGTCCACCGCTAAGATTCCGTATCACTACGCAACTGACGGTATCAGCAACACGTTCGGGGTTACACCAAATACCCTGGGACATGATGATGAAACCCGTAAGGACACCTTGGTTCACATGGTCGACGGGTATATGGAGAACAGCGGCATGCATCTGAACATCAACGTCTTCAACAAGGAAACGTTAATCGATGCACAGAAGCACCCAGAAGAATACCCAACCTTAACTGTCCGGGTTTCAGGCTATTGCGTATACTTCGCAGACTTGACGAAGGAACAGCAAGATGACGTTATCGCACGGACATTCTTCGACGAAATGTAATCCAGTCAACTCAACATCAAAACAGGAAATCATTCCTGTTTTGTCAAAAGACGGCAACGTTGCTGTTGCCGTTTTTTGACAAACTGAAATGAAAATCGTTTGAAAACTATCAGCATACTAGCAGTGGAGGCGGCAAAGATGAAACTTATCGATCAATCGCAAAGCCCGTTAAATATTTTGGAACAGGTCGGGCAGGATCATGAAGGCCCAATTAAGGGTTACGTTCACTCAGTCGAAAGCTTCGGCTCAGTCGATGGACCCGGGATTCGTTTTGTCGTCTTCATGCAGGGGTGTCGCATGCGTTGTCAATACTGCCACAATCCTGATACTTGGAATATCGGCGTCGGTGAGGAAATGACAGCTGATCAGATTTTGGCGGATGCACAGCGCTATAAGGCTTTCTGGGGCGAACAAGGCGGGATTACCTGCAGCGGCGGGGAAAGTCTGGTGCAAATCGACTTTATCCTGGAACTCTTTACTAAAGCCAAGGAGCTTGGTATTTCAACTTGTCTTGATACTTCGGGTGGGCCATTCACGCGCGATCAGCCGTGGTTTGGTCAGTTTGAGAAGCTTATGGCGGTCACGGATATTTCATTGGTGGATATTAAGCATATTGATTCCGCTGAGCACAAGAAATTAACGGGATTCCCGAACGAAAATATTTTGGATATGGTTCAATATATGTCTGATCACGGTGATGATATGTGGATCCGGCACGTGTTGGTACCACAACGTACCGATTTTGATCCTTACCTTAAACGGTTAGGGGACTACATCGCAACTTTAGACAAGAATGTGGTTCAAAAAGTCGAGATCCTTCCTTATCACACGCTGGGGGTCAAAAAATACCATGAACTTGGCATTACCTATCCACTGGAAGGCATCGAACCACCATCAGCAGATCGGGTTAAGAATGCGGAAAATCTGTTGCATGTCCAAGATTACACTGGCTGGCAAAATTGGCGTCCGCGTCCGGCTACCAAGGCGTAGTTTAGTTAGAACTTAACGTAACGATTAAAAACGCGGCAAATCTGTTGCGTTTTTTTAAATGCCACTTATGATGATAAATGATCAGTATTATAAATTTATAAATGAAAGGGAAGCCGCCCCATGAAAACGAAGCAAGAGCGCATTTTCTCCTCGAAGACTCTCACGTATTTTCTGCAACTTGCAGAAACAATGAACTACACCCAGTCCGCTCAGCTGTTGGGCATTACCCAACCTGCATTGACGCAGCAAATCAAGAAGCTGGAGCGGACAGTGGGGGCGCCGCTGTTCTACTCTGTTGGGAAGAAACTGCATTTGTCGGATGCCGGTCAGACAATGTTGAAGGCAACCCACGAGATCTATGAGATCCTGAACCAGACGACTGACGAGATTCAGCAAAGTACCAGCGCAACTGTGGGTAAGATTAACATTGGCTTGTTGAGTTCGATTGAAGACAGCGCCTTTAACGCCTTCATTGCGCATTACTATGATTTGAATCCCGAAGTTGAAATCACTTTGCGGATGATGACCCGTCACGAAATTTGGGAAGCATTAGAAAACAATCAGGTTGACTTGGCGATTATGAATCTGCCTGATGAGACGATCAAGAACTGGAAACCATACGCCAGCAAGAAAATTCTTGATGAGCAATTGCTGTTTTTACATCATGACGATTCGTTGGCAAACCGTAAGCGCCTTCATTTTAAAGATACGCTTGCTGAACCATGGGTTACTTATCCGGATGATTATTTCCTGGGGCAGATGCTTCACGAAGCCTACAAGAATCAGATGGTTGATTTTCCGCATGTAGTTGCGCACTTTACCACGCCATATCAACTTACGCAGTTTGTTAATCACACCGGCGTGAATACTGCCTTGCCGACGAGTTTTGTGACGGCCCACGCTGATCAAATCAAAGCCCATGCTGTTTCATTCGAACCGGCCATTCGCTTTGAGACCTCGTTCGTTTATCGAAAAGAAAAGGCTGATATTCCGCGGATTGCCAACTTCTTTAAGACGTTTGACGCCTATCTGGCAGAAAAAGATTATCTGTCGCGGGTCGGCGAAAACAGTGGTAAGATTGAAAGGTAAATATTGAGCTGAGGAGCGATCGATTAATATGACGACTTTGATTTTTGGACATCAAAACCCAGATACGGATGCGATTACCAGTGCCATGAGCTGGGCCGAGTTTCAAAAGCAGGCGGGCAACACAGATGTTGAAGCAGTAGCACTCGGTGAACCAAATGACGAGACCAAGTTTGTTTTGGATCATTTCAAGGTTCAAGCACCGCGGGTCATTAAAACTGCAGCAAATGAAACTGACACTGTGATGTTGGTGGACCATAACGAATTTCAACAGAGTGTTGCTGATATCGAGGACGTGCAGATTGCGTCAGTGGTTGATCATCACCGGATTGCGAACTTTCACACTGCTGCACCGCTATTCTATCGCGCAGAACCGGTTGGCAGCACGAACACCGTGATCTTCGAACTATTTCAGGAACACGGCTACACGATCTCGCCAACACTGGCTGGCTTGATGGCATCGGGGTTGATTTCCGACACATTGTTGCTGAAATCGCCGACTGCCACGGACAAGGACAAAAAGATTCTTCCTGAAATGGCTAAAATTGCCGGGATTGATTTGCAATCGTACGGCTTAGCTATGCTGAAGGCTGGAACCAATTTGGCTGCTAAGTCTGATATGGATATTATTGAGGGCGACGCCAAGAGCTTCACAATGGGTGGCAAGTCGATCCGGATCGGCCAGGTCAATACCGTTGACTTGGATGACATCTATGCGCGTCAAGATGATCTGTTGAACGCCATGATCAAGGAAGCACAGGCACAAGGTTATGACGACTTCTTGCTGATCGCAACGGATATTTTGAACAGCAACTCAACCGGCTTTGCTGTTGGTGCGGATCGCGATAAAGTCGCGGCAGCGTTTAACGAAAAGTTTGATACGAACGCTCGTTTGGCATTGCCTGGAGTGGTTTCACGTAAAAAGCAAGTCGTACCACCGATGCAAAAAGTATTTGAAGGTTAATCTGCTCGTTTTACGAATATAGTTAATTAAATCGCAGCTGAACATCTTGGCTGCGATTTTTTTGTGTTGTTTAAGTTGGCAAGATGGCAGAGCACTTAAGCTAAACTAAAGCGGATTCATTCGATTGAAAGCAGATGTCCTGACGATGATGAGCATGCGTGGTTAGCAAATTTTTGTGAGTTAAGATTTGATGTAGACTTGATTGACTGTATGAGTGACGGAAATTTACGCAACGTTTAACTGATCGGTTCAATGAGCACACGAGAGCTAGATTTGCGTAATTTGAGTGAACTTCCTGGAAAATCTACGAAATCAACGACCTGTAAACTACTTCGTATAATATATATTATGTAAACTAGAATGAGGAATCAGAGAACGGCACTTTTCGCTGTATTTTGCCGTGGCAGTAAAGTTTTACTAGCACACTCCCCCACTCGTGGATATCGGAATTTTTTTAACAGCAACGAGATTGGCCCAAAAGCAGCGGTCTGATTCGAGGTTAAGAATTTTTCGCAAACTTTATGTACGATGACTGATCAGCGAACTCTATGCAGATGTTTTGGCTTGAACGGGCATTCATCGGATTATCAGTAAATTTGCTCAGACTGGCAAAAATCAATCAATTGTTGCATTATTACCATTTTTGTGATGGCCGCAGATTTTGGCTGATTGCTGATTCATGATGAATTGCTGAAACTTGGGCAAAATGTAATCGAATAACAACCACCAACTGAATTTTTCCAGTAGCAAACAGCGTTCAGTGTTGCAAGCGGCGAATTTCAAAGTTCGGTGGTGCGAGCGAGTTTTCATACATTAATTCAGATCATAAACACGTTTAAGAATTAACGGAATTTGCCAACCTTAACTAGGCTTTGCCGTTTACCTTTGGATAAAGCTAGAACTTTATTCAATACAGTCGCACGGCACATTGTCGATAAAATCTGCGTTAAATCGCGGTTAAGTCGCTCATCTTCCTCGGCATCAGCCTCTTTTTTCGGGTATACTAGCATTATCTAGAAGAAAACATATGTTCGAGGTGATGCTGTTTGTCGACTCAGAATTATCCCAAATTGATTCATGCTATGCTGCCATCTTTGCCTGACTACATTCAGGACTACTACCATAGCCAAAAAGCGATTCCGATTGCTGACTCTACCCTTTACCAGTATCTGCATTTTTATCAGGAGTTTCTTGATTGGCTGATCGCTAGCGGCGTGACGTCCGTTTCTTCTCCGCAATCAGTGCCATTAGAAACGCTGGAGCACCTTTCTTTACG
>NZ_BACQ01000012.1 GCF_000260435.1 Lacticaseibacillus zeae DSM 20178 = KCTC 3804 | reverse complement strand
TTTTTTATTTGAGTATCAATTAATGATACAGGTTAAACCTGCGCTAAAACGGATCATTGATTCTCTTTAGCGACCGGGCGCCAGAAGCCGAGAATTAATGCGGCAATGACAGTCCCGATGATGAGTGACATGACGAACCCGAGTTTCTGATTTGTTAGCAGAAGGGCCACAATGCCGCCATGCGGTGCCGGGACGTTGACGTGCCAGAGCTGGGTTAACCCGCCGGCAATCGCGGAGCCAACCACGGAACTACCGATGATATGCACCGGATCGGTTGCGGCAAATGGAATCGCACCTTCAGTAATAAAGGTCAACCCAAGTGCATAGTTGGATAAGCCGGCATTGCGTTCCTGTAACGTGAATTTCTTCGGGAAGAAGGTGGAAGCAACCGCAATCGCCAATGGTGGAATCATCCCGCCGATCATGACAGCAGCCATCCAGCGGCCATCTTTAAAGCCAGATGCCTGATAAACGCCGATGGCAAACGTGTAAGCCGCCTTGTTGAACGGGCCGCCCATATCGATACTCATCATGGCAGCCAAAATGACACCGATGAGAATGGCATTACCGGTTCCCATACCTTCAAGGAAACTGATTAACGCACCGTTGATCGCGGCAAAAATCGGGTTGATGATGAAGAACATCAGCAGGCCCATAATGGCCAGACCGATGACGGGGTAAAGCAGGATAGTGCGCATGCCGTCCAGTGACTTCGGCATTTTGGCCAAGGCTTTCTTCAGTCCGACGATCATCCAGCCGGCAGCAAACCCGGCAACCAAACCACCCAAGAAACCAGCCGGATTCTGGGCCTTCACAACTGAAGCGGAAGCGACCGTTGCCATGTAACCACCGACGAACCCAGGCATCAAGGCTGGTCGATCACCAATGGATTCAGCGATATACGCTGCTAGTACCGGTACCAGGAAGCTGAAGGCAAATGTCCCCAGATTATTGGTGAAGTTGAACCACATGGAAGTCTTACCCAACCATTGTTCAAGGATGAATGAGATCGCCATGATAATCCCGCCGCCGACAACGAATGGCAGCATGTTGGAAACACCATTCATCAAGTCTTTGTAAATTCGATTCCAGAGGGTACCGCCAGAAGTCTCTTCAGTATCAGAGCTTTGCGCATCTGCACCGCTTGTGTGGAAGACTTGGCCCTGACCTTTAAGGGTTTCTTCGATTAATTCTTCAGGCTTTTTGATGCCGTCGATGACAGGCCGATTCAGCAATTTCTTACCGTTGAACCGATCCATCTCAACTTTTTTATCAGCGGCAACGATAACGCCGGCTGCCCGGTTGATATCGCTGTCGGTTAATTTATGCTTGATCCCTTCGGAGCCGTTGGTTTCGACTTTAATATCGACACCCATCTTTTCCGCAGTTTCTTTTAACGCTGCTTCCGCCATGTACGTGTGGGCGATCCCGGTCGGGCAGGCGGTGACAGCCACGATAAATGGCCGTTCTTTGCGCTTCTCTTCTTTGAATTCAGCTTGTTTGGCGGCTGTATCTTTAGCTTCCTGGGCTTTTTCCGCTTCAGCCTCTTTTTTATCTTTAGCAACTTTTTCGGCCTGAGCCTTGCCGAATAAATCCAGCACCTCGTCCGGTGTTTTGGCTTGCTTCAGGTCTGCAACCAGTTTTGGATTGATTAAGAGGGAAGACAAGGCAGCCAAAGCGGCCAGATGTTCATTGTTGGCGCCTTCAGGGGCAGCAATCATGAAGAACAAATGTACCGGCTGGCCATCGAGCGCGTTAAAGTCAACACCCTTGGCACTTTTGGCAAAAAGTACCGTTGCTCGAGTAACGGCACTGTCTTTGGCGTGAGGCATCGCAATGCCTTCGCCAATCCCAGTGGTGGACTCTGCTTCACGTTTTAAAATATCCTGACGATATTCATCGGCATCGGTCACAATGCCTTCTGCATGATACTTGTCGACCATTTCATTGATCACAGCCTCTTTGGTGGTCCCTTTGAGATCCATGATCATGACATTTTTTAGTAGTAAGTCACGAATGTCCATTTTGTCCTCCTAAACTTCAGTGATGCTGATGGTTTGTTTAACAGCAGCGATTTTATCGGCAGTGGCAAGATCCTTGGAAAAGGCAGTCGCAGAACCGCATGCGATACCGACCTTGAAACTTTCCAAGGCGTCATGGGTTTGGGCAAACGTTCCGGTAAAGCCCGCCAGCATGCTATCACCGGCACCGACCGAGTTAACTGCCGGTTGCTTTGGAACTGTCCCAAGCCAGGCATGGTCGCGTTCAATCATCAAGGCACCAGCACCGGCCATCGAAATCAAAACGTGTTGTGCGCCTTGATCCAGTAAGCGGCGCCCCGCCTTAATAATGGCATCGTTGTCGGTATACGGCTTGTCGTTGAATAATGCTGCGAGTTCATGATGATTGGGCTTGACGACCAGTGGATGATCCGGAAGTGTGTCCAGCAGTGCCTGGCCGGTGGTGTCAATAACAAAATCGGCTTGATGCTCGTGGATGGCCGGAATTAAGTCACGATAAAAAGTGGCCGGCAGCCCTTGTGGCAAACTGCCAGACATCACGACGACATCGCCTGCTGCGAGTTTGGCTAGCTTTGCTTTAAAGTCGGCAATTTCATCATTGGTAATGGTTGGCCCGCTTGCGTTGAGCTCGGTTTCCGATTCAGCTTTGAGTTTGACGTTAATTCGGGTATCACCTTTGATCTTCGTGAAGTCACAAGGCATCGCGATGGCATCGAGTTGTTGTTGAATAAAGGTGCCGGTGAATCCCCCGAGAAATCCCCAAGCAGTTGTCGGTAAGCCAAGTGTTTGAAGAATCCGGCTCACATTGATGCCTTTACCGCCTGGTAGCTTAACCGCGTGGGTCAAACGATTGACGGCACCAAGGTCAAGTTGCGGCAATTCGATGACATAATCAATCGAAGGGTTGAGTGTAACTGAATAGATCAAGAATGAACCTCCTTAATATTTTGGAACCGGTGATAACCTGCTGGCAGTCCTTGTAATGAACTGGTGAGAATCGTGACATCGCCAATGTCGGCGAATTTCACGAAACTGACCTGTTCGAACTTACTTGGATCGGCAAGAATCATCGGCTGACGTGCTTGATGAATCGCCAAACGCTTGATCACGGCTTCTTCCGGATCAGGGGTGGTGTTCCCAAACTCAGGGTGAATCCCATTCGTGCCGATAAAGGCGATATCGAAACGATAATGATGAAGTGCTTCTGCAGTAGTCGCGCCAATAAGCGCTTTGGTTGCTGATTTAACCATGCCGCCAAGCATCAGTGTCGGAATTTGATAATCCGCCAGTAAAGAGGCATTATCAACGCCGGTAGTGATCACCGTCACCCCGAGGTCAGCTAGAAAAGGGATGAGTTGGGCCGTCGTTGTCCCGGCATCCAGGAAAACCAGATCATCCTGTTCGACTTGGTGGGCTGCGGCACGAGCAATGGCTTGTTTGGCGCGTAAATTTTGGGTCGACTTGCTGGCCACATCCGGTTCGTCGCCAAGGCCGTTAATTCGTTTGGCCCCGCCGTGGATCCGTTTAAGTTCGCCCGCCGCTTCAAGCTCGTCCAAATCTCGCCGAATGGTTGATTCTGACGCGTCCAAAGCCGCCATTAACGCTTTGGATTTGACGACTGTATGCTGTTGTAGCTGGCTAAGAATGTATTGCCGCCGTTCTTCTGTAAGCACTTTCGTTTCACCTCGCTCTTCATTATACTGATGAAACATTCAAAATCAACCTAAAACCGTTAAAAACATTCACAGCGGTCAAAAACAGGCTTGTTTCAAGGGAATTTGCACTTTTTTCATTTGTTGTGCTTAAAGTACTTGTCCTACTGTCTGACGTGGTAAAATAAGAAAGACATGCGATCTGCTATGCGGATGGCGGGTTAACGGGTATAATTATAAATTATGTTTTTTCAGAAAGGGGATCGCCAATGTTTGTCGATCAGGTACAAGTAGAAGTTCAGGCGGGCAAAGGCGGTGACGGCATGGTCGCGTTTCGGCGTGAGAAATTCGTGCCGTTTGGCGGCCCGGCCGGAGGTGATGGCGGCCGTGGTGGTAGTATCATTTTATATGTCGATGAAGGGTTGCGAACCTTGATGGACTTCAGATACCAACGCCACTTCAAAGCGCCAGCTGGTGGCAATGGCCAGGGTAAGTCCATGTATGGGCGGGCAGCTGAAGATCGGCGGATTGCCGTACCGGCAGGAACCACAGTCACCGATGCCGATACTGGCGAAGTCCTCGGTGATCTGACGAAGCCGGGGCAGGAACTGGTTGTTGCCAAAGGCGGACGCGGCGGACGCGGTAATATTCATTTTGTTTCACCGAAAAACACCGCACCGGAAATTGCCGAAAATGGTGAACCCGGACAACATCGCTTCATTAAACTGGAGTTGAAAGTCCTCGCCGATGTCGGTCTGGTTGGGTTCCCGTCAGTCGGCAAGTCAACTTTATTGTCGGTGGTCACGCAGGCTAAGCCCAAGATTGCCGCGTATCAGTTTACGACATTAGTGCCAAACCTTGGCATGGTCCAGCTAGACGATGGCACTGATTTTGTCATGGCTGATTTACCGGGTTTAATTGAAGGTGCTTCACACGGTGTCGGTCTTGGCATCCAGTTCTTGCGGCACGTTGAACGGACGCGGGTCTTATTGCATCTGGTTGAAATGGACCCGGAAAACGGCCGCGAGCCGCTGGAAGATTATGACCAGATTCGTCGCGAACTAGGTGCATATGATGAGAATATCTTAAAACGGCCGGAATTAATTGTCGCAACCAAAATGGATCTGCCAGGCGCAGATGAAAGATTTGCTGAGTTTAAAGCAGCTTTGCTCAAGCGCGGCATTGATCCAGCCAATATTTTTGAAATTTCCAGCCTGACACATCGCGGCGTCATGCCGCTAATGCAGCGCACCGCGCAAGTGCTGAAAACCGCACCGCAATTTGAACCGAAACAGGAACCGGTTAAAACTGCTGATTACAAGTTTGCCCCAGAACCGGCATTGAAAGTGACGCGGGATAGCGACGGTACCTTTGTCTTAACCGGTGATAAAGTGGAACGCGCCTTTAAGATGGCGAATCTTGATCATGAAGATGGTGTCATGCGATTTGCCCGGCAACTGCGGAGTATGGGTGTTGACGATGCGTTGCGCCAAGCAGGTGCACAAAGCGGCGATTTAGTCGCGATTGACGATTTTACCTTTGAATTTGTTGAATAATCTTCAGTGAACTAACTGAAAGCAGTAATCTTTTTAAAGAATGGTGGGGCCTCAATTGAAACAGACGCGTAGACGAAAGCGCCGGTATATTCATGGATTTGACGGTTTACGAACCATTGGTGTCATTGGTGTCATCCTGTATCACTTGCGTCCCGAATTATTTCGGGGTGGCTACTTGGGTGTACCGATCTTCATGGTTGTGTCCGGTTATTTAATTACGGACGGCTTATTGATTGAGTTTGGTCGCAATGGGCGAATTGATTTTAAGAGTTTTTTCATTCGGCGATTTAAACGTCTTTATCCGGCACTTATTACCGTTTTGTTTGGAACTGCAGCTTATATCACGCTTTTTTCGCAAAATCTCCTGCACAATCTGCATATGATGGTGTTGACCAATTTACTTTATGTCTATAATTGGTGGCAGATTCTGAATGGTCAGTCTTATTTTGCGCGCTATGCTAACGGCGAATCACCTTTCACGCATTTATGGACGCTTTCAATTGAAGGGCAATATTATTTGGTATGGCCATTTCTGGTTTTAGGTTTGCTACTATTAGTTAAAAACCGGCATCAGATTGCCAACATTGTCTTGATTTTGGCGGCAGCCAGCGGTGCGTGGATGGCTATTTTGTACATGATGACCGTTGCACACACGTCACCTGCAGCCTTTGATCCGAGCCGGTTATATTATGGGACTGACACGCGGGCATTTTCGATTTTGCTCGGTGCCGCTTTGGCGTTCATTTGGCCAAGTGGTCGGCTTTCGGAGCATTTACCGCGAAAGTGGGTGGTTAGTCTCGATTTAATGGGAACGGTCAGCTTCGTTGGTTTGTTAACCATGGTCTTCACGGTCGACGCCCAAAGCAGCTTTCTTTATGAAGGCGGCATGGTGCTGTTCTCCATTCTGACAACGATTCTGGTTGCGGTCGTTGCCCATCCAGCGGCGCATTTTGATCGCTTGTTGAGCAATCCATTGTTTAGCTATATTGGCAGCCGCAGTTATGGCTTGTACCTTTACCAATTTCCAGTCATGATTTTCTGGGAGAATCGTTTCCGCAACATTGCCGATCATCCCGTTTTGTATCCGGTGATTGAGGTCATCTTAATCGTGTTGATCACCGAGGCTTCGTATCGGTGGATTGAACAGCCAGCAGCACATTTTGACTACCATAAAACCTGGACGTTCATTAAAGGGTTGGCCGATCCGAAGAAACGTATGGGCAAGGCGCGCTGGATCAGCTATGCAGCTTTGGTCATTTTGGCAATTGGCAGCGTTGGTCTAGCTAAAGCACCATCAGCTAAGGCGGTCGGCGACGACTCGCCGCTGGCCAAACAACTTAAGAAACGCGCGGAATCGCCTAAGGAAAAGGCCAAGCGTCTGGAAGCCATGCGTTCTAGCTTAGCCGAAGAGCGTAAAGAAGCCAAAAATAAAACCGAACAAAAATCGCGATCCCGTGCACAGGAGTCGAAGTATGCTTCGCAAGCCAAAGCCCATCCGGTTAACCAAGAGTATGAACAATATGGCTTAACCCAAATCGAATTGCAACGGGCCCAGGATGTGGGATTAACCGCGATTGGCGACTCGGTCATGCTTGACGGTCAAGAGGGCCTACAGAAGATTTTCCCTAAAGCAGTGATTGATGCGGCTGTGTCTCGGCAAATGATCAATAGTATTGATCTGGTTCGCAGTTATGCGGAAAAAGGCGTGCTAGCGAACATTGTGTTAATCGGTTTAGGCACCAACGGCCCATTTTCCGATGAGCAGCTTGCCCAGATGATGCAGGCGATTGGTCCGGATCGGCAAGTCTTCTGGATTAATGTGCGGGTGCCAACGCGGGCATGGCAAAATGATGTCAATGGCAGGTTGGACGCTGCGCAAAAGCAATATAAGAATCTGACGGTGATTGACTGGTTCCGTAAATCTGATGGACATCCTGATTGGTTCTACAAGGATATGGTGCACATGAATCCAACAGGTAACCCGCAGTATGCGGCGTTTATTGCCAAGACCATTTTGGATAAAACCAAGCAGTCAACCGATTAGCATGCTATTAAAGCTGACGTAAGCTAACTTGAGTTCCGGTAAGGGGTTGGGCAGCCAATCGTTCTTATCGGAATTTTCTTTTGCCGTGAGACGAATTACCAAGGTTAAGCAAGGTTATCAGCGATCAAACAAGGATAATTCTGTAGGACTTGTGGTAGACTACAAAGTGAAGTTTGACAGAATAGGAAGTATGGTATGGAAATTCAATTTTTGGGTACAGGCGCCGGTTCGCCTTCCAAAGTTCGTAATGTCAGCAGTCTGGCGCTAAAACTGCTTGATGAACGCAATGAGGTTTGGCTGTTTGATGTTGGCGAAGGTACTCAGCATCAGATTCTGCAAACCACGATTAAACCGCGAAAGATTGCCAAGGTGTTCATCACCCATTTGCATGGCGATCACATTTTCGGGTTACCGGGATTTTTGGCGAGTCGCGCTAACCAAGGCGGCACTGATCCGCTCACGATTTACGGGCCGCCTGGGATTGAAGATTTTGTTAGAACCAGTCTGAAGGTTTCCCAGAGTCATTTGAGTTATGCCTTAAAGTTTGTGTTGTTGCGGCATCCGGGAACGGTTTTTGAAGATCAGACTTTTAAAGTCAGTTTCGACCGACTTGACCATCGCATCACCAGTTTTGGGTTTCGGGTTGAGGAAAAGCCACATCCGGGTGAATTGCTGATTGATAAGGTACGGGCCGCTAAAATTCCGTCTGGACCGGTTTATGCCGAGTTAAAGGCAGGTAAACAGGTGACGTTGCCCGATGGCCGGACGTTTGACGGTCATGATTTCATCGGGCCAGCACAACCGGGACGGATTGTGACGATTTTTGGCGACACCAGAAAATGCAGTCGCGCGTTGCCACTAGCAGCTGGCGCAGATGTTCTGGTTCACGAGAGTACTTTTGGCCCGGACGAAAGCCAGTTAGCCAAACAGTATTATCATTCGACCAATATTCAGGCTGCCGAGTTAGCCAAACGCGCCGGTGTCGGCAAGTTGTTGCTGAATCACATTTCTGCGCGGTATCTTGGCCCCGGCGTTGCGATGTTAGAAAAAAGTGCTCGGCGTATTTTCCCCAATACCCACGTGGTGAAAGATTTTGAAGAAATTAACATTCCGTTTGCCAGCCCCCAGTTGGCGTCGGCGGGATCTGTTCAATAACCGGTTCTGTCAGCAGGCGATAATGGTGATTGGCTGAAAAGCAGTGCTGGCTTGAAGTGACAGTGGCTTAAGCGTGATTGGAACAGCAAAGCGTACAAGGAGGGAGCAGCATCGTGAAACAACACCTAACAGTAGTTATTTCTGGCGGATCAGCCGGATTGGGTAAAGCAATTGGGTTGGAAGCCGCCAAAAAAGGGGCGACGGTGGTTTTCCTGGCACGTAGACGTGACAAGTTGCGTCAGGCTCAAGCCGAGGCAAGTTCACTTTCTGGTCGGCCAGCGTTTGCTTTTCCGGTTGATGTGGCTGATCCGGTCGCTATTGAAGCCGTCGTTGAGCGTATTCATGCCACCGTCGGATCAGTCGATGTGTTAGTCAACGCTGCCGGTTTTGGTCATTTTGAGAATGCATTTGACACAGATATGCACTTGGTTGAACGCATGTTTCGCGTGAATGTTTTGGGCACCATGTACTTAACCAAGCTGCTGGGACGCGATATGGCGGTTCGTGGCCAGGGACACATCATCAATATCTCATCGATGGCCGGTAAAATTGCCACACCCAAGTCAGCTATTTATTCGGCGACAAAGTTTGCAGTGGTGGGTTATAGTAACGGTCTGCGACTGGAATTGAAGCCATTTGGGGTCAACGTGACAACCGTTAACCCAGGACCGATTGCAACCGACTTCTTCAAATCGGCCGGCGCATTGGACTACTTGGCCAGCGTTTCTTGGCTGGTACTGGATCCCGATAAACTGGCGCGGCGAATTGTTGCAACATTTAACCATCCGGTACGGGAAATCAATACACCTTGGTTGATGAATCTGGGTGCTGACTTGTATACTTTATTTCCACATATCGGCGATTGGTTAGCTGGCGGTTTGCTGAACAAAAAATAAAGGGGTGGCTTGAATGAAGGGTCAACAGCGATTTATTATCGGATTGGTACTTGCATTAATTTTAATTATTTTTGCGTTGCTAAATGGTCAAGGCGTTTCGGTTAACTTTTTTGGGATTCAGTTGGAGTGGCCGTTGATCGTGATCATTGCGGTTTCCGTGTTAATCGGCGCGGTGGTCACTTGGTTAATTTCAACCAGTGCCGTTGCCAATGCCAAAAAACAGATTCGTGAATTGCAACAGCGCATTACTGAATTGACGAAGGCTAACAAAGCCGAAAAGCCAGCGCCTAAACCGGTTCAGGCACCTAAGGAGGAGCCGGTTGATTCAACGAAAAAATAACGACAAAACGCGGATGATGCGATTCGCGTTTTTTTATTCGATAATGTTTGACCTTTACTGACCAATATCGTAAAGTGGATTTGAAAACATTGAACGGTTATGGAGGGATACGTGAATGAATCCAGATAATTTTACCCAAGCAGTTGCCGAAGCTTTAGGCGCTGCGCAGCAAATTGCCCAAGTGCGGCATCATCAAGAAATCGACATTCCGCATGTCATGAAAAGTCTGGTCCAGCCTAATCAGTTGGCTGAGCAGATTTATCGTGAAGCTGGCGTGAATGTTCAAGGACTGAATGCAGCCATTGATGCGGCGCTTGAAGCTGAGCCGGTCGTGGAAGGCGCCAGTACTTATGGCCAGAGTATGTCCCAGAACTTGGCACAATTACTGACAGACGCCAACACCGTTAAAGATGAATTCGGTGACACTTACATTTCAACCGAGGCACTGTTACTTGCGCTTTATCAGCAACGCTATAACACGATTACCCAGTATTTACTCAACGATGCTAAAGTCGATGCCAAGAAGTTGCGGCAGGTGATCGACAAGATTCGTGGTGGGGAAAAAGTGACCAGCAAAAATGCCGAAGCGAATTACAAGAGTCTGGAGAAATACGGTACTGACTTGGTCAAAGAAGCACGCAGCGGAAAAATGGATCCAATCATTGGTAGGGATGAAGAAATCCGCGATGTGATCCGAATTTTGAGTCGTAAGACTAAGAATAATCCGGTTTTGATTGGTGAACCCGGTGTCGGGAAAACCGCGATTGTTGAAGGCTTGGCTCAACGAATCGTTAAAAATGACGTGCCGGACAATTTAAAAAATAAAACGATTATTTCCTTGGATATGGGTAGTTTGGTAGCAGGTGCCAAATATCGTGGGGAATTCGAAGAACGGTTAAAGTCGGTTTTGAAAGAAGTTAAAAAGAGTGAAGGGCAGATCATTCTTTTTATCGACGAAATTCATAACATCGTCGGTGCTGGTCGCGCGGAAGGTTCCATGGATGCCGGTAACTTGCTTAAACCGATGTTGGCACGTGGTGAGTTGCATCTGATCGGGGCTACAACGCTTGACGAATATCGGGAAAACATTGAAAAAGACAAAGCCTTGGAGCGGCGTTTTCAACGGGTACTGGTGCAGGAACCAACCGTGGAAGATACAATCAGCATTCTGCGCGGCCTAAAAGAGCGTTTCGAGATTTTCCACAAGGTACGAATTCATGACTCAGCGCTTGTGGCAGCAGCAACCTTGTCGAACCGGTATATCACGGATCGTTTTTTACCGGATAAGGCGATCGATTTAGTCGATGAAGCGTGCGCGACGATCAATGTCGAAATGAATTCCCGCCCAACCGAACTGGATGTTGCTGAACGCAAACAAATGCAACTGGAAATCGAACAGCAGGCATTGAAGAATGAAAGTGATCCGGCAAGTAAGAAGCGCCTAGAGAACGCTGATGCCGAATTGGCTAATTTGAAAGAAAAAACCAACAAGTTAAAAGCGCAGTGGGAAGCAGAAAAGAAAGATATCCGGCAGCTTAACGAGAAAAAGTCGGCAATTGACAAGGCCAAACATGAGCTGGAAGATGCCCAAAGCCGTTATGATCTGGAAACTGCGGCGCGCTTACAACATGGTACGATTCCTCAACTTGAAAAAGAGTTGCAAGCCATGGAGAATAACGATCGGCCCCAGTCCTGGTTAGTGCAGGAAAGTGTGACTGAAAATGAAATTGCGGCAGTGATTTCACGGGAAACCGGCATTCCAATTGCTAAACTGGTTGAAGGCGATCGCCAAAAGTTGCTGCATCTGGCAGACAATTTACACAAACGCGTTATTGGCCAGAATGAAGCGGTCACTGCAGTTTCCGATGCGGTTTTGCGTTCCCGTGCCGGGCTGCAAGACCCAAGCCGTCCACTGGGCAGTTTCCTTTTCCTGGGACCCACAGGTGTCGGGAAGACCGAACTTGCCAAAGCGTTGGCTGAGGATTTATTTGATTCGGAAAAGCATATGGTCCGCATTGATATGTCAGAGTATATGGAAAAAGCAAGTGTTTCAAGGTTGGTTGGTGCAGCGCCGGGTTATGTCGGCTATGAACAAGGCGGGCAATTGACAGAAGCGGTCCGGCGTAATCCATATACGATTGTGTTGTTGGACGAAATCGAAAAAGCCAATCCGGATGTTTTCAATATCTTATTGCAAGTGTTAGATGACGGGCGCTTAACCGATGGACAAGGCCGGACGGTTGATTTTAAGAACACGATCATCATTATGACCTCGAATCTGGGTTCGGAATACCTTTTGGATGGCGTTCAAGCTGATGGCACCGTCAGTCAGCAGGCGAAGGATCAAGTGCGTCAACTGGTCAATAAGGCCTTCAAACCGGAATTCTTGAACCGAATTGATGACATTATCATGTTCCACCCGCTCTCACTGGATGATGTTAAACAAATTGCCGTTAAAGATTTGCATCAGTTGGGAACCCGGTTGGCCGATCAGCAGATCACTTTGGATATTACGCCAGAAGCACAGACCTGGCTGGCAGACAAGGGCTACGATCCGGCATTTGGCGCTCGGCCGCTGCAACGTTTGATTACCAGCGCCGTTGAAACCCCATTGGCCAAAGAGCTCATTCGCGGCACCATTGAACCCGGTCAGGAAGTCGTGATCACTGTTGTCGACGATCAGTTGCAATTTAAAGCCAAGCAGGTCGCAGCCAAGGCGTAAGCTTGTAACAACTGAATTATTCTGTAAAGACCCTTGCCTTGACGCCGCTTTTCATGTATGATTAGCGTTGCTGTGACAGAACAAGTTTCTGTCCACGCGTGACGATGATCAGACTTGCATTTTGATCATCGACCGTATAAAGTAGTTTAGAAATCTTACTAAAAAAGGGGTTTTCCGCTCATGGCAGTTCCAGCACGCAGAACGTCAAAGACCAAGAAGCGTATGCGCCGCGGTCACATTAAGTTGAATGTGCCTAACTTGCAATTCGATGCAGCAACCGGCGAATACCGCGTTTCCCACCACGTTTCACCTAAGGGTTATTACAAGGGTGCACAAGTGGTCAAGAAGTCTGACGATAACGCAAATGCATAATAAAAAGCCAACACACATCATCGGTGTTGGCTTTTTTGTTGTGAGCGTGAACCGGCGCGGTTAGAAGCCGGAGCATAAGTGGCCTCGCACCTAAATGGCTGGTCTTTGGCCATTTAGGTGCGAGGTCCTTATGTGCAGGCTTCTGCGCCGGTGAGCGCGTTATAGAAATCGAAAGCCGACCATACACTTGCCCATAATAGAACAACGCTTCCTGCTGACGCTACTCTGGCCATTGCGTCCGAGGTCCTTACACGCAGATTTCTGCGCCTGTGATCGCTTAACCAAACGCGAGAATCACCGAAATACATGCATAGATAAACCTCTATAAATAATCAAATCTTTAGAAATTAAATAAATACATGACAAATAGCATAGTAGATATTCAACTATTGAACCAGTGAACATTTGGTTATCAAAACTAACTGTCATGATATAATGTAGCTAAAACGAGGTGCAATATGGCTGATAACAAAAAATTTGCCGATTACTTAGCGCAACTTCAAGAAGCACAGTTTCCCCGCTGGGCTGATTTACCCCAATTTGATTTGTATATGGATCAGGTTATTCAATATGTGAATGATATTGTATCACCGCTTGGCTTTGGTGAGATCACATCGACTATGGTGAACAACTATGTCAAAAAAGGGGTGATTAAGGCGCCAATCAAGAAAAAATATCGCCCAGAACAATTGGCGAATATTTTAGTGATTGCGATGTTGAAACCGGTTTTTGCATTGGACATGATTGCCAAGGGGATCCGCTTTGCCAAAGAAGGTCGGCCAGTCGCTCAAGCGTATGACACCTTTATCCTTACCTTTGTCAGTGCCATTGAGCAGGCCAACTCCGATTTTAATGATGCCTTGACCATTAACCGGGTTAATAAACCAGACACCACTGCGACTCAGCATGCAGTGGTGACATTAGCGATTAATGCGGTTTTGCAAAAGCTGATGGTTGAAAAAATGCTGGAACTCGAAGAAACACCGGCGCCAAAGGAAGGAAAAAAGGCATGAAACTCACGATATTGTCGACCAGCGATACCCATGGTTTTGTTCTGCCGACTAATTATGTCAAACGTCAGCAGGACCTGCCTTTCTCCCTTGCCAAAGCCAAGACGGTTATGGATGCGCAAAAAGCTGCTGCCCCAGGTCCGGTTTTGACGATTGAAAATGGCGATTGGCTGCAAGGCTCGCCATTAGCGTATTATGTCGCCAAGATTAGTCGCCAGCCGGAGCAGCTTACACAAATTTACAACGCGGTTGGTTATGATGCGGGCATCATCGGCAACCATGAGTTTAACTATGGTGCCGACTATTTACGGCAAGCGTTGGCAACGCTGAATTATCCAACGTTGAATGCGAATATTACCCGTGATGGTAAACCCACTTTTGGTGCTCCTTATCAAATTTTTAAACGGGATGGGGTCAAAATTGCTGTTCTTGGCTTGACAACTTCCTATATCCCGCACTGGGAGGCACCTAAAAATATTGCCGGGCTTCAATTTCAGGATGTAATCACAACGGCGAAGTATTATGTGCCGCGTTTACGACAGCAGGCAGATGTTGTCATTGTGGCGTATCATGGCGGTTTTGAGCGGGATTTAAGAACCGGGCAGCCTACCGAACGCTTAACTGGTGAAAATGTGGGTTATGCGTTGACGCAGATTCCTGGAATCGATGCGTTGATTACGGGCCATCAACATCGCCAGTTGGCCGCAACTGTTAACGGCGTTCCGATTACGCAACCAGGCTATCGCGGCGAAGCAGTCGGTAAAATCACTTTAACCCTGACCCCAACTGCAACTGGTTATCAGGTGACCGATAGCAAAGCGGTTTTGGTTAAAGCCGGTGCTTCGGCTGCCAGCGAAGCCATTGTGGACGTTGCCAAGCCGCTCAATCAAGTTGTTGAGACTTGGCTTGATCAGCCATTGGCAAAAGTCCAAGGTGACATGCGGATTCGGGATCCGTTTGCGGCGCGGGTGCATGAAACCCCTTATATCGAGTTTATTCAGCGAGTACAAATGGCCAGTACCGGCGCCGATATTTCCGGTACCGCTTTGTTTAATAACGAAGGCCGCGGTTTCGGCGCGACCATCACGATGCGCGATGTCGTGACCAATTATATTTATCCTAATACACTGGCTGTTCTGCGATTGACGGGCGCCGATCTTAAAGCCGCATTAGAACAATGTGCGACCTACTTTTCATTGACTGCTGATGGTCAGTTGACAGTGACACCGCGATTCGAGCGGCCTAAACCGCAACATTATAACTATGATATGTATCAGGGTATCGATTATACGTTGGACATTCGCCAGCCAGTCGGTCAACGCGTGACCAAACTGACGTACCATGGGCAACCAGTGACAGCAGCGCAAACTTATGATGTTGCCGTCAACCAATACCGAGCAGCTGGTGGTGGTAATTTTGCTATGTTTGGACCGGAAAAGATCATTCGCGAAAATCAAAAAGATATGACCGAATTGATTGCTGATTATTTGAAAGTTCATCCGGATTTAGAAGCAGTGGCAGATCATAATTTCACTGTCTTGCCGTCAATGTGACACTGAGTCATATTTTGCTTGTCAAGCGCACAGTGAACGCTTATGCTGATGGACGTCATTAATTGAGATCAAGTGAAGGGAATGTTCCGTCATGAAGTTTTGGAAATACGGTCTGATTGGTCTATTGGCATTATTGCTGGTAGGCTGCGGGCAGCAATTAAGCACCACAAAAACAACTTACGGCCGCGATGGGCTAGTTGCAACGGTCAAGGGCAATGCCAGTGGCGTCAAACGCGTCAGTTACACCAGTGACGCTGGCAAAGGAAGCGTGCCGGTTAACAGTGGCACGTTTGTCATCGATGTACCGATCACCGATAAGGCACAGAAGGTTAACCTCAAGGCGGGTTCACTCAAAACCAACGTTACGGTCAAAGCAGGCAAGTCATTGGGGAATTACGCCGATATTGCAACTAAATTCAATCAGATGCTGGCAGTATCGAGTCTTTCAAAAGCTGATCAAGCTAAACTGAAACAAGGGCAGGCAGCAGCGGCTGCGCTCCAAAAAAATGCGGCTGGCATGACCCCTGCAGAAAAAATGGCAGCTGCACAACAGGCACAGGCACTTAAAACGCTGATGGCCCAGGCAACGGCCAATACAAAGACAAATCAATTGCCAACAACGGCCAAAACTGGTATTCAGTCCATCTTAAAAACGGCTGATATCAATTATCGCGCGAGTGTTGCGCATGGCAAGGCAATGGGCTTTGCTGTTATTGTGCCGTTAGCGGTTCTCAAGGACAGCAAGAAGATGCAGGCCTTCGCAACTGATTTCGGGCTCCTCAGTACGGCGGTCGGTGCCAATGCCAAAACCGTTTTCTCGCACTTCAAGAAACTGACAAAAGATGCCAAATCTAAGAACAACGCCACAACGATTAGCACGATTAAGAGCAACGGTGTGCATTTTGACGTTGGCTATTCAACCACCGCTTTGTACCTTTACGTCACAAAGTAGTTCAACCAAAATTGTTGAATGGCTGGTTCCACGCGCACTGATCATGTCGTTTGGGGCCCGACTGAACATCGAAATTTAGAGATCATGAAAATAGCACCTGAGGGCAGCCAATACGAAGGCCGTCTCCAGGTGCTTTTTTGGGATACTGATCTGTCAAGCGTGTTCAATTGGCACGTTGTAGTTTAATGTTCTGGTTTTCCTGCTGACTTGGCAAAGTGCTGCATAACCGGCGGGAAGAAAAATAAAATCACGATGAAAATAACACTAACGATCGCACTTGTTTTAGGATCGTAACTGCTGCCGCTCAAGGCGCCGACCAGGAAGCCGACAACTTGGCCGAGGATCAGGCCCCAGACGATGGTAGGTAGATACCGCATGAAATCCCTCTTTTCTGTCGTCATCTTACCACGACTCTTGATGAAATCAACTGAAATTGTGACAATTTTCAGTATAATAGGGGTGAGGTGGCAAGATGACGTTTACCCAATTACAGGTTCATAGCAATTATACCCTATTACACAGCCCATTGGCACTGCCGGATTTGATTCAGGCGGCCAAAACAAGGGGTTACACGGCCATTGCCTTAACCGACACCAATGTGGTTTACGGTCTGGTCGAGTTTTATCGCCAGGCAAAAGCTGCAGGGCTAAAGCCGTTGCTAGGCATGCAGATTGATATTGACGATGCCCGCTTGTTAGTCATTGCCGAAAACAATACGGGCTATCACCAACTCTTGAAATTATCGACGCAAATCATGCTGGCGAAGACACCGGTTAAGTTTGCTGATTTATTACCGCTGACTGGGTTGGCCGCCATTGCGCTGCCGGATTCGCCATTTGCGGAGGCCGTTACGACGCATCACGATGAGCAGGCAATGGCGTTTTTAACGGCTTTAAAAGCCAAGCAGCCGGCGTCGGTTTATGTCGGTGTGGATGAGGCGCATCTTGACAGTGCTATTCCGGCGTTTATCGCAGCGCACCAGCTTGAACCGCTGGCATTGGGCAATGTTCTTTATCGTGACCCAACCGATGCCTTTACGCAAAAAGTCATGGTTGCCATTGATGAAGGCAGCCAATTAAACTTTCGTGATCCGGTTTTAACCGATGCCGGTGAAGCTTGGTTAAAACCGCCAACAGACGCTGCTGCACCGTTTGCAGCGGCTGGATTACAGGCAGCGGTGGATCATACCGCTGACATTGCCGCCCGTGCCGATGTCACCATTGACTTTAAACAGCCTCAGCTGCCGCATTACCAGACGCCGGATCAGATACCGTCGAAAGATTATTTGACCAAACTGGCTAAATCCGGTCTTGACGCTCGTTTTCATGGCCAGCCGATTCCAGAAGCTTACCAGAAACGTTTGCAATATGAGCTGCATGTCATTATCGAAATGGGCTTTGCCGATTATTTTCTGGTGGTTTGGGATGTGATGAATTATGCGCATAAGGTAAACATCATGACCGGCGCTGGGCGTGGTTCGGCGGCTGGTTCGTTAGTGAGTTATGCGCTGGCCATTACCGAAGTCGATCCGATTGAATATAATCTGCTGTTCGAACGGTTTTTGAATCCGGCACGGGCGCAGATGCCGGATATTGATCTGGATATTCCAGACAACCGCCGCGGCGAGTTAATTCAGTATGTGCACGACAAGTATGGCGAGAATCACATGGCTCAGATCATTACTTTTGGAACATTCGGGGCCAAGCAGGCGATTCGTGATGTTGCGCGGGTATTTGGCTTAAGTCAGTTTGAAAGTAACACATGGAGTAAGGCAATCCCTAATTTGTTTCACATTGATTTGAAGACAGCTTATGAGCAAAGCCAGCCGCTCAAGAATTTGGTTGCCGACTCACCCAAAAATCGGATGCTGTTTCAAACCGCGCTAGCCTTAGAAGGGCTGCCGCGGCATTACTCGACGCATGCGGCGGGGATCGTGCTGTCAGAAGAACCATTAACCGATACGGTGGCACTGCAGCCCAGTGGAGACGGACTTGAACAGACTCAGGTTCCCAAGGACGACGTTGAAGCGTTAGGCTTGTTGAAAATGGATTTTCTGGGACTGAAGAACCTTAACATTTTGGCCGCTGCCAGCCATTTTGTGGCACGGGATACCGGCAAACCGTTTGATCCCAAGGCAATTCCATTGGACGACAAACCCACGCTAAACTTGTTTGCGCGTGGCGATACCAATGGCGTTTTTCAGTTTGAGTCTTCCGGCATCAAAAATGTCTTGCGAAAATTGCACCCGACAGCATTTGAAGACGTGGTTGCGGTTAATGCCTTGTATCGACCTGGGCCAATGGAAAATATTGACACCTTCATCGCCCGCAAGAATGGCCAGGAGCCGATTGCTTATCCCGATCCGGTGCTGACCAAGATCCTCAAGCCGACGTATGGCGTGCTCGTTTATCAGGAGCAGGTCATGCAGGTTGCCAACGTTATGGGCGGCTTCAGTCTTGGCGAAGCGGACTTGCTTCGGCGCGCGATGAGCAAGAAAAAGTCCGCAGTGCTGGCGGCAGAGCAGGACAAGTTTATCGAAGGTGCCGTTAAGCAAGGTTTTCCTGAAGAAACAGCCAAAACCGTTTACGCCTACATTGATCGGTTTGCCAATTATGGCTTCAACCGTTCGCATGCCGTGGCGTATAGCAAGGTTGCCTTTTGGCTGGCTTATTTAAAAGTTCATTATCCGGCAGCGTTTTTTGCCGC
This sequence comes from Lacticaseibacillus zeae DSM 20178 = KCTC 3804, assembly GCF_000260435.1. Taxonomy (GTDB): domain Bacteria; phylum Bacillota; class Bacilli; order Lactobacillales; family Lactobacillaceae; genus Lacticaseibacillus; species Lacticaseibacillus zeae. The sequence continues at coordinate 49,176 of NZ_BACQ01000012.1, read as the reverse complement.
CTTGATGAATGCCAGCATGAACAATCTGCCAAAACTGCGTACCTACGTTCAAGAAGCCAAGGCCCGGAAAGTCGGTTTATTAGGTCCTGATATTAATGCCAGCAATGGCGGGTTTAAATTAAGCCAAGGGAAAATTCGCTTTGGCCTGTTGTCCGTCAAAGGGATGCGCCGCGACTTTAGCGAAGCCATTTTTACCGCGCGTCAAAATGGCCCGTTCAAAAACTTACGCGATCTTTTACAGCGACTGGATCCTAAGTGGTTGAAAGCTGACAACTTTAAATCATTGATTCTTGCCGGGTCATTTGATACGTTTGATGCAAATCGGGCGCAGACACTGGCTAATCTGGACGAGTTGATTGATTCCGTAAAATTAGCAGGCAACGATGTCGGGCTCTTTTCAATGTTGGCTCCTAAAACAATCAAAGTGCCGGAAATGTCCGCCAGTGAGCGGCTTGAAGCCGAAGCGGAGGTTCTTGGGGTTTATCTTTCCGGACATCCGGTTGATAAATATGCGCCGTTGAAAACCCAATATACCTTGGTGAGCGTCAGCGATCTGGAGGAAGGGCAGACGGTGAACATTTTGCTGCTGGTGCGGCATATCAAACGAATTCGGACGAAAACAGGCAAACCGATGGCCTTTGTGGACGGCCAGGATGCTACCGGCAATGTGTCGCTGACAGTTTTCCCAAACCTTTATCCGACGATTGAAGACTTAACCACGGATACGGTGGTATTTGTGAACGGGCGCGTGGAAAAGCGCAATGACGACTTGCAGCTGGTGGTAAATCGGATTCAGGATGCACAACCGTTATTAGCTAGCCTGCCAAGTGCCGAATTATTCATTCGGCTGGACGCGAAGGATACGGCTTTGCGAACCGATTTACTGAAAAAATTGCAAGCCGCTCATGGAACAACACCTGTTATCACTGTGGACACTGCTACTCGTGAAAGTATTTTGTTAGACAAGCGTTACTGGGTCAAGGCTGATACAACATTGGTGGAAGCCCTGAAGTCACAGTTCGGCGCCAACAATGTGGTCCTAAGAACGCGGCAGGAGTCCTAGAGAAAATTGAAAAATGTTCTCATTTTCAAGGACTTTGTTTCAGAAAAGTGGTAAACTCAATGAGTATTTGTGGTAGAACATATCGCAAAAGAATATGCATGAGGTGAAATAATGAAACGCATTGGTATTTTGACCAGTGGCGGCGATGCACCAGGCATGAACGCTGCGGTCCGGGCTGTTGCTCGCAAGGCGATGCATGAAGGCCTTGAAGTATACGGCATCAATTATGGCTTTGCCGGATTAGTTGCTGGCGATATTTTTAAAATGAGCGAGTCAACTGTCGGCGATAAGATTCAGCGTGGCGGGACCATGCTGTACTCGGCACGCTATCCGCAATTTGCTCAAGAAGAAGGCCAGTTGCGCGGGGTTGAACAGCTGAACAAGTTCGGGATTGAAGCATTGGTTGTCATTGGCGGCGATGGTTCTTATCACGGAGCTTTGGCATTAACCCGCCACGGTTTCAATACGATCGGCTTGCCGGGAACGATTGATAACGATATTCCGTACACCGACTTTACGATCGGTTTTGATACTGCGGTCAATACCGTGGTTGAGGCGGTCGACCGGTTGCGTGATACCGCGGCTTCCCATGAACGTACCTTTGTTGTCGAGGTTATGGGTCGTGAGGCTGGTGACATCGCACTTTGGTCTGGGGTAGCCGGTGGCGCTGAAGATGTCATCATTCCGGAACACGACTTTGATGTTAAAAAGATTGCATCGAAGTTGCAAAGTTCCCGTGAACGCGGTCAGAAGCATGCGGTTATTTTGCTTGCTGAAGGCGTGATGCATGCTGATCAGTTTGCCAAAGAATTGGCAGCTTACGGCGACTTCCAGTTACGTGCAACGGTTCTGGGCCATATTGTCCGTGGCGGTGCACCATCCGCTCGTGATCGCGTATTGGCTTCACAAATGGGTGCTTACGCCGTTGAACTTTTGCTGGACGGCAAGGGTGCATTAGCAGTCGGCATTGAAAACAACAAGATCACGGCGCATGACGTCCGGACCTTGTTTGATGCTAAGCACCACGCTGAACTTTCGCTCTACACCTTGGCGGAAGAGTTAACATTTTAATTTCTGTAAACAAACGACATTAACGTCTGTTTAAATAATTGCAAGGAGCGATTTCACTTATGAAAAAAACCAAGATCGTCAGCACACTTGGACCTGCTAGTAACACCACTGACATCATCGTTAAGTTGATCGAAGCGGGCGCCAACGTTTTCCGTTTCAACTTTTCCCATGGTGATCACGAAGAGCACTTGGCACGGATGAAGATGGTTCACGAGGCTGAAAAGATCACGGGCAAGACCGTTGGTATCATGCTTGATACGAAAGGTGCCGAAATTCGGACCACGCTTGAGGATACCCCTGATGGCACGATCGAATTCCACACGGGTGATAAAGTTCGCATCTCCATGGATGCCAGTTTGAAGGGTACTAAGGAAAAGGTTGCTGTTACTTATCCTGGTCTTTACGATGATACACATGTTGGTGGCCATGTTTTGTTCGATGATGGCTTGATCGACATGAAGATCACCGAAAAAGACGAGAAGAACCGCGAACTTGTCACTGTTGTTCAAAACGACGGTGTGCTTGGCGGTAAGAAAGGTGTCAATGCTCCAGGCGTTGCCATCAATTTACCTGGTATCACTGAAAAAGACTCCAATGATATTCGTTTCGGTTTGGATCACGGGATCAACTTCATTGCTGCATCCTTTGTTCGTAAGCCTCAGGATGTTTTGGACATTCGTGAACTCCTTGAAGAAAAGAACGCACTTAATGTTCAGATCTTCCCTAAGATTGAATCTCAAGAAGGTATCGACAACATCGATGACATCTTGAAGGTTTCTGACGGTTTGATGGTTGCTCGTGGCGACATGGGTGTTGAAATTCCATTTGAACATGTCCCGATCGTTCAAAAGCGGTTGATCAAGAAGTGCAATGCTTTGGGCAAGCCGGTTATTACCGCTACTCAAATGCTTGACTCCATGCAGGAAAACCCTCGTCCTACCCGTGCCGAAGTAAACGACGTTGCTAACGCTGTTTTTGATGGTACCGATGCAACGATGCTTTCCGGTGAATCTGCTAATGGTGATTATCCTGTCGAATCTGTTGCTGCAATGGCCCGGATCGATGAATACACCGAAGCAGCCATGATGGATCAAGATGCATTTGCCTTGAAGGAATACAGCAACAAGAACATTACCGAAGCTGTCGGCCAAAGTGTTGCGCACACGGCTCGTAACCTTGGCGTTAAGACGATTGTTGCTGCAACCCAATCCGGTTACACCGCACGGATGATTTCCAAGTATCGTCCGAAGGCTGACATTCTTGCCATTACCTTTAACGAGAAGACCCAGCGTGGTTTGATGGTTAACTGGGGTGTTTACCCAATCATTGCCGACAAGCCTGCTAACACCGATGCCATGTTCGACTTGGCAACCAAGAAGGCTCAAGACCTTGGCTTTGCTAAGGAAGGCGATCTGATTCTGATCACTGCCGGTGTTCCTGTTGGCGAATCTGGCACAACCAACGTGATGAAGGTTCAACTTATCGGCTCCAAGCTGGTTCAAGGCTCAGGTGTCGGCGACGAATCCACGATTGGTAAAGCGGTCATTGCAAGCAATGCGCAAGAAGCTGCTGCTAAGATGCAAAAGGGTGACATTCTGGTTGTTAAGACAACCGACAAGGATTACCTGCCAGCGATCGAAAAAGCAGCTGCCTTGGTTGTTGAAACTGGCGGCTTGACCAGTCACGCTGCTGTTGTCGGCATTGCCATGGGCATTCCGGTTGTTGTTGGTGCTGAAAATGCTACCAGCGTTATCTCTGACGGCCAGATCATTACCGTTGATTCTCGTCGGGGGATTGTTTATAAAGGTGCTACCAACGCCCTTTAATCCGGACAATCAACTTAACAATGGTTTTCAGAAACTCCTGAGGAAACTCGGGAGTTTTTTGATGGTTGAAATGAGTTCTCATTTTAGCAATATACGGCTAGCAAAAATGACTGGGGACTCGTCAGCGATGATCGGGTAGCTTATAATAAAGAGCAGTATGAATTGATGAGATGAATAGCAGGCAGCCGATGATCCTGATCGGCAAATGATTGGAGGAGCGCACCTGTGGAAAGTTGGTTATTTTTACTGGCCATTTTGATCATTGCGTTAGTCGGCAAAAATAAGAGCCTCGTGATCGGCGTTGCTGTCGTGATGGTGCTAAAGTTACTGCCGCAAACGCAGCATTTGATGAAATTGTTGCAGAGTCAAGGTATTAATTGGGGTGTCACCGTCATTTCAGCTGCGATTATGGTGCCGATTGCGACAGGTGAAATCGGCTTGAAAGAGTTATTGCATGTGATCAAGAGTCCGGCTGGCTGGATTGCCATTGGCTGCGGCGTTTTAGTGGCAGTGTTATCTGCCAAAGGTGTCGGTTTGCTAGCGATGAGTCCGGAAATGACCGTCGCTTTGGTTTTTGGCACGATTTTAGGGGTTGTGTTCTTAAAAGGTATCGCTGCCGGTCCGGTGATTGCTAGTGGCATTACTTATGTTATTTTGACAGCGTTCAACATACTGCCTGGACGGTAAGGTAAGTCGGATGCAGTTAATCAGGGAGAAAAGGTAATTAAAATGAAATTTAACGGTCAAATCGTCACCGCGCACGTGACGGATCACAATGATAAAGAAGTGTTTGCCCAATACGACGGTGTTACTTTGGCAGTCGATCGGCAGGAATTACCGGCCTTGCCTGAAGTTGGTAGCGAACTTAAAGGTTTTGCTTATGAGAATAAGCATGGCGAGGCACGGTTAACGCCCAAATTGCCTAAAGTAGGACGCGATCACTACGCATTTGCACCGGTTGTTGAAGTGCGCCGCGATTTAGGTGTCTTTGTTGATATCGGCTTACCGGATAAAGACATTGTGGTAAGTGAGGATCAACTGCCTGAACTCAATCGGCTTTGGCCTCAACGCGGCGATCGGTTGATGATTGCTTTGACAACCGATAAAAAAGACCGGTTGTGGGGCAATCTGGCTGATGAAACAATTATTCGGGCAGTGGCCAATCGTGCCAAACCTGACCAAATGAATGCTGATGTGACTGCAACCGCTTATCGCCTGAAAGTGGCGGGTACGCGGGTATTGACCGATGACTTTTACCTTGGCTTTATTCATCCAAGTCAACGTGATGTCGAGCCGCGACTTGGTCAGGTGCTCCATGCCCGCGTGATTGGTGTCAGTGATCAAGGCGAACTGAATCTATCGTTAAAACCACGGGCATACCAGGCGATTGGCGACGATGCGGCGATGATTTTGGCAGTCTTGCAACACGATCCGGCCGGCAAAATCGCCTACACCGACAAAAGCGATCCAGATGCGATTAAACAGGTCTTTGGCATTAGTAAAGGCGCGTTTAAGCGGGCATTAGGGCACTTATTGAAAGCCGGATTGATTAAAGAAGAAGCAGGTTATACGATTTTGTTAAAGACGAACGATAACGCATCTCAGGAGTAAGAATATGCACGGGTTGATTGCGGATTTTATTCATTATTTAAATGTTGAGCGAGGCTTGGCGCCCACGACGCAAATAAGCTATCAACAGGACTTAATGACCTTTCAGGCTTGGCTGACATCCCAAAAACGGACCACCTTTCCGGAAGATTTTGCCGTTATTCAGGCATTCTTGAAAAAGCAAAACGATACGAAAGCGCCTGCGTCAGTCAGTCGCATGATTTCGGCGCTGCGGAAATTTTACCGATTTTTGCTGCGGGAAGGGGCCGTTAAAACCGACCCGATGACCAAAATCGATACCCCCAAAAAGGCGCAGCATTTACCGGCAACGTTGTCAGGTCCAGAAATCGACGCGCTTATGGCCAAACCGGATATTACGAAACCACTTGGCCTGCGTGATCGCGCCATTTTTGAATTGATGTATGCGACCGGGTTGCGTGTGTCGGAACTCATCGGGTTACGCATGGATCAACTGCATTTAGCCATGAACTTGTTGCAGGTGACCGGGAAAGGTGACAAGGAGCGGCTCGTGCCAATCAGTCCCCAAGCAACAGAGTGGGTCAACCGCTATTTGCGGGAGGCGCGGCCACAGTTGATTAAGCAGCAGCAACCTAAAGCTGTTTTCGTCAATTTTCATGGACATGCACTCACACGACAGGCAATTTGGAAAAATTTAAAAGCCTATATTTCCAGTGTCGGCATTCAAAAAGATGTCACTCCGCATACGCTGCGGCACAGTTTTGCGACCCGACTGCTTGAAAACGGGGCAGATTTACGGGTTGTTCAGGAATTATTGGGACATAGTGACATTAGTACGACGCAGATTTACACGCATCTTAGTAATCAGCATTTGGTTGCGGTCTACCATAAAACGCATCCGCGTGGTTAAGGAGTACATTGCCCCAACGCGGTTTGTATGATAGAGTGTTACGAGAGTATCTCTTGGAGGCAAATATGCTGGTTAAATACAAAAACGACTACGAGAAGATCGCCATGGGACTTTTGTCTTTTATTCCCGATCTCAAAGATGTCGGACACTTGAAGACCGAACTTAAGATGTACACCGAAGACGATTCGCATGCGCTGTATTTGTATAAGCAGGGGCATGATTTTGTCGGTGTGATCGGTATCGAGTTAAGTGATGATTTTGTTTTGGTGCGGCATTTGAGCTTTTCACCGAATTTTCGTGATCAGGCGACGGCGTTTGCTGCGCTGACAGAGTTGACGAAGCTTTTCCCTGATAAGAAATTGATGGGGGCTTTAGAGCATGCGTCATTGATAGCTGCTTTTAACAAGTTTCGAAAAGAGGATGACCATGGCACTGACACTCGTGCTGAATGATTTCTCCGGACCGTTGGATTTGTTGTGGCATTTGATTCGGACAAACGAAGTGGATATTTACGATATTCCGATCGCCGAGATTACCACCCAGTACCTTGATTACCTGCACCAGATGCAGGATCTGGCGCTGGATGTAGCCGGCGATTATTTTGTCATGGCCGCTAATTTAATGGTTTTAAAAAGTCGGCTTTTGTTGCCGCAACCGGAACCGGAAACCACTGAGCCGGAAGAGCCAACCGATCCGCGGGCGGATTTAGTGGCCCAGCTGTTGACTTATCAGGTTTACCAAGAAGCAGCCAAAGATTTAAAGCACCGGGAAGCTAAACGAGCACAATCCTTTGCCAAGCCGACGACATTACCAGACGAGAAAATGGCTGTGCCGCTCGCTCCGGGAACCGTCAAATTGATTGACCTGCAGGCAGCGATGGCCCGGGTCATGAAAGCGCAACAGGCGGCCCGCCAGACAATTGCGCATATTGAAACCGAGCCGGTGTCGGTCGAAAAACGCATCGGGGAAGTTTTGAAGACGTTGCAAAAAGACGGTCAATGTTTGTTTGCCGATTTGTTGGCGGTCCATTCGGTTGAACAGGTGGTTACGACCTTTTTGGCCTTGTTGGAACTGATGAAAAGCGATCAGGTGATTTGCGAACAAGATGCGCCGTTTGATCCGATCACGGTGACGCTGAAGGAGGCCGCTTAATGGAGCCAGTATTGGAAGCTATTCTGTATACAGCAGGTGAAAGCGGCGTGACCCTAGGTGAACTTGCCGGGATTTTGGAAATCAGCGAAAGTGCGATGCGCCAACAGCTAGAGGCATATCAGCAAAAGCTGGCCGCCGACGAGCAACGCGGCTTACAGGTCCAACAATTTGCTGACCGTTACTACTTGTTAACCAAACCGGCTTTTGCAGCTGCTATCAAAAAGTATTTTGCCGGACCGCCTGCTGCTGGTTTGTCGCAGGCGGCACTGGAAGTTTTGGCCATCATTGCCTATCAGCAACCGATTACGCGAATCGAAATTGACGAAATTCGGGGCGTTCAAAGTTCCGGTGCGCTGACAACATTAGCATCCCGGCAACTGATTAAAGAAGCCGGCCGTAAAGAAGCACCGGGACGGCCGATTTTGTATGCGACCACCCAGTTTTTCCTTGATTACTTTGGCCTCAATCGGTTGGCAGATCTGCCGCCACTGACCGATGCACCTGAAGATACCGGTGAAGTCGATCTTTTTACAACATTTCGTGATGATGGTCAGTCGCAACAGGCTGAAGACGATAAGAAAATGGAGCAAAACCAACAAGATGACAACCAAAACTGAACGATTGCAAAAAGTCATTGCCAATGCTGGCATCGCCTCACGCCGTCATGCAGAGACACTCATCGCTACCGGGCATGTGAAAGTCAATGGCCAAGTTGCAACTGAAATGGGCATTAAAGTCGGTCCGCATGATGACGTTGAAGTAGACGGTGTTCCAATCGGCAAAGAGGCTAAACGGTATTTTCTGTTTTATAAACCGCGTGGCGTGATTAGCGCAGTCGAGGACAACAAAGGCCGGAAAGTCGTCACTGATTATTTTGAAGATATTCGCGAACGACTTTACCCGGTTGGCCGTCTAGACTATGACACCAGCGGTTTGTTAGTGATGACGAATGATGGCGAGTTAGCCAACCACCTCATGCATCCGCGCTATGCACTCGAGAAAAAATATGTTGCCAAAGTGGAAGGGATTCCGAATCGGCCTGCCTTAGCGCCGCTTAAAGCCGGGGTGGTCGTTGACGGTAAAATGACGGCACCAGCAAAATTCGAGATTCTGTCGACAGATAAGGCAAAGAAAACCGCAATTGTGGCGCTCACCATTCATCAAGGCATGAATCATCAGGTGAAAAAGATGTTTAAAGCGGTTGGCTTCCCAGTGATCAAGCTGTCCCGTGAAGCTTATGGCAACCTGACACTTGCCGGTTTACAGCCGGGAGAACACCGTGAGATTAAACCGCAGGAGCTGCATGATTTACGGCAACTTACTGGTGATCAGGACGAAAAACATTAAGTTGTTAGCGTTTTCAAGGTAAGTGCTTGAATTTAAACCGCACCTCTGATAAAGTATGCTTGTAATTAAATAATTGGTTCGTCTTCAGGGCAGGGTGTAATTCCCGACCGGCGGTATAGTCCGCGACCCGCATTTGCGGTGGAACCGGTGTGACTCCGGTACCGATAGTGATAGTCTAGATGGAAGAAGATGGGGCTTTTTTGAATCTGCATTCAATCGAGACCTATTCCCCCCTGAAGGAGGAATAGGTCTTTTTAAGTTCCGGAAGACGGCCTCATGGAGGTTATGTATTATGGCAAGTCGTTCTAAAGTTCATCGTTTGGTAGGTATCGCACTATTAGCGGCGATCGGTTACGTATTGATGATGTTCTCGTTTCCGATTATTCCGGCGTTTCCATTCTTGAAGTTGGATTTATCTGACTTGGTTGTGTTGCTAGGAGGGCTGCTTTATGGGCCGGTTGGCGGCATCGGTGTTGCCTTTATTCGGAGTCTGGTCCATTTCGCTTTGACTGGCGGCGGTGTTGTGAACCTCATCGGTGATTTGGCCGCCTTTATTGCCAGTGTCGGCTTCTTACTGCCGGTGGTTTACACCGTTCGCGGCAAACACAGTTTATGGCGCCAAGTCGAAGGCCTGGTCTTAGGTACTTTAAGCCTTACTTTGGTGATGAGCATTCTGAATTGGCTGGTGATCACGCCGATGTACATGGCGGTGTTCAATTTCAACTTAGGCATGCCGTTAACCCGTTACGTGCTGATTGGCGTTGTGCCATTCAATTTGATTAAAGGTGTTGTTATTTCAGTCGCCTTCTTTGCGATTGCGAAGGCACTGGCACCTTGGCTTGCCCGTCAAGAAGTGCAGATGAGCCACTAATTGATTCGTCGAGGCCTTTTGGAACCTTTAGTAACTGCACGTTTGCAAATAAAAACTTCCGTCAATTTGGCGGAAGTTTTTTTGCGCGACTTGGCTACAGGCAGGCATCATTTGAAAACGGCGTAGTGTATGAATAGAGCGTTAATCGATGTATGAAAAAGACTGCCGACTTATTCTGCCTTGGTTGGCGTATAAGGCTCAGCGTCAAACGGGTGGTCACTGCGTTTGATGGCATGTGTCGGGCACCGTTTATATGCTAGCCGAAAATGAATCGTCGCCTGATCATCAAGCGCTTTTGTGCCGGTATTGCGATCAGGCTTATAATAGGCGATGCCTGCCTGGTCGTAGTCAAATAAGTCTGGCGCCAGCATCTGGCATAAACCACACGCGATGCATTCAGGCCGTTCCACTCTGCCATATAAAGCCATTTTCATATCCGCCTTCAATCTTTTGTCATGATTTCAACTACCTGTCATTGTACAATAACAACCGGGAAAAGAGGTGCTTATTTTGCTGCCAGACTTGGTGATTCAATTTTTTAATACCCAACCGCGCCGCGAACGGTCTGTATTTGGGCTGTTAACCGGCAAACAAACCATTTCTATCCTCTATGCGGCTTTGAGTCACCATCAGTTGCAATGGCTCCATCTTTATCCCGGATTATCGAAGGAGGCGTTTTTAGCCGCCGTGGCGAAGCTAAAAGCGCAAAAATGTTTAGCGGCCACGGAAACCGGATTGGTGTTAACGGAAAGCGGCCAAAAGCGTCGGATTCAAGCAGCACAGAAGGTGTCACTACCTGCTTACTACCAACCATGGATGCGGGTTGACAGGTTCGCACCGCGCTTCTTTTTAGCAGTTCAGGTTTTATCCGAAGCCAGCTATCATTCGCAAGCTTACCGACCGATCAGTACTGATTGGGCAACCCAGCAGGCTGTGAAGCGCTGGTATCGACAAACGCGTGTTCAGACAGCGGTTGATGAATTAACCGATCTTTTTGAGCGATTACCGGCGTCACTTGCTGATGAGCTCGCCGCCAACCTGATCGGGCACAATTATGCAGGTCAGCGCCAACCGGCAACATTATCGGCACATTTTGCCAATGTGAATGCGTTAGCTGCGTTGATTCAGGAAATTGCTGCAGCCAAGAATCAATGGTATGCCTTGTGGGGTGGACCGCAGGAGTTGGTGACGCGTCCGGCTCAAGCGACCTTGAAGCAAGTTCGGTCAGGCGTTGATTTGGAGACAGTTGCCGCACAAAGTCATCGCAAAATGAGTACTGTCAAAGAGCATCTACTATTAGCCGCTATCATGGGTCAGGATGTTCCGATAGCCAGACTGATTACGCCAGCGGTGCATCACGCTTTGGATCAGGTGGATCAATGGCAGGATCATCAGGCGTTACTGGCGATGATTCCGGGCAGTGATTTTTTTCAGATTCGTTTGTTTCAGATTTTTAAAATGCAAGGGAGATGGCCGTGTGCCGCAACTTGAAACTTTATTGGCCGGCCACTTTGGCTTTGAACATTTCCGGCCCGGACAAAAAGCAATTATTCAGGCAATCTTAGCGGGACAAGATACTTTGGGGATCCTGCCAACCGGTAGCGGCAAGTCGCTTTGTTATCAGTTGCCAACGCTCGTCAAAGCAAAGCCAACCTTGATTATCGAGCCGTTAATTGCTTTGATGCACGATCAGGTCGGGCGGCTACAGGCTGCGGGGGAGAAGCGAGTCTTGGCTTTGTCGGGACAAATTGCCCCAAATGTGTTTCCTGAAGTTTTGCGAAATCTGGGCCAGTATCGCTATCTTTTCATCTCTCCGGAAATGTTGCAGCGTAAGGATGTTTTGGCGGCACTCAAGCAACTTGACTTAGGCTTGTTTGTAGTCGATGAGGCCCATTGCATTTCCCAATGGGGCCCGGATTTTCGGCCGGCTTATTTGCAGTTGGGGCAAGTTCGAAGCCAGTTACACGTTGATGCCGTTTTGGCGCTCACGGCAACCGCGCCGGAACGGGTTCGCGCTGACATTTTGACGCAACTGAACATGCAGCATCCAGTAACGATCGCTGGCTCGGTTGATCGCCCGAATATTTTTCTCGGGGTTGACGTCTTTCCCAACGAGGAAGCAAAGCGGCAGAAGCTTCAACATATCATGGCAGCGAACATTGGCCCGACGGTTGTCTATTGTCCCACCCGTGCAGCATCTGAAAACCTGGCCGGCGAATTGCAAAAGACCGGGACGGCAGCCGCTTTTTATCATGCCGGATTGGACCAGCATCAGCGTGATTTGATTCAGCGGCAGTTTCAATCCGATCAGCTTCAGGTGATTTGCGCCACAAGTGCTTTTGGCATGGGCATCGATAAGGCAAATGTACGCCTTGTTGTTCATTTGTATGTACCGGAATCGCTTGAAGCGTATTACCAGGCAATCGGTCGCGCCGGACGTGATGGGGCGCCTAGTTTAGCGGCGATGGTGGTGACTCAGGATGACCTGAAACGCAGTCAGGCGCTGGCAGGGATGCTGCCTGATCAAACGATGATTCAGACTATTTTTGCCCACCCGGAGATTTATCGCAATTTTGATGACCCGCAAGTCAGCTTGATTGAAGCGTATATTACGGCCGGCTTTTCGCTGCTTCAAACGCAGCAGCAACTTGAAAAGCGAATGACGGAAAAACAGAATAGTTTTACGGCGATGGCAGCTTTTGTCAACGCATCCGGTTGTCGCCGGGCGTTATTACTTAAGCACTTTGATTCACCGGTTCCGGCACATGGCTCATTTTGCTGCGGCCCAGTGACGCCAGACGTTTTACAAACTTTTGCCACAGAAAAAGGACACCAAACGACCCCACCGAAACACTGGCAAGCCGTTTTTAGGCAAATCTTTAGATAAGCGGCGTCCTGATTTGCCGCGATATGATACAATAAATCCATGTAGTGAGGAGGTTCGTGATGGCCGAAAAAGATAAACACCAACATGACAGTGCGGATCAAGAACATAAGAGTGACGATCAAAACAAGCCTTGGGAAACCCTTTTCGATGATGATCGTGATGACCAAGGCAATTTAAGTCGATTGGCCACCCGTAAGAAACGCCAAGGCAGCTCAAAATTTACCTGGATTTTGGCAATTATTTTGATTTTGCTGGTTTTATCGCCAATTATTTACTTTAAGGTTTGGGGAAGCCAAGGCAGCAGTGGCTCAAATTTGTCAAATGACAAAGTGGTGATTCAAAGCGCCAAGAAAGCCAGCCATCGATCAAAGGTTAAAAAGTCCGAAAAATCTTCTAAAGCGGCAAAAACTTCTAAGAAAGAAGCAAGCAGCCAGCAGCCGGCACAGCAGTCGTCTACTCAACAACAGGAGACGGGTAAGGCATCGGAGGAAGCCAGCAGCGCCTCTGTACAAACACAGCCTAGCGCAGCGGCGTCTGCAGCGAGCACTGCAACGCCGAGTCAGGCCAGTACTGCGGCGGCCAATTCATACACGGTTAAGTCTGGGGATAATCTTTATCGGATTGCAACTAATCATGGGATGACGCTGGATGAACTTTTACAGTTAAACGGCCTTAGCGCCAATTCCAGCCTGACCCCCGGAACCGTTTTAAAAGTGAAATAAATGTAACGCGCCCCTGTTCGAACCATTGACATGATGAACAGGGGCGTGTGTTGTGGAGGAAATTCATGCAGATTGCGATCGACGGCCCGGCAAGCGCCGGCAAAAGTACCATTGCAAAACTTGTCGCCAAGAAATTGGGCTTTATTTATTGCGATACCGGTGCGATGTATCGTACCGTCACATATATGGCGCTTAAGGATCAATTACCGCTGGACGACGAATCAGCCATTATGCAACATCTCGCCAAGATGGTGATTCGGTTTGCACCCGGCGAAACGGAACAACGGGTTTTCATGAATGACGAAGACGTGACACTGGCCATCCGTGAACCTGATGTGACGAATAATGTGTCCCAGGTTTCTGCATTACCCCGCGTGCGAACTGAATTGGTCAAGCGGCAACGCGATATTGCGGCGACCCATGATATTGTGATGGATGGTCGCGATATCGGGACAACCGTTTTGCCAAACGCTGCTTTGAAAATTTTCATGGTAGCGTCAGTTACAGAGCGTGCTAAGCGGCGCTATAAAGAAAATGTTCAAAAGGGGATCACGACACCGCTGGCAACACTCGAGGATGAAATTGCCGAACGTGACCGTAAAGATTCCCATCGGGCGGTATCGCCGTTACGGCAGGCGTCTGACGCGATTCGGATCGATACGACGAATATGTCGATTGATGAGGTCGTGACGCGGATTCTTACATTAGTGGCAGAAACGAAAACGCATTAGTTAACCAGAGCGAAATAAGCGCTGGTAATTTGTTTCGTTTTCAAGTACAATAGATCCAGTATACAGCTGCATAGGAGGATTTTTTGGCATGAGTGATAATAACGTTAATGAGAACACCGAAACAATGGCGGACGCCCTTAAGAGTGTCACTACGGTAAAGATTGGTGACACTGTCAAGGCTGATGTCCTTGCTGTTGAAGATAAACAATTGATCGTTGGGATCGAAGGAACAGGCGTCGAAGGCGTGGTCCCGATCAAAGAGTTATCAACTCAGCCAATCGATGACATTCACGATGTTGCCAAGGTCGGCGACAAACTTGATTTAGTTGTGCTTTCAACGGTTGACAAAGATAAAGAAAATGGTCAGTTCCTGCTGTCCAAGCGCCGTCTGGAAGCACAAAAGGTTTGGAAAGAAATCCAGGCTAAATATGAGGCCGGCGAAACCATCACGGCACCTGTTACCAGCGTTGTTAAAGGCGGCTTGGTCGTTAATGCCGGTGTTCGTGGCTTTGTTCCGGCATCGATGGTTGAAGATCACTTTGTAGAAGATCTCAATCAATATAAAGGCAAAGAACTCGAATTTAAGATTATTGAAATCGAACTTAGTGAAAACCGTTTGATTCTTTCGCATCGAGCGATTGTTGAAGCAAGCAAAGCTGAAGCACGCAAAGAAATCTTTGCTAAGATTCAGCCTGGCGATGTTGTTGAAGGCAAGGTTGCGCGTTTGACCAACTTTGGTGCCTTTGTCGATCTCGGCGGTGTGGATGGTTTGGTTCATGTGTCTGAAATTTCATTTGACCATGTTGATAAGCCAAGCGATGTCTTGAAGGTTGGTCAAGAGATTAAGGTTAAGGTTTTGAATGTTGATCCTGACCGTAATCGGATCTCCTTGTCCATCAAGGCAACCTTGCCACAGCCATGGGATAGTATTGAAGAAAAAGCACCGGCTGGCTCAGTTTTGACCGGCACGGTTAAGCGTTTGACGACATTTGGCGCATTTGTCGAAGTATTCCCTGGTGTCGAAGGCCTTGTTCATATTTCCCAGATTTCACATGAACATGTTGCAACGCCAGCAGATGTTTTAAAGGAAGGCCAAGAAGTGAAGGTTAAAGTGCTGTCAGTTGACCCTGACGCACACCGCTTGGCATTGTCCATCAAAGCATTGCAGGATCGTCCGGCAGGCGCCAGCGAAGCGCCAGAGCACGAAGGCGGCAATAACAACGGCAACAACGAACGTCGCCGCTCATCCCGTCCGCGTCGTGGCAATGATCGTCATCAGTCGACATCGATTCCTGCTGAGTATCAGCAAGATGATTCCGGCTTCTCACTCGGCGATATCTTGGGCGATGCGTTGAAAGACGCTGCTAAAGGTAAGAACGATGATCAGGATGACAACAAGTAATTGTTCCGTCCTTTAAAAAGTTGAGCCTTGGCTCAACTTTTTTTATGGCTAACGGTCTGTTGCACATAAAATTAGCGGATCGGTTGCGATACATTTTAAAAGTGCTAATAAAAGACCTCAGCAAAGAAAGGAGGCCACTATATGGTTTTACCAACACTTGCCATTGTCGGTCGGCCCAACGTCGGTAAATCAACTATTTTTAATCGAATTCTCGGTGAACGGGTTTCGATTGTTGAAGATACGCCAGGCGTCACGCGTGACCGGATTTACGGAAAAAGTGAATGGCTGGGCAAAGAATTCGCGGTGATCGATACTGGCGGGATTGATCTCGGCGATGAGCCGTTTCTGTCCCAAATTAAAGATCAGGCTGAAATTGCCATTGAGGAAGCCGATGTGATTCTGTTTCTGACCAGTGTCGAAGCAGGTGTCACTGACGCTGATGAACGGGTCGCGCAGATACTTTATCGAGCGAAAAAGCCGGTTGTTTTGGCCGTCAACAAAGTCGATAATCCAGAGCGCCGGCAGGATATCTATGACTTTTATTCATTAGGCTTTGGCGAACCGTTTCCGCTTTCCGGTACCCATGGCATCGGTTTAGGCGATGTTTTGGATGCTGTTTTGGCGGTGTTCCCCAAAGAAGCCAATTCAGTTGAAGACGATAGTATCAAGTTTAGTTTGATTGGCCGCCCGAATGTCGGGAAGTCATCGCTGGTGAATGCTATTCTGGGCGAAAATCGCGTCATCGTGAGTCCCATTGAAGGCACCACCCGTGATGCAATTGATACCAAGTTTGAAACCGATGGTGAAACATTTACCATGATTGATACCGCCGGAATTCGTAAACGCGGCAAGGTTTACGAAAATACGGAAAAATACGCCGTACTGCGGGCTTTACGTGCGATTGACCGGTCGGACGTGGTTTTGGTTGTGATTAATGCGGAAGAAGGCATTCGCGAGCAGGACAAGAAAGTCGCCGGCTATGCTCATGAAGCCGGTCGCGGCATTATTATCGTGGTGAATAAATGGGATACGGTCGAAAAAGATAATCACACCATGAAAGACTTTGAGAATTTGATTCGTCAGGAATTCCAATATCTGGATTATGCGCCGATTATTTTTGTCTCAGCCAAGACCAAACAGCGTTTACAGAGCTTGCCAGCAATGATCGTCGAGGTTTCAGAAAACCAAACCCGCCGAATTCAGAGTAGTGTGTTGAATGATGTCTTGATGGATGCCATTACTGTCACACCAACACCGACAGTTAATGGGAAACGCTTGCGAATTTATTATATGACCCAAGTGGCCGTCAAACCGCCAACTTTCGTGGTTTTCGTGAATGATCCTGATTTATTGCACTTTTCTTACGAGCGTTTTCTCATAAACCAGTTGCGTCAAGCATTTGATTTTAGTGGAACGCCGATTCACGTCATTGCCCGTCAACGTAAATAAATTTTACAATGTTGGATAATGACTTTTCATTCAATAAATCGAGATTTTCGATAACCAATCCGCGATTTTCGGACAAAAATTTTGGCAAAAACCTTGTCACGGCGGGCTTGCTATGCTATGTTTAAACCTGAAATGGTGATACATAATTATCATTGTTTCTTCATTCCTGAGCGGTCAGGAATGAACATGTTTAGGTGTTCACGCACCTAATCAATTATGGAGGTGAAATGTTCATGGCAAACAAAGCAGAATTGATCGAAAGCGTTGCAACTGCAACCGGTTTGACCAAGAAGGACGCAACCGCAGCTGTTGATGCAGTTTTCGGTTCTATCCAGGATTCCCTTTCTAAGGGTGACAAGGTTCAATTAATCGGCTTTGGTAACTTCGAAGTTCGTGAGCGTGCTGCTCGTAAGGGTCGCAACCCACAAACCGGTGCCGAGATCAAGATCCCAGCATCTAAAGTACCAGCATTCAAGCCTGGTAAAGCACTCAAGGATGCCGTTAAATAAACGGTTCAATTGAGTCAACTGTTAAAGTACCACCAAAAACCGAGTCTTAGCGGACTCGGTTTTTGCGCGTTTTGGCTGTGATAAGGTCATGATGTGGTTACTGGCTCAAGTACCGGTTCACGCCCACATTAACGCGTTCACTGGCGCAGAAGTCTACGTGTAAGGACCTTAGTCGCAATGACCTAAGCCCGGGCCATCACGCTAAGGCCACTTACACGCTGACTTCTAAGCACGCCGGTTCACGCTCACATTAACGCGTTCACCGGCGCAGAAGCCTGCGTGTAAGGACCTTGGTCGCAATGGCAAAACCCGCCATCACGCCCAAGGCCACTTACACTCCGGCTTCTCCCGCGCCGGTTCACGCTCACACATGTTAAACTTATGCATATGGAATTTATTTTGGCTTTTCAGATACGGAGGCAGCTATGAGTTACGCACAAAAAATGCTTGATGCACTTGAAGCAGGTCAGATGGAAACGGCGCGGCAACTTTTTACGCAGGTTTTGAAGCATGATGACGACGAAACCCAATATAATCTAGCTGAAGAACTTTACGCTATGGGCTTCAATGGTCAGGCTAAGCGGCTGTATCAAGGCCTGTTAGGTCGTTATCCAGATCAAGGCGACTTGGCCACTGCTTTAGCCGATATTGCGGTTTCTGATGGCGATACAGATGCCGCACTGAACTATCTGAGTCGCATTCAGCCAGGCGATCCGGCTTATGTCCAAAGTCTGGTAAGCGCCGCCGATGTTTATCAGACACTGGGGTTGTATGAAGTTAGTGAGCAGAAGTTATTGGAAGCCAAGAAACTGGCGCCCAAAGAGCCGGTCGTAACATTTGCGCTTGGTGAGTTTTATTTTGACTGGGGCCATTTTCCTCAGGCAATTGCGGCGTACAACGAGCTTCTTGCGGGCGGAACCAAGGAACTTGCCGGGGTTAACATTGAAGCACGGCTGGCGGCCAGTCTGGCGCAAACCGGCCAGTATGAAGACGCAGTGGCTGCTTATGAGGATGTCGGTGTGGATGCATTGGATCTCAATGGCCGATTTGAACTTGGCGGTTTGTATTTGCAGTTGGATGATCCGGCCAAGGCCATTACCAACTTACAGGCGGTAATTGACACCGATCCAAGTTATGCCAATGCTTATTTACCGTTGGCACGTGCGTATGAGGCCCAGAATCAGCCTGATAAGGCCTTAGACACCGTTCAAGCGGGGGTTATGGTGGATAACACGAACCCCGACTTATACGCGTTAGGCGGCAAACTAGCGCTTAGTGAAGATAATCCCGATTTAGCCGAAAATTATTTACAAAAAGCACTGAAAATCGATCCGGAAGATCAAGGCAATATGTTGGCCTGGAGTAATTTTCTGGTTCAGCAGGAACGTGATCAGGAGAATATCGATTTTCTTAGCCAGATTGATCGCAGCGGTGATGTCGACCCGCAGATTTACTGGAACATGGCTAAAAGTTATGATCGGCTAGATGATGTTAAAAAAGCCCGAGAGAATTACCTGTTAGCGTTCAATCGCTTCCAGGATTCGCCAGACTTTCTTCATGATCTGATTGATTTCTTCCAGTCAACCGGTGCCCGCGCCGAACTCAAAGCTGCTTTGGTTCGTTACCTGAAATTGGTGCCGACCGATGATGACATGCAAATGCGGTTAGATGAACTCAATGATGAGGCGGATTAAAGTGCGAGGGATTAGTGGCCGAACAAAAGTCGTCGCCGTTTCTTCTGGTAAGTGAAGCCTTCGCCTAATGCTTCGTGGACATCCAGAATGCTGATGAAGGCGTGGGGATCGATGGCTTCGATCAACCGTTTCGTATAGGCGATTTCCGTTGAGGCGACAACCGCGTAAACGACTTGCTTGCGATCATGCGCAAATCCACCTTCCGCGTGCAAAAAGGTGGTGCCGCGTTCAAGATCATTCATAATCGCCGTGGCAATTGCCTGGCTGTGGTCCGAAACGATCAGCACACCTTTGGCTGCATATGCGCCATCCAGCGTAAAGTTGACGATGCGGGAAAAGACGTAGGCACCCAGCAGTGTGTACATCATCAATTCAAGGTTCAAATAAGTCAGCGAAATGGTCAAAACGATTGCATCAAAAATGAGCAGTGTCCGCCCCATCGGCACCCCCGTTTGTTGCTCGACAATTCTGGCCACAACATCGGTGCCGCCAGTTGTGCCGCCGTGGCGGTAAATCAAGCCGCTGCCAAAACCGCCAAAAAGACCGGCCAGTACCCCGGAAATGAATAAATCATGATGAATGTCGATGCTCAGTGGGACCCGTTGCCAGATCCATAGCCATGCCGATAACATTAACGTTCCGAAAATCGTATATGCCAGCGCCCGTTTTCCCAGAAACTTATAACCCACGATGAGAAGCGGGATATTAAGCAGTACCGTGCTATAAGCCGGGTCCAAGTGCCACCAGTAACGAATCAGCAGCGTAATCCCCGTGACGCCGCCTTCTGCCAGGTGGTTGGCAATGTTAATATAGACCAAGCCAAATCCGTATAAAGCACAACCGAGAACAATCATCAAAAGATCCAGACAAATCCGCATGTTGCGTGACATAAGGTGCCTCCCAAAAAAGAATTTAAGCTCATTCTAACAGAAATCTTATCTTGTGGTGTTTTTGAGGTGAGGTCAACACCAAAACAAAAGGAGTAGCGTAAATGCAGTTAGATTTAAAGCAGCCTGATTTTCAAGCGGCAATTCCTATTTTAAAAAAATTGAAGCAGCCGGTTATGAAGCCTATTTTGTCGGTGGCAGTGTGCGCGATGCGTTGTTAGGGCTGCCGATCCATGATGTCGACATTGCCAGTTCAGCTTACCCGGAGGAGATTAAGCGCATTTTTAAGCGCACCGTCGATACCGGTATCGAGCACGGAACCGTGATGGTGTTGGACCATGGGACGGGATACGAAGTTACCACATTTCGGACCGAGTCACGGTATCAGGATTTTCGGCGGCCGGATCACGTGACATTTGTCCGTTCGTTGGCAGAAGATCTCAAGCGCCGGGATTTTACGATTAATGCTTTGGCAGTTCGCCATGACGGCACGATTATTGATTTATTCGACGGACTGACTGATTTGAAAAAGCACCAGTTGCGGGCAGTTGGTGATCCGCACGAGCGTTTTCACGAGGATGCGCTGCGGATGATGCGCGCCGTCCGGTTTGAAAGTCAGCTGGGTTTTCACATTGAGCCGGCGACCAAAGAAGCGATTACGGCAAATGCTCCGTTGCTAAAGCACATTTCGGTTGAACGGATTGCGGCCGAGTTTAATCGGCTGTTGATCGGGATTGATCGGCGGTTTGGTATTCAAGACTTTGTGACGACCGGATTGTTCGCGTATGCCCCGGCACTGGCTCGCCAGAGGACGGCTTTATGGCACTTTAGCGAGCTGCCGGACACCCCTTTTAGCGGCATTGCCAGCGGTTGGAGCACGCTGCTTTTTATGCTCAAGCTAGATCCGAAACCAACCTTAAAAGCCTGGAAGCAATCTAACGACTTAATTGACCTAGTCAGTCAGACGGTGACGCTGCTGGCCAAAATATCGACGCCGACTCCCTGGGATTTGTATACTGCCGGCTCCCGGGCTGTGGCAGTTGCTGGTGAAGTGGCCGCCTTACTGGAACCGAACTTTGATCGACAGGCGCTGGCAGCAGCATATGCCCGGCTGCCAATTCACGCCAAAAAGGAGCTAGCACTGACCGGGCGTGATTTAATCACAGCCGGTGTTCGTCCCGGCCCCGAAATGGGAAAATTGCTGCATCAGGTTGAATCACAGGTTGTGGTCGGTGTTTTGCCCAATGATCCCAAAAAGTTGTTGCCTGCAGCAATTGAAATGTCTCGAGAACGGCAGTGAGTGTGTTATGATGAGCATGTAAGCACATACAACAACGTCACATCAGGATCAATGCATGGTCGCAAGGCTTCCCAAAAGTTTCTGGCCAATCTTGATGCTGGTGTGATCGTGAAGGGGGATTTCTAATGGCAGAACATGTTTTTGAACAATTGGTTTTTCATTTTCGTAATGGTGATGAATGGACGGTCCAGCATGATGAGCTGGCCGATGTCTGGATCAGCCGGGTAACCACCAGCTATGGGCGGATTCACGGCGGCCAGATTCAGGAAATTCATCCTTGCAAGAGCTTCAAGGTTGAAATTTTGCCGGAAGCCGATCATGTCAAATCAAGCGACATCAACACCGGTTCACTTGAAATGGGGATGTTTGGCCGTGCCACGAAATACCAGGACATCGAGAAGATGGACTTGGTGTTTGACGAAGAAGCCAAGAAGCAGGTTCAAATTTACTTCCCGTTTAAGCAAAAAGATCCAAGTGGGCTTGATAATGAATATCAAACCAGCAAGCTAGCCAAGAATGGTCATCTTTACATCGTTATCGATGCCCAACATACCGTGGACGACGAATACCCGCGGATTTAAGGCAGCAAACAGGCAGGTCGACAAGTGGGTCGGCCTTTTCTTGTGCCTTGCTTCTTGCTAAGATGGACAACGATACAAGGGAAATGAGGGACAACATGCAGACGCTAACAGCAGAAGGCCTGAGCAAGGCATACGGTGACAAGCAATTATTCAAACAAATCGATTTTTTAATCAATGAAGGCGAACGCATCGGGTTGATCGGGGTGAACGGTACCGGAAAGACCACGCTGATTCGCGCCTTGGCTGGGCTGGAAGCATTAGACGCCGGCACGGTTAAAACGCCGAAGAATTATCGCATCAGCTACCTGGCCCAAGTACCTGATCTTGATCCTGAGCTGCCGATTATGGATGCCATTTATCGCGGTGATTCGCCGGTTTTTCAGGCTATTCGGCAGTATGAACGGGCATTGGCTGCCTACACCAAGGATCCACTGAATCAGGCGAAAACCGATGCCTACACCAAAGCCGATGCCCGAATGACCCAAGAAGACGCATGGTCGGCCGAAACCGATATTAAGACGATTCTGACACAGCTGCATATTGATGACTTGTCGGCTCGGGTCGGTAGCCTCTCCGGCGGGCAGCAAAAGCGGGTAGGACTGGCGCAGGTTTTGATTGAATCACCTGATCTCTTGCTACTGGATGAGCCGACGAACCATCTTGACTTTGATTCCATCGCTTGGCTCGAAAAATATTTAAGCAATTATCGCGGCGCCTTAATTGTGGTCACCCACGATCGCTATTTTTTGGATCGCGTCACCAATCGCATTTTTGAGTTGGATCGCGGCCGACTTTTCCAGTATCAAGGCAACTATCAGGCATATGTCGCCAAAAAGGCTGATCAACTGGAGGCCGAAAAATCGGCTAACCACAAACAGGCCCAGCTTTATCGCCAGGAGCTTGCCTGGATGCACGCGGGCGCCCAGGCACGGTCAACCAAGCAACAGGCGCGCATCAATCGATTCAAAGAACTGCAAGCAGCCAAAGACGATGCCCCCGCGCCAGATCAACAGTTGGATCCGATCCAGATTGCCAGTGCCCGGCTTGGCAAGAAAGTAATTGAGATGAATCACGCCAATCTGAGTTTTGGTCATCAGGTCATATTAAACGATTTTAACTGGTTGGTTCAGCCGGGAACCCGAATCGGCATTACCGGGCAAAATGGCGCCGGTAAGTCAACCTTGTTAAACATTATTGCCGGCAAGCAGAAGCTGGACAGCGGCACGATTTCGTTAGGAGAAACGGTTCAGTTGGGGTATTACACCCAGATGAATGCCGATCTCGATCCAAATAAACGGATCATTACCTATCTCCAGGAAGTTGGCGAAGAAGTCGTCCAGGCAGATGGTCAACGGGTATCGGTGACTCAGATGCTGGAGCAGTTTCTGTTTCCACGCAGTATGCACGGCACGTTAATCGGGCGACTTTCCGGCGGCGAAAAGCGGCGGCTGTATCTGTTGCAGGTGCTCATGCGGCAACCGAATGTTTTGCTTTTGGATGAACCGACGAACGATTTGGATATTGCGACGTTAACCGTTTTGGAAGATTATCTGGATCATTTTCCCGGCACCGTGATCACCGTATCGCATGATCGCTATTTTCTTGATAAAGTGGCCGATCAGCTGCTGATCTTCAATGGCAACGGCCAGATTGACCGTGCTGTTGGCGAATTTTCCGATTACCTGGCTAAGCAAGCCGCGCAACCGGCGACGCCCAAAGCTAAGCCTGTCGCAACGAAACCGGAACCGGAAAAAGTTACGCCGAAAGCGAAGTCGAAACTCACATACGCTGAAAAAATAGAGTATGATAAACTCCAACAAGAACTCGATGAACTTGACGAGCGCTTGGCCAAAGTGAAGGCGGAAATGGCCGATGTCAACGGCGAAGATTACGTTAAGTTAGGTGATCTTCAGGCAAAGATTGACAAAATCAACCAGACGATTGACCAGAAGTTTGACCGGTTCGCCGAGCTGGATCAATATGTATGAGCAATGAACGATAGAAGGGGAAAGACGATGTTAGAGCAGCCATATCTCGATCTTGCAAAAAAAGTCCTCGATGAAGGACATTTCAAACCCGATCGCACCCACACCGGCACTTACAGTATTTTTGGACATCAAATGCGCTTTGATCTCAGCAAGGGGTTCCCGTTGTTTACGACTAAAAAAGTGCCATTTGGCTTAATTAAAAGTGAGCTGTTGTGGTTCTTGCGCGGCGACACCAACATTCGGTTCTTACTGCAACATAAAAACCATATCTGGGACGAATGGGCGTTTGAAAAGTGGGTTGCCAGCCCGGAATACCATGGACCGGATATGACGGATTTTGGTCATCGCCGGGTAAAAGATCCCGAATTTGCAAAAGTTTATCGTGAAGAAATGGCTAAGTTCGACGAAAAGGTGTTGAACGATGATGCCTTCGCTGCGAAATATGGCGATCTCGGGCTGGTTTATGGTTCCCAGTGGCGTGCTTGGCGTACCAGTACCGGTCAAACCATCGATCAGCTAGCGGATGTTATCGAGCAAATCAAGACCCACCCGTATTCGCGGCGTTTAATCGTGTCGGCTTGGAATCCCGAAGATGTTCCGACCATGGCATTGCCGCCTTGCCATACGCTTTATCAGTTTTATGTCAATGATGGTAAGTTGTCCTTGCAACTTTACCAGCGGTCAGGCGATATCTTCCTGGGTGTGCCGTTTAACATTGCCTCGTACGCGTTACTGACGCATTTAGTCGCGCACCAGTGCGGGCTAAAAGTCGGCGAGTTCGTTCATACATTTGGCGATGCTCATCTCTATGTCAATCACATTGATCAGATCAAAGAGCAACTCACGCGCACCCCGCGTCCGGCGCCAACACTAGCTTTGAATCCGGATAAGCACGATATTTTTGATTTTGAGATGAAAGATATTAAATTGCTGAACTATGATCCATACCCGGCTATCAAGGCGCCAGTTGCGGTTTGACGGGCTTGTCAGGGGACTCATTAATGCGGCCCGTGGTATGATCAATGAAATTATTGATGGCAAAAATGTTTATCCAATGATTTGGGGATTTTTCAACGATCAAGGAGGAGATTCATATGACCGAATTTTTATGGGCACAAGATCGCAATGGCATTATCGGCAAGGACGGCCATTTGCCTTGGCATCTGCCGGATGATTTGCATTATTTTCGGGCACAAACGGTGGGCAAAATCATGGTTGTGGGCCGGCGTACCTACGAAAGCTTTCCTAAGCGGCCGCTGCCTGAGCGCACGAATGTTGTTTTGACTCATCAAGTCGATTATCAGGCGCCGGGAGCCGTGGTGCTGCACGATGTCCCTGAAGTCTTTGCATACGCCAAGCAGCACCCTGATCAGGATCTCGTCATCGCAGGCGGTGCACAAGTCTTTACGGCATTTAAAAACGACGTCGATACCTTATTGGTTACGCGATTGGCTGGGAGTTTTGATGGTGATACGAAAATGATCCCGTTAGACTGGGATGCTTTCACCAAAGTATCCAGCCGCACTGTTGAAGATGTTAATCCGGATTTGACCCACACGTATGAAGTTTGGAAAAAGTAGGCTTAATTCAACTTTAGTAAGCGCTACTTTTGGATGTATTAGTCTTTGCCAGTAAAACATGCCGGGGATAAAATCTCGGTAACAATAGCCACGAAAAAACGTCTCTTCACATGACGGGAGAGGCGTTTTTTCGTGGCTATTTTGGGTTGGTTTACAGATAAAAGTAAATCGATAAGTACATGCACAGGCTGCCAAGAATGACAAAGAGATGCCAGATAACGTGGATGTAAGGAATGCCTTTTTGTAAGTAGAGGATGGCACCGCCAGTGTAAGCTAAGCCGCCAGCCACTAATAAGCTGAATCCGACCGGGCCCAAGTGATGCCATAGCGGGACCATGCCGATCACGCAGAGCCAACCTAACACCACATAAATCATGGTTTCCAAATGTTTGAAGCGATTCAGGAAAAAGAGCTTATAGCCAATTCCCCCGAGGCATAAAGTCCAAATGGCGATTAAAAGACCGGTGCCGAGTTTGCCGCCAATGGCCACCAAGCAATACGGCAGGTAGGAACCGGCGATTAAAATGAAGACGCCGGAGTGATCCAGTACCTGCAAAACATGGCGGGCCTTGCTAAAATAGAAACCATGAAAGGCAGTTGAAGCAGTGTAGAGCAACATCAGCGAAACACCGAACCCGATAAGGCTGAATAATTCGACCTGACTACCACTGTTGATTCCCTTAACGCCTAACATGACGGTTCCCATCACAGCCAAGCCGAGTGCGAACGCATGGGTGATGGCACTAAACATTTCATTGTTAAATTCATAATGGCTTGATTTTGACACGCGCATTGCCAACCTCCTTGAAGACAGCCGTGTAAATTTTGAATGCGACTGTCGCTACTACATATCAAATTCTACCATGTTACGGTTTACAAAACAACGCAATGTAGTTATGATAACTAGGTAATGTATACTGACATTGGTTAGGGAGTTTGCTATAATTATGACGGTAGACGAACCTAACAGAAAGCGTGGCTCAGACATGGCAAATATCAAGATCGTCACGGATTCCTCCGTTCAACTGACTCCAGAAGAGATCAGCAAGTACCATATTACGGTTGTTCCGTTGACTATTATGATTGACAATACGGTTTACATTGACGGTGAAACGATCACCCGCGAAGACTTTATGGATGAAATGGCAGGGGCGCATAATCTGCCAAAGACATCCCAGCCGGCAATCGGCACTTTTACGGATGTTTTCGATAAGTTGACTGCCGATGGGAGCCAGGTGTTGGCGATTCATATGACGGAAACGCTTAGTGGCACCGTTAACTCAGCACGGCAGGCCGCGCAACTTGCAAAGGGCAAAGTGACGGTCGTTGATTCGTTATCGACGGATCGCGGGCTGGCCTTTCAGGTTTTGGCAGCTGCGGAAATGGCAGAGGCCGGTAAGGATCTGCAAACGATTCTTGATAAAATCAAGCAAATCCGCGACAACACAACATTGGTTTTAGGGGTCACGAGTTTGGATAACTTGGTTAAAGGTGGACGGATTAGTCGCGTTTCCGGTTTGATTTCGTCATTCTTGAATATCAAAGTTGTTTTGCAGTTGAAAGATGGCGAGTTGTCAGCGCTACGCAAAGGCCGCGGCATGAAGACCATCAATAACTTTATCACTGAAACAATCAGTCAAATGGCCAAAATGCCGAATATAAAAAGTGTTGGCATTTCAACGGCGGGTGCAACCGAGTTAGGTGAAGACGTTGGCAAGCGCATTGCGGAAGTCTTACCAAGCGTCCCGGTTCTGGTGCGGCCAACCGATCCGGTCATCGCAACCCACACCGGTCCCGGCGCCCTTGCGATCATTTATTACGTTGATTAAATTTTATATAAACTTCGATCGGCCGGCGCGGAGGCGTTGGCCTTTTTTGTTTGTGAGCGTGAACCGGCGCGGAAGTGGCCTCAAGCTTAAATGGCTGGTTTTTGGCCATTTAGGCTTGAGGTCCTTATGTGGAGGTTTCTGGGCTGGTGAGCGCGTTATAGCCAAGCGCAGGCTCAACGACACATCCGCACTCAGTCAAACACCGCTTCCTAAACGCCAACAACCACCACGCAAAAATAACTGGTATCGATACCATAAAAACAAGTCAAAAAGCATTCACCTTTGTTTATTCACCCGCAGTCAAGTACAATAATCTATTATGATCAACAACACATACGTTTATGGGAGGCAATATGGCTAAATTAAAAAATATTTTTATAGCTTGTAGCGTCGTGCTGATTGCCTGCCTGCTGGCGTTTGGCGGGTGGCAGCTGTTTGGGCCGGCAACCGACCCTAGTGAGGTTAAAGTTGCCTCGAGCACGCCTAAACAGATCCAGCTGACGGCGGTTGGCGATTCGTTAACTTATGGTGTCGGCGACGCAACCAACAATGGCGGGTATGTCGGGTTAACGAAAAGTGATTTAGAGGCAACCGGCCAGTATCAGGTCACTACGAAAAATTACGGGGTTAGTGGCGACACCAGCACGCAAATTCTCAACCGCATCAACAAACAGGCCAAGATCCGTACTGACCTGAAACGCGCCAATATCATTACCGTGACTGCCGGCGGAAATGATTTAATGCATGTCCTCCAAAAGCACTTTTTGACGTTATCTGAAAAGCAGATTACGGCAGGCAGTACTGCGTTTCAAAAACGCCTGACAACGCTACTTACCACGATTCGCAAGGAAAATCCATCCGCGCCGATTTATGTTTTCGGCATTTACAACCCATTTTACGTCTATTTTCCAAAAATGACGGCCATGACTAACAGCGTTACCGCGTGGAATGAAGCGACTCAAAAAACGTTACATCAGTTTAAACACGTTTATTACGTTGATATTGACAGCGTTTTGTCGAGCGGGGACACAGCAGCAAACAAGGCTTCGGCTAAAGAAGCGCTCAAAGAAGCGACTTCCGGCGAAGGTAATCCGCTTATTTTCTCTCAGGATCATTTTCATCCCAATAATGCTGGTTATGCGCAGATGACGAAGCAGCTTATGAAACAAATACAGGCAACGAAGAAAGAGTGGGAGTAGGTAGGATGGAAGCAAAGAAACGATCACGTCAGCGAAACACGCCGCAGCCCAAAAAAATCAGAACCGGGATTAACTGGTGGAAATGGTTATTGCTTGTGCTGGTCGGGTTACTGCTGGGAACCGGTATCTGGTTCACGAAGACAATTTTGACACCGGTGAACATCAACACAACCGCTAAAACCGCCACAACCACGAATGAACCGGTTTTCACCGTGAAGCTCACCAAAGCCAGTGCCAATCGCATCATGGCCCACTATTTAAAAAATTATCTGCGTGACAGCAATGTCAAATATGCTGTGACGTTGGGTACGAACGAAGCTGCGTTAAGCGGTAAGTTCAAATTCCTTGGCAATTCCGTTAAATTTCAGTTAACGTTCGATCCATTGGTTCTGAAAAATGGCGACGTGCTGCTCAAAGCGAAGGATCTGAATGTCGGTGCGTTACCGGTGCCGATCAGTTTTGTCATGAGTTATATCGGTAATAGTTATAAAATCCCGCGCTGGGTAAGTCTGAATAGTAAGACCGGAACTGTTGTGCTAAAATTGAGCCAATTTAAACTTCAAAATGGGATGACACTAAAGGCCACCAAATTGGATCTCACCAATGATGATCTTGAATTTGCGGTTTATCTGCCTGATGAGCCGTAACCATTAGAAAGAGGCTGATGAAACATGAAAAAAGAAACTGCTATTTTTGCCGGCGGGTGTTTTTGGTGCATGGTTGAACCGTTCGAGGAACAACCTGGCATTTTAAATGTGGTTTCCGGTTATACCGGTGGGCATGTGCCTAATCCAACTTATGAACAGGTGTCTTCGCATACGACCGGTCATACTGAAGCCGTTGAGATCACTTTTGATGCAGACGTTATTGACTATCCCGCATTGTTGGAAATCTATTGGCAGCAAACCGATCCCACTGATGCCATGGGACAGTTTCAGGATCGTGGCGACAATTATCGGCCGGTTATTTTCGTGAAAGATGAGGCACAACGCAAAGCCGCTGAAGCATCGAAGGCGGCGTTGGAGGCCAGCGGACGCTTTGCCGATCCGATTGTGACCCAGATTGAACCGGCTAAACCGTTTTATCCGGCCGAACCGGAGCATCAGCAATTTTACGCCAAGAATCCGCGGCGGTACGCAATGGAACATGCCCAACGCCAGGACTTTATTGACAAAAACTGGAAGGACTAATTATGCATCGGACTTTTTACGAATATCTCATGACATTGCGCAATCCCAATGACCATGGGGAAATTGCCGAGTTTGCCAAGAACGCTTTTCTGGATCAAAGTTTTCCGAAACAGGAGAAAGATTACCATCGGCTAAGTGATTACCTGGAATTAAACGGTAATTATCTGCCGACAATGGCGATTTTTGATGAAACGTACCACGACTATCTGGCCAGCGAAAGCACAGGAGGCGATTCCAATCAATAAACACAAGGTTCCACTGTGGGCGGTCATTTTGATCTTTGTAGTTGCGCTTGGCGGCGGTGCAGCAGGCGGCTATGCCTTGTCGTATCAGCAGGCCCAACAAAGCGTGCTGAAAACCGGCGTTCCTAAGGCATTGGCACCTGTCGTTTCCGCGTACGAAACAGTCACCAACAATTACTACAAAAAGGTGAACACGACCAAGCTGACAGACGGGGCGATCAAGGGGATGTTGGGGACGCTTGACGACCCTTACTCGGTCTATTTGCAAAACAATGACAAAACCGACCTTGACGACACCATCTCTGCCTCGTTTGGGGGAATTGGCGCCACGATTCAACAAAATCACGACAGTCTGTCGATTGCCAGCATTTTGCCAGGCACGCCAGCCAAAAAAGCCGGCATGCAGGTAGGCGATGTCCTGCTCAAAGTTGACGGGAAAGATGTCTCCAAAAAGACGGTCACGCAAGCGGTTGACAAAATTCGCGGTAAAATCGGGACAACCGTTGCAGTGACGGTCAAGCGCGGCAACAAGCAGGCAACATTTTCCATGAAGCGCAAGAAGATTACGGTTGATACGGTGACTGGTAAGCTTGCGCCGGAAAACAAGCAGGTTGGTGTCATCACGATCTCCACTTTCAGTGAACCGACTGTGAAGCAATTCAAAGCGACCGTTAAAAAATTGCGTAAAGAAGGCGCGAAGTCCTTTGTGCTCGACCTGCGTCAAAACCCCGGTGGCATGATGACAGCCGCTTTGTCGATCAGTTCGATGTTTTCCAAGAACGGGCAAACCGTGATGCAAATCGAAGACCGTAACGGCGCCAAAGAGGTCTACAAAGCTGGCAAGAAGCTTGATGGCGGCTTTAAGATCACTGAGAAAACCGCGGTGTTGATTGATGGCAATTCAGCTTCGGCCAGCGAAATCACGGCGGCAGCACTTCACCAAAACCGCAATATTCCCTTAGTCGGTGAGAAGAGTTTTGGTAAAGGCACCGTTCAAAATGTTGGCGAAATGGGCAGCAACAAGGAGCTTAAACTGACCGTTGCCAAATGGCTTACACCAAACGGCACATGGATTAATCACAAAGGTTTAACTCCCGATGTGAAGGTTGACTATCCAGCTGCGGCCAAAATCACGTTAATCAATGCGACTCAGCTCAAGCCCGGCGACAAGGGCAGCGATGTGAAGTCCTTGCAGCAGATGCTGACGGCTTTGAAAATCGGCACGGTTAACGTTAACAGCCAGTACGACGACGCGACACAAGCTGCCGTCAAATCCTTCCAGCAAGCCAACAAACTCGACGCAACCGGCACAGCCGATCAGGAAACCTTGGCAGCCCTTGCTCAAAAGTTGAGTGATCAGCTGACCAAAGATGATCCGATGGTAAAAGCCGCGGTGCAGGAAGTCGCGAAGTAAGTTAGATTGAAGTTGTTTAGATGCGCGCATGCCTTGATTGGGTGTGCGCTTTTTTGTAAGGTTAAGGAAATAATCGGAGGAGTTGAACAACATTGATTGAATTAGAAGGATTTGCTGTCCATCCCGACAAAATTGCGCGTGCTCAAGAATGGATGGCTTTCTTGAAAAGTCATCAAGAGGCTGTTAACGCAACCTTGGTGCCCGAACACATCACCGTTGAGCGAATCTTTTCGCTTACGTTTAATAATCGGATGTATCTGTTCTGGTATTCTGAGCAAACCGCGCCTAGTCCGGATGTCACAGAGAGTCCTAATCCGATTGATAAGGTTCATGTCGCTTTTTGGCATGAATGTATTGATGAATCCGTTCCAAGCATGAAGTTTCAGCTGGAAAATGAATTTGTTAATCCGAACCTAACAAGCAAGTGAATAGCTGTCCAAGACAAAAGCTGCGAAGTTTCAAGAAATCAGAAATTTCGCAGCTTTTCGGTGTGTCGCCGTTAATTTTTAAAATTGTCGGCTAAGGTTGCCCGTCCATCACAATTCTTTCCAGCTCGTTTGCTTGCTTCGCTGCCAATGTTCGGCTGTCCCATAAACTGTTGATAACAAGATCAACGACCTGCCAGTAACGTTTCCACGCTAGTTTAGGAAGTTCATTTCGAGCTTTTTGCAGGTGGCGATTAAGGGCTGAAGCGGACCAGCGTTTGGGTGTTTCAATCGCGTCGGCATACATGGCTGCATAAAACGTCGTCACCAGTGCAATAAAGATCGCGGTTGGCATCCCATAAACGTTCTTTGCGGTCAACTCCGTCTTTCTTTCCACCAAGTCCAAGGCGAACCAGAAGCCTTGGGTGTTGTACGTTCAGCAGTGAGGCTTTTCCAGTCATATTTACCTAAATGGGTAGCATGCGGTAAGCGCTCAGGCCGTTCGATTCGCATGACATATTCGCCATCAAAACTAATTTTGATACCTCTCGCCGCCGCAAACTTTACTTCGGGGATTGATGGCGATTGGTCAATTCCAGCAATTACTCTCAATCTACCAGTATCGAAATTATCATCAGTAACCGTGACGTTTTGTCGATGCGCAAGCGTTTGAATTCCCTTGATCAAAGCTGACGGATTCTGTAAGCGAGGTTGTACGACGAAGGTTAGAAAAAGCTGAATAATAGCCGAATGAGAAGCATATTCGACCGAGTCAGAATGAAAGGGTGTAAGCTGGTTTTCCATCACACTTAAAATTCGATTGACGTCTGTCCAACCTGTGTAATCCCGCCCTGTCTGCATATACATGGCTGTACCAAACTTTTCTAACGTGCCTTCGATGGTATCTTCGTCAATATAAGGTAACAGTTTCTCTGGTAGAGGTGAGGCCATGAACTTTTGGATCATACTTTCAATCCTTCTGAGTGGTTGTTGTGCCATACTGGGTTCCTCGCTTAGTGGTTTGATTGGATATTTAATTCAAAGTTTACGCTACATCTTAGCGGTTTACTATCCTGAAAATAAGCTGGCTGCCCCTGTACGCGACACTCTAACCAAAAATTCGTGACAGTTCAAATACGAATAGCCTTTTTACTGTCGTTGGAACGGTGTTTGAGGTCAAATCCATGGTCTGTTTTCAAAAGTTAAAAATTAACTTGACATTAGAGTGCACTCACATGTGATACTAGACCAGACAAAGAACGGAGGCGCGCATTTTGAATATATCAGAATTTTCGAAAAAGTTAGGTTGTAGCAAAGACACGTTACGTTTTTATGATCGAGAGGGTCTTTTACCAGCTCATCGTGCGGACAATCAGTACCGCTATTATGAAGAATCCGACGTAGCAACAGCCAAGCTTATTTTGACACTTCGTAAAGCCAATTTGAAAATTGAGGAAATCCGGCTAATTACTGATCTGGTCAACCGTCCTGAAAGTAAGGTGTGTCGCACCAGTTCACTTGCTTTAGTGATTAAAAAGCGGCGTGATTTTCATGAGCTGAAGCGTTTTTATACTGAACTTGAAGAGATTTCTGACGATGTCTTGAAGAACATTGAGATGAGCGCTCCTGGGGAAGAGATATTGGCAAGTATTCTCAGAATAGGAACTGCGAAAAACTGAAATTCTTTACATATTATTGATGAAAATTGAAGGGGAGCAAGCCTAATGATTAAGCCAATAAATGATGGCGTTAGGTTCTTGATGGAGCTGATCACCCTTGTGCTGCTGATTGGCGCTGGATTTAAAGGTGAAGGATTAAGCAAGATTCTTTTAGGCATTTGCGTGCCGATTGCTTTAGTTTTATTTTGGTCGCGGTTCATGGCGCCGATGTCACCGCATCGACTTAATGAACTTGAACGGGCGTTTGCAGAAGTGGTTATTTTTGGCGGTACTGCCTTGATCAGTTATAGAGTATATGGGGTGAAATTGGCGCTGATTTATGTTGGGATTGTCACAATTAATGCTGTCTTAGATCATGTACTTTAGGGCGTTCTAGGTAATCCGCGTTTAGAATCAAATTCTTAAATCCAGCGTTTTTAAATTTGCTAGACAGACAGAATTGACTGGTTCAAAGAAAGGCGATATTATTACTTCTAGTAAATCTCTGTCCGGCGTTTCGCCTGGCTATCACAATGTTAGCAGATAGTCCACCATCATGTAACACCCTTCAGAAAAACAGCAATAGAAGATGTAAGCATGACTCTGTTGTATTTTACTCTGGACCAAGTACGTAATACTAAGTAGGTAATAATATGGACAATCCTTTTATTGGAATGACTGCTAACGAGGTTAGAGACAGGTTTTTGGGCCTAAATAATGTCCAAGAACTTGCCTCTTTTCTTTCGATAACCTCTAAACAATTAGGATACTTTTCTTCAGAAGGAATTAAAGAAAAACATTATGTCTCGTTTAAGTTAAGAAAAAAACGGGGAGGTTTCAGGACTATTGAAGCGCCTTCCGATGCCCTGAAAACAATTCAAAGGAAACTTGCTTTTACCATATCAGAGATTTATCATCCGCTAAGTTGTGTGTCCGGATTTGTCTCTAAACGTGGATTGAGATATGGCGCGAGTAAACACGAACATCGAAAGAAATTAGTGAATTTTGATCTTGAAAATTTTTTCCCTAGTATTCCCCAAAATAAAGTTTTCGGTGTTTTTGCGCAATATTTTAATTTGCCCATTGCTGTTAGTGATGTTCTAGCAAAATTAGTGTGCCTACATCATTGCTTGACGCAGGGATCTCCGACTTCCCCATGTCTCTCAAACATCATTTTACATAAGTTGGATAGCCAAATGCTTCGTATTGCCAAAAGAACAGGAACTACCTATACAAGGTATGTTGACGATATAACGTTTTCTTCTAGAGGGAACATGCCTAAGGTGATTTGGCACCATGACGATATATCCAATGAACTCAAACAGATTATTAACGCTGCAGGGTTCAGAGTTAATAGTGAAAAAACGTGAAAGTCGGGTCGTGGAAGTCGAATGGAGGTTACAGGAGTTGTTGTAAATGAAAAAGTAAATGTTTCTAGACGTTACGAAAGACGTGTTAGAGCCATATTACACAATTTTCAGATTTCAGAAAATTACGACGACACCAGTAAAAAATTCTTCAAATATTATAATAAAGGTGATCAAGGCGATCCAGCTCAAATTGTAAAGGGTATGATCTCGTTTATTTATCAGATTCGACAAGATCCTCTGAAAGATAGTGCATTGTCGAGACGCCTTATGCAAGAATTCAATCAGATTAAGTGGCCTGATAGCAGACATTTTTTTGATCTTAAAATTGCAATGCCACAACGTTACAAGCGTTACAATGCTGTTTTTTCTGTTGAAGTAAAAAAGGGTGAAAATATTTTTTACGGAACGGCCTTTGCTTGTGGAGATAAGATTTACTCCTGCACTCACATTTTTACTGATCAAAAAAGAATTGAAGATATCGACAGTGTTGAAATGGTTGAATATAATCCTCAAACCAAAGAGGAGCATAAAAGATATAAAGTAACTAAAATTGAATATTGGCCAAACTTCGATGTTTCAGTTCTTACGATTCTTGGAAATAAAGATTGGCGCAAAAGGGGATTTAAACACCCCACTCACATATTAAAGCCAAGTACGAGACTTCTTGTTGTTGGATATCCATACGTAAACCAAATAGGTAAGTCCTATCAGTTGTATGAGGCCCGGGAGCGTATTGAGAGTATGATAGACGCCCCATTACAAATGGATGAGTTTACTCTTTCCTTATCCAACAAAGAAATAAAGACTCGTAAGATGGATATCATTACCAATGAAAAGGGTGGCATTCAATCGGGAAACAGCGGGGGCCCTGTATTAGATGCCAATGGAGACACCGTTGTGGGAATAGCTCTTAGGGGTTCTTTAGGTCCGGAAACAACTAGGAGCGAAATGCTTGATTTCTATTCATGGATGAATTTGCAAAAGCCTAGATCAAGAATTTGGAATTGGGAAAAGGCCGACTAGGCTTTATGAACTTCCTGACAAGCAATGGGAAGAGATTGCACCGTTGATTTTCATTTTCCACACCAGACGATCGCTTATCCCCACAAAGGTACCTTGTAGTGCGATTTTGTGGTTGCTTAAAAGTAGCTACGCTTACTACGGGATTTTGCCAAATTTATCGATCCTGGAAGATGGTCTACAGCTTTTTCCCGGCTGGACGGATACTAGCGATTGTGTGATAAAATTTCCACAATAGTCGAACTTCCAGTGATATTGACATTGAAGGTTTGAGCTTAGATTCAAGGCACATACATGTTACTCAGGGAGCAGCTTGGGTAAAAAATCAAATATATCTTAGAAAATCGGTTAGTAGGGTTGAATCGCGTTAACAGAATCACCAAGATTGGAGTGGAGCCCTATTGGTAGGGTTTTAGCAAGTCGAACTTTTTATGCGACTATGTTGATGCCGAGTACAGTTTCTATACCATTTTGCCCAAAATCATCACTGTGTCATTGTGGCTTTGGCAGTCTTAAAACAGGCCCTAGTAAAGCTATCGCTATCGGATAAATTAGAGGAGTTAGTATGACTACAATTCAATGGTTCCCGGGTCACATGGCGAAGGCCCGTAAACAGGTACAGGAAAAAATTAAACAGGTTGATCTCATTCTTGAGGTCGTGGACGCCCGCACGCCTGAGTCATCGCGCAACCCAATGTTAGATGAAATAATTGGCGAAAAGCCGCGCATGATGATCCTCAATAAGCAGGATTTGGCAGACCCGGCCTTGACACGTGAATGGGTGCAATACTATCAAGATCAAGGTTTTGCTGCGATTGCGACTGATGCGCAACATGCTAAACGACTGCAGCAGATTCCCCAGTTGGCCACCAAATTGATGGCGGAGAAAATTGCGCGAAAGAAGGCGCGGGGAATTCGCAATCCCATGATCAAGGCGATGTGTATTGGTATTCCTAACGTCGGCAAGTCGACTGTACTGAATCGGCTGGTTCACCGTAATATTGCGGTGACTGGTAACAAGCCCGGCGTGACCAAGAATCAACAATGGCTAAAGGCGAGTGATAATTTTCAGTTGTTAGATACCCCTGGGATTCTATGGCCTAAGTTTGCCTCGCAGACGATCGGGATGCGCTTGGCGTTTACCGGCGCGATTGCTGACGCGGTTTTTCAAGAAGATGTGGTCGGGTTATATGGCTTAACTTATTTTATGGCCCATTATCCAGACGCCCTGAAAAAAGCTTACCATCTCACAGATGCCGACTTGCAAGCAGCACCGCATGACTTGCTGGTGAAGCTGACAAGAACACAGGGATTCGGAGAGGAATTTAATCGCATGGCGGAACGGCTGATTTTCGATGCACGGCAGGGGAAATTAGGCCGCTTTACCTTGGAAAAGCCTGGTGAGACCGATGCCGAGACTGAGTGAGTATAAGGCGCTGTTACAAGCAGATCATGTCGATCCCGCAATCTTGACGGCGCTCAAAAACGATAGTCGCATTGGTGCGGGCAAATTACTGGCGGCTTATCAACGGCGTGAGGATCATCGCGCTGCTGAGGCAGTGGCACTGAAATATCGCAGCAGGTATGAGCGCCAGTTATGGGGAACGTACCAGTATGTTGCTGGGTTAGACGAAGTAGGGCGTGGACCGCTTGCTGGGCCGGTTGTGACGGCGGCGGTCATCTTGCCGCATCATTTTCAATGGCCGGTGAATGATTCAAAGCAACTGACGGCCCATGAGCGAAATGTGCTATACCCGCATATTTTGACGGAGGCCATCGCGGTTGGCATCGGCGTTGCCGACAATTGCGAGATCGATCGGGAGAATATTTACCATGCGACTGAACTTGCGATGGCACAGGCGGTGAGTCACTTACGCGTTGCCCCGGAGTTTTTGCTGGTAGACGCGATGCATGTGCCGGTCGATTTGCCGCAGGAGCGCTTAATAAAAGGCGACGCCAATAGTATTAGCATTGCTTCGGCTAGCATTGTTGCGAAGGTGATTCGGGATCGGCTGATGGTGATGTACGATCAGGTTTATCCTGGTTATGATTTTAAACACAACATGGGTTATGGTACGAAAGCACACTTAGCAGGTCTGGCTGCTCATGGCGTCACGCCAATTCATCGGCGTAGTTTCGGTCCGGTGCGTGACTGGCTGAATCCTTAAGACGTAATCGTCGTTAAGCCGCGTAATGTATTGACAGGAGGAACTTCTGGCATGAGATTACGCGACTTTTTATTAACTTGGCATTTAGCAACCCATCAGAATCCACGTTTGGCGGTCGCTTTGGAGAAAGCTATTCGTGCCAAAGCCGATTTGACGGCATTCCAACACGAACTTGACAAGAAACTGACTCAATCCGTAGAACCACTATTGGCGGTAGCGCGGCAGTCATCCTACGTCACTTATGTCGATGCTGCCTATCCACCACGGCTGCGTGAAATTCCCCAGCCGCCACTGGTGCTTTTTTATCGCGGTCAGATAAAGTTGCTTCGCCAATTAACATTGGGTGTTGTTGGTTCGCGTAAGGCTACCGGTTATTCAGCGGCCACATTGGCGCAATTATTCCCGCAATTGCCGCCAATGACGATTGCAAGCGGCTTGGCAACCGGCGCCGACAGTATGGCACATGAGGCGGCGCTTACAGCTGGCTTGCCGACGATTGCGGTGATCGCTAACGGCATCGATCAGGTCTATCCGGCTAAGCATCGTTTACTGCAGGAACGGATCGGCCGGGTTGGGTTGATCGTGAGTGAGTACCCGCCCGGAACGGCTCCCCAACGGTTCCAATTTGTGGCGCGTAATCGGATTATTGCCGGTTTGGCGCATGGGGTGATGGTCACTGAAGCGGAAATCAAAAGCGGCAGTCTGATCACGGCAAATTATGCCTTGCAGCATAATCGTGAAGTTTTTGCGTTACCTAACCGTTTTGGCGAGCGTTTGGGGGCAGGAACCAACGCGCTAATTCAAGCAGGCGCAGCAATTGTGACCGGTCCGGATACGGTGATCGAGAACCTGCATTATTACCCGTAAAGTGCCAAAAAGTGCCCTTTATATAGTAGGAAAATTTTCATATGATTTGACAAGAGCAAAATGACTAGCTTATGATAGCAACTGTTTTGAGCCAGCAGGCGTGATCGGATGGTTTTTGGGCGGAGGCGTATCCGCCACTGTGACCGAGCATAGCGACCTGCTGAATCATGAAGCACTGACGGTAACACGTCAGCCCGCACAAATTAATCAGGGCTTGCTATTGTAGCAATGCCACCGGAAGGAGCGCGTTCATGGCCGACAAGAAGTTAGTCATTGTTGAATCGCCAGCCAAAGCCAAGACCATTGAAAAATATCTTGGCCGCACCTATAAAGTTGTTGCTAGTTTAGGGCATATTCGCGATTTACCCAAGAGTCAAATGGGTGTTGATGTTGAAAACAACTACGAACCTCGCTACATTTCGATTCGCGGTAAAGGCGATGTCATTAAATCCTTAAAGAAAGACGCTAAAAAAGCTAGCCGCGTTTATCTTGCAGCCGATCCGGATCGTGAAGGAGAAGCCATCGCGTGGCATGTCAGTCATATTCTCGGGTTGGATCCTCAGGCCAAAAATCGCGTCGTTTTTAACGAGATTACCAAAGATGCAGTCAAAAATGCGTTTAAGACGCCGCGCGGGATTGATATGGATCTCGTTGATGCCCAGCAGGCCCGGCGGATTCTCGATCGGCTCGTAGGCTATTCCATCAGCCCGTTGCTGTGGAAGAAGGTCAAAAAAGGCTTAAGTGCCGGTCGAGTTCAGAGTGTTGCATTAAAACTGATTATTGATCGCGAAAATGAAATCAAGAATTTTATTCCTGAAGAGTATTGGTCACTGGATGCAGAGTTTCAGAAAGGTCGCAGCAAAAAGTTCACGGCCAGTTTTTACGGCATCAAGAACAAGAAACAGGCCTTAAAAAATAATGAGGCTGTTCAAAAAGTCTTAAGCCAGGTCGATAAAACCAAGCCGTTTAACGTGACCAAAGTAGTAAAGAAAGAACGCAAGCGTTTCCCGGCACCGCCTTTTACCACCAGTACCTTGCAACAGGAGGCCAACCGCAAGCTGGGTTTCCGAACCCGAAAGACCATGATGTTGGCCCAACAGCTGTATGAAGGCATTAATTTAGGTGGCAAATTGGGTACGGTCGGGTTGATTACGTATATGCGTACTGACTCGACTCGTGTTTCCAATGTCGCCAAAACCGAGACCAGTCACTATCTGCACGAAAAGTATGGCGAAGCCTATGCCGCCGTTAAAATCCGTCAAGGTAAGCTTCAAGAAGGGGCTCAAGACGCCCACGAAGCTATTCGCCCAACCAGTACGTTGCGGACGCCCGAAAGTTTGGCATCGGTTTTAGATAAAGACCAAATGAAGCTTTATCGGTTGATTTGGAGCCGGTTTGTTGCCAGTGAAATGACACCGGCAGTGATCGACACCGTCGCCGTTACTCTCGACCAAAATGACGTCACTTTCCGTGCTAATGGCAGTCAGATGAAGTTTGAAGGGTTTACTAAGCTCTACGTATCCTCGCGTGATAACGACGAAAAGGACAATGTTTTGCCGCCGCTTGCTGTCGGGGATGCCGTTAAAATGCTGAAAACCGATCCGGCTCAGCATTTTACCCAGCCACCAGCCCGTTACTCAGAAGCCAATCTGGTTAAGGCGCTGGAAGAAAATGGTGTCGGTCGGCCGTCAACGTACGCTCCGACTATTGAAACCATCCAGAAGCGCTATTACGTCAAGCTCAATGCCCGCCGGTTTGAACCCACCGAATTAGGCGAAATCGTCAACAGTCTGATCGTTGAATTCTTCCCTGATATCGTCAATATTAAGTTCACGGCGAATGTTGAATCCGAATTAGATAGTATCGAAACCGGCGAAGCCAATTGGGTAAAGGTTATCGACCAGTTCTATAAGCCGTTTGAGAAAGAAGTAGCGCACGCCGAAACCGGCATCGAAAAGATTCAGATTAAGGATGAACCAGCAGGCTTTAACTGCGACATCTGTGGCGCACCCATGGTTATCAAAATGGGGCGTTACGGTAAATTTTACGCCTGTTCTCGATTCCCGGATTGCCGCAACACCAAGGCGATTGTCAAAGAAATTGGCGTCATTTGTCCTAAGTGTCACGAGGGTCAGGTGGTCGAACGCAAGAGCAAGCGGAACCGTGTCTTTTATGGCTGCTCGCGCTACCCAGACTGTGACTTTGTCTCCTGGGACAAACCAGTTGGCCGCGACTGCCCGGTCTGTGGTCACTTCTTAGTCGAAAAGAAAACCAAAGCCGGCACCCAAGTCGTTTGCCCAAACAACGATTACAAGGAAGCCTTACAAAAAGCATAAAACCAAAACCAGCAAGCCCGAATCCTTTGGGTCTGCTGGTTTTTTTGATAAACTAGGCAAGGGCGTGAGCTGGCGCGTTCAGAAGCCGGAGTGTAAGTGGCCTTGGGCGTGATGGCGTGGGCTTCGCCATTGCGCTCAAGGTCCTTACACGTAGGCTTCTGCGCCAGTGAGCGCGTTTACGACAGAGCGCGAACAGGAGCGCTTAGAAATCGGAGTGTAAGTGGCCTTGAAGCCTAAATGGCTGGGCTTTGGCCATTTAGGCTTCAAGGTCCTTACACGGAGATTTCTGCGCCAGTGAGCGCGTTTACGACAGCATCGGCCAAAAACTTTTCTCACAAGAAGGCTTTTTCTACGCCCAAAGCTCACACACAAGCCTCTGCGCCAATAAAGCACATGTTAAATGTAGCATCACGAAAACCCACATCAAACAAACTTTAAGAGTCCCCGTCCCACCCTCGATCCAAAACCCCACACCAAAGGAGGAAATGCATCATGCCTATTGTTAACGTCATTGGCGCCGGCCTAGCCGGTTCGGAAGCCGCTTGGCAAATCGCCCAAACAGGTGTCGACGTCAATTTATATGAAATGCGTCCGGTTACGATGACCCCGGCGCATCACACCGCCAATTTTGCGGAACTGGTCTGCACAAACTCGCTGCGTGCCAATCAAATTACGAACGCGGTTGGATTGTTGAAAGAAGAGATGCGGCGCCTAGATTCGATTATTATTCAAAGTGCTGACGCGACCGCCGTGCCAGCTGGCGGGGCATTGGCGGTTGACCGCGAGCCGTTTTCCCAGTTAGTGACCCAGAAACTCATGGCGCATCCCCGTGTTCATGTCATTCATGAAGAGCTGACTGATTTTCCTGAAGGGGTGACAGTGGTTGCTACAGGGCCGCTGACCGCACCGGGCTTGGCTGATGCTATTGTCGCCTTAAACGGTGAAGCTGGCTTATCATTTTTTGATGCTGCCGCGCCGATTTTGGATGCCAGCACCATTAATACCGACATTGTTTATAAAAAGTCGCGCTATGATCGTGGCGAAGCTGCTTACTTAAATTGCCCGATGAACCGGGAAGAATTTCAAGCGTTCTACCAGGCATTAATCTCTGCTGAAGTTGCGGAAGGCCACGATTTTGAAAAAATGACGGTCTTTGAAGGGTGCATGCCAATTGAAGTGATGGCCAAACGCGGGATTAAAACCATGCTGTTCGGCCCGCTGAAACCGGTTGGCTTGGAGGATCCGCAAACCGGCAAAACACCGTATGCGGTTGTCCAGTTGCGGCAAGACAACGCTGCAGCGAGCCTGTATAACATCGTGGGCTTCCAGACGCATCTTAAGTGGGGCGAACAAAAACGGGTCTTCCGGATGATTCCGGGATTGGAAAATGTTCAGATTGTCCGCTATGGCGTGATGCATCGGAATACGTTCATGAAGTCACCGGCCGTCCTTGAGCCGACGTATGCGTCTAAACGGCGCGCAGATCTCTTCTTTGCAGGACAGATGACCGGCGTTGAAGGTTACGTTGAAAGTGCTGCCAGCGGATTAATTGCCGGGACAAATGCAGCCCGTCTGGCACAGGATTTGCCACCGCTGGTATTTCCGGAAACAACGGCGATGGGTGCCATGGCACATTACATCACCCACACCTCGCCAACGCATTTTCAGCCGATGAACGCAAACTTCGGCATTATGCCGCCGCTAGCAGTCAAAGTGCGGCAAAAGAAGGAGCGCAACCAGCAACTAGCAGAACGGGCCTTGACCGATCTCGCGGCATTTAAAAATGAATTAAGCCGCGTTAACCAACCTTAAAAATATAAAAAGATCTCGGGTAACCGGGATTTTTTCATTGTCGTGTCATGTTATCTTCATAAAGAACTTATTATAATGGAACAAAGCCAGTGCTTAAGCAATCTTGTTGCCTGGAGAGCGAAAATTCACCGCCAGCTATTAAGGTTTAGCTTCTGAAAACGTCAACAATCGTTCTTTTTATGTTAATCTATTAAGCGGAGGGATGTCGGGATGAAGCCAATTACAGCTTTTCAGGAATACTTAACGGTCGAGCGTCAGTATTCACCAGAAACCGTCACGGCGTATTTAAACGACATTCAGGAATTCCAGGCCTTTCTCAAAGCCAATGGCGGGTTCACGGATTTTAACAAGGTAGATGATCTAGACGTTCAGACTTATTTAACCGATTTGAATAAACAGGGACTGGCTCGTACTTCCATTGCCCGCAAAATTAGCAGTTTGCGTAGCTTTTATCGGTATCTGGTGCGAATTGATGCGGTCAAGCGCAACCCGTTTGAATTAGTTGAATTGAAGAAGCAACACCATCACCTGCCGCAGTTTTTCTATGAGGCGGAAATTCAGGAACTGTTTAAAACCGTTGAAGGCAAAACGCCACTTGACCAGCGCAATCGGGCATTGCTGGAAGTCTTGTATGGCACCGGCATCCGGGTTTCCGAGTGTGCCAACTTAACACTCAACCAGGTGGACTTTAATACAGGGTTGTTACTGATTCATGGGAAAGGCAATAAGGATCGCTACGTACCATTTGGTCAGTACGCCCAGCGCGCGTTACAAACTTATCTAAAGGATGGACGCCACACGTTGATGCAGAAGCACCAGACCCAACATCGGGTGGTGTTCGTCAACCAGTATGGTCGGCCGATCACAGCACGCGGAATTGAATACATTCTGGATCAGCTTATTAAACAGACGAGTCTGACTGCCAATATCCATCCCCACATGTTGCGGCATAGCTTTGCTACCCACATGTTGGATCACGGAGCAGATCTACGCACTGTCCAGGAGCTGCTCGGGCATGCGAGTCTGTCGACAACCCAGATCTATACCCACGTGACGATGGCCCATTTAAAAAACGAGTATATGAAATATTATCCTAAGCATCATTAAGACTAAAGTACGATGTAATCGGTGCTTGAGTTTTCTAAAGTATGACTATTGGTCGGTTGCCAATAACCGCCACCGCTGATGAGCGCGACTTATCAGGGAAATAAAAAGGAGCGTAACACAATGACAACAATTGCAGCAGTTAGAAAAGATGGCGTAACCGCTTTAGCAGGCGATGGCCAGGTAACCTTGGGCGAAAAAGTCATTATGAAAGGCAACGCCCAAAAAGTTCGGCGCATTTATCATGATCAGGTTGTCATCGGCTTTGCCGGTGGTGTTGCCGACGCGTTCACCTTACAGGATTGGTTTGAAAAGAAGCTCGAACACTATGCCGGCA
Organism: Lacticaseibacillus zeae DSM 20178 = KCTC 3804; assembly: GCF_000260435.1. Taxonomy (GTDB): domain Bacteria; phylum Bacillota; class Bacilli; order Lactobacillales; family Lactobacillaceae; genus Lacticaseibacillus; species Lacticaseibacillus zeae. The sequence continues at coordinate 4,648 of NZ_BACQ01000012.1, read as the reverse complement.
ACTTACGGCGTTCCGCAGTAGCGCTGGCACAGGATTGGCGCAAAGATCCAACGCTGCAAAAACTTGAAGCCATGATGATCGTCATGGACGAACACGACTTGTTGCTTGTATCCGGCTCCGGTGAGGTCATTGATCCGGACGAGGATGTTGTGGCGATCGGCTCTGGTGGTAATTTTGCCCAAGCGGCCGCTATTGCGATGTTGCGGCATGCGCCTGATATGACCCCCTCCGACATTGCCAAAGAGGCAGTTAATATTGCCGGTAACATTGATATTTTCACCAATCACAACATTATCGTTGAGAGTTTCTAACCACGCCGGCTCACGCTCATAGGAGGATAAAGTTTAAGATGGTAGAAGTTCAAACACCTAAACAAATCGTTGAAAAACTTGACCAATATGTCATCGGTCAGGACGATGCCAAACGCGCCGTTGCGGTTGCCTTATATAATCGCTACCGCCGGATGCAGTTGTCACCCAAGATGCAAGAAGAAATCACGCCGAAGAACTTGTTGATGATCGGACCAACCGGTGTCGGGAAAACGGAAATCGCCCGCCGATTAGCCAAAATTGTAGATGCGCCTTTCGTTAAAGTCGAAGCGACCAAATTCACGGAAGTCGGCTATGTCGGTCGGGATGTTGAATCCATGGTCCGTGATCTTGCTGAAACCGCAGTGGCGATGGAAGAAGAAAAGCAATTCAAGAAAGTCCGCGTTCGCGCCGAAAAAGAAGCCAACAAACGCCTCGTTAAGATTTTGGTACCAGCGATTCGTAAAGAAAAGAACTCGAATCCGATGGCTGAAATGATGAACATGCTACAAGGTATGCAAAATGGCAAAACGCCTGCTGCTGACGATGCCGATGCTGGCGGTGAAGTGACCGATGACATTCGGAATAAGCGCTTAAGCGTCGCCGAACAGCTGGAGAAGGGCTTGCTAGAGGATCGGGAAATTACCGTTGCCGTCAACGATGAGAAAAAAGGCGGCGGCATGAGCGATATGTACGGCCAAATGGGGATTGACTTAAGTGATACGATTGGTGCGTTAATGCCCAAGAAAAAAGTCGAGCGCACCATGACCGTGAAGGAAGCCCGCGAAATCTTCATTAAAGAAGAGTCTGATAAGCTGGTCAACCATGCCGATATTTATCACGACGCCATCCAGAGTGCCGAAAACAATGGCATTATCTTTATTGACGAAATCGATAAAATCGCAGCAGGCGATAAGCATACCAGTGGTGAAGTTTCTCGCGAAGGGGTTCAACGCGATATTTTGCCAATTGTCGAAGGCTCACAGATTAACACCAAATATGGCCCGATCAATACGGATCATATTTTGTTTATCGGCTCCGGAGCATTTGCCGAAGCTAAGCCAAGTGATTTAATTGCCGAATTACAAGGCCGATTCCCGATTCGGGTTGAACTAAAGGATCTGACCGAAGAAGACTTCGTGCGGATTCTGACCGAACCGGACAATGCGTTGATTAAACAATATATTGCGTTGATCGGTGCTGATGGCGTGAAAATCACGTTTACCAAGGAAGCCGTTAATCGGATTGCCGAAATTGCCACGCAGGTTAATCACGACACCGATAACATCGGCGCGCGGCGATTAGCCACCATCTTGGAGAAGCTGTTGGAAGATGTACTTTATGAAGGCCCGGATATGGCGATGGGCAGTGTGACGGTGACGCAGCAATATGTCGATGATAAGATCGGCCATATCGCTGCCGATACGAACATGACCCGGTATATTTTGTAAGGCAACCCGTGGAGAACTGTAGATAAAGGATGAGGATGTATGGTAACGATTGCAAATGACTTTTTGACCGTTGACATCAGTCGGCATGGTGCCGAGCTGACTAGTATCAAGGATAACCTGACTGGGCGTGAGCGCCTGTGGCAGGCTGATCCGGAAGTCTGGCCGCGCCACGCACCGGTGTTATTCCCGATTGTCGGTGCACTGGCTGATGACCAATATCATTATGCTGGCAAAACTTACCACATGACCCAGCATGGCTTTGCCCGTGATCGTGATTTCACAGTCGTGTCGGCAACGCCTTTTAAGGCCAGTCTTGTTCTTAAAGATGACGACAAGACGCGTGCCATGTATCCCTTTGCGTTTCGTCTGATTATCACCTATGCATTGGAAAATAATAACCTACACGTTACTTACCATGTCGATAATCCAGACAAAACGGCTCCTTTATATTTCAGTGTTGGCGGACACCCGGGGTTTAAGGTGCCGATGACAGCAGACACGCAGTTCACGGATTATTACATGAACTTCAAACCGCGCAAGTCGTTGGTTCAAATTCCGCTGGTTGCCGGCAAAGGCGTGGATTATACGCACCGAACGCTGGCCGCAACTGATGCCAATCTAGCGCTGACCCATGAGACGTTTAAAAATGATGCACTCATCTTTGCTCCGCTTGGCAAGACCTCGTTTAATCTGCTTTCGGACAAAACCAAACACGGTGTGAGTGTCACCATGACAGACACACCTTACTTAGGCGTTTGGAGCCCGTATCCTAAGACGGGTGAGTTTGTTTGCATTGAGCCTTGGTGGGGCATCGCAGATACGATTGGCACGACCGGTGATTTCACCAAGAAGCTGGGTATCAATCGTCTGGAACCGGGAACGGCGTTTGAAAAGGGCTACACAATCAGCATTTTTTGATGCGGATACTGATAGCTGGTGATCGATAACAAAAAGACATCCAACAGGGGATGTCTTTTTGCGTGGCACATTTTGTTGCCCTTATTGCTGGCGGCGGTGTTGACGTAAGTAAAGGCCGAGGCCAAATGGCACCATGTTCTCGTCGCCGGCCTTGATGCGTTTAAAATTGGCACGATGTTTAATGAAGAAAACGACGAGCAAGCCGCACGCCACGGTGGTGAGTAGCCAGTCGTGATAAACAAGCGACCAGCTCGTGATGATTACCATGCCAAGGGTACTGGCAACGCTGACCATGGACGTCAACAAAATCAGGCTAAACCAGATAGCAAAGGCGATGAAGAAAAATTCGGGATTATACGCCAGCAAAATGCCGGCACTGGTTGCCACTGCTTTGCCACCTTTGAAATGAATGTAAACCGAAAAAGTATGGCCTAAAACAGCCGCCAGCCCGACAATCAGAATCAGCCAGTGGTGGTCAATCCCAAACAGAATGGGTAAACTGGCTGACAACGTTCCTTTTAGAATATCCAATAGCAACACCAGTGTTCCGCCAACCGGTCCTAGCATCCGATAAGCGTTGGTTGTCCCGATATTATGGCTGCCACCTTTGCGGATGTCGGTATGATAAAATACTTTGCCAATCACCACGCCAAACGGAATGGCACCAATGAAATAAGCGAGTATAAAACAAAGCACAAGAACCAAGTGTACCCCTCCTCTCAGACTTAAAAACTATTTTAGCATTTTTGACTTTTGAGTGATACGCCGTTAAAATAATGCGAACAGACATTCGATTTGCGGCGATGGGTTAAATGACCTGGAGAAACCTCAACACAGACTTTTTATTGACGCAAAGACTACACTGGAAATACGTTGTTCGTAAAGCAGCTGTGTGCGAATGTTGGCTGAGATCGCCCTTGTGCCGTTTTCTAAGCATTTTTTAGTCATGCTTTGTTCGCGCTCTGCGGGTGCGTGGTGTATTCTATAAATTAGTTGTTTCAAAAAGGGAGTTTATTATGGACAAAGCAACGCAAGCATATAATGATTCATCCATTCAGGTGCTACACGGCCTGGAAGCCGTTCGCAAGCGGCCTGGGATGTATATTGGTTCCACCGATGGCCGCGGGTTGCACCACTTGGTTTATGAAATCGTGGATAACTCAGTCGATGAAGCGCTCGCGGGGTTTGGGGACGAAATCAATGTAACCATTCACGCCGATAATTCGGTTACCGTGCAGGATCATGGACGGGGGATGCCGACGGGGATGCATCCCAGCGGCAAGCCGACGATTGAAGTGATCTTAACGGTGCTGCACGCCGGCGGGAAGTTTAACCAAAATAGCTATAAAACATCCGGCGGTCTGCACGGAGTCGGTTCCAGTGTCGTGAATGCCTTATCTGAATCACTGACCGTGCGGGTTGTCCGCGACAAACGGGCTTTTGAGGAGCACTTCATCAACGGTGGTCATCCAGACGGTGGTTTGCAAAAGCTCGGCAAAGTGAATGAACCAAATGGCACCACAATCACCTTCAAACCGGATCCGACGATCTTCCAGACCACGGTTTTCAACTATGATACACTCGCCGAACGGTTGCGCGAATCAGCCTTTTTGCTGAAAAATATTACGATTAACTTAATTGATGAGCGTACCGGCAAGCAGGATCAGTACCACTATCCGGATGGTTTGGTTAGTTTCGTCAAATATCTTAATGAAGGCAAAGATGCCTTGTCGCAGGTCATCAATTTTGAAGGCAAGAAAGACGGCATTGTGGTTGATTTTGCCGGCCAATATAATGATGGCTATTCCGAAAATATTATTTCCTTCGTTAACAATGTGCGCACCGGAGATGGCGGCACGCACGAAATCGGCCTGCGTAGTGGGATGACCCGGGCGTTTAATGAGTTCGCGCGCAAAGTCGGCTTGTTGAAAGACCGGGATAAGAACCTTGAAGGCAGTGATGTTCGGGAAG
>NZ_BACQ01000013.1 GCF_000260435.1 Lacticaseibacillus zeae DSM 20178 = KCTC 3804 | reverse complement strand
AATACCTTATTTACGAAACAAACTAAAAAATCTACAAGTCGAGTAAGACTTGAGATTTTTTTAATACGATTGATTGGCTGTCACTGCTTATAGAGGACTACTTGCTCAAATCTTCGAAGTAGCAGGTTACCGTCAAGCAGACTGCTTCGTTGCACCAGGCTCTGCCAACGTGATCTGCGTTTTTTCAGGTTCGATTTTATCAGCTTCCAAAATAGTTTTACCGATAGACTGCGCGCGAATACTTCCGCTGCTTGGATTTTTGACACTGATAATATCGGAGCAAATATCGGCATCAATATTGGTACTGTATTCAAAAACCAGATCAGAATGGAGCAGGGCACAATTCTTCATGGTTAAATGATCGATATAACACAATCCCTGATTGCTCTCGATGGTGCAGTTGATGAGCGTCAGGTTCTTGGTATTCCAGCCGAGGTAATTGCCGTTGATGGTGGAGTCGTAAATGGTGACATTTTCAGAGTTCCAAAACGCATCTTTAGCCACAAGGGTGGAATGATGCATCTCAACGTTCTTGGCACCATCAAAGGCGTAATCACCAATTAAATTGAGATGGTCGGCGACGATGTTCGAGCTGTTCATGCCGAAATAGTTGCCACTTGCCTGCACATGGTCGAGGCTGATGTGATCGCAGTTCCACAAACTTTCACTTGCGTCGGAAAAATGGACGTTTTTTAGACGAATATCCTGACTTCGGCGAAAAGTTTTAGGAGCCTGAATTTCGCTATCCGAAACCGCGATGTCAACCGTATACCAGATGCCTGATCGGGCCATGGTTTCAAAAATGGTGTTCGTCACTGCAATGTGCTGGCTGTACCACAGAGGATACTTATACTGAAAAATTGATTGATTTAACTTGATATGGCGGCTTTCTTTAAGAGGGGACTCGCCTTTTCCAAAAGTTGTACCAACGATGGTGGCATGTTCCTGACCGAATAAGGGACGTTCACCATGAAAAAATTGATTGTTGTAATTCACCATGATAGGTTCGCTTCTTTCTTTGTGGTTCCAGAAAATGATTTGATACATGCGGCATTTTTCAGACCGTTAACACAATGATTTGAGACGTTTCAAGCTACGACGCTACTGAGAATCTCAGCAGCTTTACCAGATAAATATATGGTGTTTGGCTCTGCCAGGTTTTCTGTGGAGACTCGGGATGCATTGATGACGATCTTGGGGCAACCCAACTGAAACCCTGAGGCAGATTGACGTGTTCCAATGATTAATAACAAGTCGGCCTGCGCTAACAGTTGTTGCCCATGGCGAATTTCGTCAGGATAAGTTGCCAAGTGCCTTAAAACGAAATCTGGTAAAATCAGTCCGCCACAGTTAGGACAAATCGGCAGGGCAACTGTTGGCGTTTTTTGCCAGTCACTGGGCCGATGGCAAATCGTGCAATGATTACGCCGGACATCACCCCAGTATTCCGCAATATTGCGGGTTCCGGCTTTTTGGTGAAGATAGTCAACATTCATCGTCACAACACCGAGCAGCTTTTTTGCCTGTTCGAGTTGTACTAACGCTTTATGGGCATTATTGGGACGTGCCTCCGGTTGGCAAAATGTCTGCCGGTACATTTGGTAAAAAGCATGTGGATCGGCGATCGCCTCTTTCGGGTCAAGAAAACGAAAGACATTACCGGCAAATTTATGCGATCTTTTTAGGATTTGATCAATGCCATCCAGATCAGGGATTCCTGATTCAGTCGAGATACCGGCCCCCGTAAATGCAACGATTCGGTGATGTTGACGAATCAGCGCTGCTGCCTGTTGCAAACGTTGCTTTTGGCTCATGACGCTCATCTGGTTTCGAAAACTTGCCGCGCAACAGTTAAGCCATTGAGGACTCGAGGGAAGCCAATATAGGGAATGCAATGAATCATGGTTTCGACGATTTCGGTTTTGGTCAAACCGACGTTGAGCGCGCCATTGAGATGGACTTGTAGTTGATCGGCAGTGTCGCCTTGGATAAGCAGCGCGGTCAGGGTAATCATTTCCCGTTGCTTTAAATCCAACCCGGGACGATTGTAAATGTCGCTAAAAGCAAACTCCAAAATATATTTCCCAACATCAGGCGCAATATCTGCTAGCGAATGCATGACGTTGGCAGCTGCCGCACCATCAACTTGAGCAAGGGTTTCCTGACCATTTTCTAATCGTGTTTTTTCTGACATATTCATAACCTCTTTCATTTAGGATGTCTTTACCCTAAATGCTGGAGTTAACTCCATGTCAATCATTTTTTTAAATTTTCTTCTAGCAATTTTGCTTTTAGCTGATGATACGTGGCAATTTTATTTTCCAAGAATGCAATGTGCGCATCAATTTCTTGTCGTTGCGCCGTTAAGCGGGCTTTTTGGGTGAATAGCAACTCCAGACGCTCGTCAATCGTGCTATTACCTTGATAACGTAAATGCGCATATGTTTTGATTTCCTTGATTGGCATGCCGGTAGCCTTTAACCGCTTGATGAAGGCAATCCAGCGTTGGTCGGCGTCTGTGTAGGTTCGGCGATTATTTTGATCGCGGTCGGGAACAATTAAGTGTTCTTTTTCGTAGTAGCGTAACGTATCAATTGACAATGAAACCATCTTTGAAAATTTACCAATTGGGTAGCCCATCAATGAAGCCTTCTTTCATAGATCATGTTGGGTTGTATGATGAGACTTTCCGTAAGATTAGTCAACACTTATATAAAAGCCTGAGCATTTATATCGCCAAATTAAAATTATTGTTATATGATAAAGCTTCGGAAAAGGGGGGCATTCATTTGGCGAAATCAACAACTTGGCGAATGATCGCATTTTTCTGGCGCCAGCTGGCGGATATGAAACGCAAATTGTTACGTATCATTGTGGCATTGGTTGGCGTAGCCGTGGCTTCGTACCTGGTTCCGCGAATAACGCAATATGTCATTGATCAGGTGATTCCCCAACGCGCTATGGGGACGCTGCTTGGCGTGATTGCCTTGGCGTTATTGCTGACGGCGGTGGCGGGTTTGCTAAGTGGGCTCAGTACTTATTGGATCGGGCAGGTCAGTTTACATGCGATTGCGCGCATGCGGGATGACCTGTTTCGCCACACGTTAGGATTGGATATGCGCTATTTTGAGACGAGTCAGACCGGTGATCTGATGGTGGTGCTCACCAGTGACGTCAATACGTTGCAGCGGCTAATCTCAAGCAATACGCTGGGATTATTTGGTAGCCTGCTTAGTTTTGTGGTGGTGCTGGTTCTGATGATCGTTCAGGATTGGCAACTGACCGGGCTGATTTTGTTGACCTTCCCCATTTTATTTGTTCTGAACAATATTTTCGTGCGCAGCATTCGTGCTGCTTATCGTCAGGTGCGGGCAAGCTCTGGGATGATGAATAATCAAATTCAGCAGGCTTTAACGAGCATTGGATTGATTAAAAGTTTTACTACCGAAAAAATGACGTCAACCACGTTTCAACACACCAATGCGCGCAACCGTGACTATCAGCTTAAAGCGACCAAACTCAGTGCGACTTTTTCGCCGCTGACCGATTTCGTCAACTATTTGGGAACGGCGATTATTTTGGGCTTTGGGGCTATCCAGGTGATGCACGGCCAGTTTACGGTCGGTTTGATCGTTGCTTACACTGCTTATCTTGGCATTTTGCAGGCACCGATTCGCCAGTTGACCGGACTTATTCAACAGTTGCAACAGGCGACGGTGTCATTTGAACGGATTGAAGCGTTGCAGGCCGCTTCACCGCAAATTGTGTCGCCACCAAATGCCGTGCACTTACCACGATTTCAGAAGCAGATTCGGTTTGATCACGTGGACTTCAGTTACGATGAGGATGTGCCGGTGTTGCACGACATCAACTTCGTCATCAATAAAGAAGAAGTGGTAGCGCTAGTGGGTTCTTCCGGTGCCGGGAAAACAACGATTACGAATCTGCTGGCCCGGTTTTATGATCCTACTGGCGGGCGAATTCTGATGGATGGCATCGATTTGCGGCAGGCGGATCTGATGAGTTTACGCCAGCAGATTGCCATCGTTTCGCAAGATGTGATTTTGCTCGACGGCACCATTCAGGAGAATCTTGAATATGGGACGCCATTTGCCAGCGAAACGGCGATTTGGCAGGCTGCCGAGGCGGCTAACATTGCCGATTTTATACGCAGTTTGCCTCAAGGTCTGGCGACTCAGGTAGGCGAGCGCGGGATTCGGTTATCTGGCGGCCAGAAGCAACGAATTGCAATTGCGCGGGTTTTTTTAAAAAATGCTCCGATTGTCATCCTTGATGAGGCAACGGCAGCGTTGGACAATGAGTCGGAGCGTTTTGTTCAAGCCAGCTTCGATCGGTTAATGGCCGACCGGACGTCGTTAGTGATCGCGCACCGGCTTTCAACCGTGCGGCACGCTGATAAAATTCTTGTGTTAGAGCATGGCCAAATTGTTGAAGCCGGAAATCATGAGCAGTTAATGGCGCAAAACGGTCGCTACAAAGAACTTTATGATTTACAGTTCAATTAGTCAGGCAAAACCCTGATACGCAAATGTTCACACCACCAGTGAGAACCTCATGTACCAGTTTTAAATGTGAAAAAAGAACATCTAATGTCGCCTTTTTCCGGCACAACGTTTACATTCCCACTGGTTTCGGGTATCATACATTAAGTATGCAATGTGAATTGCGAGACTAATTGTCGGAGGTACAGCATGTCTGCAAAATGGGAAAAAAAGGGCACCAATGATGGTGAACTCACTTTTGAAATCGATTTACCAAAAATTCAACAAGGTTTAGACCAGGCGTTTCAACGTGTTCGTAAGAACCTGACCGTTCCTGGATTCCGAAAAGGCAAAGTAAGCCGCACTGTGTTCAAGCGGATGTACGGTGACGCGGCATTATATGAAGACGCGTTAAATATTTTGTTGCCGGATGCGTATGAAGCAGCGGTTAAAGAATCCGGGATCGATCCAGTCGACCAGCCGAAAATCGATGTTGAGTCGATGGACGAAGGCAAGCCTTGGGTTATCAAGGCAAATGTTACGGTTAAGCCTGAAGTTAAGCTTGGCGAATATAAAGGCGTTGAAGTGCCTAAGCAAGATGTTGAGGTATCTGACGACGATGTTAACGCTGAACTGGAAAAGCGTCGTGAACAACAAGCTGAACTGGTGGTCAAGGATGATAAAGCAGCCGAAAACGGTGACACGGTTGTCATTGACTATGTTGGCACCATCGATGGCAAAGAATTCGATGGCGGCTCGTCCAAGAACTATAGCCTGGAATTAGGATCCAACTCCTTTATTCCTGGCTTTGAAGAACAGCTTGTCGGCCACAAATCCAGCGATGAAGTCACGGTAAAAGTGACCTTCCCGGATGATTACAAAGCCACCGATCTTGCTGGTAAAGCCGCAGAATTCAAAACAACGATTCATGAAGTCAAGGTTAAGGAATTGCCAGAGCTTGATGATGACTTTGCCAAGGACCTCGATGAGGATGTTGACACCCTTGATGAATTGAAGCAAAAGATCAAAAAGGAACTGACTGATCAGCGTAAGGAAGCGGCCAAGAATGCTGTGCAGGAAGCAGCAATCAAGAAAGCAACCGAGAATGCGACGATCGAAGAAGTGCCTAATGCGATGATCGAACAAGAAGTGCATAACCAAATGGATCAATATCTTGGCAATATGCAACGCCAAGGGATCGACCCGAAGATGTACTATCAACTAACCGGTACGACCGAAGCTGATTTACACAAGCAGTTTGAGGCCGACGCCGAAACCCGTGTTCGTACCAACTTGGTTCTTGAAGCGATTGTAAAAGCTGAAGATATCCAGCCAACCGAGGATCAGGTTAAGGAAGAGGTTAAGAATCTTGCCTCTGAATACAACATGGATGAAAAGGCTGTTCGTCAGGCTTTAAGCGAAGATATGCTTAAGCATGATATCGGGGTTAAAGAAGCTATTGATATCATTACGGATAATGCCAAAGAAGTTGAACCAGCCAAGGACGAAGAAGCTGACAAGGCTGATTCTGATAGCGAAACCGATAAATAGGTGTCAATGTCGCGTCAAAGAGACGATCCTTGATCGTCTCTTTTGTCGTCTTGAGGCACTCATCTAGTAAGCAGTTTTGTTGACAAAGCCGAACTGTGTCGTTGCTAGTCGGTACTTGACGGTTCTGGTAGAATAAAGGTAACAAGAAAGGGTTGAATCAGATGTTTGACAACGTTGAAACAACGGGTCCGGTTACTTGCTCTTTTTGCGGCAAGTCACAGGATCAAGTGAAGAAAATCGTTGCTGGCCCTGGGGTTTATATTTGTAATGAATGTATTGACCTCTGCAAAGAGATCATTGACGAAGAATTTAAAGAAGAAGCCTATCAAAATCTGCTAGAAGTACCGAAGCCAATTGAGATCATGAAGACCCTTAACGACTATGTTATCGGTCAAGATGCGGCAAAGAAGGCGCTCTCGGTTGCCGTTTATAACCACTACAAGCGGGTTAATCAGATGCAGACGGCAACGAAAGATGATACCGAACTCCAAAAGAGCAACATTGCGCTGATCGGGCCAACCGGTTCAGGGAAGACGTTCCTGGCACAGACACTGGCCAAGATTCTCAACGTACCATTTGCCATTGCGGATGCGACAACGTTGACCGAAGCCGGTTATGTCGGTGAAGATGTCGAGAACATTTTGCTTAAATTGTTGCAAAATGCCGATTACGACGTTGAACGGGCAGAAAAAGGAATCGTCTACATTGACGAAATCGATAAGATCGCCAAAAAGGCCGAGAATGTTTCAATTACCCGGGATGTCTCAGGTGAAGGCGTTCAGCAGGCACTTCTGAAGATTCTGGAAGGTACCATTGCCAATGTTCCGCCGCAGGGTGGCCGTAAGCATCCCCAGCAGGAATTCATTCAAATCGATACGACCAACATTCTCTTTATCGTTGGTGGTGCTTTTGACGGCATTGAAAGTATCGTGAAAAATCGAATCGGCGAGAAGACGATCGGCTTTGGCACGGACTCCAACAATCAAGTTGATCCGGATAAATCCTTGATGCAGCAGATTATTCCAGAAGACTTGATGCAGTTTGGGATTATTCCTGAATTCATTGGCCGTATCCCGATTCTGGCAGCTTTGGAGAAACTTAACGAGAATGACTTGGTTCGCATTTTGACGGAACCTAAGAATGCATTGGTTAAACAGTATCAGAAGCTGTTGAGTCTAGATGATACCGATCTGGAATTCACACCTAACGCGTTGAAGGCCATTGCTCATCAGGCAATTGTCCGTGACACCGGTGCGCGTGGTTTGCGGTCGATCATGGAAGCTATTATGCAAGACACCATGTTCGATCTACCAAGCCGCAGCGATGTGGACAAGGTGGTTGTCACCAAGGCAGCTGTCGAAGGCAAAGCCAAGCCGCAATTGGTTTTAACCAAGGGTCGCGAAGCATCTTAACGATAACTATGTAGATTAAAGGCATCAGGCGAAGCAGCCTGGTGCTTTTTTGCGTTTATGAATAAAAGCTTATAGTACCCTTTGCTTCTATTCCGTCTAACCAGTGAGGCGGGCGCCGGCAAAGTATGCTAAACTATTGAAGGCAACGGCGCACTTGCGTCGATTAAAGTGATAACAGGAAAAGGAGGTCATTCAAGATGGACGTCCATGATGTCAAACTGACAATCAGTGCAGTGGCAGCTGCGCAATATCCTACAGATGGTCGTCCGGAGATTGCCTTTCTCGGACGAAGTAATGTTGGAAAGTCTTCGCTCATTAATAAACTGATCAAGCGAAAAGCCATGGCGCGAACTTCCAGCGTTCCCGGGAAAACCCAGACGCTTAATTTTTATGACCTTGATAGTCGGCTTTTTTTTGTTGACGTTCCGGGTTATGGCTATGCTAAGGTCAGTAAAGCGGCCCGGGCGAAGTTTGCCGCGATGATCGAGACGTATCTGACAACACGGCAGCCGCTGCATGGTGCCGTGTTGTTGGTGGATAGTCGGCATGATCCGACAGCTGACGACATCAGCATGTATCAATACTTAAAGTACTATCAAATTAAAACACTGGTTGTGGCGACCAAAATCGATAAGACGCCCAAAAGTAAACGGCTGCATGTGGTTAAGCAAATTACCAAACGCATGGACCTGAATCAAACAGATGTCGTGATTCCGTTTTCGGCCGTGACAGGTGAGGGGTATGATGCCATTTGGTCGTGGTTGGAGCAGACAGCGGGTGTGGAGGGAAGTTTGAAATGAATTTTAATGAGTATCAACAAAAAGCCAATCGCACATTGGCTGGAAACGAACATGTTTTGACCAACTTGTCTTTAGGCTTGGCCAGTGAAAGCGGGGAAGCCATTGACTTGATTAAAAAATACACTTTTCAAGGTCAGGATCTGGACAAAGAAGAGCTAAAACATGAATTAGGGGATGTGCTGTGGTACCTTTCACAGATTGCTTTATGGGCAGATATTGATTTTGATGATGTCGCGAATGACAATATTAAGACATTGGCGAAGCGGTATCCGCAATCCAAAAAGTAATCACCATCTAGGACTTCAGTCAGGTGTATCTGCGAATAGCTTATGCTGTAGCATGAAATGCGGACAACAAAAAAGATTCAAGCGCCGGTGCGCTTGAATCTTTTTTGTTATTCGCTATTTTTAATACACTGTACTGAAAGACAAAGTTAATCCTTTGCTTTTTTGTCGGCGGTTTTATGGGCTTTTTTAGCCAATTTCTCTTGATGTTTCGGATCCGGCCCGGTTGCCTGTTCCTTATTGTCAGGCAAACTTGCAAATTTATCGAACATGTCGTTCAGGTTGGTTTGAGTGTTGATCTTAAGTGCCATGCACGCCACCCCTTTCCTTGGTGAAAGTATAGCATCAACAATCCGAAGCGTCTAGGTCCGCGGCTAGAGAGCGTGAGCAGGCCCGGTTTCTGGGCCTGCTCACGCGTTTTTGCGCAAGAAAGCCACAGTCTCCAGTCTTGAGTCCCTTACACGCAGACTACTGCGCCAGAGAACGAATTTAAAAGAAGAGACGTGGCCTAGCGCGGTCGAAGCTCTTCAGTCAAGGATGCCATTATCCACCAGGTAAATTGCCGAAAATCAAATTATGAATATTAGTTGCATAAAAATGAATTTTAGCGTATAGTACGTTCTTGTAATCAAGGAGGGTATTATGAATCATTTGAAACGCTGGTTAGTCGCTTTGTTCGCAGTTTTTGCCGCAGTTGTGACCTTAAATATGCAAACCGTTCACGCTGATGACAGTCTGGCAAAGATTCAACAAAAAGGCACAATTGTTATGGGGACAAGCCCCGATTATGCACCTTATGAGTTTTTGGTGAATAAACATGGTAAGAATCAGGTTGTCGGCATGGATGTCGAGGTTGCTCGTAAAATTGCGAAAGATCTTGGCGTCAAGCTGGTGATTAAGCAGATGAGTTTTAGTTCATTGCTGGTCGCCTTGCAATCGGGCAAGGTTGATATGGTGCTTGCTGCGATGTCGCCAACCAATGCCCGCCGTAAGTCGATTGACTTTTCCAATACGTATTATAAATCGGGCCAGGATATTATCATCAATAAAACCGATGCCAAGATTTATAAGGACCACAAAAGCTTTGCCAATAAAAAAGTCGGGGTCCAAAACGGAAGTCTTCAAGAAACCTTGGCCAAAACCCAGATGAAATCAAGCACGACTTTGGGACTGACGAAGGTTACCGATTTGATCCTGGCTTTAAAGACGCATAAAGTGGCTGGCGTTGTGGCTGAAGGGGCGGTTGCTCAGGCGTATACGTCCAATGACGATTCACTTGTCGAAATCCCCGGGCATTTTAATCTCTCCAGCGACACGATGGGGACAGCCATTGGGTTTGCCAAAGGATCTGATTCGCTGGTGGCGGCGGCCAATAAGAGTCTGGCGGAGATCAAACAGAAAAAGTTGATTCCGCAATATCTTAAAACCGCTGGCAGTTACATGAAGACGAATACCGAGGATACGAGCATGTTGCACTACTGGACTTATTTCCTTAAAGGGGTTGAGTATACCTTACTCATCAGTGCAATTGGGGCGTTCTTCGGGGTCTTGCTCGGTACGATTTTTGCCTTATTGCGGTTGAGCAAGCACCGCCTGCCACATCTCATCGGGGTTGCTTACATCGAATTTGTTCGAGGCACGCCGTTGATGATTCAGGTCATGTTTGTCTACTTCGGGATCGGGATTTTCATCGACATTCCTGCACTTGTCGCCGGACTTATCGCGGTATCGCTTAATTCTGCTGCTTATGTGGCGGAGATTATCCGAAGCGGGATCGATAGTATTCCTGTCGGCCAAACTGAAGCAGCGCGGTCGCTTGGGCTATCCGAACGGCAAACGATGACAAGTGTTGTTTTACCACAAGCCATTAAGAATATCTGGCCGGCGTTGGGGAATGAATTTATCTCGCTGATTAAGGAAAGCTCCATTGTCTCCATCATCGGGGTCACGGACCTGATTTATCAGCTGACAGTGGTTCAAACCGCAACGTACAAAGGGGTTCAACCAATTCTGGTTGCCATGGTCCTTTACTTTGTTCTGACATTCGGGCTATCCAAGCTCCTGGGTCATTTTGAAAGGAAGATGAATCATGCAGCATAAACCTTTAATTCAAATCAACCACCTGACTAAGAAGTTTGGTGATAATGTGGTTTTGAATGACATTAGTGAAACCATCAACCAAGGTGACGTGATTGTTGTGATCGGCGCATCCGGTGGCGGGAAAAGTACCTTTTTGCGCAGCCTGAATCTGCTTAACCGGCCGACACAAGGCGAGATCCTTTTTGAAGGCACCAATTTGGTTGATCTCAGCGAAAAGCAGCTTGACAACGTCCGGGAAAAAATGGGCATGGTGTTCCAAAGCTTCAACCTTTTCCCGAACATGACAGTGTTAGAGAATATCAAGCTGGCGCCGTTGAAAGTCAAAACCGTGACGGATGAAGAAGCAACCAAAACGGCCAAGGAACTTCTGGAACAGGTTGGCTTGGGTGAAAAAGCCGATGCCTACCCAGCCAGTCTTTCCGGTGGCCAACAGCAGCGGGTGGCCATTGCCCGGGCGCTGGCGATGCATCCGGATGTCATGCTATTCGACGAACCGACCAGTGCATTGGATCCCGAAATGGTCGGCGAGGTGCTCAAGGTTATGCAGGATCTTGCCAAAACCGGCATGACGATGGTGGTGGTGACCCACGAAATGGGCTTTGCCCGCAGCGTGGCCGACCAAGTCTGGTTCATGGACGGCGGCAAAATTCTTGAAAAAGGCACACCTGAAGAACTGTTCGAACACCCCAAGGAAGCGCGGACGCAGGATTTTCTGTCCAAGATTTTGGCACAATAAGTTCTGCCCAGTCGAAGTTGAGAAGAAACTCCAGTTCACAATCCATAAGCGAACATGCTTTGAGTGTTCGCTTTTTGTGTTCCTGAAAATAATTCGTTAAGTCAATCAATCTATTAGTGCCAAAGCGGAGCAATCGTAGGCCAGATGGTGCTCAGCCGTGCAAACAACACAGCGACCGATTTTGTCGCTGATGTTGTTAGGCGACTTTGAGACAGTGGTTTTCTGGCTCAAAGCGCCGTCTCCGCTCTAGCTTCGCGTCGCCAGCCCCAAAACGCCGGAGATTGCGGAGTTTGGCACGGCAGGAGACTTATTGCCTAAGTTTTTCTGAATCATTTGGAGCTCTGCGAGTTAAGAACAGGTCACTAGAAATGTGGCTCAATCTCATTTGATGCCAACTGCCAAGATGTCTTTACAATCGCAACCGCGCGCAACAAGTGCGTCGCTTGCAATCTAATTTTAGAATCTTTATAATGTTAAGCGAACATTTGTTTTATAAGGAGATTACGATGGCATCAGCACACATTGAGCATAAATTATCGTTGCTGCCGGATCTGCCTGGCAGTTACCAGATGAAAGATATTAACGGGAAGATTATTTATGTCGGCAAGGCCAAAAATCTAAAGAATCGCGTTCGCTCTTACTTCAAGAGCTCACATGATGGCAAAGTAGCAGCGATGGTGGCACAGGTGGCTGATTTTGACTATATTGTGACCTCGACCAATAAAGAAGCTTTTTTGCTTGAAATCACGTTGATTCAAAAGTATCAGCCGTATTACAATATCAAGCTCAAGAAGGGGACCGGCTATCCTTATATCAAGATTACCCACGAACGCGATCCGAAAATTGAAATCACCGGCACGATTCGCAAAGATGGCGGCTATTACTTCGGTCCGTACCCCAATGTTTATGCGGCGCAGGAAACGATGCACTTTATTCAAAAAGTGTACCCATTGCGCCGGTGCAATGGGTATCAAGGACGGCCGTGTCTGTATTACCACATGGGTCAGTGTCTGGGCGCATGTTTTCGCACGGTACCGGAAAAAGAATACGCTGACCAGATTGCTCGAATCAAACGGTTCTTGAATGGCAACGTCAGCAAAGCCAAGGCCAGTCTGACGGCAAAAATGGAGCGGGCAGCCAAAAACCTGCAGTTCGAACGGGCGGCGGAGATTCGCGACCAGTTGTATTACATTGAACAAACCGTTGAAAAGCAAAAAATTATTTCGAATGACAATACCACGCGTGACTTGTTTAATTTCTATATGGACAAAGGCTGGATCAGCATCCAGGTCTTCTTCATTCGTCAGGCGCGGTTAATGAAGCGCGAATCGCGGCTTTTTCCGGTCGTTAACACGGCCAAAGAGGAATTCGAGTCTTTCATTTTGCAGTTTTACAGTCGCAAAAATAATGTCAAACCGCATGAAGTTTTGGTGCCGGCAGGGCTGGATAATAAGGTGCTTGCCGATATTTTAGGTGTTCCGGTGCGTACCCCGCAACGAGGCGAGAAACGCGATCTGATGGCATTAGCCGCGAAGAACAGCCAAATCAAACTCGAAGATAAGTTTCGCTTGATGGAATTGGATAATCGGACAACAATCGGGGCCATGAAGGAATTGATGGCGGCGTTAAAGTTGCCAATGGGGCATGTGGTTGAAGCTTTTGACCACAGTCACATTCAAGGGGCCGATCCGGTTTCTGCGATGGTTCAATTTGTTGATGGGCAGCCGGCTAAAAATAATTATCGCAAATATAAACTGGATGCCGACAAAACCCATAATGGTGCTGATGAAGCAGCTAATACGCGCGAAGTTATTCGGCGGCGGTACACGCGGTTGCTAAAGGAACATGCGGCACTTCCGGACCTGATTTTGATGGATGGCGGCGAAATTGAAATGAATGCTGCCAAGGACGTTTTGGAAAATGAATTGAACCTTGATATTCCGGTTGCCGGGATGGTTAAGAACAACAAGCATAAAACTGCTGCGCTTCTGTTTGGCAATGCCGATCAAATGATTAATCTTGATCCGAAGTCACAAGGGTTTTACTTGCTGGAACGCATCCAGGATGAGGTTCACCGGTTTGCCATTTCATTTCACCGTCAATTGCATGCCAAGAATTCGCTGGCATCGCGCCTGGAAGGTATTAAGGGTGTCGGTCCCAAGACGCGCCTGAAGTTGTTGCGCAAGTTTAAGACAATCACCAAAATCAAAGAAGCGCCGATCGAAGACATTCAGGAGCTTGGGATTTCCAAACGCGTGGCGCAGGCGCTGAAGCTTTCGCTAACGGCTGATCCAACGCCAGCGCGCCGGGTTTAAGTCTTGCTCAGAAAAATTGGATACAA
>NZ_BACQ01000014.1 GCF_000260435.1 Lacticaseibacillus zeae DSM 20178 = KCTC 3804 | reverse complement strand
GCCAAACCCGGGCCATCACGCCCAAGGCCACTTACACTCCGGTTTCTAACCGGGCTGGTTCGCGCTCTTGAAACTTACTAACTTTTTGTCTATAATTCAACCCAGTCTAAATAACGGAAGGGGCCGGCTGATGATTTATTTTGATAATAGTGCGACGACTAAGATTTCGCCTGATGCGTTGGCGACTTACAATAAGGTCAGCACGGATTTTTTTGGTAATCCGAGTAGTTTGCATGCGCTGGGGACGAAGGCTGATGAGGTTTTGCAGAGTTCGCGGGCACAGATTGCCAAGTTGATTGGGGCTAAGCCGGATGAAATTTATTTTACCAGCGGCGGTACGGAAGGCGATAACTGGGTGATTAAGGGAACGGCCATGGCGAAGCGTGAGTTTGGCCGGCACTTGATCACGACCAGTATCGAGCACCCAGCCGTGATGAACAGCATGAAACAACTTGAGAAGTTGGGCTTTGAGGTCACATATCTGCCGGTTGATCATCGCGGTTTTATTCATATCGATGATTTGAAGGCCGCGATTCGGAAGGATACGATTCTGGTTTCAATCATGGCGGTGAACAATGAGATTGGCAGTATGCAGCCGATTGTTCAGGCTGCACGGGTTTTGGATGCTTATCCCAATATTCATTTCCACGTCGATGCGGTTCAGGCGGTTGGTAAGGGCTTGGATAGCGCATTGCAAGATCCTCGGATTGATTTTCTCAGTTTTTCCGGGCACAAATTCCATGCGCCGCGCGGTACCGGATTTATCTATGCCAAGGAAGGCCGCATGATCGATCCACTGCTGACCGGTGGCGGCCAGGAGCGTGATTGGCGTTCGGGAACCGAAAATGTGCCGGCAATTGCGGCGATGGCGAAGTCGTTGCGGTTGTTGTTAGCAAACGAAGACGACAATGTTGCCCAGCAGCAGGCGGTTCGCAAGCGTATTTATGATCATGTCAGCCAAAAGCCTAAAGTGACAATGTTTAGCCAGTTAACGCCGGACTTTGCGCCGCATGTTCTGTGTTTTGCTATTGCTGGTGTCCGCGGCGAAACGATTGTCCATGCGTTTGAAGATCATTCGATTTATATCTCGACAACTAGTGCCTGCTCAAGTAAAAAAGGCACGGAAAGCAGTACGCTGGCAGCGATGCATACTGATCCGAAAATTGCGACGTCGGCGATTCGGATTAGCCTTGATGAAGCCAATACGCTAGCCGAAGCTGATGCGTTTAATGACGCATTTGACCAGATTTACGCCAAGTTTGCCAAGCTTGATAAGGCGACCGTCTAACTGAAAGGATTTTAAGATGCAATATTCAGAAATTATGGTTCGTTACGGCGAACTTTCGACCAAAGGCAAGAATCGCCAAGCTTTCATCGGGCGCTTGAATGGAAATGTGACCCGTGCGTTGCATGAGTTTCCTAAGCTGACAATTCGGCCAAAACGCGACCGGATGCATATCGAATTGAATGGCGAACCGAGTGATCAGGTGATGGCACGGCTATCGCAGGTTTTTGGCATTCAGAATTTTTCCCCAAGTATTGCCGTTGAAAAAGATATGACCAAAGTGCATGAGGTTGCCTTGCAGCTGATGAACGAAACGGCACCTAAAGGCATTAGTTACAAGGTGAATACGCGGCGCAGTGACCATGATTTTGCGTTGGACACGAATGCGATGAATCTGGACCTCGGTGACTTTTTGACGGATAAGCGGCCGGATTTGGTGGTCAAAATGCATCATCCGGATATGATTTTGCGCGTCGAAGTTCGGCGTGAGGCCATTTATCTGTCAACCAAGACCATTCAGGGTGCAGGTGGCTTACCGGTCGGAACGGCTGGGCGTGCTGCGTTGATGCTTAGTGGCGGCATTGATTCGCCGGTGGCAGGTTATTATGCGTTGAAGCGTGGCGTGGACATTGAAATGGTGCACTTTTTCAGTCCGCCTTATACCAGTCAGCAGGCGTTAAATAAGGCCAAGCAGCTGACGGCCAAATTGACTCCGTATGTCGGGCGGATTTACTTTATTGAAGTACCGTTCACCGAAATTCAGGAAGATGTCAAGGCAAAAGTTCCGGAAGGCTATCTGATGACGGTTCAGCGGCGGATGATGTTGCGCCTCACCGAAGCAATTGCCAAGCAACGTGGCGATCTGGCCATTTTCAACGGTGAATCGGTCGGGCAGGTGGCGTCACAGACACTGGAGTCCATGGCAGCGATTAACGATGTGACGACCATGCCGATTATTCGGCCAGTGGCGACGATGGATAAGAATGAAATCATTGCCGAAGCGGAAAAAATCGATACGTATGACTTGTCGATCATGCCGTTTGAGGATTGTTGCACGATTTTTGCGCCGCCATCCCCAAAGACGAAGCCTAAGACCGATCGCGCGCGCTATTACGAAAGCAAACTGGATGTTGCCGGGCTGATGACGCGGGCATTAGCCGGAATCAAGATTCAGGAAATCAAGTCTTCCGACCAGTTTATGAATCAGGATCAGGACGTTATTGCAGAGTTGCTTTAAAGCTTGATGACACCGGACGCAGGTGGTGACGCATTTGTTGCCTCTGATGTCCGGTGTTATTTTGTTGTCTAAGGGAAAAAGTTCACAAAAAATCTCATTATTTTAGCCGTGGCTTCGCGGAACCGCTTTCGGATGCTTATAGATGCTGGGCTCCTGCATCGTTGGTAACTGAGTCAACATGAAGCAGAATCTGCCATTAGCCAATCTTTCGGCATGAAAAAGGTGGCTAAAATCGCTTACATCTGTTAAAATGAATATGTGAAATATTTAACAAATAGGTGCGGAGGTGTTCATCTTGGTCGTCAATAAACAAGCATTGTCGCAAGCAACGATTAAGCGCATTCCGGTTTACTATCGAACGGTCAAAGCTTTACAACAATCGGGTGTCAAACGGGTGCGCTCGGATCGGTTAAGCAAGTTGGTTCATATCGCGCCAGCCACTATTCGCCGCGATTTTTCCAATTTTGGCGACCTGGGCCGCAGTGGTTACGGCTATTCGGTTGATTTGCTTGCGGAAGTTTTTGGCGAGCTATTAGAGGTTCACTCCGAAGAGCAGATGCTGCTGGTAGGGTGCGGCAATCTGGGGCGGGCGCTGCTGACCAACAATTTTCGGCGTAATCCCGATTTATCCATTGTGATGGGTTTTGACACGGATCCCAGCTTGATCGGGACAACGATTGCGGGTATTCCGATTTATAACTTGGCGACCTTATCCGAAAAAATCCGTCCGGGCATGCACACCGCGATTGTCTGCGTGCCGAGTTCTGCGCAGGCAGCAGTGATTAGCGAACTTGAAGCTAATGGCATAACGGCGATTTTGACCTTTGCACCCAAGCCCGTTCCCGCCCAACCCGAGACAACAATTCGCTATATTGATCTGACCAGTGAATTACAGGCGTTACTATTTGTTGACCATCAAAATAAGTTAACGCAAGAGCGAAAAGCACCTTTGAAGCAATCATGACAAAAGCACCTTTGAAGCAATCATGACAACGTTGACCCTGCCATGTCCGCGGGTTATAATGCAGCTAATGCAATGATCAAGAGGGTCATGATCTTTTTTCCCAGCGACGAGATGGTTGGTGTGAATCTCGAAAAGGGGTCGTGATTGTAGCTTGTGAGCTGCCGTCCTGAAGTGAGTAAGGAACGGCCGGTGACAGCCGTTATCCTGAATTAAGTGGGGAAGTCATTCCCAATTTAGGTGGTACCGCGAGTGAAATCGTCCTAATTTTGTATAAATTAGGGCTTTTTTTGTGTGAGCGTGAGCTGGCGCGCTTAGGAGTCGGAGTATAAGCGACCTTGGGCGTAATGGCCCGGGTTTGGCCATTGCGACCAAGGTCCTTATACGCAGACTCCTGCGCCAGCGAACGCGTTATGGTGTGAGCGTGAGCCGGCGCGCTTAGAAGCTGGAGTGTAAGTGGCCTTGGGCGTGATGGCCCGGTTTAGGTCATCGCGACCGAGGTCCTTACACGCAAGCTTCTGCGCCGGCGAACGCGTTATAGGAAGCGCAAACCAACGCAGGCGACAAACTGTATACCGCGGTTCTGAAAACCTGGATGGACAGAAAAAATTTGTGAGGTGGAGCCAGTGAGTGATGAAACATTAGCACCAAAATATGATCATAAAGCGGTCGAAGCAGGCCGATATCAGGAATGGCTGGACGAAGATGTTTTTAAACCAAGTGGCGATCCAAAAGCCAAGCCGTATTCGATTGTTATTCCGCCGCCCAATGTAACCGGCAAGCTGCACATGGGCCATGCCTGGGATACAACCTTGCAGGACATTGTGATTCGCCAGAAGCGGATGCAAGGCTTCGATACGCTATGGCTGCCGGGGATGGACCATGCCGGAATTGCCACGCAAGCGAAAGTTGAAGCCAAGTTGCGCAAGGAAGGCATCAGTCGCTATGACTTAGGCCGCGAAAAGTTTGTCCAGAAGGTGTGGGAATGGAAAGATGAATTTGCCAAAACCATTCACGGTCAATGGGCAAAGATGGGCTTGTCACTGGATTACAGCCGTGAGCGATTCACCTTGGATAAAGGCTTGAACGAAGCCGTTCGAAAGGTGTTTGTCGAACTCTATAAACAAGGCCTGATTTACCGCGGTGAATATATCGTTAACTGGGATCCGCAAGCCCGCACGGCATTGTCCGATATCGAAGTCATCCATAAAGACGATAAAGGTGCTTTTTATCACGTCAAGTATCCGTTTGCCGATGGTAGCGGCTATATCGAAATCGCCACGACTCGTCCGGAGACAATGATGGGCGATACCGCGGTGGCCGTTCATCCTGGTGACAAGCGCTACAAAGATATGGTCGGCAAGGAATTGATTTTGCCGCTGGCTAACCGCAAAATTCCAATCATTGAGGATGCCTACGTTGATCCTGACTTCGGAACCGGGGCCGTTAAAATCACCCCAGCGCACGATCCTAACGACTTTCAGGTTGGCAATCGCCATGATCTCAAGCGCATCAATACCATGAATGACGACGGCACGATGAATGAAAATGCCGGCAAGTACAATGGGATGGATCGTTTCGAAGCCCGTAAGGCCATGGTGGCGGATTTGGATAAGGAAGGCCTGTTACTTAAAGTCGAACCGATTGTGCACAGTGTTGGTCACAGCGAGCGGACCGGCGTTCAAGTCGAAGCACGGTTGTCGACGCAGTGGTTTGTCAAAATGAAGCCACTTGCCGAAGCAGCCATTAAGGCGCAACAGGAAAGTGATAAGAAAGTAACTTTTGTGCCTGAGCGTTTTGAGCACACTTATTTGCAATGGATGGAAAACATTCATGACTGGGTCATTTCCCGCCAATTATGGTGGGGTCACCGGATTCCGGCTTGGTACAACAAGCACACCGGTGAAACTTACGTCGGTATGGAAGCGCCGAAAGATATTGAAAATTGGCAACAGGATCCTGATGTACTGGACACGTGGTTTTCCAGTGCCTTGTGGCCATTTTCAACGATGGGGTGGCCGAATACCGATGCGCCGGATTATAAGCGGTATTATCCGACCAACACCTTGGTTACCGGCTACGACATTATTCCATTTTGGGTTGCCCGCATGATCTTCCAAGGATTGCACTTCACGGGTGAGCGGCCATTCCAATACACGCTGATTCACGGCCTGATGCGGGACGAACAAGGCCGCAAGATGAGCAAGTCGCTAGGAAACGGGATTGACCCGATGGACGTCATTGAAAAATATGGCGCCGATGCTTTGCGATGGTTCCTGATCACAGGTAATAAGCCAGGACAGGATACGCGATTTAGTTACAAACAGGTTGAAGCTGCCTGGAATTTCATCAACAAGATTTGGAACATTTCACGTTTCGTGATGATGAACCTGGGCGATCTGGACAAGCCACAGCAGCCTGATCCAAGCACGTTCGACTTATCCGATAAGTGGCTCTTTTCGCAATTAAACGAAACCATTAAACAGGTCACCGATCTGTCCGAACGGTTTGAATTCGGCGAAATGGGCCGGACCCTGTATAACTTTACCTGGAATGTTTTTGCCGATTGGTATGTTGAAATGAGCAAGGAAGTCCTATACGGTGATGATGAACAGGCCAAGGCAGCAAAGCGGGTTAATCTGGCCTATGCCCTTGATCAGATTTTGCGGCTTTTGCACCCAGTGATGCCGTTTGTGACCGAGAAGTTGTGGTTGGCTTTGCCGCACACTGGCAAGTCCATTGTGACTGCCAGCTACCCGGTTGAAAACACTGCGTTTGAAAATGCCGACGCAACCAGTGCGATGGACGCCATTATTGCGCTTATCCGCGGCGTTCGCAGTATTCGTAAAGAAGCAGGTGCACCACTGAAGACCAAGGTTGATATTATCGTGAAGTTGACAGATCCAGCTTTGAAGCCGATTTTTGACCAGAACTTCGATTTCATCGATCGGTTTGTCAACAGTAAAGAATTCACCGTTGGCACCGATGTAGCAGAGCCGAAAATGGCTGGCAGCGCCGTCATTACCGGAGCAACGATTTTTGTTCCGCTCAATGAGTTGGTCGATCTGGACGAAGAAAAGGCCAAGTTAACCAAAGATGCTAAGAAGCTTGAGCAGGAAATTGCCCGGATTGACAAGAAACTCAACAATCAAGGCTTCCTGTCCAAAGCACCTGAAGCGGTTGTCGCCGAACAGTGCACCAAGCGCAGCGACTTCGCTGACCAACTCAGCAGCACCCAGCAGCGACTTGAGCAGTTGCAGCAGGCGTAAGAGGTCGAAGCTCTTTCTTGCTGTTAAAGTATTTTGCCCGCCAACATTCAAGTGGTGAGCGTGAACAATACGTTAGGCTACTAAAAAAGATCGCCTCCCAAATTGGTGCGATCTTTTTTGTACACGTAAATCCGTGTGTTCACCTGAATCTGACAAAAATTTCTGTTGTCAGTGAACGAGCCGACCAGCATTTTCTGGTATGATTAAGCCATATTGAGGCGCTGCAAAAGCGGTGTCTGCATGGATGTCACGATTGAAGGAAGTTAACGATGAACTACTCTGAAAGTGTTGCTTATATTCATTCTTTTCCGCGTTTAGCCAAAACCGGCGATCATCATCGTATCCTGACGCTGTTGCATGCGCTCGGTGACCCGCAGAAAGAAGGTCGCTATATCCACATTACCGGCACGAACGGGAAAGGATCGACGGCTAATGCCATTGCCCATGTGCTGGAAGCTAGCGGGCTGAAAGTGGGGTTGTTTACCTCGCCGTTTATTATGCGTTTCAATGAACGCATGATGATTGACCATAAGCCGATTCCCGATGATGAACTGGTACAGGCGGTTGCGGTCGCCCGGGCAGCACTTGATGGCTTGCGCACCGCTCAGCCTGACTTTAATGTGACCGAGTTTGAATTTGTCACCGCTTTGGCTTTTTGGTATTTTCGCCAACGTCGCGTTGATGTGGCGGTCATTGAAGTCGGCATTGGCGGAGATACGGATTCAACCAATGTCATCACGCCGGTTGTGAGTGTGTTGACAGAGGTGGCGCTGGATCATCAGAAGTTGTTAGGCAATACCATTACGGCGATTGCGACACATAAGGCTGGCATCATCACGCCGGGAGTTCCGGTAGTCACCGGCGACTTGGTACCCGATGCAACGGCAGTGGTAGCGGCCAAAGCGCAATCCACCGGCAGTCAGTGGTTTCGCTTCGGTCGGGATTTCACGGTTCCCAAAGCCAAGCTGCACGGCTGGGGACAGCGTTTGACATACCAAGACGAAGACGGATCGTTACCGGATCTGATCGTTCCATTAGTTGGGGACTATCAACAGCGCAATATGGCGATTGCGATTAAAACCGCTAAAGTTTATGCGCAGGCAACCCACTGGCCATTGACGGCGCGCGATATTCGCCAAGGACTTGCGGCTAGTCGCTGGCCGGCGCGGCTTGAAAAGATTAGCGATTCACCGTTTATTGTACTGGATGGCGCGCATAATCCGGACGGTATTAAGGGCCTGGTCGCTGCGTTGCAAGAACTGTTTTCCGGACCGGTCACGGTGATTGCCGGTATTTTGGCTGACAAGGACTATGAAGCGATGGCAGATATGCTGACACGGGCATTTGCGACTGTTTACCTCGTGCCAGTGCCGGGGACACCACGTGCATTACCTGAAGCCGGATACCAAAGGCTTCATGAAGGACAGTTAAGAGACTCATGGCAGGCGGCATTGGCAGCCAGTTTGGACGATGATCCGGAGCAACCGATTGTGATCACGGGATCCTTGTACCTTGCTGCTGCCGTGCGCCAAACTTTATTGGAGGGAAAGTCGTGACAGCAACCGTGATTTTTGATCTAGACGGGACCTTGGTTGATACCGAAGCAATTTATCTTCAAAGCAATGTGCGTGCTGCAGCTGAGTTGGGTTTAAAGCGAACCGAAGATGATTTTCGCCCGTTAGTCGGTTCGGCGGGGCCAAACGAAGCCAAGATTATTGCAGATCTTGTGGGAGCGGAAAACGCTGCGTGGTTTCAAGAATTTTCGACCAAGGATGTGTTGGATCGGATTCGCAATGGTGCGGATTTTGTGTTGCCTGGAGCTGATGAAGCCTTGAGAACGCTGCGGGCTGCTCATTATCGGCTGGCATTGGCAACCAGTAGTGCTCAGCATTATGTTGATGTGGTTTTGGCAGCAGCCGGTTGGCAAGACTGGTTTGACCCGATTTTGACTGGCAGTGATGTCAAGGCGCATAAGCCAGATCCCGAAGTGTATCAGGTCATGAAAAGACATTTAGGCGCTGGCCCGGCGATCGTCATCGAAGACACGCACGTCGGGGTGGCGGCCGCAGAGGGTGCCGGTCTGCCTGTGATCATGATTCCCGGCATTGCCCAACAACCGGATGAGAAAGCGACGGCCATTTTATCGGCCATCACCGAACTGCCGAACTGGCTGCAAAAACATACCACATTTGCGTAATCTTCCTAATGAGTCATGAATTGGCTTAAAATCGCAGCGCGCAACCAGGATATTCAATTAGTATCAGCTCGAAACGCAATGTGCGACTTGAACTGATGCGACCTGCACGTGTGCTACCAGGGGGAAAACGATGGCAGATGCAACTGAACAACCGCGTGAACGGTTATTGGCGCATGGACCGGCAGCACTGACAGATGCGGAATTGCTGCAACTGATTGTGCGGGCGGGAAACCAGCATTATCCGGTCAAAGAAATCGTGAGTGAGGTGTTGGCAACTTATCCGGCTTTGCAGGGTTTGGCAGAAGGTGATTGTGACTCACTGGATCACATTCGCGGACTGGGCGCCGCCAAACGCGCCAGCATTTTGGCTGGTGTGGAATTGGGCCGCCGGGTGATGCGCCGACAATCCGTGCGTTATGGGCAGATTAAAAATAGCGAACAGTTGGGTAAGACCATGGTTTCGCGTTTTGCCGGTGCCAATCAGGAGTCCATGCTGATTTTGTTTTTAGATGTTAAAAATCAGATTATTACCGAACAGACGGTGGCGATTGGTACAGTCGATTCTGCATTGGCTGATCCACGGGTGGTATTTCGTGAAGCCTTAAAGTTGAGTGCCACGAATCTCATTATGGTTCACAATCATCCCAGTGGCGATCCGGCGCCGAGTCAGGCAGATCGCGACACGACAACCCGTTTTCAGTTGGCAGCAGCGTTGCTAGGGATGAATTTGCTGGATCATTTGATTATCGGCGGGAAGGCGTTTTATTCTTTTGCCCGAGACGATCCGGACTTTAATTAATTCAAGAAAATTGTAAGGTTTTTTGAAATTGGCGGTAAGGTGCCAAAATCAGGCGGTTTCACATTTTGTCACAGAAATAAATATGCTATAATGCATGGAGTTAATACGAAATGAGTCAGCATAAGGAGAGAACGTCTTGTTTGGATTTGGATCAAAGAATATCGGGATCGATCTTGGCACCGCAAATACCTTAGTTTACGTCGACGGCAAGGGCATTGTCTTAAATGAGCCTTCCGTGGTCGCGAAGAATACCCAGACGGAAGAAGTCATTGCCGTTGGTGAAGAAGCCCGCGACATGATCGGTCGTACCCCGACCAATATCGTGGCGATCCGACCAATGAAAGATGGGGTCATCGCTGACTACGACACAACTGCGGCCATGTTGAAATACTTCATGCAAAAAGCATTGGGTAATGGCAGCCATCCGCAGGTAATGATTTGCGTGCCAAGTGGGGTTACCGAAGTTGAAAAACGTGCCGTCATTGATGCGGCTAAAGTAGCTGGCGCACGGGATGCGTTTGTGATTGAAGAACCATACGCCGCGGCGATCGGTGCGGGCTTGCCGGTCATGGATCCGACAGGCAGTATGGTCGTTGATATCGGTGGTGGCACAACCGATGTTGCCACGATTTCATTAGGTGGCATCGTTTCGAGCCGCTCCATTCGGGTGGCCGGCGATAAGTTTGACGAAGCCATTATCAATCATCTGCGCCAGAATTTTAATTTATTAATCGGCGAACGAACCGCTGAAGCGATGAAAATTCAAATCGGTTCGGCATCGGTTGAAAAAGCTGCCGACATTGACGGGATGACCGTACGCGGCCGTGACTTATTAAGTGGCCTGCCTAAGACGATCGATATTTCGGCAACGGATATTGCGTCGGCGATTCATGAAAACGTGCTTGATATCATTACCGCCATTAAGGAAACGCTGGAAGAAACATCTCCGGAAATTGCGGCTGATGTGATTGATCACGGTATCGTCTTGACTGGTGGCGGGGCGCTCTTGAAGCATCTGCCGGATGTCATTTCCGATGAAACCAAGGTACCGGTTTTCATCGCGCAGGACCCGTTAGATTGCGTTGCGATCGGAACTGGCGAATCGTTGAAGAATATTGACGTTTTAAAGAAACGTTAACAGCCCATAAATGAAGATGGTTTGCGTGTGGCAAGAGGCTGGGATGAAGGATCCTGGCCTCTTTTCGCGAGTGTGACGGAGGAACCAATGCAGAAATTCTTTTCCAATAAAAAATTGATCGCCCTCATGATCGCTTTGCTGGTCAGTATTGGTCTGGTCGCTGGGTCGATTTATGCGAGCAATAATCGCAACACCCCGCCGTTTATTCAGCGGATTGCCAATGATGTTGTTGGCATCGGTGGCCGCCTGGTTGCCTTACCGGGGGATTTTGCCCGCAACGGGTTGGATGACGTGCATAGCCTGATGGATACGTTCCAGGAGAATCAGCACCTGAAACAACAACTAGATAGTCTGGCCCAGACCAAAGTTCAGGTTCAAACCCTCAAACGCGAAAACAAACAGCTGAAACAACAGTTGAAATTGAATGGTACTTTGACTGATTACTCGCAGATCAGCGCCGCCGTTATTTTGCGAACGCCGAGTGATTGGCGGAACATGGTGGTGATTAACCAAGGAAGCGCAGCAGGGGTTAAAAAAGGCATGCCGGTGATGGCCGGATCCGGATTGGTTGGCCGGATCGTTGAAGTCAACCGAACCAGTTCAAAAGTCGAAATGCTATCGACTGCCAATAAATCCAGTGATCGCGTCGCTGCCGCCGTTGAAACAAGTGAGGATAAAGAAGTTAACGGGATCATCACCGGCTATGATGAAAAGTCGGGTGACTTGGTTCTTGGCGAACTGAACAGCGAGCATGCGATTAAAAAAGGCGATAAAGTCGTGACCAGCGGCTTGGGCGGTATGACTCCTAAAGGCCTGCTTATCGGCGAAGTCACTAGTGTTAAAAAAGATGACTATGGGCTTGCCAATACCGTTTATTTGTCACCGGCTGCGAATCTGAATGATGTAACGGTTGTGACGGTCATTTCGCGGACAATCAAGGGTGACTGATATATGTTGAACGAAAAACACTTTACAGGGCATTGGTGGATTATTTCAATCCTGCTTTTGCTGTTATTAATTGATGGCAGTCTGGCATCCGTGTTAGCTCAGTGGATTATGCAGCCGAGTTTCATGGGTACCCCGCAGCTGACCTTGTTAGGCTTGGTCATGGTGACCTTGCTGGTGCCAGAAGAGAAGTACACGACCTGGATTGCCGCTTTGATCGGGTTGATTTTCGACAGCTTTTACACTGGCATATTAGGCGTCAATGCTTTATTGTTCGCGCTAGTGATTTATATCGTTCGCCAGATTCGACCATACATTCCGCACACTGCGGTTTTTGTCGGGATGGTGTATATCATTGCGCTGCTGCTGTATGGTGTCGCCAATTATTTTGTGAATCATTTTATTGGCTATGGTAGTTCCAGTGTGGTGATGCTGATTGCCAATCATTTGGGGCCGGGGTTGACGGTCAATCTGATTCTTTTCGTCATTGTGTATGGTCCATTGCATCGGGTATTGATTAACTTAGCGGAAGAATAGTTTGGGGTGATGATGTGGACAGTGTGGTCTTAAAAGGTCGAAACGACAGTCTGGCACTGCAGCTTCAGGATACGGCGGATTTTATGCAGATCATCAGGACGCTGAAAACGTTACTGGGGAAGCTGTATGAAGAAACGCCGACTGGTGAAGTCAGTTATCGCTTGGAAACCGGTAATCGTTTGTTGACTGAAGAGCAGCTTGCCCAAATTCAATCGGTTTTCGCTGATTATCCGCGTTTTTCAATCAATGGCATTACCAGTGCGGTCGTTGATAAAGATGTGGTGGCCGATATGGTGACGGCCAAAATGACGCATCGTATTGGTGGCGTGGTTCGGTCTGGCCAAACGATTGACATCATGGGTGACGTCCTGTTCTTGGGCGATCTGCATTCCGGTGCGACTCTATGTGCTTCCGGGAATGTTTTTGTGATGGGTAAGGTCAGCGGCGTGGTGCAGGCTGGCAGCCAAGGGGATACGCGCGCCGTTGTGGTTGGCGATCTTGAAGGGGCCAGTCAGGTGCGGATTGCCGATGTGATCGAGATTGTCGCTGATCACTATGATCCCCTCAAGCCGGTTGCTTATTTAAGTGAGTTACATACAATGACACACGCCAAAATGGCTGAACTGGCGAATCTTCGGCCGCGATTATTCAAGCAAATGGAGGCAATGTAGATGGGTACAGCGTTAGTGGTTACTTCCGGTAAAGGTGGCGTCGGCAAAACGACCACCTCGGCTAACATCGGCACCGCATTGGCTTTGCAAGGCAAGCGGGTGGTTTTATTGGACCTTGATATTGGCCTGCGTAATTTGGATGTGGTCATGGGGCTCTCTAATCGGATTATTTATGACATTGTCGATGTCGCTACCGGCCGGGCTAAATTGCATCAAGCCTTGATCAAAGACAAACGCTTTGATGATCTTTTATACTTATTGCCAGCGGCGCAGAATGCTGAAAAAGATGCCATAGAGCCAGAGCAGGTTGTCGAAATTGTTGAACAGTTGCGGCCGGATTTTGACTATATCATTCTTGATTCGCCTGCTGGGATTGAGCAAGGCTTTCGCAATGCCACGGGGGCTGCTGATGGGGCGATTGTGGTCACCACACCGGAAATTTCGGCAGTCAGTGATGCCGATCGGGTGGTTGGTTTGCTTGAGCAGCGGGATATGCCGCTAAAACCGCGACTGATCATCAACCGCATTCGGCAAAATATGCTGGCAGATGGCCGCTCGATGGACATTGACGAAATCACCAGTCATTTGGGGCTCGATTTGTTGGGGATCATCGTTGATGACGACGGTGTGATTGAGAGCTCCAACAAAGGTGAAGCGATTGTCATGGATCCCGATGATTTGGCCAGCAAAGGTTATCGCAATATTGCCCGGCGACTTTTGGGTGACAGTGTACCGCTCATGGACATTCGCCTTAAAAAGCAAGGCTTCTGGTCAAAGCTTTTTCATCGGCATAACTAATTAATCCACGCGGGGTGGTGCGTCGACGCTAGGATTCGGCCATCACGTTTCCGGGAAAAGCTGCACAAATTTTTAGCAATAGTTGACTTTCGCTGATTTTCGGTGTAATTTAGTGACAATTCATTAAAGCGTTGAGTGGAATCGATCAGCGGTCATGATTTTAAGCGAGTCCGGGTTGATGGGAACCGGATAGTCATCCGTTGATCACACATCCATGAGTGGACGATTGAACTTTAGTAGGTCGTCTCGGTTGGGCTCGTTATCGCCGTGGTTGAAACAACTACATGAGACTGATTGTGTGAGCAATTGGTAAATCTGAGGTGGAACCGCGGTTTAAGCCGTCCTCTTACAGCAACTTGCTGTAAGAGGATTTTTTTATGACTGCGATTTCGAATGAGGCTTATGAAGTTGATTTCAACCACATGAGGTCGGCTGTGTGAACAGTCGTCAAACTGAGGTGGTACCGCGCAAAAAAGCGTCCTCTTGCAAGCAGAGCAAGAGGGCGCTTTTTTGCATTATTAGTCGGTCACCGGGTGCGGCCCGCCAACCACAAAACGCGTTTAATAAAATGAACAGAAACCATGGCAGTAAAGTTGCCACGGATTTGAAGGAGGAAGCACCATGACTTATATTTTTCAGATTTTACCGGCCTTATTATCTGGTGTGAAAATGACTTTGGGGATTTTTGCCATCACGTTGGTAGGCGCCATTCCACTTGGCTTGATTTTGTCAGTGGGACTCATTCCCAAGCCTAAATCGATTCTGGGCAAGGCAGGGAAAGGTCTTTTGGAAGGCTATGTTTGGGTCTTTCGGGGCACGCCATTATTGTTGCAATTAATGTTTATCTTTTACGGCTTACCGATTATCGGGATTGTTTTTGATCGGTTCTCAGCGGCCTTAGTTGCCTTTATTCTGAATTACGCCGCCTACTTTGCAGAAATCTTTCGTGGCGGTTTTGGCGCCGTTGATGAAGGGCAATTTGAAGCCAGTACCGTTTTGAACATGACGCGCTGGCAGGCATTGCGGTATGTCGTTATCCCGCAAGTCGTCAAAATCGTGCTGCCGTCCATTGGTAACGAAGTCATCAACCTCGTGAAAGATTCCAGCTTGGTTTATGTCATCGGATTAGGCGATCTGTTGCGGGCCGGGAACATTGCCAGTGCCCGCGATGTCACCTTGTTGCCGCTTGTGCTGGTCGGGGTCATTTACCTGTTGCTGACGCTGATCCTGACGTTCCTGCAAAAACGGATCGAAGCAGCATTTTCATACTATCGCTAGGAGGTGGCGAACATGTTAGAGCTGAAAAATATCAACAAATCTTTTAACGGCCGACCGGTCTTGAAAAATGTCACAGTGACGATTGAAGACCGCAAGACTCTAGCGATTGTGGGCCCAAGTGGTGCCGGGAAAACCACCTTGCTGCGGATTATCAGCGGATTGGAGCAGGCTGATTCAGGCACCATGATCTGGAACGGCGAACCGACAACTGCTCAGGCTATGCGTAAACAAGGGATCATCGGGGTTGTCTTTCAAAACTTCGAACTTTTTCCGAATTTGTCAGTGATGCGGAATATTACGTTGGCGCCGACACTGCAGGGGATTGACCAACAGCAGGCAGACGCGACTGCCAAGAAATTATTGGATCAATTAGCGCTCACCGATCAAGCAAAGGCGTACCCGTATTCACTCTCCGGTGGGCAAAAACAACGGGTTGCGATCGCGCGGGCATTGGCGTTGAATCCGCAAATTCTTTTGTATGATGAACCAACCAGCGCACTAGATCCGTTGTTGCGGGAGAACGTGGCCGAAATGGTCAATCAGTTTAAGGCTTCCGGGATGACGCAGGTCGTGGTCACCCATGATATGGACTTTGCCAAAAGTGTTGCGGACACGACTTATCACGTTGGCAAAGGCGGTGATGGCCAATGAAACGGCGAATTTTATTAGCCGTCATGGTCGTTTTGGCCATGGCAGGTTTCATCATCAGCGGCTGTGCGCGAGAAACCGTCAGCAATTCCTGGCCGCGGATTGAGCGCACGAAAAAAGTCGTGATCGGTTTAGATGACACGTTCGTACCGATGGGTTTTCGGCAAAAGAATGGTCAGCTGGCCGGATATGACATTGATTTGGCAAAGGCAGTCTTTAAGCGCTATGGCATCAAAGCTGATTTTCAGACAATTGACTGGTCCATGAAAGAAACCGAACTGAAAAATCAAACCATTGACCTGATTTGGAACGGTTATTCCGTCACGCCGGAACGCAAAGAAAAGGTTGCTTTTTCCGATAATTACCTGATTAATCACCAGATCCTGGTGACCAAAACCAAGAGTCAAATCAATTCGTTGCAGGATATGAAAGGGAAAACCCTAGGCGTGCAGACGGGATCAAGCGGCGCGTTTGACCTGGATGCCCAACCGAAAATCTTAAAGAACATGATTGCTAACAAAACCCCGATTCTTTACGATACGTTCAATGATGCCTTTATTGACTTAGATGCAGGGCGAATTCAAGGCATTTTGATGGATGAAGTGTATGCGCGTTATTACATTGCCCACAAAGCGGACCCGTCAAGCTATCACATCGTTAATGATCCGTTTCCGCCAGAAGATTTTGCTGTGGGGATGCGTAAATCTGACAACGTTTTGCGCGGTAAAATTAACGCTGGCTTGAAGGCGCTGAAGGCCGATGGCACCATCGCAAAACTGCAAAAGAAGTGGTTCGGCAAGGTTGAAGATTGATTGGCGAGCGTGGCCAAATGAGCTTTGTTTAGTCATGTGTCATCGTTGATCAATCATTTATAAACGCTGAGAGAAATGCTGTGTCAGATACTGATTCATCTGATCGTAGCATTTCCCCCGGCGTTTTTATTGTCAGAAGATGTGGGTAGGCACCAATCTTTAGAAAGAAAACGGAGCGAGAATGAGCCGTCGTTACGTCAGCGCCACTGGACTTTTACGCTGCCTTGTCGGTAAAGTAGAGTATAATCATTGCCATCTGATTGGCTGACAAGCAGTCTGATATGGCATCATTTAGCGCGAATCTGGCGAGGAGGCAAGTTTATGTGGCTTGGGCTGATTTTTGGCGGGCTTTATCTTGTGAATGCATTGATTGCGATTGTGACGGTTTTTCGCTCGCATCGTGACATCTCCGCGGTATGGGCGTGGTTGTTGGTATTGATGCTGCTGCCGTTTGTGGGTTTTATCATTTATTTTGTGTTTGGTCGTAAGCTGCGGGCTAATCGCATGCAAGACTTGATGACGCAACGACTTTTAGGCATCAATGACTTGGTCGTTCAGCAGCAAGAAGCCCTTGCAGCCGGCCAGCCGTTAATTGGCACCCCTGGTAGTGGCGGCGTTTCCGAGTTGGTTCGCACGTTACTGCGGGCCGATGATGCTTTGGTGACCACCCATAACGAGGTTCAGGTTTTGGCGTTGCGCGAAGCTTTTTTCAAGCAACTGTTTGAAGACATCGGATTGGCGACTGAGCATATTCATATTGAAGCTTACACGATTCAGCCGGATGCTGTGGGCCGGCAGTTACGGGATCTGTTAATTGAAAAGGCCCATGCCGGCATTACCGTGCGCGTTTTGTACGATACTTTTGGCTCTCACGGCTTGCCGATCAGCTTCTGGAAAGGCTTGACCGATGCAGGTGGCCAGGTTGAGCGGTTTGTGGCGACGAAACTTGGACGGTGGAATCCGCGAATTAACTTTCGGAATCACCGTAAGCTGATTGTCATCGATGGGCATCTGGCATACTTGGGGGGCTTTAATTTAGGCAAAGAGCATCATGGCTTGCCCACGTTACGCGATACCCAGCTGCGGATTCAGGGTAAGGCCGTTGCCGTGATTCAAGCGCGTTTTCTGATGGACTGGAATGGTACCAGCCGAAAGCAACAGGTTAAAAATGTTGACGTTCTTTTCCGTGAGCCGGTTGTCACTGGTAATACGACGATGCAGGTGGTTGCCGGGGGACCGGAGCAACAGGTTGAGGCGATTAAACTAGGTTATCTGGGTCTCATCAATCAGGCTAAGCGCAGTATCTGGATTGAGTCGCCATATTTCGTGCCGGATGACAGCTTGCTGGATGCGTTGACGATTGCGGCCAATGCTGGTGTCGATGTCCGCATTATGATTCCGAAGAAAACCAATCAGGAATTGATGGCCAAAGCTTCGCAGTTTTACCTGAACCAAGTCGTGGCTAATGGTGGTCAGGCGTTCTTGTATGAGAAAGGTTTCCTGCATGCCAAAACGATTGTAGTCGATGGTAAATACGTTTCTACCGGAACCGCCAACTTTGACATTCGTTCCTTTAAACTAAACTTTGAAATTGCCGCGTTTATTTATGATCATCGGATCGGCAAAACATTCCAGAAACTTTTTCTTGCCGACATGGAGCGGGCGATGCCGTATACGCAAAAGGTTATCGATGCCAAAAAACGGCCTGCCCGACTGGGAGAGGAACTCTCGCGGTTACTGGCACCGATTCTGTGAAAGGGTTGGTGCGGAGGTCGAAAAAGTGGCTGGATCAAAATTCACATGAGCAATATAAAACGAACATACTCTTGCAGCTGCATAGAGTATGTTCGTTTTTGTTTTCCCGAGAGTAATTTGTTGGGGATGTTAAGATGTTAGTGCCAAAGCGGAGCAATCGTAGGCTAGATGGGGCTCAGCCGTGCAAACAACACAGCGACTGGTCTTGTCGCTGATGTTGTTAGGCGACTTTGAGACAGCGGTTTTTCTGGCTCAAAGCGCCGTCACAGCGTTCCAGCACCATCTGGCCGGAGATTGCGGAGTTTGGCGCGACTTGGAACCTAATTGCCTGAGCCTTTTCTATATCGTTCGAAATTTATTAAACTGTCAATGCTCTTACAGAATTATGGCTCAGCCTCTTGCAAGTCATTCCACTAAAGTCCTTGGGTAATCGGTTTAGATAAGTTGTAAACTAGCGAGGGCACCGAGAACGACGCCGAGCACAGTAATGATAATCATCACCCAAGCGCTGATGATCGTCATTTTTTGAAATTTAGACTTTTTCTTTTTCTGCACCGAAAACACCACCTTTGTTATTCTGCTGGCTCTCATTGTACTGGTTTTTGCAAGGATCGGCAACTGAGATGCTGGATGGATTTTGAAAAAAATTGTCATTTTTAACGGTTCGCAAAGTTCTACTTTTTG
The DNA here is from genome assembly GCF_000260435.1 of Lacticaseibacillus zeae DSM 20178 = KCTC 3804. Classification (GTDB taxonomy): domain Bacteria; phylum Bacillota; class Bacilli; order Lactobacillales; family Lactobacillaceae; genus Lacticaseibacillus; species Lacticaseibacillus zeae. Next base: position 69,580 of record NZ_BACQ01000014.1, on the reverse strand, counting down.
ACGAATGACAGTAGCGTTGAAATTGTTCGACATGAGTTGGCACTGCGACCGGCCATCTTTCAACTAAATCGAGCTTGACGCTTATCCTTGCTTTGGGTAGGGTTAATTAGAATAGTATCAACAGACAGCGCTTCAGGCGGCTGCCTCCAGGAGGACTCATCATGGTGTTTCTTGCGTTGGGATTGCCGATTTTAGTGTGGTGCATGGTTGTCGCGGCAGTTGTGTACTTTGATTTTCATGGCGGTTCTTGGTTCTTCTTATTGACGGTGGTTAATTTTTGGGCGATTTTTCAGCTGACTTTTACGAAAACCCCGAATTTTATTTGGGTGATTTTGTTTACGGCTATGGTGATCGCTTTGATCCTGGTTATCTGGCAGGTCGTTCGTGAATATGATCTCATTATCCACCGTTATTGGCGCATGTTGACCCGAATCCTCTCATTGGCCACCACTTGTTGGTGGTTCGGCGGTATATTGATCTATTTTTTGGGATAAGCCCCCACTTTCTACCCACGTTTTAAAAAAGTCCGTGATCCTTGTGATCACGGACTTTTTTGCGTCTTAAAAGTTTTTTAAAACATAAAATAACTAAATTTTGTTTCAATTGTGGTTAGATGTGGAGAAGAGTGGGGCGTTGTGGTAGACTAAAAATCGTAGGGAGGTGCCAGCTATGCTCATGGGTGAATTTGAACGCAGTATCGACGCAAAAGGGCGTCTGATTATTCCAGCCAAATTCCGTGAGCAACTGGGGGCATCGTTTGTGTTAACCCGCGGCATGGATGGCTGTCTTTTTGGTTATCCAATTGCCGAATGGGACAAGCTGCAGGCCAAACTGGCAACGTTACCGTTAGCCAAAAAAGATGCCCGTACCTTCACCCGCTTTCTTTTTTCGGCCGCAACTGAGTGTGAAATTGACAAGCAGGGGCGGATTAACATTCCTAAGTCGCTGTTTAAGCATGCAGCATTGAAAAAGGAATGCGTGCTTGTCGGCGTCAATACTCGCATTGAAGTATGGGATGCCGAGCGCTGGCAGGAATTTGCTGACACGGCTGAAGAAAACTTTGATGATATTTCGGAAAACTTAACGGACTTTGGGTTGTAGTGATGACAGAATTCAAACATGAAACGGTTCTATTAAAAGAAGCAACGGCAGCTTTAGCCGTGAAACCTGATGGTACCTATGTTGATGCCACGCTGGGTCGCGGTGGCCATACCCGGCAGATTTTAAAGCAACTGACAACAGGGCGCTTGATCGCGTTTGATCAGGACGAAGCCGCTATTGCTGCCGTGACCGCTAGCTTTGGCGATTTACCGCCGCAACTGACGCTGGTTCACCGTAACTTTCGGGAACTAACGGCAGCACTGGCTGATTTGGACATTTCCGATGTCGACGGTATTTTGTATGATCTGGGCGTTTCATCACCGCAATTTGATGATTCCAAGCGCGGCTTTTCCTATCGCTTCGATGCACCGCTGGACATGCGCATGGATCAGCGTCAAACACTCGATGCCAAGACTATTGTGAATGAATGGCCCTACGCGGAGTTGGTTCGTATCTTTTCGCGTTATGGGGAGGAGCATTTTTCCAAACAGATTGCGCGGCGGATTGAGCAAGCCCGAGCTGAAGGTCCGATTACCACGACCTTTCAGCTTGTGGATTTGATTAAAGCAGGGATTCCTGCCAAGGCCCGGCGCACCGGTGGCCATCCTGCCAAGAAAGTGTTTCAGGCGATTCGAATTGCGGTCAATGACGAATTGTCAGCACTGGAATCATCGTTGGAGCAGGCATTGAAGTTACTCAATGTCAATGGACGCATCAGCGTGATCACTTTTCAATCGTTAGAAGATCGGCTGGTTAAGACCATGTTTAAAGAAGTTTCGTCAGTTCAAGACGTTCCACGCGGTTTGCCGGTTGTTCCGGCATCTGCCCAGCCGCACTATCGTTTGGTCACACGCAAGCCGATTTTACCAAGCACTGATGAGTTGGCTGAAAACCACCGTGCACATAGCGCTAAACTCAGAGTTATCGAAAAAATTCGCAACTAGGGGGTACAATAAATGCTTGAGAGTACAGCAAGACCTTTGGTGCAGCAACCGGCGCCTAAACCGGTACATAAACCAGCTAACGAACCCGCACCACATACACATATCGCTTTTAGCGGGTTTGAAAAAACATTGATGTTCGCTTGTGGTATTTTGGCGACGGTTGTTTGTGTGGTCTGTCTGTTCATGCAAAACCGCCTGAGTAATACCCAGCGCCAATATGAAGATCTACAAGCGCGCATTATGAAGCAGTCGCAGGCAACGGCGAATCTCAAGCAGGAAATTGGCGAGCTCTCTAATTCGGAACGACTCGATGCTTTTGCAAAAGCGCATGGGTTCAAAGTCATTAACGGCAATATAAAGCGTGTTGATAATCAATGAAACTTTTCAAATCAAAACGATCAACGAATGCACATCCGGCCCGGAATCGTAAACTGTTTGGTATCGGACTGATCGGGTTTACCCTCCTGATTCTCGGTGGCTTCGTTCTTCGTTTTTCTTTTGTTGCCACGGTAGGCGAAGTGGGCTCTAACAACCTCGCCAAACAGCGGCAAAAACAATATCGTACCGACACGGTTCTGCAGGCGCAGCGCGGTGCCATTTTGGATCGCACCGGAAATGTCATTGCCGAGGACTCAAATACGTACACGATTTATGCCATTCTTGATAAACAAAATAAGAATGGTGATAAGCCTGATTACGTTACGGACAAGGCAAAAACGGCCAAAGTGTTGAGCCGTTATTTGGCGATCAGTGAAGATAAGATTTTGGCGCGGTTGAATCCGACTAAAAAGCACGTCTTTCAAGTCGAATTCGGCACGCCGGGAACCAAATTGAGTTTGGCGATTAAAAAGCAAATTGACGCGGAAAAGCTGCCAGGTATTCATTTTCGGGAAACACCGTCGCGGCTTTATCCCAACGGCGTGTTTGCCAGCCACGTGATTGGCATTGCCCAGGCTCAGGACAAAGGCGGCGGATTAACCGGAGTCATGGGACTGGAAAAGCAGTTCAATACCGTTCTTGCGGGCGATAATGGTTATCGTCGCAGTGAAACCGATGCTTACGGGTACAAGTTGCCTAATGCCAAAACTAAATTAAAGACGCCGGTTAATGGCGGGACAGTTTATACCACGCTCGATAGTGGTCTTCAGTCATACTTAGAAACCCTGATGACCGATGTGCAGACGAAATATGAGCCTAAGGCGTTGACGGCGGTTTTGATGAATGCCAAAACCGGCAAAATTTTGGCAGCCAGCCAGCGACCGACATTCGATGCGTCAACCGGTGAAGGGTTAGGCGACATGTGGCGGGATTCCTTGGTTGAGGACAATTACGAACCGGGGTCCGTTATGAAAATTGTCACCTTGGCATCGGCTATTCAGAGCGGCAAATATCACCCAAATGAATATTACCAATCCGGTTCCGTGAAGCTTGACGGCGGAACGGTCAATGACTGGCGCACTGGCGGCTGGGGTTCGATTCCGCTGAGCAAAGCTTTTCCATTGTCGAGTAATGTCGGCATGGTGAAAATCGAACAGGAAATGGGTGCCGGCGTCTGGAAGAGTTATTTAGATAAATTTAAATTTGGCCAAAAAACCGGCATCACTTTGCCAGGCGAAACCAATGGGCGGATCAGTTTTTCCCAGCCGCTGGACCAGGCGATCACCTCGTTTGGACAAGGCATTGAAGTGAATGTCATGCAAATGATGCAGGCGATTAGTGCCGTTTCAAATGACGGTAAAATGCTGAAACCACAAATTGTGTCTAAAGTCGTGCACAAGAATGGCAAGGAAACAGTCTATAAGCCTGAAGTTGTCGGCCAGCCCATTTCCAAAGAAACCGCCGCTCAAGTCATTGACGCCATGCGACACGTGGTTAACGATGAAGATGGCACCGGGGTTGCGTATAAAATGCCAGGCATTGATTTAGCGGTTAAAACGGGTACCGGACAAATTGCCAGTCCGCAAGGCGGTTACCTCACCGGTGATTCTAACTACATCTTTAGTGTGGCCGGTATTGCGCCTGCTTCGGATCCAAAATATGTGCTTTATATAACTATGAAACAACCACAGAAAATGACGGAACCGGCTGAAACGATTTTGGCCAGCATTTTTAAACCGATGATGCAACGGGCACTGGATACCACTGCCAATGGCACCGTGTCAAAAGATACCAATACGGCAGACGTTCCTGCGGTCACCAACGCTGCGTTAACAACGGCCCAGGATACCGTGAAAAAAGCCGGCTTTGATGTTGCTACGATAGGTACCGGCAATAAAGTTGTTCAGCAACTGCCGGCAAGTGGAACCAAGGCACTGCGCGATTCGCGTGTGCTGCTTTTGACCAATGGTGCCATGACCATGCCTGATCTTACTGGTTGGTCGAAATCCGATGTGTTAAAATTTGTACAATTGACCGGTAAGAAATTCAAACTTGTCGGTGACGGCTTTGTTGTTCGGCAAAGTATTGCCAAAGGGACTCTTTTAGGTGATGCCAGCGGAACAATCGAGTTCAAACAACAATAGAATTGGGGATAGTCATGCAACTTGCACAGATGCTCATTCCGATGGTTTCGGCTTTTGCCATTACAATTATGTTTATGCCGCTATTTATCGGGTACATGCGTTACAAAAAAGAAGGCCAGGTGATTCGCGAAGAAGGGCCGAGTTGGCACGAGAAGAAATCAGGAACACCGACAATGGGCGGGCTGGTTTTCATTGCCGCGATGATTATTTCGGCTATTTGGGTGAGCATTTGGCAACATCAACTGACGCTGAGTGTCTGGATTTCCTTGTTTATTTTGGTTCTATACGGCTTGCTGGGCTTTTATGATGATTTTGAGAAATTGGTTCATCATCGCAACGAAGGATTGAAGGCTTGGCAAAAGCTGGCAGGTCAGATTCTGGGCGCCGTGATTTTTCTGATCGCGTATTTTCATGAAGGGTTCGATCATACTTTATGGATACCGGTGATTGGCAATGTCAGTGCCACATGGTTCTACGTTGTCTTTGTCATTTTCTGGCTGGTCGGTTTTAGCAATGCGGTTAATTTAACGGATGGCCTGGATGGTTTGGTTGCCGGGCAGACAACGATTTCGTTTGCTACCTATGCCATCATCGCTGCCCGCGAAGGCCGGACGGATGTGTTGATTATCTGCCTTGTCACGGTCGGCGCCATGCTTGGCTTTTTGATGTTCAACCATAAACCGGCGCAGATTTTCATGGGCGACCTGGGTTCCTTGGCGCTGGGCGGCATGCTGGCAGTCGTGGCCATTCTGCTTCATCGCGAGTGGTCGCTATTACTGATTGGGATCATTTATGTCATTGAAACTGCCAGTGTCATCTTGCAGGTGGCCTCGTTCAAGTTAACCGGCAAACGAATCTTCCTAATGTCGCCGATCCATCATCATTTTGAGATGAAGGGTTGGTCCGAGTGGCGGATTGATTTGACGTTCTGGCTGGTCGGGTTGATCGCTAGCGGCATTTATCTGGTATTTTTTCTTTAAAGTCATGCTATAAAAAGAAGGATCAATTGTGAAAAATATTTCGGATTATCGTAATAAAAAGGTGCTTGTGTTGGGTCTGGCAAAGAGCGGTGTCAACGCTGCTCGTTTACTACATAAATTAGGTGCCTTGGTGACGGTTAATGACAAGCAGAAATTCGATAACAATAAGGATGCGCAGGAATTGTTAGCAGACGGGATGCGCGTGATTACCGGCCGGCATCCGGTCGAATTGCTGGATGAACATTTTGAGTTGATGGTCAAAAATCCCGGCATTCCATACAGTAATCCCATGGTAAAGCGGGCGCAGGAGCTTGGCTTGCCGATTATTACCGAGCCGGAGTTGGCTTATCAGGTATCCGAAGCCGAATGGATCGGAATCACAGGCACGAACGGCAAGACCACCACAACCACATTAATCGGCCTGATGTTGAACCAGCAGCGGCCGCACCATGCGTTTGATGCTGGCAATATCGGCATTCCCGTCAGTCAGGTCGCCCAAAAGGCAGGCAAAGACGATACGATTGTGGCAGAGTTGTCGAGTTTTCAGCTGTGTGGCATCAAAACCCTGCATCCCCACATCGCGGTTCTGACCAACATTTATGAAGCGCATTTGGATTGGCATGGCAGTCGCGCCAATTATGTTGCAGCCAAAATGCGGATCACGATGAACCAAACGCCGGATGACTATTTCATTATGAATTGGGATCTTCCGGAAATGCATAAGCTCGCCAAGCAAAGTAACGCCCAGATTGTGCCGTTTTCCCGTAAGCAGGCGGCTGGTGCCCGTGCTTCGCTGATTGATGGCTGGCTGACGTTTGATGGCGATAAAATCATGCAAGCCAGCGAGATGCAGATCCCGGGTCTGCACAACATCGAAAACGCTTTGGCAGCAATTGCTGCCGCTAAACTAAAAGGGGTCGAAGATGACGCGATTCGCGAAGTGCTGCGAACCTTTTCCGGGGTCAAACATCGAATTCAGTATTTGGAAACGCTGGAAGGACGCCGGATTTATAACGACTCCAAGGCAACCAACGTTGAAGCTGCGACTGTTGCGCTTAACGCGTTTCATCAGCCGATCGTTTGGTTGGCAGGTGGCTTGGATCGCGGACTGCCAATGGATGCCTTAACGCCGTTGGTCAAGGAACATGTTAAGAGCATGGTTGTGTTTGGGCAGACAGCGCCATTGATGGCTAAAATCGCCAAGGATGCCGGGGTACCGGTTCAAAAAACCGACAATGTGATGACCGCGGTACCGTTGGCTTATGAAGCCAGTCGACCGGGCGATGTCATTTTGCTATCACCGGCAGCGGCCAGTTGGGATCAGTATCCAAATTTTGAAGTCCGTGGCGATGATTTCATCAAGGCGGTTCATCAGTTGCAACAAACGGTCGAAAGTGAGGGCAATTAAATGCGGCTGGTTATTTCCGGTGGCGGTACTGGTGGCCATATTTATCCGGCCTTGGCGTTAATCGAGGCGTTGAAGGCGGAAGGTAAACTCGATGATGTCCTTTATGTCGGCACCGAGCATGGCTTGGAAAGTCGGATTGTGCCAGCAACCGGCCTGAAATTTGCAACGCTCGACCTGCAAGGCTTCAAGCGCAGTCTTTCCTTGAGCAATCTGACAACAGTCAAAAAGTTTATCGGCAGTTTAGGTCAGGCAAAAAAGTTGCTGCGCGATTTCAAGCCAGATATTGTAGTCGGTACCGGTGGTTATGTCTCCGGCGCGATTTTATTCGCTGCCGCGCAAATGCATATTCCAACCGTGATTCATGAATCGAACTCGGTTGCCGGTGTGACAAACAAGTTTCTCAGCCATTTTGTCGATCGCGTCGCCATTGTTTTTCCTGAAGTGGCTTCAGCGTTTCCGGCAAAAAAAGTGGTGGTAACCGGCAATCCCCGAGCGCAGCAGGTTGCCGGGTTAAAACCGAATGACCGTCTAAAGGATTTCGGACTTGATCCTCACAAGCGTACTTTATTGGTTTTCGGCGGTTCACGCGGAGCACCCAAGATCAACGAGGCGGTTTTAGCCGCATTGCCGATTTGGGGCAAAGCGGATTTCCAAGTGCTATTTGCAACTGGACGCAGCCACTATGGTACGATCAAAAAATCTCTGCCACCGTTGCCGTCTTCGATTAAGGTGGTGCCATATATTGATGATATGCCGTCAATCTTACCGGATATCGGTTTGTTGATTAGCCGGGCCGGGGCGACGACGCTTGCGGAGATCACGGCATTGGGCATTCCGGCCATCCTGATTCCGAGTCCTAACGTAACCCACCACCATCAATATTTAAATGCACAGAGTTTAACCAAACAAGGTGCGGCGCTGACGATTACCGAACCTGAATTAGGTCAAGATTTTCCCCAGCGGGTCGTGACCCTCATGGAAGATGATGCCAAACGTGCCGCCATGGCGCAGGCATCAAAGAAACTAGGTGTACCGGATGCCAGTGATCAGCTGATCGCTGTGATGACAACACTCCTTTCGAAACGTAGGTGATGACTTTGGCTTGGCTCCGAAAAAAAGAACAGCAATCTGATCCGCTGACACCCTGGCAGCAATATCAAGCGCGTCAGCAACAGAAGCCGCGACATGATCGGCGCCGAAAGCCGAAGCTGGATGTTGAGCTGCCGAAGATTCAAAATTTGCGGCGGCGTAAACTGATCAAGAACCTTGCGTTGATCCTGCTCCCCCTGCTATTTTTGCTGGGGGTTTTTGGCTATTTTGCCAGTCCGCTATCTAAAGTCGGATTGGTAAGCGTCCAAGGGGTCACAACGGTTCCTGATCAGCAGGTCATCAATGCAACTAAACTGTCGGATAATGATTTAATGCTCAGTGTGCTGGTGCATAAAAATGACATTGCGCAACGGGTGCAAAAATCTTTACCGGAAATTAAAGAAGCCAGTCTGACCATAAAAGGGTTCAACCGAATTATCATTCGCACCAGGGAATATCAGACCATTGGTTATGTATATCGGAATCATGCTTACCATAAGGTTCTGGTTACCGGCAAAGTGCTCAAGGCGGGCACACAGACGCCTGTCGACACTTATCCCGTGTTTTCCGAGTTTACCGCCAAGGAATTACCCAAAATGATTGAGCTGCTGAATCAGTTCCCGGACGCGATTCGTCACGATATCTCGGAAATCGACGCAAGCCGCGGCGACGCCAACCCCAACCAGATTGCCTTGAATATGAGCGATGGCTATCGGATCATAGCCGATTCGCGTACCATTGCCAAAAAAATCAAGTACTATCCGGCAATTGTTTCACAGGTCAAGAAAAAAGGCGTCGTTGATTTAGAAGTCGGGGCTTTCTGGCGACCATATTCAAGTGGTGAAAAGTCGTCAAATGACTGATTTTGTAAGGTTTGTTTTCTCATCAGAAAATGAGTGTGTTACACTGATGATGGCACCGTTTTAATATGAAAATTAAGTTGATTAAAAAGTTACACAAGGAGGTTCCCGATACATGGATAATCAAGGTATTTACGTTGGACTTGATATCGGAACCACCTCAATAAAAGTCATTGTTGCCGAAGCAGTACAGGGACAAATGAATGTTATTGGTGTGGGAAGTCAGCGGTCTGAAGGCGTTAGTCGTGGGGTGATCGTTGACATCGATAAGGCAGTCGCGGTGATTCAGGCGGCCGTTGCCCAAGCTGAAGACAAGGCAAATATCAAGATCGATCGGGTTGTGGCTGGCATCCCTGCCAATATGCTGCAAATTGAACAGGTTTCGGGGATGATTGCCGTTGGTGAGGAGAACAAAGAGATCTCCGACAACGATGTCCGCAGTGTTGCTGCGGCTGCATTGGTTCGCAACCTACCGCCTGAGCGTGAAACATTATCACTGGTTCCGACCGAATTTATCGTTGACGGGTTTGACGATATCAAGGATCCTCGTGGGATGTTAGGCGTTCGGCTGGAAATGCGCGGCATCATGCTAACGGTTCCCAAAACCGTGATTCATAACACGAAAAAAGCTATTGAAAAAGCTGGGTTACGGGTTGGCGGACTGGTTATTTCGCCACTGGCGATTGGCCGGTTGGCGTTGACTGATGGGGAACAAGACTTCGGTACGGTCTTGATTGATATGGGTGGCGGCCAAAGCACAGCGGCCGTTATTCATGACCGCAAGCTCAAGTTTACGTCGGTCGATCAAGAAGGCGGCGAATATATCACCAAAGATATTTCCGTCGTACTAAACACGAGCTTTACGGATGCAGAGAAGTTAAAACGTGAATACGGCAATGCCGATTCGCTAGCTACTAGCGAAGAAGAAACCTTCCCCGTAACCGTTGTCGGTAAACACGAACCGGCGATGATTTCGGAAAAATACTTATCGGAAATCATCGAAGCGCGGGTCGCACAAATATTTAAGCGTCTCAGAAAGGCACTCGATGCCGTCAACGCACTTGAGCTACCGGGTGGTGTTGTGATCACCGGTGGTACAACGGCACTGCCAGGGGTGACAGAATTAGCACAGGATATTTTTGATCGCCCAGTCAAACGCTTCATTCCGGATGACATGGGTCTTCGCCATCCTTCATTTACGGAAGGACTGGCACTGATTAAATATGCTGCTCAGATGACCGATATCGAAATGCTAGTTTCCAGCGTTCTGCCAACGCCGTTTATGGTTGACGGGGCGCAGATACCATCATCGTCACCATCACCGGCACCGCAAAAACAGCCAGAACAAACCGCTGCTTCGGAAGGCCAACGTCTCGTCAAGCGCAAGCCCGACAAGCAGACAGACAAAACCAAGTCTAAGGAGCCATCTGCCTTGCGCCGGTTCTTTGGTAATTTCTTTGAATAAATCTCGATTCTAGGAGGAACACGAATGGATTTTCAAATGGACGCACAGAGTGAAAAAGGCGCCAACATCAAAGTTATCGGTGTTGGCGGTGCGGGTGGCAATGCCATTAATCGCATGATTGCCGAAGACGTTAAAGGTGTTGAATTTATCGCTGCCAATACCGATTTGCAGGCGCTGAATGCCAGCAATGCAGAAACCAAGATCCAGCTTGGACCGAAATTAACGCGCGGCTTGGGCGCCGGTTCCAATCCGGAAATCGGGCAGAAGGCTGCGGAAGAAAGTGAAGAGGCGATTGGTGCCGCATTACAAGGTGCCGATATGATCTTTGTCACGGCCGGCATGGGTGGCGGCTCCGGTACCGGTGCAGCTCCGATCGTAGCTAAAATTGCCAAAGACCAAGGTGCTTTGACGGTTGGGGTGGTTACCCGACCATTCACCTTTGAGGGGCCTAAGCGGGCCAAAAACGCCACTGAAGGCATTGCTCAGTTAAAGGAACATGTCGATACGCTGGTCATTATCGCCAATAACCGCCTGCTTGAGATCGTGGACAAGAAGACCCCGATGCTTGAAGCGTTCCATGCAGCGGATAACGTCTTACGTCAAGGGGTTCAGGGCATCTCCGATCTGATCACCAGTCCTGGATACGTTAACCTTGATTTTGCCGATGTTAAAACTGTGATGGCCAACCAAGGTTCCGCCTTGATGGGAATCGGCAGTGCCACCGGCGAAAACCGGACGGTCGAAGCGACGAAAAAGGCGATTTCCAGTCCATTATTGGAAGTCAATATCAGCGGAGCCAAACAGGTGTTGCTGAATATTACAGGCGGACCGGACCTCAGTTTGTTTGAGGCACAGGATGCTTCGCAAATTGTTGCCGATGCTGCCAAAGACGACGTTAACATCATTTTCGGAACTTCCATCAATGAAGAACTTGGCGATGAAGTCGTTGTGACCGTCATTGCCACTGGTATTGAAGAAGAAGACCAGCGTCGTGAAAGCTCACGGCGGCCGGCTGCACAGACCCGGGGTGCTGATCGCGACAAAGGGAATGATGCTTATCGCCCGGCATTTGCAGGCAGCGATCAGCATGACGATCAGTCAGCGCAGAGTGACGATCCATTTGGCAATTGGGATTTGCGGCGCGAGCCAAGTAAACGACAAACACCAAGTTCCGATGACATGAACAATGTGAAGAAAAAAGATTTTGATATTTTTGAAAATCAAACCAATGCAGACGATGCCGGAAGCGACGACCAGCCGCCGTTCTTTAAGCGTCGGCGTCAATAGTCAGGAGGTCATGGAACATGGCGTTTGGTAAGTTAGGCGAAAAATTCAACAACTTCTTTGCCATGGATGATGATGAAGATGATTATCAGGACCAAGAAGACGAACAGACGCAGGCAGCGCAGCCGGAGGATCGGGATGTGAATCATTACCGCGGTAACAAGGTCGTCGCGATGGCTGCACCGACCGGGAAGGCTGCTAAAATTGTGGTGTTTGAACCCAGAATTTATTCAGATGCCAAGGAGATTGGCTCGCATCTACTGAATAATCGGGCGGTCGTTATTAATTTTGATCGGATTGGCGCAGATGATGCCAGACGGATTGTTGATTTTCTTACGGGCACGGTCTACGCGATTAATGGTGAGATTAAGCGGATCGGTGAGTCGATTTTCTTGGTTACGCCAGCCAATTTTGAAATTGATGGCTCCTTAGCCAGCACCATTGATTCTGACGGTTTGGATCTTTCATCACAACACTAAACGAGGTGTCAAGTGTTCAATTTTCTGTATGCATTATACCGAGTCGGTGACTGGGCGATTTACTTATACATGATCATGGTGTTTGTTTACATTCTGATTTCATGGTTTCCTAACGCTCAAGGGACGGCGATTGATCGCTTCCTGGAACGGTGGGTTGATCCGTTTTTAAGTATTTTCCGGCGGTTCATTCCCGCAATTGCCGGGTTGGATCTTTCTCCGATCCTGGCGTTCTTCGTGCTTTCGCTGATTAAGTTCGGCTGGTCGCGTTTATTCCTGATACTCGTTCAATTAATTGGGTGACAAATCATGGACGCCATCTATCAACATTTTCGAAAAGACGAAGCAGCACTGATCGACCATTTCGCTGAATTAGTCGAAACGGCTCGGACCGAGTATCGAGCTGTATTGACTGATTTTACCGATCCCCGACAGCGTTTAATCGCTGACAGTCTGATCAGTGCCCACGATGACATGAAACTCATGCATTTTGGCGGATATCCGCATGCTGAGCGCCAACGGTTGATTTTTGCACCGGATTATTATGAAGCACAACCGGATGATTTTGACATTCGCTTGTTGCAGATTGTGTATCCGGAAAAGTTTGCCGAGATGCATCATAGTACGATTCAAGGAACATTATTAAACGCCGGACTGGATCGCGATGTTTTTGGCGATATCATTACTGACGGGCAAACGTGGCAATTCTTTGTGGCCGCCCACATGGAAGACTGGGTCATGAGCAATATCACGAAAATCGGCCGTGTCGGCGTTCACTTTACCGACTATCCGTTAGATCAGGCGGTCACTCCCGAGAACGACTGGGAACCGATCGATTTTTCAATCAGTGCGTTGCGACTCGATACGGTTGTGGCGCATGGTTTCAATATGTCGCGACAACGCGCCAAGGTTTTGATTCAAGGCGGAAAAGTCCGGTTGAATTTCGGTGAAAACGAGGCGCCGGACGCTGAAGTTGCGACGTCGGATATCATCTCGGTTCGCGGTTTCGGCCGCTTGCGACTGGATGCGATTCTTGGTGAAACTAAAAAAGGTAAGTTGCGCGTGTCGGCGGCGGTTATTCATAAGTAAGGATGAGCGCGAGCTGGCGCGGTTAGAAGCCGGAGTGTAAGTGACTTTGGGCGTGATGGCGGGGTCTTTGCCATTGCGACCAAGGTCCTTACACGCAGGCTTCTGCGCTAAGGGAGCGCGTTAAGGGAAGTGCGAACCGGCGGCGCAAGAACCAAGCTGGCGCTCATCTATACAAGGAGGACCATTTTATGGCTTTAAGTCCACTGGACATTCATAATAAAGAATTTAGCAGCAAAATGCGCGGTTATGACAAGGATGAAGTGAATGACTTCCTTGCCCAGATCGTTAAAGATTACAGCAGTCTGATTAAGGACAATGAAGGACTTAAAAAGGAACTTGCAGATGCCAAGGAAAAGGTTCGGTATTTTACGGACATGAAGGAAGCCTTGAACCAGTCAATCATTGTGGCGCAAGAGAGTGCTGAAAAAGTCAAAAATAGTGCGCATCAGGAAGCTGATCTGATCAAGCAACAAGCACAGCAGGATGCCCAGGCGATTCTGAATCGGGCGAAATCCGATGCCGATCAAAAGATGCACCAGGCGCAGGCGCAAACGGAGCAGACGTTGCATGATGCGGAACTGAAGCGGCAAAATATTTCCGTTCAGACCGAGGATCTCAAACGCCAAAGCCGGGTTTTCCGTCAGCGATTGCAGGTCATGCTAGAATCGCAGCTTGAAGTTGTGAAGAGTCCGGAGTGGAAAGAATTGCTTTCCAGTTCACCTGAAGCCCCGGATACCACGGACCCGAGTCAGGAATCACTTGACAATTCGCCAGCTGGTTTCGTAAACTCTAAGGGAGCAGCTTCCGGTGCCGATGCCTACACGGAGATTATTTTCCCAGATGATCAAAGTGCAACCTCAAGCTCAGCAAATGCTGAAGCGACACCGGCTGATTCAGCGACTGCCGAATCGGAATCAGAATCAAGTGAATCAACCAGTGACGATTCTGATGCGACAACCGATCAAAATGTCTAAAAACGTATGAACACGCGTCGTTTAGCGGTCCCCTTTGCAGCGAGCCAGGAATTAGGTGTGAGCCTGGCACGTACCGCTTGATGATATCAGTTCGCAGTTGTCTCGCCGAGTCAATAAGCGGGACCGGTTGATCACCGTTAAGCAATCACTGAGGGGGACTTGTTCCCTGAAGTTAGGTGGTACCACGTTTGCTCGTCCTAATATAGGGCGGGCTTTTTTCATTCAATCAACAAAAGGAGCGGGACACGTGAAAATTAAAGATACGTTGAATATGGGGAAGACAACTTTCCCGATGCGCGCCGGATTACCAAAGAACGAACCGGTTTGGCAGAAAAAGTGGGACGAAGATCATGTCTATGAGCAGCGACAGAAATTAAATGAAGGCAAACCGACCTTCATGTTGCATGATGGCCCACCATTTGCTAACGGCAATATCCATATGGGCCATGCCTTGAATAAGATCAGTAAGGATATTATTGTTCGGTACAAGTCAATGAACGGTTTTCGGGCACCCTATGTTCCTGGCTGGGATACTCACGGACTGCCGATCGAACAGCAATTGGCCAAACAAGGGGTCAAACGCAAAGAGATGTCCATGACGGATTATCGGGAGTTGTGTCGGCAATTTGCCATGAAGGAAATTGATAAGCAGCGGACCGATTTTAAACGGTTAGGTGTCATGGGTGACTGGGAACATCCATACATTACGCTGCATCATGCCTATGAAGCCAGCGAGATCCGGGTCTTCGGGGCAATGGCGAAAAAAGGCTACATTTACCATGGCTTGAAGCCAGTTTACTGGTCATGGTCATCTGAATCGACGTTGGCCGAAGCCGAAATCGAATATCATGATGATAAATCACCGTCGATTTATGTTGCGTTTCCGGTAGTTGACGGCAAGGGCTTGCTGGATCAGGATACGTCGCTGGTTATCTGGACAACCACGCCTTGGACCATTCCGGCCAATTACGGCATTGCGGTTAATCCGCGGTTTGATTATGTTCAGGTCCAAGTTGGTGACCACAAGTATGTTGTGGCGGCTGAACTGCTTGACCGCGTCGCCGAAGAAATCGGTTGGGATCAGCCTAAGATTCTCAAAACTTTCAAAGGCACTGCCATGGACAAAATGACGGCTAAGCATCCTCTGTATGATCGTACGAGCTTGGTTATGGAAGCTGACCACGTCACGCTTGACGCTGGGACCGGCTTGGTTCATACCGCTCCTGGACACGGGGAAGATGACTACAAAGTCGGCATGAAATATGGCTTGCCCGTGATTTCAGTCGTTGACGCCAAAGGTTACATGAACGAAAATGCGCCGGGATTTGAAGGGGTCTTTTATGATGATGCCAATAAGCTCATCACCAAAGCCTTGACCGAAAAAGGCGCACTGTTGAAACTGGATTTCTTCACCCATAGTTACCCGCATGATTGGCGGACCAAAAAGCCGGTCATTTTCCGGGCCACAACGCAATGGTTTGCTTCAGTTGAAGCTTTCCGTGATCAGATTTTGAAGGCGATTGATACGGTCGACTTTAAGCCTAGTTGGGGTAAGACCCGTCTGTATAATATGATTCGTGATCGCGGTGACTGGGTCATTTCTCGTCAACGTGCATGGGGGGTTCCGCTCCCGATTTTCTACGCTGAAGATGGCGAACCGATTATCGAAGAAGAAACCATTAACCATGTCGCCGACTTGTTTGGCAAATATGGATCCAACGTCTGGTTTGAACGCGAGGCTAAGGATCTTTTGCCGGAAGGGTACACGAACCCGCATAGCCCGCATGGCCAATTTACCAAAGAAAAGGATATCATGGATGTCTGGTTCGACTCAGGTTCATCGCACCAGGCAGTCTTAGCCCAACGCCCGGAATTAAGCTTCCCGGCTGATCTGTATCTGGAAGGATCCGACCAGTATCGCGGTTGGTTTAACTCTAGCTTGATTACCAGCGTTGCCGCAACCGGGGTCGCCCCATATCGCGGCATCCTGTCGCAAGGCTTTACGCTTGATGGCAAGGGTCGGAAAATGAGTAAAAGCCTAGGCAATACCATTGTGCCTGCCACAATTGAAAAGCAGTTTGGCGCCGAGATCATACGGCTGTGGGTTGCAACCGTGGACTCTTCGTCTGATGTTCGCGTTTCAGTCGACAATTTTGCCCAGACATCCGAAGCTTATCGTAAAATTCGCAATACGTTGCGGTTTATGGTGGCTAATACCGGTGATTTTGATCCGCAAAAGGATGCCATTGCGTATGACGACCTCGGCTCCGTTGATCGTTATCTCATGGTTCGGCTCAACCAAGTCATTGCTAAGGTCAAGGCGGCTTATGATGTCTACGATTTTGCAACGGTTGAAAAAACCATCAGCAGTTTCCTGGTCAACGATCTGAGTGCTTTTTATCTCGACGTTGCCAAGGATGTGGTGTATATTGAGGCCCAAAACGATCCTAAGCGGCGGAGCATGCAGACAGTGATGTATACTGCTTTGCTAGATTTGACGAAGTTGTTGACGCCAATTTTGCCGCATACAGCGGAAGAAGTTTGGCCGTATCTGAAACAGGATACTGCTTACGCTGCCTTGTCTGACATGCCGGACGTCACGCATTTTGACGACGAGGATCAGTTACTCGACATTTGGTCAGCATTCATGGATTTCCGTTCCGAAGTGCAAAAGGCGCTTGAAGTTGCGCGAGACAACAAGGTGATCGGCAAGTCCATGGAAGCAGCAGTTACGGTGTATCCATCCGGGCCGGTTCGTGACATGTTGGATGATGTTGAAGCTAATGTGATGCAACTGTTGATCACCAGTCACTTTGAAGTTGCGCCAAGCGATGCCAAAGCGCCAGCCAATGCTGAACAGTTTGAAGATATGGCAGTGGTTGTGACCCACGCTAAAGGGGAAGTATGCCCACGTTGCCGGATGGTTCGGACAGACATCGGCACCGATCCTAAATTGCCGGAATTATGCAGTCGCTGTGCCGCCATTGTTGAAGCCAACTACCCTGAAGCAGTTGCAAACGGGTTTGACAAATAAGCAGGTGACAGCATGCAAGGACGAGTTAAAAATTTCAATGTCGACAAAGGCTATGGTTTTATCGAGGCCGATGGTCAGCCGGATATTTTCGTTCATTTTTCGGCGATTAATGAACCCGGTTTTAAAAGTCTGACACCGGGCGAACTGGTTGACTTTGTTATCGTGGAAGGTCCCCGTGGCCCTCAGGCTGCCAATGTGACGGTTCATCATGAGGCGGATCATTCAGACGATTAAGGACCGGCAGATATGACGCTGCCACAATCATTTAATTAAAAAAATCAGCATGAGCCGCAAACTTTGGGTATGCTGATTTTTTGTTGTTCAAAAGGTCGATCACCACTGGCGCATTTTCCAATATAACGCGTTTGCGACCGCGTGAATGGCCCTCATGAGAACAAAAAAGGAACGCACTTGCATCGTTGCAATACGTTCCTTTTATTTTAGGGGTCATGAATGATGACCGAGTTCTTTGTATACAGCCTGTTTGTATGGTAGAAATATGGAGCAGGTTACTTGTTGACTTCTTCGATTTTGCCGTCGTACGTGCGGGCAACGGTCATTTTGGTGATGGGGATGTAACCCAGTTTTGGAACCAGCGTCTTTTGAACATTCTTTGATTGAATGTAGTTGATGAACGCTGCGGTTGAAGCATTAGGCTTACCCTTGGTGTACATGTGCTCGTAAGCCCAGATTTTCCAGGTGTTGGTTGTAACGTTTTTGTCAGTTGGTTGCACCTTGTCCAGTGCGAGCTTTTGGACGCCATCTTTAATTGCCGAGAAGGCTAGATAGCTAATCGCACCAGGCGTTGAGGAAACCATCTGATAAACGGTACCGCTTGAATCCTGTTCCTGACTGGTCTTGACTTTGTCCGTCTTGATGCCGAACTGTTCAAAGGTGGCACGGGTACCGGAGCCTTGTGCACGGTTAATCAAGACAATTTGTTGATCTTTACCGCCAACATCTTTCCAGTTAGTGATTTTGCCTTGGAAGATATCGACCAGCTGCTGGGTTGTAATGTTTTTAACGCCGGCATCTTTGTTAACAACCGGGGCAATGGCAACCACCGCGACCTGATGATCAACCAGATCGCTGGCTTTCAAGTCTTTCTTTTCCTGAGCGAAAATGTCTGAATTGCCGATGGTGACCGACCCAGCCGCCACCTGACTTAATCCGGCACCGGAACCGCCGCCTTGAACGGTGATTTCGGCCTTAGGATTGTCGGTTTGATATTGCTTAGCAGCCTGCTCAACCAGCGGCTGTAGGGCTGTGGACCCAACGGCAAGGATTTTACTTTGCTTCGCTGGTGCCGCGCTTGACGAGCTTGAACTGCTGGCGGATTTCGACCCGCAACCCGTTAATACCAAAGTGGCAGTTAAGGCCACGGTCAAACCGACTAACAACTTCGAATGCTTCATTACTTTTCCCTCCAATACTTGAATAACTTAAGGATAAAGAATGAGTGTAAAGACTTCGCCACTTTGATGTAAAGAATGCGTTTTGCTTTTGTAAATAAGGTGTAGGTTCCTTTGAAAAAGTAACAAGATTCGGCGTATAATGGTGCAGCTAGGCGTTTTAGAAGGAGCGGAAAATGTGAAAAATTACATTGATAACCAAAAAGTCCAGAAAAACCGGTGGTGGATCATCACGGCTATCGGGATGTTTACCATCATGTCGACGCTGGACGGTTCTATTGTCAACATTGCGTTGCCGGTGATGAGTCGTGATTTGAAAATCCCAATGAATCAGGCTGAATGGGTTGTGTCCATTTATCTGATGATGATCTGCGGACTGCTTTTATTTTTCGGAAAATTAGGCGACTCGATTGGCAAGATCAAAGTGTTTCGTATCGGGATGGTGCTGTTTCTCATCGGTTCATTGTTTGCCGGTTTTAACAATAGTTTGGCCTTGTTGCTGGCGGCGCGGATTGTGCAGGCAACTGGCGCATCCATGACGATGGCGAATAACAACGGGATCGTGACAGAAATTTTTCCGATGAACGAACGTGGGCGTGCCTTGGGTCTCATCGGGTCGTTTGTTTCCATTGGTGCGATTGCCGGACCTGGGATTGGCGGGTTGATTTTGGGGCAACTGCCGTGGGGCTATATTTTTTGGATCAATATTCCAATCGGCATTGTTGCGTTGATTCTCGGATCCGTTGTTTTACCGAAGGATTTACCCAGCAAGCGGGTTCCGATTGACTGGGCAGGCTTCATCAGCTTCTTAGGGTTTATTCTGGCGCTGTTCATGGGTATTTTTCTGGGTCAGGAGCGTGGTTTTACGGATCCGGTGATTCTTGCCTTGTTCGTCATCGCAATGATCGCTTTGGCTGCTTTTATTCGGATTGAAAATCATAAGACCGATCCGCTAGTTAGCTTTAAGTTATTTCGGAATAGCGCGTTTACGTTAAGTTTGTTATCGGCTTTCTTTATTTTTGTGACGAACTTCTTCTTTAATGTGATTTCGCCATTTTATTTACAGAATGCGCGCGGATTATCGCCAGAAAAAGCCGGTTACTTGCTCATGATTTTCCCGATTGTCCAAGTGATTGTGGCACCGGTGGCTGGTTCAATTGCCGACCGCATCGGTCCTTACCGAATTACCATGGTGGGGTTGTTGTTCATCGTAGGCAGCCAAGTCGGCTATGCGTTATTCAATTTGCAGACGTCATTTGTTTTCGTGGCATTGATGATTGGCTTAGTTGGGTTTGGTAATGGCCTGTTCCAGGCGCCGAATAATACGGTCGTGATGTCGAGTGTGGCACCGCAAGATCTTGGAATTGCAGGCGGATTGAATGCATTGGCACGTAATTTAGGTATGGTTGTCGGTATTTCGACGGCAACGACGGTTTTGTTCTCCTCAATGAGTCACACAGCCGGGCGGAAGGTAACGACTTATTTAAACGGCCGTCCTGATGTCTTTATCGCAGGGATGCACGTGTCGTTTTGGGTCGCAACCGGTTTATGCCTCTTAGCCTTGGCGCTGACAGGGTATCGGATGTGGCAAATTCGTGGCGTAGGCGATGCTTAGTCAGGGAAGCCCATTCAACTGAAAATTGGCGGGAAACGAGCCAAAACAAAAAGTCCGTGATGACGAAATCACGGACTTTACGCTATTCAAGGTTAATTAAGAATTTAGGCCCATTAAACGTGCGGCGTGACGTCTTTAGGATTTTGATTATCCATATCGCCGTGGGTATAATTTAGCAGTTGCTGCTTAAGTTCGCCTTCCATTTGGACAAGTTGTTTTTCGGCATTCTGACGCTTGACGCGACCATCTTGCTGAATCTGCAGCGTCTGCTTCAAGGTATCGATCAGATCGTTTTGTGTCTGTGTCAGCGTTTCGATATCGACAACGCCACGTTCATTTTCTTTGGCAGTTTCAATTGAGCTGATCTTCAACATCTCACTGTTCTTCTTAAGCAAATCGTTGGTCGTTTCTGAAACCTGGCGCTGTGCCGTGACCGCATTTTTCTGACGCAAAAGGGTGAGGGCAATGGCCACCTGGTTTTTCCATAAAGGAATGGCAGTATTGACACTGGCTTGGATTTTTTCTGCTAGTGCCTGATTGGTGTTTTGAATCAGGCGGATTTGCGGGGCCTGCTGAATGGTAATTTGCCGCGCCAACTGCAGATCGTATGCGCGTTTTTCCAAACGGCTGGCGAACTGCCGCAGATCGTTGACTTGCTGAATTGCCATTTGGTCATTAGCTGCTTCAGCGGTCTTGGCTGCTTCAGGAATCGTTTTATCATTTAATTCGGTCAGCTTCAGGTTCGCCGCTTCAATGTAAATATTCAAGGCATCAAAATACGCCTTGTTTTGGTCGTAAAGCTCGTCTAAAAGCTTGTTATCGTTTAATAAACCCTGTTGTGATGTTTCGAGCCGGTTGGCAATCGTATCGATTTGGGCACCGATTTTTTGGTACTTTGCGGTGATTTCATAAATAGATCGCTTGACACGGCCAAAGATTTTGCGGAAAATATTGTTATTTTCTGCTTTGAGTTCGTCAGGATTGGCTTCATTTAGACGCGTCATCAGGCTGGTCAAAGCGTCACCAACGGCACCGGTATCCTGGCTTTGCACCTTTGTCAGCATGTTTTGGGAGAAAACCCCAAGCTGTTTTTGGGCGTCGGCGCCGTAGTTTAAGACAGTTTCGCCTTTGGTGACATCAATTTTGCTGGCCAAATCCTGCGCTTTGGCTTCCTGTTCCGGGCTCAGTTTTGGCTTAGCTGTTGCTGCCTCGGGGATTTTTGGGTCCGCATCGCTTGCGCCGGATGAGGTGCTGAAGGGATCCGCTAATAGGTCATCGGTCAAATTTGTTTGTTTATCGTCGCTCACGTTGGTCACTCCGTTTCATGCATCTTATTAGGATCAAGGTGTTTCTTGGCAAGGCGGACATCGCTATCCAGGTCATCCAAGTCATCTTTAATGAAGGCTTGATAATCGGTACGGATCTTGCCCGCCATCCCGGTCATCGTTTCAAAAGCTTTATCTAACGTTTCGTAGGTATCAGCCGTTTTGACTTCATGGTGTGTGATTTGGGCATATTTCTGCATTAAATCCAACAGATTCGGGACCTGTTGATAGACAAAAGTGCCGGCGTCTGTCAGCCGCTGCGGAGCTTGCACCAGCGCCTCAAAATAAGCATGCAGCAAATCGATCAAATCGGTATTAAGTGTGAGCGCACGAAGCTTTGGCACTTGCTTGGTCAATGCTTCAATGGTCCGAATTTGATCGGCAAGTTCAGCCATGGTCTTTCTAAAAAGTTTGATTTCTTCATCACTTAATCCGGAAGCCGCATAGTGTTCAGCCATTTTTGGATCCAAACTTGGCAGACTGGTGGATTTTGGCTTCGGCCGGCTTAGTTCACCGATAAAGCGAGCGAAGGCAAACACAACGCCGACAAAAACAGCGATTGCCCAACGCCCGGATAAGGCACCTAATACCGCACCCATGGCGGCCCAGAGTATGATTCGCCAAATGCGAATACGTTTGCTTGTGGCCACGAGATCACTTCCTCTTTCGTTTGAGTTTAGTTTAGCACAGTCCTATAGGTTGACTATCAGCCGGAAGTTGGATATTCGCAAATTTTTTGTTAAGATCAAGCATTGCATCGTTTGCTGGTGTAAGCTGATGACATGATCTTTCATAAAAGTAGTGTTTGGCAACGTTTTGAGTCGGTTAACGATTCGTTGATTGACGGCTTGGCACTTGTGACTAAATAGGACGAGGAGGCGGCTGCGATGGAGGAAAAACCGATTGCACAACAACGGGTATTTACGGGTGAATTGGTAGCAGTAGATGAACTGACGGTTAAACTGGCCGATGATCAGACAGCTAAGCGGGAAATCGTGCGTGCACAGCCGGCTGCGGGCATTTTGGCGTTGAGAGGACATCAAGCCTTGTTTGTCAGTCAGTTTCGGTCGACTGTTGGCCAGGCAACGCTGGAAATTCCTGCTGGTAAGATCCACCAAGGCGAGATGCCACTGGCTGCTGCCCAACGCGAATTAAATGAAGAAACCGGTTTAGAAGCGTTGAATTGGCAGCCGCTTGCCAGTTATTTTCAATCACTTGGCTTTTCGGATGCGACCATGGCACTTTTTTTGGCTCGCGAATTGACCCCCGCTGATCAGCGCCTGCCGCAAGATGCCGATGAATTTGTGAACAGTCATTGGCTAACCTTTGATGAAGCCCAACAAGCAGTCGATGATGGCCGAATTTGTGACAGTAAGACGTTGTTAGCCTTGTTTTATTGGCAGCAGCAGGAGGAACAGCATGGCAGAAGTTAACACGCGTAAAGCCTACCGTGAAGCCCAGAAGAAAAAGAAGCAGGAAGCTCGTGATCGCGAAGCCAAACGGGTTGAAGTGGAAAAAGAATACGCCCGGCAGACGCGGGACAAGCCAGAGGTTAAGGCGGCACGTTTTGATGAAATCACTTTTCGTAAAGTGAATAGTCTCAAGAAGCGGCTGAATTGGGCGATTGGCATTGTCTTTGGATTGATTGTGATTGTCTTTTTGGTTCTTTATTTTGGCTAAGGGATGTAGCGGACCTACGAGGCGTAAAAATAGCGTCATATTTTGTAGAAAGAACGAGGGGATTTTTTGATTAAAGTCGGTGTGATTTGTGCGATGGAAGAGGAAATTCGCACGTTGTTGGCGCGGCAAACCCAGCAAAAAGAGACGGTTATTGCCAGTCAACATTATTTTGAAGGTAAAATCGGCGATGTCGATGTGATTTTGGTACAATCCGGCATTGGCAAGGTGCAAGCCGCGATGACAGCGGCATTGCTGTTGGCGACTTATAAACCTGACGTTGTCATTAATACCGGTAGTGCCGGTGGCATTGGCCACGGCTTGGCGATCGGCGATGTGGTTATTTCCAGTGGCGTGGCTTATCACGATGTGGATGCTACGGCCTTTGGCTACTTGCCGGGGCAACTTCCGCAACAGCCACAGATCTTTGAAGCAGGCATGTCATATGTGACGCAAATTCAAACAGCGGCTGCGGCAACTGGTTTGACGCCTAAAGTAGGCTTGATTGTATCGGGGGACCAATTTATTAACGGGAAAGAAGCCATTGCCCGTATTTTGAAAACCTATCCGCAGGCACTTGCCAGTGAAATGGAAGGTGCGGCAGTCGGCCAAGTTGCCAAAGAGTTCCACACGCCATTTGTTGTGATTCGCGCCATGAGTGACGTGGCCGATGAGCAATCCGGGGTTGATTTTGACAAGTTTGTGATTAAAGCAGGTGAGCAAAGTGCCGCGATGTTGTTGCAGTTCTTTGCCCATTTACAGGCATCTCAGCATGACTAGGAGCTGATTTTTTATGCAACATATTTATCTTGATAATGCAGCTACAACACCAACGGCGCCTGAGGTTATTCAGACGATGACGGATCAAATGCAGCATGACTTTGGTAACGCGAGTTCGACGCACTGGTTTGGTCGAGAGGCACATACGGTGATGGATAAGAGTCGGAAAGTTCTGGCCGACTCGATTCATGCCCAACCTGGCGAGATGGTGATTACCAGCGGTGCCACCGAAAGCAACAATACGGCCATTACCCAGACGGCGCATGCCCGCGCTGCTTTGGGAAAGCACATCATTACAACTGCGATTGAACATCCCTCGGTCTTACAGCCACTGAAGGCTTTGGAAAAAGAGGGCTTCCGGGTCACCTATCTGCCGGTTGACGAAAATGGGCGGATTCGGTTGGCTGATTTTGACGCGGCCTTGGATGATGATACGATTCTGGTTACGATCATGATGGGCAACAACGAAGTCGGTAGCCGCATGCCGATCACTGACATCGGCGAACGGCTGGTTGATCATCAAGCTTGGTTCCACACAGATGCCACCCAGGCATATGGATTACTGGATATTGATGTCAAAGCCCAGCACATTGATATGTTGAGTGTGTCCGCGCACAAAATCAACGGACCAAAGGGGATCGGCTTCTTATATCGCGATCCCAAAGTGCAATTTCCATCTTTGCTAAAAGGCGGCGAGCAAGAACTAAAACGCCGTGCAGGCACCGAAAATATTGCCGGTATCGCCGGTTTTGCAAAGGCCGTTGAGCTGATCACTTCTGAAGAAAAGGCAAAGCGCCAGACCAAATATCTTGGCTTCAAGAAACAAATCATGAACGCTTTAGATGATGCCGACATTCCTTACGCAATTAATGGCGACATCAGACCTGACAATGTCAATCATGTTTTCAACTTATGGCTGAAGGACATTTCCACCTATGCCTTACAAACCAACCTCGATTTGGCTGGTGTGGCTGTTTCAGGCGGATCTGCCTGCACGGCGGGGTCGCTGGAGCCTTCGCACGTCCTGACCGCAATGTTTGGTGCGGATAGCCCGCGGTTGGGCGAATCAATCCGTATTTCATTTGGGGCACAGACCACTCAGGAAGATATTCAAGCCTTCATTGATACGCTACTGCCGATTGTGCAACGGCTGGCTGCTAAACAAGCCGCACAGTAGCCGCATGATATGCTAAACTTAATGTTAGTAAAGCGTGTTCACGCTCATATTAACGCGCCGGTTCACGCTCACACATTAATGCGTTCGCCAGCGCAGGAGTCTGCGTGTAAGGACCTCGGTCGCAATGGCAGAGACCGCCATCACACCCAAGGCCACTTACACTCCGACTCCGAGCGCGCCGGTTCACGCTCAGGAGGATGTTTCATAATGGCATTAGCACCCACAGGATCTGCGCAAGGCGATCCGAAGACTTATCGAATTGGTTCAGAGTTGAAACGGTTCACGTTGATCGATCTTGGCTTTGTTCAAACCAAGAATGGCAATTTTCAGTTGCAACGGTCTCTGGATCCTAACTCACCGTACACGACGGCGAATAAGCTCAAAATGACGGTGGCGAAGAACCTGGACAAGTTTCAACTTGATGTAACTACTGGGAACGGCCTAAAGGCGATTAACATTTTTAAAAACGACCGTACCAAAGAAAATGTTGAACAGTATCAATACTGGGTTAACAATTTAATTGAACGCGGCGTTATTGAACCTAAGTAATCGGGTTTGAAACCAGCAGTAATCTTCTTGTGTGAGGAGATTGCTGCTTTTTTCGTTGAGCATGAATGATTGAATCGCCGTGATGGTCATGTCTGCAAATCAAAAGTGCTAAGCTGGTATTATTAAAAGTTTTTTTAGCGTAAGCCGGCGCGTTGTGATGAGCGCGCGTCAGCAAGCACAAGAATGGTTAGGGGGACGCTAGATGTTCGAACACGGCTTCATCGAAGTTCATAACGCCAATCAGAACAATCTGCAACATGTGAATATTAAAGTTCCAAAGTACGCCATTTCCGTTTTCGTCGGGCGTTCTGGATCAGGCAAGTCGTCGTTGGTCTTTGATACCATCGCGGCTGAATCGCGCCGGGAACTAAACGAAACCTTTCCGAGCTTTACCCAGCAATATCTGCCCAAGTATGGCCAGCCCGACGTGGGTTCGATTGACCATTTACCGGTGGCCATCGTGGTTGAGCAAAAACGAATCGGGAAAAATGCGCGGTCGACCCTAGCTACCTATACCGGGATTTATTCACTTTTAAGGCTGTTGTTTTCCCGGATCGGCAAACCCTTCATCGGTTATTCGGATACCTTTTCATTCAACCTGCCACAGGGGATGTGTCAAACCTGTCAGGGACTCGGCTATGTCGATGATATTGACGTTAAAAAGTTGATCGATCCAAACAAATCATTAAACGAAGGGGCTATCACATTCGTCAGCTTTGGGCCGGATACTTGGCGGTGGCGGCGCTATGCCTATAGTGGGTTGTTTGACAACGATAAACCGTTGCGGGATTACACACCGGAAGAAATGAAATTATTGTTATATGCGCCGCAGCAGACGCTCCAACATGCGCCTGCCAAGTGGCCACGAACGGCGCTGTATGAAGGGGTTGTGCCGCGCATCAAGCGGTCGATTATTGGTAAGAAAGAAGCGGAGCACCATAAGGCAGCACTTGCTGAAATCGTGACGCGCAAACCCTGCCCTGCATGCCATGGCACGCGCTTGCGTCCGGAAGTGTTGACTTGCCTCATCAATCAGACCAATATTGCGCAGGTCCTAAAAATGGATCTGATCAATGTGCGGGAGTTTTTGAAGAAAATTCAGGTTCCATTAGCGCAAGATGTGATTCGCGAACTGCTACGGAAAATCGATGCTTTGATTGATATCGGGCTAGGGTACCTTTCATTAGATCGGCCGACAGAAACACTTTCCGGCGGTGAGACCCAACGCATCAAAATCGCTAAATTCCTGACCAGCGCCTTGGTTGACATGGTTTATATTCTTGATGAACCCAGCGTCGGCCTCCATCCGCATGACATTGAATTAATTAAGCGGGCACTAGTGCGGTTAAAGCAAAAAGGCAACACGATTTTGATTGTCGAACACAATCCGGCGTTAATTGCATTAGGCGATTACATTGTCGAAGTCGGTCCCGGTGCCGGCACAACCGGTGGCCACATCACGTTCACCGGCACTTATCCGCAGTTGCTGGCTAGCCAGGCGCTCACTGGGCGACTGCTTAAACAGCGACTGACGTTTCGCAAGCCGCGGCCAGCCAAGACAACGCTGGATTTGCCCCACATTCACCGGCACAATCTGAAAGACGTCCACGCCGTTATTCCCCTGGGTATCGAAACCGTGATTTCCGGAGTCGCCGGATCAGGTAAAAGTACGCTGGTCAGCGCATTACGCGATCATCTGACGGTGCCATACATTGATCTGGCGCAGACCGACATCGGCGCCAATATTCGCTCGACGCCGGCAACTTACCTGAAAATTCTTGACCCGATTCGCAAAGTTTTTGCTCACGCTAACCATGTTGGTAGCAGTTGGTTTAGCTACAACGGTCGCGGCGCCTGCCCACGCTGCAAAGGTAAAGGTGTGACGATCACGAATATGGCCTTCATGGATCCGGTTGTCTCCGTCTGCGAACAGTGCCACGGGCGCCGTTATAACGATCAGGCACTGAGTTACACCTATCACGGCCAAAATATTGCCGACGTGTTACAAATGCCGATTGCCAAGGCGCAAACCTTTTTCGCTGAAACAAGTGAGATTGCCAAGCCGTTACGGAATATGGCGCGCGTGGGGCTTGATTACCTAACACTCGGTCAGCCGCTGACAACGTTGTCCGGTGGGGAAAAGCAGCGCCTTAAGCTGGCGGTTGAATTAAACCGCACCGGTGAAGTGTACTTACTCGATGAACCGACAGCCGGCCTCCACCTACAGGACATCACCAAATTGTTGCGCTTGTTTGACGATTTGGTGGCTGCCGGAAATTCACTGATCATTGTCGAACACAACTTGCAAGTCATCAGTCAGGCAGACTGGTTAATTGATATGGGTCCTGATGCTGGCATTTATGGTGGGCGGATTTTATACGCCGGAACCCCGGAAGCTAGTATGCAGGTCAAACAATCCCGTACTGGCCAGGCATTGCGCCAATATAACGAAGCTCCGGAACGGCGGGCATAATGCCAGAAGCAGGGTGGCCGCAGCCTTTTAACCGTCACAGTGCGTCTGGGCGATTTAAAAAACTTGGTCCACTTTAACCCAAAAGTCGGAAAAGGCTTGTGCAGAGCTGTGCTTGCTATCTTTTTGTGGCCTGCTATAATAACACTTACTGGAATTCGACCTTCAAATCGGATATCTCCAGAATCTGATGAAATGATGGTGATTGTTTTGGACAATTCCAACACCCGAGTTGTTGTCGGCATGTCCGGCGGCGTTGACTCCAGTGTCACGGCGCTTTTGCTGAAGCAACAGGGATATGATGTTGTCGGTGTCTTTATGAAAAATTGGGATGACACCGATGAAAATGGCGTTTGTACGGCGACCACGGACTACGAAGATGTCGCTAAGGTAGCAAGTGAAATCGGGATCCCTTATTACTCGATCAATTTCGAAAAAGAGTACTGGGACCGGGTTTTTCAGTATTTCCTAGACGAATATAAAGCCGGCCGGACACCGAATCCCGATGTTATGTGCAACAAGGAAATCAAGTTCAGGGCATTTTTGGACTATGCTGAGCAGTTAAATGCGGACTACATTGCGATGGGTCATTATGCGCAGGTGAAGACCGATGAGGATGGCGTGATTCACATGTTGCGTGGAGCTGACGGTAATAAAGACCAGACGTATTTCTTGAGTCAGCTCTCCCAGGATCAGCTTAAGAAGTCAATGTTTCCGATTGGCCATCTGCAGAAGCCGGAAGTACGTAAGATTGCGGCTGCTGCAGGACTTGCTACAGCGAAGAAGAAAGACTCGACCGGGATCTGCTTTATCGGTGAGCGCAACTTCAAGCAGTTTCTAAGTACCTATCTGCCAGCGCAGCCCGGTAAGATGATGACCGTTGACGGTGTCGAGATGGGCACCCATGACGGGCTGATGTATTATACGATCGGTCAGCGTCAGGGACTTGGTATTGGCGGCAATTCGCAAAATTCCGAGCCTTGGTTTGTTGTTGGCAAAGATTTAGACAAGAATATTCTTTACGTGGGCCAAGGCTTTGATAATCCTGCCTTGATGGCCACAAGCCTCAGTGCGTCAAACCTTAATTGGACAACCGGAGAGGCGCCGGCAGAAGGCACCCACATGACCGCAAAGTTCCGTTATCGCCAGCGCGACACGGGCGTTACGATTCGTTATCATGATGACGGCACCGCCACGGTCGACTTTGACGAGCCGGTTCGCGCTATTACCCCCGGCCAGGCCGTTGTCTTTTATAACGGCGACGAGTGCTTAGGCGGCGGCACCATTGATGCAGCATACGCCCACACGAATGAGTTGCAGTACGTTTAGTAACGAGTAATGACCGATTAGAAAAGCTTCAGAGGCTGGGTCATAATTCACAGCCAGACTAAAAAAGATGAACATACTCTTTGTCGTTATCGAGAGTATGTTCATCTTTTGTTTCTATGGGGTAATTCAGTGAGGTCATTTAAGCTATGAGTGCCAAAGCGGAGTAATCGTAGGCCAGATGGGGCTCAGCCGTGCAAACAACACAGCGACCGGGCTTTGTCGCTGATGTTGTTAGGCGACTTTGAGACAGCGGG
Source organism: Lacticaseibacillus zeae DSM 20178 = KCTC 3804 (assembly GCF_000260435.1). Taxonomy (GTDB): domain Bacteria; phylum Bacillota; class Bacilli; order Lactobacillales; family Lactobacillaceae; genus Lacticaseibacillus; species Lacticaseibacillus zeae. The sequence continues at coordinate 39,766 of NZ_BACQ01000014.1, read as the reverse complement.
CTTCTGGCTCAAAGCGCCGTCTCCGCTCTAGCTTCGCGTCGCCAGCCCCAGCTGGCCGGAGATTGCGGAGTTTGGCACGACTCGGAACTTATTGCCTCAGCTTTTTTGATTGTTCGTGATTCATTAATCCATGAACGTTCTCGTAAAATTATGGCTCAGCCACGATTTTTTAAGCGTGAGCCGGCGCGCTTAGGAGTCGGAGTGTAGGTGGCCTTGGGCGTGATGGCGTTCTTTGCCATTGCGACCAAGGTCCTTACACGCAGACTCCTGCGCCGGCGAACGCGTTAAAGGTACCACTTGTCAGTTTTGATCCATCCCTGAGTGTGCTTGATATTTATGGCGAAAATACTGATAATGAAAAGGTTAAGACGTAAAAGGAGTGCGGCTCGTGACCAAATTATATTTTGTACGCCATGGCAAAACCGAATGGAATAATCAAGGACGTTATCAAGGCGGAAATGGGGACTCCCCGTTGCTTCCGGAAAGTTTTGAGCAAATCAAGGCATTAGCCGACTATTTGCGTGGCATTCCTTTTGCCCACGCCTATGTGAGTCCGCTCAAACGTGCGCGGGTGACGGCGCAGACTTTAATCAAAGATTTAAATGAGACGATTCCGTTAACGGTTATGCCGGCGTTGCGCGAATTCAACTTGGGCAAAATGGAAGGCATGACGTTCAGTGACGTTGCCAAGCACTTTCCGCAAGAGCTACATGCTTTTCGGCATGAACCGGCTGCTTATGATCCGCGAAAAATTCATGGCGAGTCGTTTCCCCAGCTGATCAATCGCGCCATTCCGGCCATTGTTGCGACGGTCGCAATGGATCGAACCGGTGAGGCCAATTTGTTGTACGTCAGTCATGGCGCCGCGTTGGCTGCAGTCATTCAAAGCTTGCTGGGGACGCCATTAGCCGAGATTCGCAAAGACGGTGGCCTTACAAACAGCAGCGTGACGATTTTACAGGCAGATGGACCAAGTTTGCCGTTTAAATTAATCGACTGGAACGAGACCGGCTTTTTACCAGAACCGCCAAAACCAACCGACACCATTTGATTTTTGACACAGCATGACCACGATATGAGTAAAGAGGTTGTTATGGATTCAGATATTTTAACCGCATTTAACCAAGGAAAACACGAAGAAGCCATTCATGCAGCAGTCAAAGCCATTGATGCTGCACCTAAAGATCCTAAGCGCTATGCCATGTTGGCAACAATGCTCATCAGTTTGAAAGCTTTGGATCAGGCGGGTGAACTCCTTGCCAAAGCCCGCAACCTTTTCCCGACTGATATTGAACTCCAATACACGGCCGGCTTATTTGCCTATGCCCAGGCGGATTATCCAGCCGCAGCAGCCTGGTTTGCCAAGTGTCGCAAGGACAAGCACCTCAAAAATGATGCCACCTATATGTTGGCGTTGAGTTATCAACAAGCGGGCCAGCCCAAGAAAGCGTTGGCATTTGCCCTCACTGCCCACGAATTGGCGCCTAAACAAACCGACGCGGCCTTACTTGCAGCCGATCTGTTGTTGGCAGCGCAGGCATTTGACGCGGCAGCGGACATTTTGAAGCCGTTGCTAGACGACAAGCAACCACAAATTCTGTTTACTTATGGCATGGCGTTAAGTGCCGCTGGCAAAGATGGCAGCCATTATCTGGATGAAGCCAAGCGACTCGATCCGAAGGGTTATGATCAAAAGGCCAGCGCCGTTGCCGACATCAACCGGTTTTTAAAGCTACAGGAGGGTCATGATGGACAGGCATGAGGATAGTGTCACCGGCCGGGTCAAAAGCATTTTCTTTCAGAATCCAACGAATTTTTTTAAAATTCTCCTGATTGATATTACGGCTACGACCATCACCTGGACAGAACCGGATATTGTCGTGACCGGAACATTTGGTGATATCAAGGAAGACGAAACTTACACCTTTACCGGTCATGTGATTAACCATCCCAAATATGGCCAAGAGTTTCAGGCAGATAATTATCACGTTGATCAGCCAACCAATAAAACCGGTTTGATCAATTACCTCAGTTCGGATAAGTTTCCGGGCATCGGGCCTAAAACTGCCGAGAAGATCATTGATAAGCTCGGAGTGGATGCGATTAATCAGATTCTCGACGACCCGGCATCGCTTGAGGGACTTGGCATCACCGCTGCAAAGCGAAAAATGCTGGTTGACAATCTCAAGACGAATCAAGGCATGGAACGCGTCATCATCGGACTGAATGATTACGGCTTCACCAGTAACATGGCTGGGCGGATTTATCAGCAGTACCGAAATGATGCGCTAGAAGTGATTAAGCAAAACCCGTATCAACTCATCAATGATATTGCCGGCATCGGGTTTACCCGCGCCGATCAAATTGCTGCCAAATTGAATATCGCACCGGATTCGCAATTGCGTCTCGGCGGTGCCGTCATGGACACGCTACAACGCCTGACCGATGGTGAAGGGGACACTTTTGTCGAACTGCGCACACTGGTTACCCAGACACTTGATTTGTTAGAGCGGGCACGGAATATTGCCGTTAAGCCGGATGACGTTGGTCAGGCCATTGTGACTCTGGCTAAAGATAATGAGCTGGTCGCTGAAGGTAAGCGGATTTCTCCTAAACGGCTCTATGATTCAGAGTGGCAGATTGCCCGTCAGTTGAAGGGATTAGCCGAAGCAGGCGCGAAGGCTGAAGAACCTGAGCTGCCAGATATTGAAAAAACGTTAGCGGAAGTGCAGGCAGACACCGGCATTGCCTACGATGATGTCCAAAAAAAGCAATTGTCACGGCTTTACGCTCGCCGATTTTTCTGTTGACTGGCGGCCCCGGTACCGGAAAAACGACCGTGACAGATGGTATCGTTCGCACTTATGCGCGACTACATGACCTCTCGTTAGATGCCAATCAGTATAACTCGGATGATCCATTTCCAATCATGTTGGCAGCACCGACTGGCCGCGCAGCTAAGCGAATCAGTGAGACGACGCAATTACCGGCCAGTACCATTCATCGATTATTGGGACTGGGCGTAGATACGCAGGATTTTGCGCCTAATGATCTGCCGGATGGGCTGTTGATTATTGATGAAATGTCGATGGTCGATACGTATTTATTTCGGACGCTGTTGACCGCGCTTCATCCCGGCATGCAGATTGTTTTGGTCGGGGATAAGGATCAGTTGCCTAGTGTGGGTCCGGGTCAGGTTTTCGCGGATCTTTTACGCAGCGGCGCATTGCCACAAGCAGCTTTAACCCATATTCATCGCCAGGACGCCGATAGTTCGATTATTCCGTTAGCTCATGCGGTGAATGCCGGTAAACTTCCTGACGATTTCACGCAACCGCAAGTGGATCGCAGTTTTTTGGCATGCACGCCTAGCCAAGTGCCGGAAGTCGTGGGTCAGGTCGTGAAGCGGGCTGCTGTTAAGCAGTTTTCGATCGCCGACATTCAGGTTTTGGCGCCAATGTATCGCGGAACGGCGGGAATTGATCGCCTCAATCCAATGCTGCAGAATATTTTAAATCCTAAACGTAGCGCGCGGACCAAAACCGTTCATTTTGGCGACACCGAGTATCGAATCGGTGATAAAATCCTGCAACTGGTCAATGATCCTAATCAGAATGTCTTCAATGGCGAAATCGGCCAGATTGTCGGGATTACGTTAGCAAAGGAAGCACCTAGCAAAACCGATGAGCTGACGATTGATTTTGACGGCAATGAGATCACCTATAAGCGTAGCGATTTTAGCAAAATCACGCTTGCCTATGCGACATCGATCCACAAAGCTCAAGGGAGCGAATTTCCGATGGTGATTTTGCCGTTAACCTTGCAAAGTCGCCGAATGTTGCGGCGAAACTTACTCTATACCGCCATTACCCGGGCAAAGTCATTTCTGATTCTGGTTGGCGAACTAGCGGCTTTTGAAACGGCGGTTGGTGAAGTGGCCGTCAATCGGCACACGGGGTTGGTTCAGCGGTTGCAGCAGGTGTTTGACATCGAAGGATCACAAACGACTGTTGAAGAAGCTGCGGAGCCACAACCAGCTTTGCCGCAACAATCCGCACAAATTGACACAAATGGTTCCGACTCGGATAATGAAGTTAGGCCTGCCAAAACGGCGCCTCACCAGTTAACGCCGGCACTGGCAGCCTCACAGAAAATTGATCCGATGATTGGAATGGATGGTATAACCCCGCAAATGTTTATGACGAAGGAGAATTAATTTTGTATGGAGGACAACATACGCAAGTCACTGGTCATTAAGCCAGTGACACCTAAGGATCTTGAGCAGTTCAACGATCTTTTGACTTATGTGTTTCAGGTCACGCAAAAAGACTTAGAACAATCCGGCTATGAAGAAGGCGAGTTGGAGCGGGCCAAGCGTCCGGTTTTGGAAAAGTCAGATGTGTTGGGGTGGTTCCATAAAGATGAGCTTGTTAGCTCGCTTGCTATTTATCCTTGCACGGTGAACATTCATGGGACGTTGTATCAAATGGCCGGACTAACCGGCGTCGGGACTTATCCGGAATACGCGGGTCATGGGCTGATGCATGATTTAGTTAAGTTGGGCTTGGAGCATATGCGTAGCCACAAACAATGGATTTCGTATCTGTATCCCTACAGCATTCCGTTTTATCGCAAAAAAGGCTGGGAGATTATGTCGGATCATCTCACGTTTGACGTCAAAGATACTCAGCTGCCGAAACAGGTTAATGTGCCTGGCCACGTTGAACGTCTGGAAATTGATGATCCTGACGTGATTGAAACGTACAACCGCTTCGCCATGAAAAATCACGGCGCCATGATTCGCAACCAGTTAAACTGGGATGAGTATTGGCGCTGGGAAAATGAAGAAGAACGGACAGCCGGTGTGTATTATGATGCCGATGATCAACCTCAAGGCTATGTTTTGTATTGGATTGCGGACGAGGTTTTCCACGTGAAGGAAATGATCTACACCAATCAGGAAGCCCGCGTCGGGTTGTGGAACTTCATCAGTGCCCATTTTTCGATGGTGACACATGTTAAAGGCAATATTTACAAAAATGAGCCGTTGCATTTTCTCTTGGATGACGGGGATATCTATCAAACCATCAAACCTTACTTCATGGCGCGGATTGTGGATGTCAAAGCCTTCTTGGCACAATACCCGTTTGCAACCGAGACGACGGAACCATTCCACTTTATTGTGAGTGATCCGTTAGCGCCATGGAACAACGGCACCTTTGGGGTTTATTGGGATGAAAATCAGCAAGTGCATATTACCGATCGGCCGGTGGGCGAAGCCATTACGACAGACATTCAGACACTGACAACCATGCTCATGAGTTATCGGCGGCCTTCTTATTTGGCCCAAATCGAGCGGCTTTCGGCAAGTAAACACGCCATTAAATTGTTGGAAAATGCCGTCCCAATGGAAGAGCCTTACTTTTCGGGTTATTTCTGATTGGATCTTGGTAGCAAAATTTAAGTAACCGGTTTAGCGCACGTTGATCAATAAGAGCACTGAATAGCACAAAACGGCACCGATCCTTGTGAAATTTCACAAAGAATCGGTGCCGTTTTGTCATTCATTTAAATACTGCGGTCAATCCAAAAGCGCTGGCTGGCCACTGAGAAGTCAATTTCAAATGGTCGCGTTCCCATCTCTTCGCCATCCATCTGGCCGAATTCCAGGGAGCTGGTCTCGACCGTTAGTTTATTCGCATGAAAAAGGTGAACGGCTTTACTGGTCGGTGTTTTGCCGCGCAGCAGTTGCAGCATCGCCAAGGCCCAGGAGACGATATTGAACCATTCCACGATCACTAGGTCTAACTGGCCATCAGTCGGATCGGCGGGTTTGTAAAGCCGGATACCGCCGCCGAAGTAAGGAATATTCGTGGTTGTGCAAATATAAGCATGGTGAAAAAAATGGCGGACGCCTTTTTCATAAACTGCCACCGGAAAAGGGCGGCGAGTCAGTAACATGCCGAGAACATGGAATAAGTAGGTTAACTTGCCGAGGTGGAATTTGTTTAACAGTTGTTTGCTGTCGCTATGATTGGCGGCATTGACGACGGCTGCATCAAACCCGATGCCGATATTGTTGACAAAATATCCGGATTCATCGCGGGTTCGTTCGTGGTAGCGACCGATATCAATTGTAACCGGGTTAGAAGCTTGCAGAATCTGTTCTAGCGCATGCATCGGGTCCTCTGACATACCGATGCCGCGGGCGAAATCATTGCCCGATCCGGCTGGTACATAGGCAACCGGGATGTCATGTTGGCGAGTGCCGATTAATCCATTGATAGCCTGATTCAACGTGCCATCGCCGCCGATCACCAACAGAACCGGATGTTCATGCGTGTTAAAGTTACCGATCTGTTTGGTAATAACGTTGGTATGGCCAGGATAACGCGAGGTTTTGATTGCGTAAGGCAACTGGCGCTGGTCCAAGACGGCCTTAACCTGTTTAAAAATCGGGATGGCCGCACCGCCACCAGCCGCCGGGTTATAGATAAGATAATAAAAAACAGCCGCCATCAACTTTCCTCCTAATCAGACACGCAATCAATTATACCGAAAAACTGAAGAAAAACAATGCAATGACGTCTTCTCCAGAGGCCAAAAAAATACCGTACTGCCGGCAACAATGCGGCAGTACGGTCATGATCGACATTTTGAATGACGATTGTTTTTGACAAGTCGGCTTTAAAGTAAAATCAACATCGGCAAAATAACTGGATGTCGTTCGGTTTTATCGAAAAGAAATTCCTGCAAGTTACTGATAATTGCGTCTTTTAAACTTGCCTCGGTTACTTTTTCATTATTGGAAAAAGTGGATTTGATCGTGCGATAAACCCGCCGCTGGGCTTGGTTGATCAATTCGCCTGATTCACGCATGTAGATGAACCCGCGTGAGAGCAAATCCGGGCCAGCCAAAACAGCTTGCTTCTGCATGTTGATGGTTGCGACTACGACGACCAAACCTTCTTCTGACAACATGCGACGATCGCGGATAACCGCATTGCCGATGTCGCCAACGCCGCTGCCATCGATGTAAACGTCGCCAGCAGGGAAGTGGCCCGCGATCCGCGCACTTTTTTCCGTGAGTGCCAATACGTCACCATTTTCCATGATGAAGCAATTCTTTTCCGGAACCCCGCATTGTTGAGCGAGTTCACAGTGAATCTTTTGCATCCGATATTCACCATGGCAGGCCATGAAGAATTTCGGTTTAATCAGGCGCAACATCAATTTCTGATCTTCTTGACCACCGTGGCCGGAAGTATGGACGTTGTTGACTTTGCCATGAATCACTTCGGCACCGGCTTCGCTCAGTTGGTTAATCACGTGGTTGACGCTAACCGTGTTACCCGGAATCGGATTACTGGAGAAAATGACGGTGTCGCCGGGCTGGATGCTGATTTGGCGATGGGTACCATTCGCAATCCGACTTAAAGCAGCCATTGGTTCACCTTGCGAGCCGGTACACAGAATCATAACCTTATCAGCAGGTAGTGAATTCAACTGATGGGCATCGATTAAAACATCGTCAGGGATATTCAGATAACCCAGCTCACGGCCATTGACCATGGCTGTTTCCATCGAACGGCCAAAGACCGCAATCTTGCGGTCATGTGCCATGGCGGCATCAGCAGCCTGCGCAATTCGTGAAATGTTGGACGCAAATGTCGCGAAGATAATACGCCCATCAATCCGATCAAAAATATGGCGAATCGACTTGCCGACAAACCGTTCAGATTTGGTAAACGTCGGGATCTCGGCATTGGTCGAGTCAGACATTAAGACTAGGACGCCTTCTTCGGCGAAACGACACATTTTTTGAAAATTCGGTGAAGGTTGGTCACCAACCGGCGTCAGATCAAACTTAAAGTCACCGGTCTGAATGACAATTCCCTGTGGCGTGTGGACGGCAATACCCAATGTATCCGGGATACTGTGGGTGGTGCGGAAAAACTCGACACTCAGTTTTTTAAACTTTAAAACGGTGTCTTCATTGATCTCCGTCAGCTTTGTTGTGCGTAACAAGCCGTGTTCCTCGAGCTTGCCGCGAATCAAGGCAGCTGCTAACGGCCCAGCATAAATCGGGACGTTTGGAACCTGCTCAAGGAAGTAGGGAATGCCGCCGATATGATCTTCGTGGCCATGGGTAATAACCAAAGCCTTGATCTTGTCTTTGTTCTGAACTAAATAGGAATAATCGGAAATGACATAATCAATACCAAGCAGGTCATCTTCAGGAAATTTGATCCCCGCATCGATGACGATGATTTCATCTTGGAATTGAACCCCGTACATGTTCTTCCCGATTTCACCTAAACCGCCGACAGCAAAGACGGCGGTTTCGTTATTTTTAATATTTAATTTCATATGATTAGAAGGTGGTCAGCTTAAAGTTGGCTGACTTTTCCTCATACTCCAGGAAATTTCCGGAGAGTTCCTGGATAAATTCAATGTTGTAAGGCGTGTTCGCTTCTACAAGTGCACGCGCTTCAACCGCAGATGGCGCCTCGAGGTAAAGCGTCTGGGTTGTTTCCCGCCGCGGATTTTGGACCTTGTCTTTTTGATATAAGACTTTGTAGATCATGATTGGACTCCTTCCGTGGTACAAAAAGAAAGGAAGTGTGACAAAATGGCTTCCGAAAAAAGGGACACACCACCGAGATAACGAACCATAAAAAAACATGGTCGATCTCCTTGGAATGGCCGATATTTCGCACCGATTGAACCGCAAAATGGCAACAAAACACCCTTACTGTGGTTCATTTCTTGCCACAACTCCTAAAACCTTTATGACCGATCGATTTGTTGTGAACACAACAGCTAGCAACAGTTTAGCATAATCAAGAAGGAATGAACAGAGAACGCATTTTGAAGAGGGTAGTTACATGTTGAACAGCAGGATTGGACGGTGCGCAGCGGATTTTAGTGATTACCATCACCACTTTTATACGTCAGCTTCCGCGTTAACAAACGCGATTGCGAGTTGAAAAATCAGTCAGCACTTTTCAGAATTTTAGATTAAAGGCGATGACTGCCAAATGTTTTTGTCTGATTAGCGAGTTGCGACTGGTTTTAGGTATAATAATGATAGAAGACACGAAGGTGCGATCTAGAAGGGGGTGGACGTCATAGTATGGTTTTTAGTCGTCTTGTTACTGGTTGTCGTGGCAATTCTCTTAGCATTTAGGAAACGCTGGCGGCGTAACAAAGCCATTCAAATATTACTTCATCACAGCCAACGATTAACAGATCAAACAATGGCGGCAGCTTTACAGACACTGGATTTTCCCGTCGCTAAGCCGTTGGTGTCAAAACCGATGGCAGACATATGGGGACATGGCATCATGGCATTTTCATATCAATTACCGTTACAAACAAAAACCCTCAAACAGCAGCCCCTTGAAAAAGCTTTGCAGAACGCAGCCGAAGAACTGGACATTGCCAGTTCGGATCCTGCATTGCCGCCTTTTGTGATCACCGATTTTTTTGTGTTGGACGGCCAATTACATGTCGATGTCGCGTTCATCACCAACCAAGCAACCATTGAGTATGTCCGTGATGTCAATCGCGTGGCGTGAGAGAATGATGTAGAAGGTGCAGTGCACAGTCATTGTTGTTGGGCAGATCATCCTTTGCAGTGACCAAGCGGTTAAAAGGTAAAATTCCCAACTCCCCAGAAACTTCAAAATGAAAGGAACCGATCCAAGGCTGAGGAATAGTGCTTGGATCGGTTCTTTTTTAACGCCATTATACGTTTTAACATCGAGCGGGTTCCGCACTATGCTAATAAGTAACAACACGAACCAGAGAAAATGGGAACAACAACATGACCATTAAGCGTACAGAAAATTAAATGCTTTTTTATTGAATGCAGCCTTTGGCGTACAAGATGTTTCATGCTTTGCTTTTCACACTTGCAGCGGTGTGCTAATCTAGTAAAAGAAATGAACGGAGGTACGGATCTTGTATTTAATGAAGGATATCACTCGTGACGGCGCTAAAGTTTTGCGTGAAAGAGCTAAGCCGGTAACGTTTCCTCTTTCTGATGAAGACAAAAAATTGGCTCACGACATGATGGCCTATCTGGTGATTAGTCAAGATGAAGAGCAAAACGAAAAATACCATTTGCGCCCCGGCGTTGGTTTGGCAGCACCGCAAGTCGGCCAGAGCAAAGCGATGGCTGCGGTTCTCGTGCCCGGAGAAAATAACGAAATCCTTTTCAAGGAAGTTTTGATCAATCCGCGGATCATCAGCAACAGCGTACAGCACGCTGCTCTTGCTGAAGGTGAAGGCTGCTTGTCTGTTGATAAAGATATTCCCGGTTATGTCGTTCGGGCCGATCGCATCACGATTGCTTATCAAAACGAGGCCGGAGAACATAAAAAAGTCCGCCTTAAGAACTATCCTGCCATTGTGTGCCAGCACGAGATTGACCACTTGAATGGTGTTTTGTTTTACGACCACATCAATAAGGAACATCCCTTCTCAATCGATCCAAATGCTGTTTTGATTCATTAAAACAGCTGAATTTTCATTGCGGTCGGCACAATTGTGGAAGAGGGTTCGTGTTATTGTTGACATCCCTCTTTTCATCGGCTACTATAGATTACGGTAAATAAATACGGTGCTTTCCGTTAGGTGAGGCTCCTATACGAACAATGTTGCTGCTCAGAAACATCGAGAGATGCCAATTGAGTCAACTGCGTTTGCCCATTAAGGCTTACGCTAACGCAACTGAAGCTCGCTTCTAGGCGTATAGTGCTAAAACTAAACGATTGGGATGCTATTTCTGCACGTCCTCAATCGGCGTGCAGTTTTTTTATCTGAGGGAAAGTAGAAAAGGTGGTGAGCATAATGGAACAATCTTCAAAGAGTAGCGGTAGTAGCAGCGATTTAGCGGATCCCGGAAGGCCCATTATGCTGCCGCTACGATCTCTTAAGTGAAATTAATGGATTTGGCAGCATCGCGGCTCTTTTCGGGATATACGGAAAGGAGTTTGTCGATGTTGATGATGATATCAAGCGGCCTGACGCGCTATGAAGCGCAAAGGGCTCAAAAAGCAGTGACATCCCACCAGAATCCGATCAGCAAGACAAAACTCTTTTTGCCTTTGCTGGCGGTACTGGCTGGTGTGAGCAGCCTAATTAGCTTTGTCAGTCACAGCTGGCTTTTAACTGCTATCATTGCGATACTGCTTGGATTTTTGATAGCTGTGGTCGTTTATTTGATCACAGCGTTGACTCGGCATCAAAGCAATCCCCAACAATCAGTGTTGGTCGTGCGTGAAGGACTGGTTCGTCAGGTTCAGGCGAAAGACCTTGTCGTTGGTGATGTTTTGATGCTGACAGCGGGAGAAAAACTGCCTGTTGATGTTGCATTGTCTCCTGAAGCGCACGTAACCTTGCCAAGTGACATGGCCGGGCTGCTGGTTTTGTTGAATCAGCGGGTGCCTGCTGGAGTGGGCGTAGCTGGTGCCGTGATGGCGACCGACGCCCAAGCAACTGTGACTGCAGTTTGGAATAATGGTCTACTGGACCGTGCGTTAATGCAGCTTGCGAATCAATCCACAAATCTAGCGTCAACTTCACTTGTAATGAGTGCGGTTACTGCTATGACGCTTGCGTTGAAACAGATTTGCTATGTGGCTCGCATGACTGTATCAGTTCTCCCAGCAGAATTGTTCAAAAGCAAACAAATAAATCGTGCAGTGCAAACTCATTTGGATATGGATTTTGCACGCCACGCCACCTTGGTTGGCGCCATGAAACATCATAGTAAAACCAGTGATTTCTGGCACAACCAAGATCCGGTCTCGTGATGCACGGACAATGTTTTGAAGATGAAGAGGCACGTGCTTGTGAAGTAGCGTGCTCTTTTTGTGTCTTAATGAAAAAGGCCGTCTGTTATAGTCTGATAATGACATAACGGGCGGCCTTTTTTCGCAAAAAGTACTTCTTGTGTACCTTGAAATAAAACGCTTGCAACGACAATTTTGCAATGTTACGCTTTATTTGTAAAGATTTTCATTAGTACAGTTTTCCTGGGTTAATAACTACAGGAATGGAAAGAGGTTCTGATTATGGCAAAACAGCATGCTGCAGTTGATTTTAAACGACTGTTAGACAATCAAGATGCCGATTTTAAGCCAACAATCCAGATTCTGGATGAAGTCGGCAAAGTCGTTAATCCTGATATCATGCCCGATCTCAGTGATGATCAGTTGGTTGATTTAATGTCCAAGATGGTTTGGCAACGGGTGCTTGATCAACGAGCAACAGCGCTAAACCGGCAAGGGCGTTTAGGGTTTTATGCGCCGAGTGCAGGCGAAGAGGCCAGCATGATTGGCAGTCATGCGGCAATGAAAAAAGAAGATTGGCTGTTGCCGGCTTATCGTGATTTACCGCAGCTGATCCAGCACGGACTACCATTGGACAAGGCATTTCTCTGGTCACGTGGTCATGTTGCCGGCAATGAATATCCGGACGATTTCCATGCATTGCCGCCACAAATCATTATTGGGGCGCAATATGTGCAGACTGCCGGCGTTGCGCTTGGCTTGAAGAAAAATGGCAGCGATGAAGTCGCGTTTACGTATACCGGTGATGGTGGTACGTCACAGGGGGATTTCTATGAAGGCGTTAACTTTGCCGGACACTTTAAAGCACCGGCACTCTTCATCGTTCAAGACAACGGCTTCGCGATTTCCGTTCCGCGTGCCAACCAGACGGCAGCCAAGACGCTGGCTCAAAAGGCGGTAGCTGCCGGGGTTCCTGGTGTGCAGGTTGACGGTATGGATGCACTGGCTGTTTATGAAGTTACCAAAGAAGCCAGAGCTTGGGCCGCGGCCGGCAATGGTCCGGTTTTGATTGAAACACTGACTTATCGGTATGGTCCGCATACGCTGTCAGGCGATGATCCGACAAGGTATCGTTCAAAGGAAACCGATGAATTGTGGCAAAAACGCGATCCGCTGATTCGAATGCGCAACTTCCTCACCGATAAAGGTTTGTGGAGCAAGGACAAGGAAGATGCCTTGATCGAAAAGGTTAAAGACGATATTAAGAATGCCATTAACGAAGCCGATAAGGCACCGCAGCAGACAGTATCGCGGTTCCTGAAAGATACCTATGAGGAATCACCGCAGAATGTGGCTGAGCAACTGGCAGAATTTCAAGGAAAGGAGTCGAAGTAACCATGGCACAAAAAACAATGATCCAAGCCATCACTGATGCGCTTGATGTTGAGTTGGCGAACGACCCTAAAACCTTGGTATTCGGCGAAGATGTAGGTAAAAACGGCGGAGTCTTCCGGGCAACGGATGGCTTGCAAGCTAAACACGGTGAGGATCGCGTCTTTGATACGCCCCTTGCCGAGTCAGGCATTAGCGGATTGGCCATTGGATTGGCCTTAACCGGCTGGCGGCCGATTCCCGAAATCCAGTTCTTTGGGTTCGTTTTTGAAACCATGGACAGTATTGGCGGCCAGATGTCACGGATGCGGTATCGAATGGGTGGTACGCGTTCCATGCCGATTACCATTCGGGCACCATTTGGCGGCGGGGTTCATACGCCAGAAATGCACAGTGATAACTTTGAAGGCTTGATCGCTCAATTTCCTGGCATGCGGGTCGTTATTCCAAGTAACCCGTACGATGCTAAAGGTTTGCTGATTAGTTCCATTCGCAGCAATGACCCAGTGTTATTCCTTGAACACATGAAACTTTACCGGTCGTTCCGTCAAGATGTTCCAGAAGGGACTTACACGGTGCCGCTGGATAAGGCAGCGGTAACGCGTGAAGGAACCGACGTGTCGATCATCACTTATGGTGCGATGGTTCGTGAAGCGCTCAAGGCGGCTGATAATTTAGCTAAAGATGGCATCAATGCTGAAATTGTTGATTTACGGACCATTGCCCCACTTGATGTTGAGACCATTATTGCATCGGTTAAGAAAACACATAAGGCAGTGGTCGTTCAGGAAGCCCAGCGGATGGCCGGTGTTGCCGCCAACGTCATCAGTGAAATTTCTGAACGGGCAATTCTGTCACTTGAGGCACCGATCGGTCGGGTTGCGGCTCCTGATACGCCGTTCCCATTTGGTCAAGCCGAAAATATTTGGCTGCCAAATGCCAAGGATATTGAAGCTAAAGTTCGGGAAACCGTTAATTTCTAGAGAGAAGAGGTGCCAACATGGCTTTTGAATTCAAACTGCCAGAACTTGGCGAAGGTTTGGCAGAAGGTGAAATCGTCAAGTGGGACGTTAAACCTGGTGATGAAATCAAGGAGGATGACACCCTTCTTGAAGTTCAGAGTGATAAAAGTGTCGAAGAAATTCCGTCGCCAGTATCCGGGAAAATTTTAAAAATTTTAGTACCGGAAGGCGAAACAGCTTCTGTCGGTGATTTGTTGGTTGAAATTGATGATGGCTCAGGCGCGCCTGCACAGTCGGCAGCACCAGCAGCACCAGCAGCTTCAACCGCTGCACCGGCAGCACCTGCGCCGGCCGCGGCTAAATCGGTATATCAGTTTAAGCTTCCGGAATTAGGCGAAGGCTTGGCAGAAGGCGAAATTGTCAAGTGGGATGTGAAGGCTGGCGATGAAATCAAGGAGGATGATACCCTTCTTGAAGTTCAGAGTGACAAGAGTGTCGAAGAAATTCCATCTCCAGTTACCGGAACAGTTGTCAAGATTCTGGTTCCTGAAGGGGAAACGGCATCTGTCGGCGACGCACTGGTTGATATCGATGCTCCAGGGCATAACGATACGCCAGTTGCCGGTGAACCGGCAGCCACACCGGCAACAAGTGCTGCTGGGGCAGAGAGTGCTTCCGCAACAAGCCCAGCAGCAGGTGCCGTACCAGCCATAACAGATCCAAATCGCGAAATTTTGGCAATGCCGTCTGTTCGGCAATATGCGCGTGAGCAAGGTATTGATATTTCGCAAGTGCCTGCAACTGGTAAGCATGGCCGCATTACCAAAGCTGACGTTGATGCATTTAAGGCAGGCGCTTCAACTACGACCGCAGCTTCGGCACAACCAGCGCCAGAAGCAGCCAAGTCTGCTCCGGCACAACCAGCACCGGCAGCACCGAAACCACAAGCAATTACACCATATGTTTCGAGTGGCAGTGAAGCCGAACTTGAAACACGTGAAAAGATGACGCCAACTCGAAAGGCAATTGCGAAGGCAATGCTGTCATCTAAGCAGCGGAGCCCGCATGTCACGAGCTTTGATGAAGTCGAAGTTTCCAAGTTGATGGCTCATCGCAAGAAATACAAGCAGTATGCGGCTGATAAAGGCATTAAGCTGACCTTCTTGCCATACATCGTCAAGGCATTGGTCACCGTCTTGCGTGAATATCCTGAATTTAATGCGTCTATTGACGATACCACTGACGAAATTGTCTACAAACATTACTTTAACATCGGGATCGCGACCAATACGGATCACGGCTTGTACGTTCCGGTTATCAAGAACGCCGATGCCAAGAGTATGTTTGAAATTGCCAAAGAAATCAGTGACAATGCGCAGAAAGCCTATGACAGCAAATTGAAGCCAGATGAAATGCGTGGCGGTTCCATGACCATCAGTAATGTCGGATCAATTGGCGGCGGCTGGTTCACGCCGGTTATTAATCAGCCGGAAGTCGCGATTCTTGGTGTCGGTAAAATTGCCAAGGAACCATACGTCAATGCCGATAACGAAATTGTTGTCGGTAATCTGCTGAAGCTGAGTTTGAGTTATGATCATCGTCTGATTGATGGTGCGCTGGCGCAAACAGCATTGAATCTGATGGACAAATTGTTGGCAGATCCTGATCTGCTGTTGATGGAGGGATAAGTATGGTTGTAGGCGATTTTGCAATCGATTTGGATACAGTTGTGATTGGCTCCGGCCCCGGCGGTTATGTGGCTGCCATTCGGGCTGCTGAAATGGGTCAGAAAGTTACCGTGATCGAAAGTACTTTCATCGGCGGTGTTTGTTTGAATGTTGGCTGTATTCCATCAAAGGCGTTGATTAATGCCGGACATCGTTATCAAGATGCTTTGGACGCCAGCACATTCGGCATTAACGCTAAAGGTGCGGATCTTGACTTCAAAAAGACACAGGACTGGAAGCAAAATAAGGTTGTTCACACCTTAACCAGTGGTGTTTCAATGTTGTTCAAGAAGCACAAGATTGATTCGATCATGGGTACGGCTTTCTTAAAGGATGACCATAGTTTACGGGTCATGCAAAAAGATTCTGCCCAAACTTACACTTTCAAAAACCTGATTATCGCAACCGGCAGTCGACCGATTGAAATTAAGGGTTTTAAATTTGGTAAGCGAATTCTTGATTCGACCGGTGGCTTAAACCTGCCGGAAGTCCCTAAAGAATTTGTTGTTATCGGCGGTGGCTACATCGGTTCTGAATTGGCAAGTGCCTATGCAAACTTAGGCGCACATGTCACGATTCTTGAAGGGACCAGTTCGATTTTGCCAAACTTTGAAAAGGATATGGTTCAGCTGGTCTTGAACTCCTTTAAGAAGCGCGGTGTCACGGTTATCACGAACGCGATGGCCAAAGAAGCCGAAGATACCGGTAACGGTGTCAAGGTAACTTATACCGCTGACGGCAAAGAACAGACACTGGCGGCTGACTATGTCATGGTCACTGTCGGACGTCGGCCAAATACGGATGATTTGGGACTGGACATTGTCGGCATCGAAACGACTGACCGCGGTTTGATCAAGGTTGATGCACAAGGCCGCACCAACAAGCCAAATATTTATGCGATTGGCGATGTTGTTCCGGGCGCAGCATTAGCCCATAAGGCGAGCTATGAAGGTAAAGTGGCAGCTGAAGCGATCAGCGGCAAGGCAAGTGCGGTTGATTATAAAGCAATGCCAGCTGTTTGCTTCACCGACCCCGAACTTGCCACGACTGGCATGACGGTAGCAGAAGCCAAAGACAAAGGCATCAAAGCCAAGGCCAGCAAGTTCCCATTTGCTGCTAATGGTCGCGCCTTGAGTTTGGCCCAAACAGAAGGCTTTGTCCGTCTTGTTACCAACGAAGAAGGCACAGTTATCGGCGGTCAGGTAGCCGGTGCCGGCGCCAGTGATCTGATCTCCGAGCTGACTGTCGCTGTTGAAGGCGGTCTGAACGTCGAGGATTTGGCGCTGACCATTCACCCGCATCCGACCTTAAGCGAAACGATCATGGACGATGCCGAAGTTGCATTAGGCTTACCAATCAATATTTAGCAAGTGGGTCGGTCATTTTCGGAAATCGGTTTAGTTTTGGATCACCATTTGCGCGAATAACTAAGCGGACACCGGATTTTTCCGGTGTCTGTTTTTGTGTGCACACATTTTAGAGGGGCGGTCTTGTTAACTTTGAAAATTTCAGAGTGGTTTATGACCAAATGTCAGAAGATAATCATGATATTTTTATATGAGAAGGCGTTAATATTTCAGTTAGTTAACAATTGCACCTAAAGCCCTTTTTAATTTTGTCTTAAGATTGCGCTTCCGCTAGAATATAGGTAACGCAATTGAGGGGAAGGGGTTTCATGCAAAGAGTCGTCGTTCACGGAGCCAGTTGTAGTACACAAGCACTTTTGCAAACGTTAATTGCGTCACCACTTGATCTGGAAATTGGTTGCTACGAACCGGATACGACATTGGTGGATGTTGCCGGTTTGGCGGCACTGAGTCAAATTTGTCACAATACGTTTATCAAGGTAACCCCGAAAGTTCTTAAAACGGCGGATGTGTTGATTCTAACTGATACCGGAACGCCGGCTGATGAAAACTTTGTGGCAACCAACATTGCCTCAATTCGTAAGGTTCTGAATTCAGCGATGGCAGCAGGCTTTACCGGGCGGGTTGTCGTGGCGATGACGCATGATGAACGTTTCACTTATTTTGCCCAGCGATTCTCCGGGCTGAATAAACGGCAGATTGTTGGGTTAGGAACTTTTGGTGCAACGTGGTGCTTTGAACAATTTTTGGCGGATCGACTGGCTGTCCCGGCTAAACAAGTAACGGCTTATGTCGTTGGTACCAGTCAATCACCGGTATTAATCTGGAGTCGGGCGTATGTCGGGGCAACGCCAATATTGCGGTTATTAAATGATGACCAAGCCGTTTTTACCGAAGCAGCTTCGGCTATTCAGGCCTTTTTGGCAAGCGCCTTGACCGTCCTGGTAGGTCGACTTGTCGAACCGATTCTAGCTGCGTTTGCCGGTGAAAAGCTCATTGGTACGTTCGCACATCTGCGAGATTCTGACGATGAAACCGGGCAGGTGGACAGCTCGCCGATTTTGCTGGACGAACGCGGCGTGGTCACACTGGCGACAGTTGCGGGGTCCGATGATGAAGAGGCGGCTTTGAGCACAGCAATTCAAGCTGTTCAAGCCGAAATCGAAGCAATCGAACAAGGAGCAGATAAAAATGAAACCTAATTACAGCTATCCTCTAGACCTTGACTGGACAACTGACGAAAAAATTAAAGTGACGACTTTCTTTGCACTCGTTGAAGATGCGTATGAGCATGGCGTCGATCGGGATAACCTGTTGGCAGCCTACCGTGGATTCAAACAGGTGGTGCCGGATAAGGGAACTGAACGTCAACTGGATCGGGAGTTTGAAGCACTGTCCGGATATTCCATGTATACTGTTGTACAGATGGCGCGCCAAGGTGTGAGCCAAAAGATTAAGGTGAAGGTGAGTTAAGTATGACGCAAGATCCAGAAAAAATCCGGCAGACACTGATCAGCTGGTTTGCTGAGAGTCGTAAGCAAATTTTGGCGGCAATGGCGAAACCGTTGGACGTGGCCCGTAAAAGTAACCGCAATGATTTAGTGACTAATGTTGATAAAGCCAACCAGAAATTTTTAATCAATCACATTAAGACTGATTACCCTGAAGCAGGCATCATCGGCGAGGAAGGCCATGCTCATGATGATACGGATCTCAGCGGTTTGGTCTTTTTTGTCGATCCGATTGATGGGACGATGAATTTTGTCAAACAACAGGCTCATTTTGCGATCATGATTGGGGTTTATCGTGATGGACAACCGGTTGTCGGGGCAATTATGGACGTCATGCGTAATGAGGTGCTGAGTGGCGGACCGGAAATGCCCGTTACGTTTGCTGGACGAACATTGACAAAATTACCGGATTTGCAACTGAAAGACGGGTTGTTGGGTGTGACCGGTCCGATGACAATCAAGAATCGTCTGCACCTAGGTGATATTGCGTTGGCGAGTTCCGGGCCAAGAATGAGTGGCAGTGCCGGCATGGAGTTTATCGAAATCGCGTTAGGCCGACAACTTGGCTACGTTTCATATTTACAGCCTTGGGACGTGGCGGCTGGCATGGCGATTACAAAGGGGCTGGGCGTTCAATTCAGTCGCGAAGACGGTTCTCCGATTGATTTGCGCCAGCCAGGTGTCGTTGTGGCTGCCACGCCGCAAGCGCATCGCACGATTCTCACAATGATGGCTGGCAAGTGATCTCAAGCCACAATAAGTAGCGTTCACAAACGAGCAACGACGACCGGCGACTAATCGAGACGCCGGTTTTTCGTCTATTTATTAGCCTAACAGCGGTTCTTTTACGAAAATTCAGCTAAAATAGCTGCGTGAAGCAATTCACTTTTCAGAAAATCCAGACAGATTGGGTAGAGTGTGTTATAATTCAAAATCGTATAACTGTGTCAGTTGCTGGCACTTTTTTAATGTGGTAAGCGGCCTGTAGTGCCAGCAGAAAGGAAGTAGAAACGTGAAAACACGTGACGATATTCGCAATATTGCGATCATTGCCCACGTTGACCATGGTAAGACAACTTTGGTTAACGAGATGCTTAAACAATCGGATACACTTGATCAACACATTCAATTACAAGATCGGGCGATGGATACCAACGCCATTGAAAAGGAACGTGGTATCACCATCCTGAGTAAAAACACGGCGGTGAAGTATGGCGACACAACGATCAACATTCTTGATACCCCGGGACATGCCGACTTTGGCGGTGAAGTAGAACGGGTTATGAAGATGGTTGACGGGGTTTTGCTGGTTGTCGATGCCTTTGAAGGCCCGATGCCGCAAACGCGCTTTGTTTTGAAGAAGGCGTTGGAACAGCATTTGACGCCAATCGTAGTTATCAACAAGGTTGACCGTCCGGGTGCTCGTCCGGAAGAAGTCGTGGACGAAGTACTTGAATTGTTCATCGAATTAGGTGCCGATGACGCCCAATTGGAATTTCCTGTGGTCTATGCTTCCGCCGTTAACGGGACTTCCAGCATGGATTCCGATCTGTCAACGCAAAAGCACACGATGAACCCGCTTTTTGATACCATTATCAAAACAATTCCTGCGCCAATCGATAATAGTGACGAACCGTTGCAATTCCAGGTGGCAATGCTGGATTATAACGATTATGTTGGCCGAATCGGTATTGGCCGGATTTTCCGCGGCAAAATTAAAATCGGCGACAATGTTACCGTTATGAAATTGGATGGTTCGCAAAAGAACTTCCGCGTGACGAAATTATTTGGTTTCTTCGGGTTAACCCGGACTGAAATCAATTCCGCCAAAGCCGGAGATCTGATTGCCGTTTCCGGGATGGATGACATTTTTGTCGGTGAAACCGTGACGGCTGCCGACACGCCAGAAGCGTTACCGATTTTGCGGATTGACGAACCGACGCTGCAAATGATGTTTGTGGCCAATGACAGCCCGTTTGCCGGTCGCGAAGGTAAAAATGTCACTGCGCGCAAACTGGAAGAACGCTTGAAGTCCCAGCTGCAGACCGATGTGTCGCTACGTGTTGACGATACCGATCAGGCTGGTGCCTGGATGGTTTCCGGTCGTGGGGAACTGCATCTGTCCATTTTGGTTGAAGAAATGCGGCGTGAAGGATTCGAGCTACAACTCGGCCGGCCAGAAGTTATCTATCGCGATATCGATGGCGTGATGATGGAACCGTTTGAAAACGTACAGATCGATACGCCGGAACAATATACCGGTACGGTTATCGATGCGATGAGCCAGCGTAAAGGCGAAATGCAGAATATGGAAAATGAAGGCAACGGGCAGACCCGCCTCACTTTCCTGGCACCTTCCCGTGGCTTAATCGGCTACTCGACTGAATTTCTGTCATCCACTGGCGGTTACGGGATCATGAACCACACCTTCGAAAAGTATGCGCCGGTTATCAAGAACTGGGAACCTGGTCGTACTCAAGGCGCTTTGGTTTCGATCAACGCCGGTACTGCTACCACTTATAGCTTGCAGTCGGTTGAAGATCGTGGGCAATTGTTCATCAATGCCGGAACCGAAGTTTATGAAGGCATGATTGTTGGCCAAAACTCCCGCGAAAATGACATTGCTGTCAATGTCACCAAGGGGAAGAACCTGACCAATACACGTGCTGCCGGGAAAGACCACGCAGCTGCGATCAAGACGCCAAAGAAAATGACGCTTGAAGAATCCATTGAATTCTTGAATGATGATGAATACTGCGAAGTAACGCCAAAGAACATTCGCTTGCGTAAGAAGATCCTGAACACAGGCGAACGTCAAAAGGCAGCCAAGCGTAAGAAGATTGCTGCATCCAAATAGTCTATTTTCTGAAAACCGCCAATTTTGGCGGTTTTTTCTTTGGCATAAATAGGCGAGTAGTGCAGTGAAAAAATGGTAATTGCCTGCAGCGAAGCCGACAAACTGGCTGTTTTCGAACCGTCCTGTTGCACTAATTCAGAAAAAACAGCTGCCGATTCTCACGTTTGGTATGCATAAAATTAAGTTAAAACAAATTAAACTTAGCAATAACTGTCTTTAAAGCGCCTTGGCGGGTGTAGTCGGTATGCTATAATAAATCCAATCATTGCTTGAAAGGCCGCGTTTTTCTTGAGGAAAAAATTACGCCATGTGGATTACTTCATTTTGGTACCCTATCTGGTTCTGTGTGCCATCGGGATCGTGATGGTTTATTCCGCTAGCGCTTATTGGGTGCAGCGGCAATATGGTGCCGCAGAAACTAAATACTTATTGCAACAAATTGTTTTTGTGGTGCTCGGGATCGGAACCGTGTTCTTCTTTGACAATATGGCCCTTAAGATTTTGCGTAATCGCTGGGTGCTATTTGTCTTGATGTCGGGTTTGTTTGTCATGTTGGTGTACCTAATCATACACGGACGGGCGGTTAACGGGGCCGCCGCATGGATTTCCATTGGCAGTTTTCGCTTGCAACCGTCCGAGTTTGCCAAAATGATTTTGATTTTTTATCTGGCCCATATGTTGACGTCGCGCGAGGACAGTTTTCGGCAGGAAAATTTTCGGCTGCGTCAGATGTGGCAGCCGCTATTTATTGCCGGTATGATGATGTTGCTGGTTTTCGTCGAACCGGATACTGGCGGTTTCGCCATTCTCTTTTTGATCACGCTGGTGGTGGTGATGTCTAGTGGGATTCCAATGCGCTATGGCTTACTTTGGCTGGTTGCGCTGATTGCGACAGGGGTCTTGGGGTATTACATTGTGTCGCATTATCACTTCCCGGGGCTGGAGCATAATTATGCTTATCAGCGGTTGGTCGCTGCCATTCATCCTTTTGAAAAAGCAAATGCGGCTGGTAATCAGGTGGTCAATTCGCTGTATGCCATTAATCATGGTGGCTTCTTCGGCGTGGGTTTGGGGATGAGCAGTCAAAAACTGGGGTATCTACCTGAACCTTATACTGATTTCATTTTGGCTGTCATTGCAGAAGAGCTGGGCTTAGTCGGCACGGTGGTCATACTGGGCTTACTGTTCTTCTTGGTGATGCGGTTTTATTTGATTGGCATTCGTTCCAAAAATACGTATCACACACTGATTGCTTATGGCATTGCGACCATGATGCTGGTTCAAACGGTTTTCAATGTCGGCGCCGTCGCCGGTGTATTGCCGGTCACCGGAGTCACGTTGCCGTTTATCAGTTATGGCGGCTCAAGTATGATTGTTTTGTCGATGGCAGTCGGGATTATGCTCAATATCAGTTATCATAGCGAACGTACGCAACGAAAGGTAGAGAAAACGCATGCATAAAGTTTTAGTCGCGAATCGTGGCGAAATCGCCATTCGGATTTTCCGTGCCTGTGAGGAGCTGGGCCTCAAGACCGTTGGCATTTTTGCCAAGGAAGATGCCTTGTCGATTCACCGGTTCAAAGCTCAAGAAAGTTACCAAGTAGGCGCAGGCAAGGCACCCATTGCCGCTTATCTGGATATGGATGATATCATTCGCATTGCCAAACAAAGCGGGGCGGATGCGATCCATCCCGGCTATGGGTTGCTTTCTGAAAACGCAACGTTTGCCCGTAAAGTTCGGGCTGCGGGTTTGACGTTTGTTGGCCCCCGATCGGAGTTGCTTGATGTGTTCGGCGATAAAGTGGCAGCGAAAGAAGCAGCCCATAAGGCCGGGTTGGCGACGATCCCGGGAACACCTGAGCCAACACGTGACTTCAGCGAAATTCAGGATTTTACCGCAACACACGGTTTCCCGGTGATGCTTAAAGCAGCCAGCGGTGGTGGCGGTAAAGGCATGCGTATCGTTCACTCCAAGGCAGAGCTGGAAGCAGTGTATCAAAATGCGGTTAATGAAGCCAAGGCTAGTTTTGGCGATGATCGCATGTACGTCGAAAAATACATTGCCTCGGCTAAACACGTTGAGGTGCAGGTACTGGGCGATGAACACGGACATCTTTTGCATCTTTTTGAACGTGACTGCTCAGTCCAGCGCCGCCAGCAAAAAGTCGTCGAAATTGCGCCGGCAGTTGCTTTGCCGGTCGCTTTGCGTGCGAAAATCTGCCAAAGTGCCGTGGACTTGATGGCCAGCCTGCATTATGAAAACGCCGGAACCGTTGAATTTCTGGTTGACGGCGATCAGTATTACTTTATTGAAGTTAACCCCCGTGTTCAGGTAGAGCATACGATTACGGAACTCATCACAGGTGTCGATATTGTTCAGTCGCAATTGCGCATTGCTGCGGGAGCGGATTTGTTTGCCGATTTGCACCTGCCGCAGCAAGACGAGCTGCGTGAAAATGGCGCTGCAATTCAGTGCCGGATTACGACCGAAGATCCGGAAAACAATTTTATGCCGGATACCGGAACCATCAATACTTATCGTTCTCCGGGTGGTTTTGGCATTCGGTTGGATGTCGGCAATGCTTATGCCGGCGCCGTCGTCAGCCCTTATTTTGACTCTTTATTGGTCAAAGCCAGCGTCCATGCGCCGAATTTCCCGGCGGCAATTGCCAAAATGCAACGCGCTTTACACGAATTTCAAATTACCGGCGTTAAAACCAACGTTGCTTTCTTAGAGCATCTATTGGCTACTAAAACCTTCCGAACAGGTGAGGCAGAAACAGCATTCATTGACGCCCATCCTGAGTTGTTGCAGGTGCAAGCCAAGCCAGATCTGGCCTCCCGGTTATTGTGGTATATCGGTGATGTCACGATCAACGGGTTTAAAGGCGTTGAGCGCCAAACGCAAAAATATTATCCGGAGCTGCAATACGATAGCCATTTTCCAACAGCCAAGCCGCAGAATGATTTAGTGGCACTGCTTAAGGACAAGGGTGCAAATGGCGTTACTGATTGGGTAAAAGACCATCAACGGCTGTTGTTGACGGATACGACTTTTCGCGATGCCCACCAGAGTCTGTTTGCTACCCGCATGCGGACTCGCGATATGCTGACGGTCGCTAAGGATATGGGCAACGGCTTGCCTAATCTGTTTTCGATGGAAGTATGGGGTGGTGCGACGTTTGATGTTGCTTACCGCTTCTTGAATGAAGATCCGTGGGTCCGATTGAAAAAACTGCGCGCAGCATTACCGCATACGTTGTTACAGATGCTGTTCCGTGGCAGTAATGCCGTTGGTTATCAGAACTACCCTGACAATGTGATTAAAGCCTTCATTCAACAAGCAGCTGATGATGGTGTTGATATTTTCCGGATATTTGACAGTCTGAACTGGCTGCCGCAAATGACACTGAGCATTGACACGGTCAAACAAACCGGTAAACTTGCGGAAGCAACCATGTGTTACACCGGCGATATTTTAAGCGATGCCCATCCAAAATATCAATTGGCTTATTATGTGGCACTGGCCAAGCAACTTGTTGATGCCGGCGCGGATATGATTGCGATTAAAGATATGGCGGGACTGCTTAAACCACAGGCGGCATCAGTCTTGATTGGTGCGCTAAAAGATGCTGTTTCGGTACCGATTCATTTGCATACCCACGATACAACCGGCAACGGCATTGCTACTTACTTGGCAGCCACGCACGCTGGGGTCGACATTGTCGATGTCGCCCAAAGCAGCTTTTCGGGGACAACCAGTCAGCCAAGTCTGGAAAGTCTCTACTATGCTTTGAGTGGCGATCAGCGTCAGCCTGAAGTGGCGATTGAAAAAGCCCAGTCGTTGGATCGTTATTTTCAGGCAATCCGGCCTTACTATGCCGACTTTGGCAACGGCGTGACCGGTCCGCTGACCGATATTTACACCGTTCAGATGCCAGGTGGCCAGTACAGTAACTTGCAACAGCAAGCCCGCAGTATGGGCATTACGGACTTTGAAGCCGTGAAGGCCATGTATGCGCAAGTCAATACGTTATTCGGCGATATCATTAAGGTAACCCCGTCGTCAAAAGTGGTTGGCGATATGGCGCTGTTTATGTTGCAGAATCACTTAACCCCAGAGATGGTCAGGGACCATGGCGAACAATATGATTTTCCGGCATCCGTGGTTGCCTTTTTCAAAGGCGATTTAGGCCAACCGGTTGGCGGTTTTCCCAAGGAATTGCAGGAAAAAGTTCTCAAAGGACAAAAGCCGCTGACTGTCAGACCGGGTCAACTGGCTAAACCGGTAGATTTCGACGCTGTTCGGCAGGAGCTGATCGCGGCGGGTGTGGCTGAACCAAGTTCTGAAGAAGTTTTGAGTGCCATTTTATATCCGGATGTTTTCAAAGCCTTTGTTCGCAAGCAGAAGCAGATCGGACCGGTCACCAAACTCGACTCGCCTTCTTATTTCCAGGGGATGCGAATTGGCGAAACCGTTTCGGTGCCGATCAAGGCCGGTAAGACGCTGATTATTCAGTTGAATGCGATCGGGACGGCAGATGCCAGTGGCATGAAGACCCTTTATTTCACGGTTGATGGGCAAAAACAGGAAATCCAGATTCGCGATGCCCATCAAAAGAGTGCCGGATTGCAGCATCAGCTAGCAGAACCGACCGACAAGAACCAAATTGGTGCACCAATGGCCGGCAAAATTGTTTCAGTCGCAATAAAACAAGGGCAGCAGGTTGCAAAAGGTGATGCTTTGTTTGTCATTGAAGCCATGAAAATGGAAACAACGGTCCACGCACCATTTGCCGGTACTGTTACCCACCTGTATGTTGAAGCAGGTGCATTAATTAAAAGTCAGGAACTGTTGGCCAAGCTTCAGCCCGGTGCCACCAAGCAGTGAGTTTAGAAGGTGAAAGCATGTTTTCAATGAAACAGCGGCAGGGCCTAGTTGTTTGGGTGTATTCACTTAAGCAACTTAAGACGCTGCGGCGCTACGGCACTATCATGTATGTTTCGCGGCGCATGAAATACGTTTATTTGTATATGGATCGCGACGAAATTACGGCAGCGAGCAATAAATTAAGTAAGTTGCGGTTTGTCAAACGTGTCGAACCGTCGCATCGTCCGGAATTAAAAACCGAATTCGGCAGCGATATCGGTAAATTCAAGCCGACAGAAGAAGATCTGGAAACCAAAGCAAAGCAGCGGCGGCGCGACCGGATGACAACCGATAAGCCAAAAGGGGATCATCATGCGAGTCATTAGCGGAGCTTTTCGCGGCTTGCGATTGAACGCGGTTCCGGGTAACCAGACGCGACCGACAGCCGATAAAGTTAAAGAATCCATGTTTAATATGCTTGGACCATATTTTGATGGCGGCCATGCTCTTGATTTATATGCAGGTACCGGGGCACTGGGAATCGAAGCGGTGTCACGCGGGATGCACGATGCTGTTTTAGTGGATCGCCAATATGCAGCGATCAAAACGATCAAGGCCAATGTGGCACTGACCAAACATCCGGAAAGTTTTACGATCTTGAAGATGCCCGTGGCCAAAGCAATCGACCATTTTGCTGCTGCTGAGCAATCGTTTGATCTCATTTTGATGGATCCGCCTTATGCGCAACAACATGTGATCGCCCAGTTAGCTGCATTTGTCAGTGGTGATCTCTTGGTACCCGGCGGCCGGGTCTTGGTTGAAACCGGACTGGATGTCGTTTATCCAGAGGTCATTTCCGGATACACCAAACTGCGGCGCCAGACCTATGGCGTGGCGCAGGTTTTGATTTTAGAGCGAAACGAGGAAGATCATGACTAAAAAAATCGCTGTATTTCCCGGTAGTTTTGATCCGTTTACGAATGGTCATTTGGACACTGTTTTGCGGGCTAGTCGTTTGTTTGATGAAGTGGTCGTGGCGGCGATGACGAATACCAGCAAAAAGGCACTTTTCTCAAGTGATGAAAAATTGGCATTGATCGCGGCCAGTACTGCCGACTTGCCAAATGTCAAAGCAGTAGCGGCACCTAGACGTTTGACGGTTGAATTTGCCAAGTCCATTGGCGCCCAGTTTATTATTCGTGGCATTCGCAACGTTGCGGACTTCGGCTATGAGGCTGATATTGCCACGGTTAATCATGACTTGGACAATCAGATTGAAACGGTCTTTTTGCTCGCGGATAAGCAGTATGACGCCTTGTCCAGTACGATTATCAAGGAAGTCGCGGCGTTTGGTGGCGACATTCATCGGTTTGTGCCGGCGCCAGTCGAAAAGGCCTTATACAAGAAACTAGGTGAGCCTCATCAAGCCAACTAATCGGTTAAAACAGAAAAAACGCTGGCGGTGGCTCATTGGTATTTTGGTTGGCGTTATCGTGCTAGCGGCGCTTCTTTTCTTCCCGACGAACTATTATCTGGAAGTGCCGGGCTCGGCGGAGTCGTTGAAGCCTTATGTTAAGGTCACCGGCAGTAAGGATAATGCCAAGGGGAGTTATATGTTAACGACGGTGGGCGTGGTCGGTCCCGCCTCACCCGCGTTATTACTGTTTAGCAAAACGCAGGCCCACACCGATATTGTCTCCAAGCAAGATTTGATGGGCAATGACAGTAGCGCCGAATACGATCAGTTGCAGGCCTATTATATGAAAAGTGCTGCCAATAATGCGGTCGCAGCAGCGTTCAAAGCTGCCAAGAAACCGTATCAGATCCACCATCGCGGCATTTATGTGATGTCGATTTTACCGCAGTCGCCTTTCAAGGGAAAATTGGCCCTCGGTGACACCATTACCAAATTAAATGGTAAATCATATAAAACTGCCGACGCTTATGTGAATGCGATTAAATCGCAAAAAGTGGGCACGGCCATTACGCTGACGTATCAACATCAAGGTAAGACCAAACAGGCCACAGCAAAGTTGATTCGTTTGCCGCAGACGAAGCGCGCCGGCATCGGCATCACGCTGACCGAGAATACGTCAGTTACCAGTGATCCTAAAGTTAAGATTGATGCGGGGAATATCGGTGGACCGAGTGCCGGAACGATGTTTGCCTTACAGATCTATACCCAGATCACTCATCAGAATCTGCGCCGCGGGCATGTGATTGCCGGAACCGGCACCATCGATCCAGCGGGTCACGTTGGCCAAATCGGCGGCATCGATAAGAAAGTGGTCGCCGCGGATGCCAAGGGGGCCAAAGTTTTCTTTGCCCCGAATCAGCCTGCCACCAAAAAGCTGAAGCATTATGATCCGAATTATGTCAACAACTATACGGAAGCGGTGCAGACTGCTAAGCAAATTAAGACCAAAATGAAAATCGTACCGGTCAAGACTTTAAGTGATGTGATTCGATATATGGAAAACTATTCGAAAACCGCCGAGTAGCTTTATGCGTTTGAAACGGGAACTGTCAATTTGGCAGTTCTTTTTAGATGGCTTGCGTAATGTGTTGTTGAGGTGAGAAAAATGACGACACTGACGTATTGGCTCAAAACATATTGGTACGCGCCTTTGATTATCGTCATTGGCGGGTTCTTTTTTTGGCAACAAGCACAAGGTAGCTCGGCCAGCCAGCCACTGTCCGAGAATGTGCGTGCA
This sequence comes from Lacticaseibacillus zeae DSM 20178 = KCTC 3804, assembly GCF_000260435.1. Classification (GTDB taxonomy): domain Bacteria; phylum Bacillota; class Bacilli; order Lactobacillales; family Lactobacillaceae; genus Lacticaseibacillus; species Lacticaseibacillus zeae. The sequence goes on along the minus strand of NZ_BACQ01000014.1, from coordinate 10,565 downwards.
AGCGGCAGTTCCCAGGTGATGATGTCCGGTTCTTCTGGCAGCGCAAGCAGTCGCAGTCGGCCAGCACAAGGATTTGTACATCTCAAAGGGGCAGTCTTGCGTCCCGGTATTTATCCGGTTCGGGAAAACACGCGGTGGGATGAGGTCGTCAAAGCTGCCGGTGGGTTGACGGCCAATGCCGATATGCAACAGGTTAATTTAGCCAAGATTGCCAGTGACCAGGAAAGCCTGCATGTACCGGAAAAAGGGGAGACGGTTGCTGCGCCGGCTACAACGGCAACTTCCGGGGTTGCTTCAAGCGGCGAATCGAAAGCTCAAGCCGGTAGCGGTGGTGCTATTGATCTTAATAAAGCAGACGCAACCCAGCTGCAAACGATTAGCGGAATCGGACCGAAAAAGGCGGCCGATATTATTAATTATCGGGATAGTCACGGCGGCTTTAAAGAGATTGCCGAGCTCAAGGAGGTTCCGGGAATCGGCGATAAAACGTTTGAAACCTTGGCACCACAGTTTACGCTGGGACCATGAGCGGTCGGCTTATTTTGGTGACAGTTGCTTTACTTGCTGGTATCATAGGCGGCATCGGGTTTTGGTGGGTGACGGGGTTATTGGTCATTTGGCTGATTATTAAAACGGATCGAACGATTTCTATTTGTGTTGGTTTGTTTTTCGTGATTGGGTTGGGACGCGGCATTATGGATGTCCTTCAGTGGCGCCATCCGCCCCAACCACATGGCAGTATCGCTATTCCGACATCGGCCATCAAACTTAAAGAGGGTTATGTTAGTTTTATCGGTCGGGCGGCTAACGGCGTCAGTGTCAGCGGTCGTGGTACGGTCTCTCAGGCGGTTGCTGATAAGTTGGCAACGAATGATCAGCCCGTGCGGCTAGAGGGTGCTTACGAAGTTACACGTCTAGCTCCAGCGCGCAATCAGTATGAATTTGATTATGCGACTTATGCGTGGCAGAGTCGGCAACTTGCTTATGAATTAGTTAAACCAACCTTAGATTTTTCATTCCAGCCGAAACGGCAGCTACAGGATGTCATCGACGGTTGGCGCGTTAAGATCTTTGCTTATTTTGCCCAATTGCCGCCTAAGGTACGCCAATATGCAAAGGGACTGTTATTGGGCCAAATGGATGATGACTTTATGACCCAGCGGCAGGCATTTGTCGACTTAGGCGTTTTCCACCTTTTTTCCATATCCGGATTACATCTGTTTGCATTTGTCGCGGCGCTATACTGGTTCGCTGCCCGGCTTCGGATACCTCAAGGCGTTGTTGATTTGGCGCTGATGGGCTTGTTGCCGCTTTTATTGCTCTTGTTGCCATTGGGGGCAGGTTTGTGGCGCGCTGTCTGGATGCGACTAGCCGGCATCGTTAATCGCTATCTTCAGTTAGGCTTTACCGGTCTAGATTTATGTGGCATGGTGCTGATGGTGAATTTAATTTGGCAGCCGCGAATTTTAATGACGATGGGTGGGCAGCTGACTTATTTAATGACCGGTTTACTCATTAGTTTGCCGGCCATGCATAAATGGCAGCTAAATTGGCGGTTGGTTCTGGCTGGTATGCCGGTTATTGCCTGGCATACATTTAGCTTTAATGTACTGACAGTGATTTTTAATTGGTTGTTGATGCCAATTTTTGAACTGGCGATTATGCCTGGTCTGGTTGTGGCTTTGGCATTACCACATTCGGGGCTGACACGCCTTTTCAATGATGCCCTCCAGCTGTTGGAAACTGTGTTGATCGGACTGAGCCGACTGCCGGGACAAATGATCATCGGCGCTTTTCCTAGTTGGTTAGCTGTTGCCGGTGTGCTCGTGATGGCCATTGTCATTACTCGGCAGAAGTGGCCATTAGCCATTAGCTGGTTTTTGGTTGTGCTGGCGTGGTGCTGGTATCAGCCGAATTATCGGGTAGTGATGTTTGATGTGGGTCAAGGGGACGCTATTTTAATCGAAGCGCCTTTTCGCCGTGGCGTGATGTTGATTGATACAGGCGGACGTATCTTTGGCCAAACCAGTCATCCACCTGTTAGCCGAGCAATTGTTCCCTACCTGCATGCGCGCGGATATACGCGGTTAAATACATTGGCCGTGACCCATCCGCATATGGATCATTTGGGAGATGCCCCGTTACTGGCGCGACTCATGCCAATTGATCGCCTAGTCACGACGCCAACTGCGCAGGGTCATCCCATAATTCGCAAGATTCGGCAACGCGTGGCGAAGGTACAAATTGTTACGGCTGATCAGCAGCTTCAGGTGGGCCCGTTACAATTTCAGGTGCTCTGGCCAACGGTAGACGCGCGCCCGAATCCACAAGATAAGAACGCTGATTCGATTGTGCTCTATGGTAAAATAGGCAAAAGTAACTGGTTGTTTACCGGTGATGCGGATCAGGTGATTGAAAGGTCACAAGTTTTACCGCGCCAACTTAAAGCTGATTTTTTAAAAGCAGGGCATCACGGTTCAAAAACTTCCAGTGATCCCGCGGTTGTTGCAAGTTTAGATTTAAAGACAGCGTTAATTTCTGCTGGAGTTGCCAATCGTTATGGCCACCCGCATCGGGAGACACTTGAGACGTTTGCCAAAGCCGGCGTGCCAGCGGTAAGCACGCATGAGCAGGGGATGATATGGGTCGATTCAAGTCCCTATCGGCAAGAAGACAAGTTATTCAGTTGGTTAAAAATAAAGGAGTCTAGGTCACATGCAGGTCCGTGATTTTATCAAACATCTAAAAAATGGCGATCGCCCGCCACTGACGCTCATTCTTGGCGAAGAACAGGCACTGCGCGAACAGGCCCAACAAGCAATTGCTAACATGATTCCTGAAGATCAAAAGGCAATGAACTTTGGTCGTTACGATATGCATCAGACACCTGTGGGCGTGGCTTTAGACGACGCTACTTCGATGCCGTTTTTCGGCGATTATCGCGAAGTAGTGATTGACGCACCTTACTTTTTAACCGGCGAGAAAAGTACGGATAAAATTGATCATGATCTTGCCGGATTACAGGCCTATTTTGAAAATCCCGTGCCGTCAACCATGATGGTGTTGGTGGCACCTTACAAGAAGTTGGATGAACGTAAGCGACTGACGAAAGCACTGAAAAAGTCCGCGTTGATTGTTGACGCGGCGCCACTTGATGAACGGGCTGCCCGCATGGCATTGGCGCAAATTTTCAAGCAACATAAGGTAAGCATTGAAGCGCCAGCACTGGACACACTTGTGCAGCGTACGAATGGCCAGTATTCCATCATGATGGGAGAAGTGCGTAAACTTTTGACTTATGCCAGTGATGGCAGTCCGCTAACCGTTGCGGCGGTCTCGGCACTCGTACCAAAGCAACTCAATGACCGTGTTTTTGATTTGGTCACGGATGTGTTACGCAAACATGCAGCGGATGCTTTGGCATTGTACCGGGATCTGCTTGCCCAGCGAGAAGAGCCGATTCGGTTAAATGCCTTGATGCTTGGCCAATTTCGTTTATTACTGCAAGTTAAGCTGTTGGCACAAAAAGGGTATGGCCAGGGGAATATTGCCACAACGCTTAAGGCGCATCCTTATCGCGTCAAGTTGGCGTTGCGACAAGTTGATCGATTGCCTTACCAACAGCTAGCGCAGGCTTATAGTGGTTTGGTTGATACCGAGACAGCTATGAAAACCGGAACCATTGATAAGGAATTGGCGTTTGAACTTTTTATGCTTAAATATACGGGACAGTCGGCGGCTGGGCATCGTGGTCATCGGCGCGAATCCAATGCGGTACGTTAACCAGACAATGAACGGCATCTAAATAAATCGTGCGGCTCGTTCATTAAGATAGTCGTCATCTGTCAATCAAATGCTTGGCCATCAAAAAAACAGCTACCACGTGTCGAAAAACACATGGTAGCTGTTTTAAATTGGCTTAACGCCTTGATTACTTGTTGAGTAGGGCTGAAAGACGGCTCTTATCGCGGCCGGCCTTGTTCTTTTTGATGAGGCCCTTGCTGTTTGCCATGTCGATGGCACGAGTTGCTGCCTTGTAAAGATCCTGACTGTTGTCAGCATTTTGTTCGGTTGCACTCTTGAACTTCTTAACAGCAGTACGCATTGCGTTCAACTGAGCGATGTTGCGTTCGCGAGCGGCTTCTTGTGTCTTAACACGCTTGATTGCAGATTTGATTTGTGGCATGAGATGTTCACCTCCAACAGTGGATTATGATAAAACTGCATAAGTTTCAACAGACGCTATTATACAGAAGCCAAGCGACCAATGCAATAAAAAGTTGTAAAGGAAAATTGCTTGATAGCTAAAATGACTTGCAATCGCCGGTCAACTCCGGTAAAGTTAGACAGTACTTTGAACCTGATACTTAGTTTGGCGATCCACCGACGCTTTACTCAGTTTCAGGCAATATTCAGAAAGGTGGTACACAACATTGGCAATTGACCAAACTCAAAAGAACGAAATCATTAAGCAATATGCACGACATGATGGTGATACCGGTTCACCAGAGGTTCAGATCGCGGTTTTGACAGCAGAAATTTTGGCATTAAACGATCACTTGTCCGTTCACAAGAAAGATCATCATAGCTACGTCGGCTTGATGAAGAAAATCGGCCATCGTCGTAACTTGCTGGCTTATCTGCGTAACAAAGATATCATCCGCTACCGTGACTTAATCAAGTCATTAGGCCTGCGTCGTTAAGCTATTCACCAAAGGTCGCCTGTTGAGGCGGCCTTTTTTGGTGTGAGCGTGAACCAGCCCGGTTAGAAACCGGAGCATAAGCGGCCTCGAACCTTAATGGCTGGGCTTTGCCATTAAGGTTCGAGGTCCTTATGTGCAGGTTTCTGGGCTGGTGAACGCGTTATGGTAGTAGCAAGGGAAAGCGCGGTTTTGGCCATTTAGCCTTGAGGTCCTTACACGTAGCTTTCTGCGACTGCGAAGCGTTATAGAAATCAGAAGAGGGGTATCGTATCAGGCCTTGAATAGTACACTTTTGCCCTAATTGCAGTTTTTGGCCATTGCGACCAAGGTCTTTATACTCCGGATCCTGCACCCATAAGCGCGTGATGTCATCTTGGCTATTCCTAGGTCAAAATGCTATAACCAACGTAACAGCAAGACAAACCAGCTAAGGAGATGGGCGATTATGTACGAAGAATACCGGCAACGCTATCAAAATCAACTATTACGGGTCACTGTTTTGGGCGCTACCCCAAACAGCGCTTGGGTGCTTGCGGCAATAAACGGTCACTGGGCATTTGTTGCCGTGACCCGCGATGAGCAGGATCAAGTTATTTCGTCTCAAATTGATCCGGCAATTGTGCAGTTGATCCGGCTGATCGCTAACCGGTTGCTCGGATTTAATCCGGACACGTCCATGCTGCCGGAGTCGCTTAAAGCAATGGTAACGGCACTTTCACCTGATGAAGCCAGCCGGCCACGCAAGACTTTCCCGTTGACTTTAATTCGCCAACCTGCTGGCACGTCTCTGGACTTCTGGTCCTTGGGCGAAGCAGCGTTTTTAACGGTGCCTGATCAAAAATTACAACCAGCTGACTTGCGCGCGTGGCTAGTTAATCTGCTGCCGCATGCTCACGGTGTCGGGTTTGGCCCAGTAACCGATCGCGCGGCTTTGGCAGTCATGGCGCTTGATCATGGGCAACAATTTGCTGCTGGCAGTTCGCCTGAAGTTGCCGTGGTTTTAGCGAATGGCCGCGAAGTCGCCGAGTACCATTTGGATGCCGCACAAACTAGCGATGCCGGTTACCAGGCTGCACTTGAAGCGGCCAAGCAAAATCAGGCAACTGTTCGCAGGTTCTTTGCCGACGAAGTGTGAATGGATGGCAGTACAAGCAACTAAAAACGACCATTGAAAAAAGAATGCTAGTAGTCACGTTACATGCCTGTTCGAATAAATCCGTCTTATGTAGCTCGCTGACTTGCTACCAGCTCATCAAACGTTGCTAGGCCGGCAGTTCGGGGAGGCTTTTTGCATTCAAACATCATTGGATCAGGTGCCGGCAATGTCGGTTCTATAGGTTTTCAACGCTTCGTGTGTTACACTGGTAGCAGAATTTATTCGGCGGAAGCATGTTGCAACGCACAGTTGGCAACGATGCTTCCATAATTTAACCACGAGGTGAAACCATGACGAAGATCAATCTGGTCGCTCTTGGTGGGGTACGTGAAAACGGAAAAAACATGTACGCCGTCGAAGTTGACGACCAAATTTTTGTATGCGATTTTGGATTAAAATATCCTGATAATGAGTTACTGGGAATTGATGTTGTTATTCCCGATTTTAGCTACCTAACCGAAAATGCTGATCGCATTGCCGGTATTTTCCTGAGCCACGGGCATGCAGATGCTGTTGGGGCGCTACCGTATTTTCTGGTAGACCATCCCGTACCGGTTTTTGGTTCGGAATTGACGATTGCCATGGCCAAAGTCTTCATGCAGCATGACAGTCAGGCAAAGAAATTTAAGGACTTTCATGTCATTGATGAAAAGTCCGTGATCGATTTTGGCGATGTGTCTGTATCGTTCTTTAAGACCACGCATAGTATCCCGGGTTCTTTGGGGATCGATATTGAAACCAGCGAAGGCCAGATTGTCTACACCGGGGACTTTAAGTTTGACCCAAGTGCAACTCCAATGTATCAAACGGACTGGTCGCGGCTGGCACAGATTGGCAATAAGAAGGTTCTGGCGTTGCTGTCAGACTCAGCCAATGCGGAATCGCCTTATCCGAATGCCAATGAGCATGAAATCTACGACCATATCAAAGAAACATTTGAATATCAGGATGGTCGGATTATTGTGGCAGGGGTTGCCAGCAACATTCAGCGGATTCAGCAAGTCATTAATGCCGCCGCATCACTCGGCCGCAGGGTTGTCTTGACCGGGCGGGATGTCGAAAAGGTGGTTAAGACGGCTATTCGCTTAGGCTATATCAAGCTGCCTAATGACGATATTTTAGCAAAAACCAAGGAATTAAAGGCGTTAGCGCCAGAAAAAACCGTCATTCTCGAAACTGGCCGGATGGGCGAACCGATGAAGTCGCTGCAACGAATGGCAACATCACGCCATCGCCTCATCCACATTCATGACGGCGATCTCGTCTTCATCACGACGACCATTGCTCATGCGATGGAAACCATGGCGGCGCGGACAAAAGATATGATTTATCGCGCTGGTGGGGACGTTAAGGTTTTGGGCGATGATATTCATTCCTCTGGCCATGCTTATAAGAACGATCTTCAATTGATGATCGACCTGTTGAAGCCAGAATATCTGATACCGGTCCAAGGCGAGTATCGGCTGTTGGCGGCGCATGCGGAAATTGCGCATGAAGCCGGGATCCCACTGGCAAATATCTTTATTGTCGGCATGGGCGACATTTTACGCTATGAAAAAGGCCAGATGAATGCTTCCGGTCATGTCAATGCCGGCAACACCATGATCGATGGCATTGGCGTTGGCGACATCGGTAATATTGTGTTGCGCGACCGTAAAATGCTCGCCGAGGATGGCATCTTTATTGCCGTAGTAACGATTGACCGCAAGAAAAAGCGGGTCGTTTCCACGCCTAAAGTAACCAGTCGTGGATTCGTTTATCTGAAAACCAGCCGTGACTTACTTGCGGAAAGTGGCACTTTGGTTACAGAAACAGTTCAAAAGAATCTTGATAATAAGGAGTTCGATTGGACCCATCTTAAACAGGATGTTCGCGATAAGCTCAGCCGCTTCTTGTTTGAGCAAACCAAGCGACGTCCCGCGATTTTACCGGTGATTATGGAAGTTAACCAAAATAGTGCCAAGCGCCAATAGCTAAGTAAAAAAATTCGGAACAGTATCCGGATTTTTTTGTTTAACTTGGAGACAAGTGATTATCAACAAGATAGGAGGATTGTATGGCAAAGATGGTATCATTACCGGACAACGAAAATCGCCACTTTGTTATTGGTGAGAAAGCTCTACAAAAGGGCAACTTTGCCTCAGCAGCCGCACATCTTGAAAAGGCCTATGAGGCGGAGCAGAATTTTGCCATTGCCCGGCCATTAGCGGCCAGTCTGAACGGACTTAAGCAATATCATGAAAGCCTGAATGTGATCCTGCCGCATTACAAGACATTTTTAGAAACCGATGCAGACACCCAACTAGCACTGGAGGCCTGGCTGGGTACATTGAATTTCGTCATGGCGCGGACGATGGTGCGTGAGCTGGAGCCGGAGCGGCGGCAACATTTTCTGAAACAAATCGAAAAGGCTGAAGAACTGGTCTTAAAGCAGCGAGGCGAACAAATTGCCGACTTGGTGAGAAAACTAAGCCATTTAGGCGGCTTTTCACGGCAAGAACAGCAAGATCTGTTCAGCCAGGTCGGACTTCTGCCAAAAGCACAGCTGATTGAAGCCGCGGTACCTGATTTGACCGACTTGTCAGTACCGGTTGCCATGCGTGTCTCATTGTTAGATTTGCTGACAAATGTCGGGTATGATCAACCGGTACAGTATCAAGCTTACGATCGACAGGAGACTCTGATTCCCAGTGAACTGCCGGGGATGGCGGAGGAAACGGCGGGACCGCAGATTCTGGCGCGCCTTCAGGAGGCACTCGGCGATGACGATCAAGAGTTAGGCAAGGCACTTGTCCAGATGGCGCGAGTGCAAGTCGCATTTTTGTATCCGGATATCGAACGTTTGATTCCGGATCAAGCGGCGTTTGTGCAGGCGTACCTTGATCATCATCAGGGAAAAGCAACTGGTTTTGACAAACTTTTCGCATGGCAGGCAGCCGAAACGGCGAAATTGTCCGAATAGGCGAAATGATACGTTTTCACTGTAAATGAAAGAAACTTGACGCTATCTGTTTACAAAGTGAAAATGACCATGTATACTCATTGCTGGAATTCATTTCCAGCGTAGATATTTGTTTTGGTATTTACGCTCAAATGTAGTACACTTAAACGTAAAGGATTATCAGGGTACACAAACGTATCCTGTATTCTTACGAAAAATACAGGAGGTTCGTTTTTTCATGGCTGAAAAAGAACACTATGAACGCACAAAGCCCCACGTAAACATTGGTACGATCGGGCACGTTGACCACGGTAAAACAACATTGACCGCGGCTATTACCAAAGTATTGGCGGAGAAAGGCCTTGCCAAAGCGCAGGACTATGCTTCGATTGATGCTGCACCAGAAGAAAAAGAACGTGGCATCACCATCAACACCGCCCACGTTGAATATGAAACGGAAAAGCGCCACTATGCACATATCGATGCACCAGGGCATGCTGACTACGTTAAGAACATGATCACCGGTGCTGCGCAGATGGACGGTGCGATTCTGGTCGTTGCCGCAACTGATGGCCCAATGCCACAAACACGTGAACACATTCTGTTGGCACGTCAGGTTGGTGTTGATTACATCGTTGTATTCCTGAACAAGACTGATTTGGTTGATGATCCAGAATTGATCGACTTGGTTGAAATGGAAGTTCGGGAACTCCTCAGCGAATACGATTATCCTGGTGATGATATTCCTGTCCTCCGTGGTTCTGCCTTGAAAGCACTTGAAGGCGACAAGGAACAGGAAAAGGTTATCATGGAATTGATGGATACCATCGACGAATATATCCCAACCCCAGTTCGTGAAACCGACAAGCCATTCTTGATGCCTGTTGAAGATGTCTTCACCATCACTGGTCGTGGTACCGTTGCTTCTGGCCGTATCGATCGTGGTACCGTTAAGGTCGGCGACGAAGTTGAAATCATCGGCTTGAAGCCAGATGTTCTCAAGTCCACCGTTACGGGTCTTGAAATGTTCCGTAAGACCTTGGATCTTGGTGAAGCCGGCGATAACGTTGGTGTTCTGCTTCGTGGGATCAACCGTGACCAAGTTGAACGTGGTCAGGTTCTGGCAAAGCCAGGTTCCATCCAGTTGCACAACAAGTTTAAGGGTGAAGTTTATATCTTGACAAAAGAAGAAGGTGGCCGTCATACGCCATTCTTCTCCAACTATCGTCCGCAGTTCTACTTCCACACCACCGATGTTACCGGTGTGATCGAATTGCCAGAAGGCGTTGAAATGGTTATGCCTGGCGATAACGTTACTTTCGAAGTTGACCTGATTGCTCCGGTCGCTATCGAAAAAGGTACCAAGTTCACCGTTCGTGAAGGCGGTCGTACTGTTGGCGCCGGCGTTGTTTCCGAAATTCTTGACTAATTTCTGAATAAACGTTTCAAGTCCGCAAGCTTGCTTGTGGGCTTTTTTTGTTGAGCGCGTTATAGAAAGCGAAAGTCAACCGCCCCATTGCCCAAATAGAATAATCCCCATCGAGCCGCGCCAAATTTTGGCCATTGCGTCCAAGGTCCTTACAAGTAGGTTTCTGGGCTGGCGAACGCGTTATAGAAAGCGCACATAAGATACTTAATTGCCTCAAATAGAATAGCTCCTTTTAACGTATCTATGGACGTGACGACCACAAACCTTCACGCAAACTCGTACGTCAGCGAAAAAATACCTATTTCAAACAACTAAAAAAATCTCAAGTCGAGTAAG
>NZ_BACQ01000015.1 GCF_000260435.1 Lacticaseibacillus zeae DSM 20178 = KCTC 3804 | reverse complement strand
AACGAGGGGGGGGGGGTGCAGCGCCGGCACTTGTCTCAGCCGTCCTGCCATTTTGGGCATGAAAAAAGCCGGCACAGAGCCGGCCAAAAACATGATTGGTTTTTTGTGAAAGACTAATTGGTGCCGTTTTCTTCCCGGATCGTTGAAACCCGCTGCTAGCTATGTGGGTCCAGACGTCGTAGACATTAGCCGCTAAGTGAAATAGCAGCACCGTCTATGGCTCTTCCGGTCCCAAGGTCTCGATACTGTTCGGTCAACTGATAGTTAAGGAAGCGCGAACACCTTAGAACTTTCACCGTTATAGTAGCACGAGAAGCCGCGTAGGTGCAAGCGGAAACGCTTTCGTTACTTTTTCTTCAACTTTTCGGCATCGTGCTGCCAGTCTTCAAGTTGTTGCTGACGCTGCGCCAGCGCGGCTTCATAACGTCCGGTGGTTTTAGGATGGTAGTATTGTTGATGCTTAAGATTATCTGGCAAATATTGCTGTGCTACCCAGCCATTAGGATAATTGTGCGGCAACTTGTAGCCTTGGCCGTGTCCCAGTTGCTTGGCGCCGCGGTAATGGGCATCGCGCAGATCATCGGGAATCTGGCCGGCGTGGCCGCTTTCGACATCGGCCAGGTCCGCGTCAATCGCCTTGATGCCCGAATTACTTTTCGGTGCAAGGCAAAGATCGATCACGGCATCGGCGAGGGGAATGCGACCTTCAGGAAGCCCCAAGCGTTCGGCACTTTGAATCGCTGTTAGCGTGCGGCTGGCGGTTGCCGGATTGGCTAGGCCGATGTCTTCATAAGCGATCACCAACAACCGGCGTGTAATACTGTTCAAGTCGCCAATTGCAATTAATTGGGCGAGGTAGTGCAAGGCGGCGTTCACGTCAGAGCCCCTAATGGATTTTTGAAATGCCGAAATAATGTCGTAATGGGCATCGCCATTGACATCTCCGGCTAACGAAGGCTTTTGCAGGCTTTGTTGAATGGTCGTCAAGTCGATGGTGATGGTGCCATCCTTATCTGTGGGGGTGGATAAAACGGCAAGTTCAAGGCCGTTGAGTGCAGCCCGTAAATCGCCGTTTGTTGCATGGGTGAGGTAGTCACGCGCTTTTGGTTGTAAATCAACCTGATACTTGCCTAGACCGCGTTTTTCGTCTGTCAGTGCGCGATCAATGGCGGTGCTGATATCATCAGGAGTCAGTGGTTTGACTTGGAAAATCTGGGTGCGACTGCGAATGGCTGGTTGGATATTCATATAGGGATTTTCAGTAGTGGCCCCGATTAAGATAATCCGGCCGCTTTCCAGTAACGGCAGCAAAAAGTCCTGTTTGGTTTTATCCAGTCGATGGATTTCGTCTAGCAGCAAAATCACCGTGCCACTCATTTTGGCTTCTTCCGCGACAATCTGCAGATCTTTTTTGGTGTCGGTGGCAGCGTTTAAAATACGAAAAGCATATTTCGTACTGCCGGCAATGGCGCTGGCGATGCTGGTTTTCCCAGTGCCGGGCGGGCCATAGAGAATCATGGAACTTAAGCGGTGGGCACTGACCATGCGGCGGATAATTCTTCCCGGACCGACAAGATCCTGTTGGCCGACGACTTCATCTAAATTTTGTGGGCGCATGCGGTAAGCAAGCGGTTGTTGCAAAGGAATTCCTCCTCGTAAAAGTTGCGTGTATCAGTTAAATTTGTCTTAATTAAGGTGTCAAGAAATGCAAAGGAAGCTTAGCAAGACGGGAAGCAGTTTTTCTCAACGGGGCGGTTGGCTTCTAAACACACCGCGCCGGTTCGAAACGCGCTCACACTCCGATTTCTAACCGCTCCTGTTCGCGCTCTTGTCTTCAGCGTGTTACTCTAACTCTAAATCATCAACTAAAGGAATGACACATTGTGAATCATTATTGGCAACTGATTCAAAAACAGCATTTATCTGATTTGGCATTGCAGACCCGGATTGGCGTTGTGCGGACGGTGAAGCCGGAATTACCGGAAGGCGCGCAGTTGGCTGCCTGGTCCCAATTAAGTCGGCATGCATTGGTTCAGCCATTGTCGGCCTTGACTTTACAGGTGGTAACACCATTGCTGGACGATTTTGCCGGTGTGATTGCTGAATTACGTGCGGGGCTTAGTCGCATTTGGGCAAATTTGCCTGAAGGCGGGCGTCTGCCGGTTTTTTCCGAAGAGCACGTGAATCAGCAAGTCGTTCGCATCGTTTTGCCGGAAACGTTGTTTGAACGCTTATATACTGCAGAAAACTTTCAGGGGCAGGGTCCGGATTATGTGACCTATCGCAATGAAGTTTACGACTTGGTTGCGAATGGTCTGATGCGCCAGTTGCCTTTACTGACGAATTTATTTGCTGCAACGCCCCTGTCCGGTCACCAAGCATTTTGGCCATCATCGGATCAGGAGCGCCAGCTGGTTCAAAAGGTGACCGATCCGGATCATCTGGATCGAACGCTGGCCTTGGATGTCATGGTCGAACTTGATCCTTATACAGCTAGCGGCATAACGCCTCAAATGCTGACTTTTTTGCGGGATAGTTGCTGGTTTGTGTTGAGTCAGCCAGCGATTCCGGTCGCGGTGGCCAGCGAGGTGCGTCGTCACGATCTGGAAGAAGCACGGAAAATTGCTGCAATGGCGCCGGCAACGCCGGTTAAGGAGCTGACAGCGACCATGGATGCCATGGCCACGTGGTTGAATCATATGGGAATGACAGCGCAACAAAAGCAGGCATTTGAGCTGATGCAGACCCGTTTGATGAAACCGGAGACGACGGTTGCCGGTCAGGTTGCGGCCGCTTTTGGCGATAAAAATGCCGCGGCCAAATCGTTAAGTGAGGAAGCCCGCGCGGATTTGGTGGGGACGGATGGGTTACCGGGCATGGTCGACTTGTCAGGTAATACGCAGGCCTTGGTGCAGGCCGCCATTGACGGTGGTTATCAATTTACGCTATTGGATCGGCAGCAGGGGCTGGTGCAAATTGCAACAGATACGCAAACACAAGTGATTGTCAACGGCACTATTACCAAATACACGCCGGGCAATGCGTTGATGATTGCAACGCACCGGCATGCCGCGAAAAAATTACTTGCTGCGGCTGGCATACCGGTTGCCCGCGGTGCGAAGTTCACCCGGTGGCCAGATGCCAAGTCAGCGTTTGAGCGAAGTTTTGCACACAAAAGTATTGTGGTTAAACCGGAAGCGCGCAGCCAAGGCGTTGCGGTGGAACAGTTTGCGGTTCCGCCGACTGAAAAACAGTTTGCCCGCGCTTTTCATGAAGCCAACCGCTATCATGGCGTCTTAATTGAGATGATGGCGCGTGGAACGACTTACCATTTTACCATTGTCAATCAGCAGGTTCTCAGTGTTTTGGAAACCGCGGCGGCAAATGTGGTGGGTGACGGCCGCAAAGCCATTAAAGAGTTGGTGGCACTGAAAAATGGAACCCGACCGACTGCCCGTCAATTGCAACTCGATGCCGCTGCTTTGCGTCAATTGAAGTTGCAATCGGTAACCCCGGAGATCGTTTTGCGTCGTGGTCAGCAGATTTTTCTGGCGACTGCAGCGCATCCGCAAACCGGTGGTGATCTTTATGATGTCACGGATGAGATTGACGCAAGTTATAAAAAGCTGGCTGTGGACGCCGCGTCAGCCCTTGATTTGACGGTGGCCGCGGTCGATATCGTGATTGATAATCTGTATGCTGCGTATGATCCGGATGTGGCAGGACAGGCGGTGGTGATCAGCGTCAATCCGGCGCCAGACCTAACCTCACCGCAACAGCCGGATATGGGCACACCGCGGTTTATTGCGCCGAAACTGTTGAGTTGGTTATTTGCTGAAAAGTAATTGATGTCATAAAAAGTTCTGCTCCTCCAGCTAAACAAAAGTACTCCCGGAAACGTGCGCGTTTCTGAGAGTACTTGCTTTTATATTTTTTATTGATGTGAACCAGTTCACTGATTTTTTGCTTACAGATGCTTGAACAAATCGAAGCCGCGTTTTTTGGGTTTGGTTTTGTCTTGATCCTGATCCAGTGGTGGCAGGTCAATCGTGTTTTGGTTGATGGCTTTGTCTGAAACAATCAGCAGGCCAGCAGCTTTGTCATCGGTTTGGGCGGTTTCATTTGCCACCAGGGTAAACGGAATGTTGGCGTCGGTGAGCAATTTCATGTAAGGACCCGTGACGGCGTTGTCGAGTTTACCGTTCAACAAGGCCTTGTAGCCGTGGTCATGGAAATCTTTTAGCAGCGGTGCTAGTTGTTTCTGGCGATCGGGATCTGCCAACTCCTGATTAGAAAGGCGCAGGGCCACTCTTTCGCGTAAAGAGCCCATAAACCGCCGCCGCTCATCGGGGTTGGTCTGCGGGGGACCGTAAAGTGCACTATTCAGATGTTCCTGCATGTTATCGTCTGACATGATTGATGCGTCCTCCTTCAATTGATTTATCTGTGAAGCAGTGATGATCTATTCACTAATCACCGCCACTTCATGTGTCTCATTGTAACATGATCTTTTGTAAAGAAAGGGATGAGAGGCCGGTGTTTACCCAAGCAGATTTCGAGGCTTTTGCAGCGCCAACACTAGAGGCGCGGATGGCCTTAATTCGCGCGCGGCTAGATCCAAAGTTTGCCGAGGCCGCCAAGACAATTGTGCCTTTGTTGCAAACGTCTAGTCACCCGATTTTTGCCCACATTGCCAAACACCAGCGTCGCCATAAGAATCCGCCGCCTAACACATGGGTTGCCTTTTCCACGAGTCAGCGCGGCTATAAAATGTTACCGCACCTAGAATTGGGCTTTTGGGATGATCGCCTGTTTTTGTGGCTCGCCTGTTTGCGTGAAAGTAAGGCGATACCGCAGCTGTTGGCAGGCGTGGAGCCGATGATCGAAAAGCTCTCCGGGCAGTGGTTGATGGCCGATGACCATACTAACAAGGCTACGGTTACGTTAAACCCACCCGCGTTGAAGCAGAAAATCACGCGGTTTGATACGATCAAAAATGCCGAATTTCTTATCGGCCAGGTGTATTTAGCCGAGGATCCTATTTGGACAAACCCGGATGGCTTGTGGGAAGAGATTCAGCGGCGCGTCACACTACTGGCACCGATATTGAATCAGCTCGTGCAAAACGTGGCGGCTTATCAGGCGAAAAAGTGATGAACAGACTGTCAATTAGCCGCGAGGAAGAAATAGAGCATAAGCTTTTAAAACCAAGCATACCGAAGTTCAGGGTGGTAAAATCACATTGAATAGGAACTCATGTTGTTTTTAAATGTCAGCCTGCATCGAGCGACTGGTAACACCCGCAAATAAGGAGAAAGCCATGCCAGATATTCGGTTTCACAGTGTCTTTGATATTATTGGCCCCGTCATGGTCGGGCCGAGCAGTTCCCATACTGCCGGGGCGGCACGTATAGGCAAAGTCGTACGTGATATTTTTGGCGAAAAACCGG
This sequence comes from Lacticaseibacillus zeae DSM 20178 = KCTC 3804, assembly GCF_000260435.1. Classification (GTDB taxonomy): domain Bacteria; phylum Bacillota; class Bacilli; order Lactobacillales; family Lactobacillaceae; genus Lacticaseibacillus; species Lacticaseibacillus zeae. The sequence goes on along the minus strand of NZ_BACQ01000015.1, from coordinate 54,076 downwards.
AAGTCATCACGATTTACCTGTATGAATCGTTTGCCAAAACCTATCGTGGTCACGGAACCGATGTGGCACTGGTTGCCGGGCTATTGGGAATGGCGCCTGATGATCCGCGGCTGCCAGAATCTCTGAAGTTGGCATACGACCAGGGGATCAAAGTCAGTTTTGTGCCGAAAAGTGATAAGGTCGACCATCCTAACACGGCTCATATCGTCTTGCAAGCGGGTGATCATCGACTGGCGGTGACCGGCGTTTCGATTGGCGGCGGTAATATTCAGATCACGGAGATTAACGGCTTCAAGATTTCGTTGAGTATGGGCCAGCCGACTTATATCACGATTCACGATGATATTCCGGGGATGATTGCGCGGGTGACCAGTATTTTTTCCGATGCAGGTATTAATATCGGCACGATGACCGTCACACGAACGTCCAAGGGCCAACAAGCCATTATGATTATTGAGGCTGACGATTATCAAGCTGATATTCTGGCAAAGTTGAAGTTGTTACCACATATGCGCAATGTGACGTATTTCGAATAAGCTGGTCGCAAAGTTTGCCACGGGTTAGCTGATAAAGGAGTCAATTATGTTTTATACCGTCAAAGAGCTTGTTGAGCAAAGTCATGCGTTTCCTTCTGTTGCGGCGCTAATGGTGCACACGGAAGTTGAAAATTCGACGCGAACTGAAGAACAGGTCCGCCATTTAATGAGCCGAAATCTTGAAGTCATGGAGCGATCGGTGAAGGAAGGTATTGCCGGCGTTAAAAGTGTCACCGGTCTGACCGGTGGCGAGGCGAAGAAACTAAATACCTATATTAACGACCAGCAATTTATGAGCGGCCAGCCGATTATGGAAGCAGTGCGTAATGCGATTGCGGTGAATGAAGTCAATGCCAAAATGGGACTCATCTGCGCAACGCCGACTGCTGGTTCGGCAGGCGTTTTGGCCGGGGTCTTATTGGCGATGCGCGATCGGCTGCATTTGAGTCACGATCAGCAGCTGGATTTTCTTTTCACAGCTGGCGCGTTTGGCTTGGTGATTGCCAATAATGCTGGGATTGCCGGTGCGGAAGGCGGCTGTCAGGAAGAAGTCGGTTCGGCCAGCGCAATGGCTGCGGCGGCGTTGGTGACGGCTAATGGTGGCACGGCCGAGCAAGCGGCTACGGCTGTTGCGATCACCTTGCAAAATATGATGGGCTTGGTGTGCGATCCGGTTGCCGGTTTGGTGGAAGTGCCGTGTGTGAAACGGAATGCGCTGGGTGCCAGTCAGGCTATGATTTCCGCTGATATGGCGCTTGCTGGTTGTATCAGTGTGATTCCGGCTGATGAAGTCATCGAAGCCGTGAATCGTGTGGGGATGCAATTGCCGGCTACGTTGCGGGAAACCGGTGAAGGCGGTTTGGCGACCACGCCAACCGGCTTGCGGCTGAAGAAGAAGATTTTTGGCAAAGCGTGAGTGTCGAGGATAACCGATTGAAGCATTTGGCGAAAGACAGCTATGATTCACTGTGGATGTCGGTGAATGGCACGTTTTGAAAGGGAGCAAACTGTGATTAATTTATACTTAGTCCGACACGGAGAAACTGCAGGTAATGTTCGCCAGTTGATTCAAGGTGTGACTAATTCGCGCCTGGATGCCCATGGGCGTAAACAGGCATTTGCTCTGGGGTTGGGCTTAAAAGCAAGTGGCTTGAAGTTTGATCGGGTCGTGTCCAGCGACCTCATTCGCGCTCAGGAAACGGCGCAGCAGATTCTTTTGGGGATGGATGAAAAACAGCCAATTGAGACCAATAGCGGCTTACGCGAGGAAATGACGGTATTTTTGAAGGTCGTGAACTCAAAGACGTTTCACAGGAGGTCTTTGGCGTCCCGGATTACCATCAACTCGTAACAAGTGGCAAGGTACCGCTTGAGACGATTCCTGATCGCTTACATGCCGCCGATGTGACCGATCAGGCGGAAAACACCCAACAAATTGTTTCGCGCTATGATTTGGCATTGCGCCGGATTGTTGCCGCAGCAGAAGCCGCTCATGAGACGAGCGTTCTGGTCGTCAGCCACGGTACCGCCAGTTTGTTGTGGCTGCTGGCACATGGCGCTGACTTACCAAATCGCACCGAACTCACAAATGCCAGCGTCAGCAAGGTCACGTACCAAAACGGCCGCTTCAAAGTGGACTGGCTGGATAACACAACGTTTCGGGATCAGGGGTTACAGGAAGCTTGGTCACAATGACGGAATTTCAGAAACGCAGTCTGCTTGTGCATGTAAGCAGGCTTTTTTCATTTTCGAACTAATCCCGCTGATCAGGATTTAAAAAAGATTGTGCACTATCTAAAAACAATCAGCACGCGTATACTAATGGTGAATCAATCACTGGAGGCGATGTGCGATGAAGATGGCGCCGGAAGTCTACCTTGCAAAGTTAACGAATTTATTGCTGGCACCGAGGACGAGGGCCTTCGAGCGTGAGCAATTGCTGCGGGCAAAGCAGCAAGTTGAAGCAGGGCAAACCGTCGGGGCGAGTTAGGATCAGCTAAAAGCCAGTTTGCGGCCGCTTGCGATCCGCGATAACCTAACGCCGGATTTGGCCGATTTTTATCGAACCCAAACCGGGGATGCTGAAGCGGCAAGCGAAACTGACGTGAGTGCGCATTTTCAGCGGGATCTTGCTTATCAGGATCGGGCAATCTTTGCGGGCGGCTGTTTTTGGTGCATGGTGGAACCGTTTGTCGATAGGCCAGGTGTTGAATCGGTTGTTTCCGGCTATACCGGCGGCCATATCGATCACCCGACTTATGAGCAAGTGATCAGCGACACCACCGGCCATGTTGAAGCCGTTGAAATTATTTTCGATACCCGGAAAATGTCGTATCGACAACTTGTCGACCTTTACTTTCAACTGACGGATCCGACCGACGCCCTGGGCCAGTTTCAGGATCGAGGCGGTCATTATCGGCCGGTGATTTTCGTGCGCAATGATGACCAGCGCCTGATTGCCGAAGAAGCGAAGACTAAACTGGCAGCCTCGGGTCGTTATTTGCGCCCGATTGTGACAGCTATCGAGCCGGCTGCAACATTTTGGTTGGCGGAAAACTATCATCAGGACTTTTACAAAAAGAACCCGAAACGGTATCGAATGGTTGAAAAGACCCGCCAGCAGTTTCTGAAGTTTCAGCATGCACAAGGTGATTTAAGGATGCTGTTGAAAAGGCGAAAGCGGACTTAAAATAGTCACTGACGGAGGTGACACAGATGCAGGCGCCTAAACGACATTGGACGGAACGCGACATGCCAGATCTTACTGGCCGATATGCAGTAGTCACTGGCGGCACCAGCGGCGTTGGTTTTGCCATGAGTGCGGCATTACTGCGACATGGCGCAACTGTGATCATTATTGGGAAAAATCGGCTTAAAGGGAAGACAGCGGTTGAAACGTTGAAGCAGCAAACTCAGCGGCAACTGATCCGTTTCATCGCGGCTGACCTGAGTGATCAAACTGCTGTGAATCAGTTGGCGGATGAGCTTTTGGCAACCTTGCCGCACTTGGATATTTTAATCAATAATGCCGGCGTCATGATGCCAGCTAAGCGCACGGTCACACGTGATGGGGTTGAATTAATGTGGGCGGTTAATTACTTCGCTGGGTTTATGCTCACTTTGCGGCTAAGCTCATTGTTAGAAAAAGCGCCGAATGCCCGGGTGGTGAACGTTGCTTCAATTGCCATGGGGCGACCGCATTTAACCTTTAATCAATTTGATGGGCGTGATTACCGCCCGTGGACGTTTTACGCCAACTCCAAATTAGCCCAGGCGATGATGGCGGTGAAACTCAATCAACTGTTCCATGAGGCGGGACAATCGGTCATGGTCAATGGTTCGAGCCCAGGCTTGGCGGCGACCAGTCTTAAAACGATTCAGTCATGGGCAACAGCTTGGCCAATGCGGTTGGCAGCATTGAGTTTTCGCATCATGCCGTGGCTGCGTCAGTCGCCTCAACGAGCAGCATTGCCTGCGCTTTACGCCGCAACGGATGCCCATGCACAAGGCGGTGTCGTGTATGCGCCGGCTTCATGGCATGGGTTGCGCGGTTATCCGGGGCTATGGAGCTGGAACGGTCGGCCCGAATTGCATGATCAGGACTTATTAAATCGGCTGTATCGTGCATCGCGGCAAGTTACCGGCGTTTGAGGCAGGACATTTTCCTGGCGTGATCAAAACACCAAATGTATTCTCGGCTTCCTGAAAAGCCGAGTTAATCACGATGGAAACGGTTTTATACATGTAGCACATGTTGTGGTAGACGTTACTATTACCACCAATATGTTGTATATGCAAGACTTACATTTCAAAAAATCTTGCGGCATAATAAAGACGTTCGTTATCATACGACGAAATTCAAGCTTAAAGGGGTCTTATTTCGTGCAAACGTCTGGGAATTATTTTAGTTGGTTGCTGCATCAGTTAAAGGGATGGCCGCAACAAAATTATTATTTGTTTTGGTTTGCTTTTGGCTGTCAGCTCATGACGCTGGTGGATGCCAAAATAACGGCAGTGACGGTGATTACATTCATCGGGACGACACTTGGCGTTCTTTGTGTTTTGGCCATCAACGCGACCAAAGCCGTTAATGGCTGGCTTGGTTTGTTGAGTGCCGCGTGCTTTATTTTTGTCGGATTCACCGCCCGCAATTATCTTTCGATGTTTGAACAGGTTGCGTATGTCATCACCCTTGATTTGCCGGTGTTGATCAGTGTGCGGACCTGGAATGACGATACTAAGAATCATCTGAAGACCTTCAACTTGCAAAAGTGGGTGCTCTCGATTGGGTTTACGTTGGTTGTCTGGGCTGTCAGTGCTTACTTAATCGGCCAGTACACCAATGATCCGCGGCCGATTTACGATGGCATGGCGTTCGCAATTTCGTTGACAGGCGGCATTGTTTGCTTCTTGCGTTACAACAATCAGTACTTCTGGTGGTTATTCAGCGGCATTGCACAGCTGATTTTGTGGGCGGTCACGTTCGCGCAAGGTGATGCCAGCCTGGCGATGGCCATCAATTCCAGTATTTACGTCATCAACGATATTCTTGCTTTCACGGTCAGCCCATGGTTCAATCGCGGCCGCAAGCAACTTGGCTTAAAGGCACTTTAAGTGGTGTTTTGAGGGCCATTGTGGTAATGTTTTGATTTGTTGTGATCATTTTAATTCGGATAATTGAGGAGCGAGATTCGTGATCTACATTCTGGGTAGTATTGGTGCAGGAAAAACTTCGTTGACAAAAGTTTTGTCGAAAGATATGGAAGCCCCTGCGTATTATGAAGATGTTGAAGGCAACGGCATGATTGCCAATATGTTGCAGAAATTTTATGGCGCCGGGGCGGACAGTCGCAAGCGCACAGGTGCCATGTTGCAGATTGCTTTTCTAACCTTCCGTTATCAGCAATTAAAAAAAGCCGTTACCCAGGAAAATGCCATTATGGATTCGTCGCTTGAGTCCGACTTTGTGATGGCATCACAGTTACATAAGCATGGTGAAATCGATGATGTCGATTTCAATGTTTATGTCACGCTGTCGCAGGAGATGCAAAGCAACGTCAACGGCAGTCCGTGGAATGGTTTACCGGACCTGGCAGTTTATCTGAAAATCGATCCGGACCACGAGCTTGATGAGATCCAAAATCGCGGGCGGGATATGGAAGACATTCGCCAAAAGCCGGAGTTAGTGGATTATTATCGGCGGGTGAACACCGCGTATCAAGAATGGGCTAAAGGCTACACCCGATCGTCCATGATTACGGTGGATCGCGATCGTTACGATTTCATTCATTCCGCGACTGACCGCGCCACGGTGCTTGATCAAATCGAAACCAAGTTAGTTGATTTGGGTAAGCTATCACCAAAAGAATTCGACGCCTTACAAGCTAAGCACGCAGTTGGTCCTATTTCAAAATTTGCTTGATTAATTTTGGCTTCGTCAGTTGTAACGTTAAAAATGGTCTTCGGTAAACTGGCTCGATTTCGGGTAGGTTGCTGAAGACCATTTTTTGTATCGCTGGTTTGTATACGGCTTTGGAGGACTTGAGTGAAGATGCTCAAGCTTTTGCTAGAACTTGCCCGCCGATTGTTGCCAGTTACCGTTGTTGCGCAGCTTTTATGCTATGCTTAATGAAGCGATGACATTAAATCAAACGGAGCGTCATTGTCTGCACAGCGTGACTTTTTTTGGAGGAGGCAATTAATTGTGGCGATTTACGATCAACACATGCACACTTTATACTCATTTGACTCTGAAGCCCAATTGCGCGATTATCTGGCGCAAACCAAGGCGCCAGTTGTGACCACCGAACACTTGGAATTCGATAATCCTGACGATGGCGGTCGCGATGATCTACCGGATTATGCCGGGATGGTACGGACTCAAGCAGCCCTTGCCACGAATTATCATAATGAGTTGCTGCTGGGTATTGAGGCCGGCTATTTTGCCCCAGCCGAACCGCGACTGCGCGACTATTTGGCGCATCATGACTTTGATCTTACGTTGTTGAGCTTTCATCATGATGGCAAACATGATTATTTGGACACGCAAATCGCAACACTACCACCCAAGCAAGTGCTGACGGACTATTTTTCACGCATGTTAACTGGTATCCAACGCTTTCATGATGCTGATGTGTTGGCGCATTTTGACTATGGCGTGCGGCAGTTTGAAATAACTCCGGAGCAGTTAGAAGCGTGGGGAAAAGCGGCGCTTGATCAGATTTTTGCCATTGCCGTGGATCATGACCTAGCGTTAGAACTAAACACCAAGTCCATGTATAAGTGGCATAATGCGACTTTGTATGATCTGGCCATCACTTGGTATCAAGCGGCAGGTGGACATTTGTTTACAATCGGCAGTGATGCGCATGAAGGTCCGCACTATGAGGCTAATTTTGCGCAGGCGTTGGCCATGCTCAAACGTCATGGCGTCAAAGAGATCGCCACTTATCGCCATCACAAGCGAACCATGGTGCCTATCGAACCGCCAGTGATTGACGCAGATAATGCGTATTAATCCAAAAATGGAAACACTAAAAAGCCGGCTCGCGCATCGGAGTCGGCTTTTGGTTTACTTCAAATAGGCATAGACAAAGTTAAAACTGTTCCCGGGACTGGTTTTGAGATCATGCATTTTCGGATTCACCATACGGGCGGCGACGAGCTGATAAAGCGGAATGGCGCCGGCCTGATTGACTAACAGTTGTTCGGCTTGCGTCATGTCTTTGAACCGCGCTGTCGGATCATTCGCATCAGTTGTGTTGGCCTTGGTCATGAGCTTATCATAGTCGCTGTTTTGCCATTGACCGTGGTTGTACTCACTCGTGCTAGTGAAAAGATCCAGATACGTGTTGGGATCGGGATAATCGGCACCCCACGTACTCAGAACCATATCAAAATTGCGGTCTGACGCGCGTTGTTGGCGATTTTTGGCCGGCACACTGGCGATACTGATTTTAAGCCCCGGCAGATTTTCCTGTAACGTTCCCTGAAGATACTCTTGCGTGGCTTTAACCGCATCAACATCGTCACCGAGCAATTCAACACTGACACTCTTGAGGCCGGTTTCCTTCAACCCTTGTTCCCAAAGTGTTTGGGCCTTTTTCTTGTCGTAAGACGTGACAGCTTTAGTGCCTTTAGCGACGGCGGTTGCAAAATCCGTCGAGCTATTTGGCAATTGGCTGAGATCGGCGGGCGTAATACCGCGGGCAACGATCGAGCCGTCAGCAAGCACATTTTTGACAAAAGAGTTCCGGTTGATCGCCATGGAAATTGCCTGGCGAATTTTAGTGTTCTTAAAAGCCGGCACCTTATTTTCATTCAGTTCCAGAAAGTAAGTGCGCGCCCGCTTGTTGGCAACATACCCGGTTTTACCTTTTTGCTGAGCGGCGAGCTGACCGGTTAAGGTGGCGTCATCCAATTTGCCGGTATGATAAAGGTCAAGCGCGGTATTGCTGTCTTTGACAACCTGAACATCGATTTGCGTCAGGTGGACGTTCTTTTTATTCCAATACTGGTTATTTTTGACCTCCACCCATTTATCGCCGGTCCCGCTCCAGTCCTTAGATTTAAAGGCGCCATTGGAAAGCGTGTAGGCAGATTTAGTGCCGTACTTGTTGCCCCATTTTTGAACCTGTTTGGCCGGTTGCGGGAAAAAGGCGACGTTGTTTAACAGACTATTGAAATATGGGATGGGATGTTCCAAGGTAACTTCCAGTGTTTTGTCGTTAAGCGCCTTAACGCCCAACGTTGACGCAAGTTTCTTTCCAGCGCGAATGTCATCGGCGTTTTGAATGCCGGAATACATGTTGGCCTGCGATGATTTCGTGGCTGGGTTAACCGTGCGCTGCCATGCGAAAACAAAATCCTGAGCGGTCACCGGCGAGCCATCGCTCCATTTTGCATTTCGCAGTTTAAACGTATAGGTTAGTCCATTGTTGGTTGGCTTGACGATTTTCGTTGCCATCGCCGGTTGTAAATCATGTCCTTCGTACTTATAAAGGCCATTCATGGTGTCAATGATCGCCTGCCCAGAGACGCCTTCGGATGCTTTGCTAGGGTCGAGCGTTTGTAAAACATCCGATTCCATTCGGTGTCAGACCTGTTGTTTGCTCGCACTAGAACTGGTTTTAGCTGATGACTGGCCGCATGCAGCCAGAACCAGAGTCAGTGCAGCGGTCATCATCACGAGCCATTTTTGTTGCGTTTTCAAAGCGAGCCCCTCCATTTCGTAAACTGCTTTTAGGATAACAAGATACTTACAAAAAGCAAGTGTTTTATCTTGGGGAGGGAAGAATGAATTGACTCAGGAATTCGGCTAAACTTTTAAAATAATCGTCAGTTGGTGCGATTATTTTGTGCTTTCACGAAATATTAGTTTGACAGTGAAGGTATGATCATGCGCGTCAATGACCATTTTCCCACTAAGCGTTGTCGTCAATGATTGAACAATGCTCAGCCCTAAGCCAACACTTTGAGTGGTTCGCGCAGTGTCAGTGGTATAAAATCGGTCGGCCAACCGCTCAACGTGGCGAACCGGCTCTGCCGTTTTGTTCGCAAAAGTCATGACGATATGGTTGGCATCTTGGCGGGTGAGGGATAAACATGCTTGGTTTTTAGCGTATTTAAGCCAGTTGCCAATTAAGTTCTGGATAATTCGGCGTAATAGGGTCTCATCGGTGACAAGCGTCAGTCCATCGGCAACTTCAGGCTTGACCTGCAAACCATTGGCAGTGAGCTGATCGTAATAATCGAAAAGTTCTGTCTTAAGCAACGTCGAGACGTCAATTGGCTTGCGATTTAAAGTGCGCGTTTTTTCCTGGATTAGATTGAAGTCCATCAGGTAGTGCAGGTAATAGTTAACCGAGCGTAAATTATTGGCAATGCGGGTTAGGGAGGGTTTGGCATCGGCTTTGGGCTCGCGATCAAGTAACTGGACGTAGCCAGTAGCAACGGTGAGCGGTGTTTTGATATCGTGAGTCAGATCCATCAACATTTGATGAATCTTTTTTTCCTGTTCGATTTGTTCGATCTGTAGCTTGCGCATCGTATTGAGATTCCAATTAATACCAGCAGTCAGCCCGCGGATCAAAGGAAGGTTGGTGTTGCTGGTCACGCCAGCGTTTGTCTCGTGATGATTGATATAGTTTAAGTCGTGATTGATCCGTCTCAGGTCGATGATGACAAGCAAAAACAGACTGGTCACCAGCAAGCAAATAAGACTAAGTACGATAATGATTGCAAGCATCATAAAAAATCTCCTTGTCAGACGAGTCGAACACCGATGCCCCAGATCGAAATGATGTATTTCGGATTCTGAGCCAGATCGTTGATTTGGGTTCGTAAATTGCTGATGTGGACGTTAAGCGTGTTATCGGCATTTAAAAAAGGTTCGCCCCAGACCTGTTCGTAAAGTTGGCGTTTATCAAACACTTGATGAGGATCGCGCATCATGAGTGCCAATATGGCGTATTCTTTTTTAGGTAATGTCAATGGCTGGTGATTGACGGTGACGGCATGGCGTTTTGGATCGAGTAAAATTTCGCCAACTTGTAATGCATCATCTTCCTGTGCGGTGGTGGGTTTATTTTGACGTAGCTGAACCTGAACGCGCGCAAGCAGCTCGTCGATGTCAAACGGTTTAGTCAGATAATCATTAGCCCCTTGTTTGAGCAATGCCACGGTTTTCTGCTTATCCTGAATAGCGGTCAAAACAAGGACCGGAACTTGCGAAGTCTTACGGATTGTGGTCAGAACACTCTCGCCGGTGACATTCGGTAACATGAGATCGAGAATCACAAGATCAGGGTGTACGCGGTGAAATTGCGTTAAAGCCTGAATCCCATCGAAGGCTTGAACAACTTCGTAAGTTGGTGCCAGCACATCTTGTAAAAGCGCTTGTATATCTTTGTGGTCTTCAACAATTAAAATTTTAGCCATGACGTCGCGACCTCCTACTAATGACAGTGTAAACTAACAAGCCTGGATGCCACAATTTAGGTTTAATTAAGGATTGATTATGCTAGTAATTAAGAAAGACTCGGTAGTCTGGGATTGTAGAATAAAAGCAAATTAAAAATTTTGGAGGCTAAGCATCATGAGCGAACCAATATTAACGATTCAACAGGTTAGCAAACACTTCGGTCATTTTCAGGCATTAGATCACATCAACTTTACCGTTGAACGCGGCGATATTTTTGGGTTAATCGGTGAAAATGGAGCAGGGAAAACAACTCTCATGCGGCTTATTACGGGACTTTCGCCGATGCAAACAGGGACAATTACGTTATTGGGGGAAAATGCCGGACACTACCAGCGCGCATTGAGTCGCATTGGTGCTGTGATCGAAAGCCCAGCCGCGTTTGAAAAATTGACCGTCTTACAAAACTTACGTCTCTGCGCATTCAACACGGCATTGATGATCAAAAGGTGATTGCTGAAACCGTTGATTTTGTGGGCCTTCAGGAAAAACAGCGAACACAAGCACGCCACCTTTCATTAGGCCAGCGACAACGGTTAGGGCTAGCATTGGCTATTTTGCTGCGCCCAGATTTTTTGATCTTGGATGAACCGATTAACGGACTGGATCCATCCGGCATTATGGAATTTCGCCTTCTGCTCAAGCGGTTAAACGAAGAACGGCAGACAACAATGCTAATTTCGAGTCACATTTTGAGTGAGCTTTATCAGGTCTCGACAAGATTTGGCATTATTCACCATGGCAGGATGATCAAGCAACTGAGCAAGACCGAATTGGATCAAGCTAATCAATCAGGCCTGGCGATAACAGTTGATCAAGCGCCTTTAGCCGCGCAGGTGCTTGATCACAACGGTTATAAACCTTTCGACGTGCTTGACGATCATCACCTGTTGTTGCGCAAAGGGGATGTTGATGCTGGCCGTGTGAATCAATTACTGGTGACAAATGGCGTTTCGGTTCAGGACATTAGCCACCAAACTGGCTCACTGGAACAATTCTATATGCAACTGTTGGGTCAGACAGAAAAGCAGGAGGCCAACCATGATTAATCAAATTCGCGCAGACTTCTATCGGCAACTACATACGGTCGGCATGTATATCATGCTGACTGTGACAATCATTTATGCTTTATGGGCAGTGCTAGCCAAAAGTGTTGGTGGCGTCACGGTGTCTGTTGGCAGCAGCGTTTTTACTCAAATTGCTGATCGGCCATGGACGGTGTTGTTTGGTTTGAAAGCCGCCAATATGACCGCGACGCTATTGTTGTACTTCTTTATTGGCGTCTTCGTGATTGTCTTTGGGTACGAATTTACACAAAAAGTTTACAAAAACACGTTGATTTCCGGAATCTCGCGACTGCAATTCATATTGGCAAAGTATTTGGTGATGTTGTTGGACCTGTTGATTTTGTTTACGGTTAACTTTGGCATGGTGCTTATCGGTGGGTTAATCAAAGGCAGAGCATTAGGCGGAGATTGGTCAACAATTTTGCAGACAATGGGACTAAGTATTGTTGCAGCGACCTTTTTTCTGAGCGTTGTTTTCAGTTTCGGCGTTTTCTTGTTGATCGCAACCGGCTCGATGACAATTGCTACGATTGTCGTGGTGCTTTTCCCGATACTCATCGAAGTTCTCAATCTCATCGCACATTGGGGCTGGCTCAAGTATTTTAATTTCTTCGGTGTCTCGCAGAGTCTCGGCGTTGGCAGTATGAAAATGAGCGCGTTGCCGCCGTATATTGCCGTGAGTTTCGGGTTTTTGATTGTGATGATTGGGCTGTCGGTTTTGATTTTGCGGCGGAAGGAATTGTAGGGTGGTTTAAGAGGCGTTCCCTAGAAACGACTGAAGTGTCATTTCAGACTAATGACCGATATTTTCGCACAAAACTAATGTTAATATAAAATAAATCGTAAACAGGTGAGAGTGATGTGTTCTTTGTTTTAATTTGAGCTCTAATAAAGTTCAAAAATGCAGTTAAGCCTGTTATTCAATGATTTGTGAAAATAACGATCAAGTTGAAGACAATCAGAAGGGAATGGTAAAGATGATTAAAAAACTACAGTCACTACACGATTACGTTAAGAAAAATTACGAGGCTGGTAAGTACGATGCATCGGCAAATGAATATAAACAGTGGACGGAGGATTATCAAGCCGCAGCCACAACGAGTGGACATACAGATGATGACAGTGATTATGACATGGGTTACCAGCAGGCGATGACCGATCACGACCATGGCTTTAGTTTTCGAAATTACCCCGAAGCTGCGATTGATTTTGGGAATCTTGTCTCGGGCAATCGGATGCATGAAGTTGCCGATTTTATCAAGGGGTATAATGCTGCCAAGAAAGACATCATTGACAAGGGCCACTTGTGATTGTTGAATTTTGGAAAGGGTTAAGAATACGGCATGCCTGTTACTAATGTGACGGAGCTTTTGCCGTTTTTTGATGGGCAAATGATGGTACTGACATTTTGACCCATTTATTTACGAATAAGATTGGTTTTGGCATCGTCTTGTTTTAATGGCGTTAAAGAACTATGCTAGTTTTATGGATATCGAACAACGAGATCAAAAAATAGCAGATATGTTTAGAGTTCTCGGTGAACCGCACCGCATTGAGATTTTGCGGATACTTTACCATGCAGGACGAGAGCTGACGTGCTCGGAGGTTAGTGCGCAGCTTAATTTGAGTAAGTCGACAGTCTCGTATCATTTTCGTGCCATGCGATTAGCGGGGTTAACACATACACGCCAAGTAGCCCAAACCAAGTATTTATCGATTAACGAGACAACTTTTGATCGGTTTTTACCAGGATTTTTGGCGACACTTTAATTTTTTGCCTTTTAATTCGATATTCATCGAATAAAAGGAGATGCACAATATGCTTAGGTTATTTTACGCATCAGGCACCAGTGCAATGGCGCCGCATATTTTGTTGACAGATGCTGGTATGGATTTTGAGACGGAAAAGGTCAACCTGGATCGCAAAACTTGGCGAGGCGGTGATTATAATCAGATCAATCCCAAGTCATATGTACCAACGTTGCAGATTTCGCCGACAAAATATTTGACTGAATGCGCTGTGATATTGGAGTATATAGCCTTAAAAGCTGAAGGTGATTATCGAAGCCAGGAGAACGTTATGGCTTACTGGCAGGAACGCATGTGGCTAAATTATATTGCGACAGAATTGCACAAGAATTTTATATCACCATTTCGCCGTGGTAATTGGTTGCCAAATACCGCGGATTCAAAAAAGTTGGTGTGGCAGCGCGTGGTACCGAGATTGCGGTATGTTGAGGAACGTCTTCAGGGGCCATGGTTGATGGGTAAACGGTTTTCGATGGCGGATCCGTATCTATTCGTCATGACTAACTGGATGCGACGGCTTGGCTTTTCGTTTGATGGGTTGCAAAAGCTACGGGCGTTTGACGAATCAATGCGTGAGCGGCCTAGTGTTGAAGAGGTACTCAGGGTTGAGGGCAAGCCGCATAGTGTCACGGATGGGTGAAAAAAGACTAACACTATATTAAAAATCGCAAGATATCTAAAGAAATTAACTGTATGAACTATTAACGATATGAGCTGTAGACAACTTTGATGACTGCTATTATCTTGTCGGTTTTAGCTTTATGGCGAAAGGATTTGTAGGTAAATTCAGCAGACATTCCAAGCAAATAAGCCAGCATGTGCCAGACTTCCAGTCGGGTTTCATGCTGGTTTTTTTGCGGAGAAAGTGCAGGCTTCAAGCAATAATTTTGCTTTGCGCATCCCATTTAATTGGAATGATTTAACCCCCATATGCTTCTTCAAAGGGCGTATTTTAGCTCATGTAATTATGAGGATTACGAGACTTAATTGCCGCTATAATCAATCCTATTTCAATTCACGCAGTCACGTAGACTGCGACCTCCTTGCCCATCCGCAGATGTGCCTTTAGTTGCGATTTCAATTCACGCAGTCACGTAGACTGCGACGCAGACACCAACGAGACCAGACAGGTATTTTGGAGTATTTCAATTCACGCAGTCACGTAGACTGCGACGGTGAGCACACGCAAGGGCGGTCAATGGCTCAATTTATTTCAATTCACGCAGTCACGTAGACTGCGACGCGATCCATTTACGACAACGTTAAGCACAAGTTCCTGATTTCAATTCACGCAGTCACGTAGAGTGCGACTCGTGGTTATTACACGGCGGTGCTAAGGCCGGGAATTTCAATTCACGCAGTCACGTAGACTGCGACAAAGCAAAATTCAATCAACTCATTAAGAAGATGTATTTCAATTCACGCAGTCACGTGGACTGCGACAGTTTAGTAATAATCGGTTCCGCGCCGGCGACTATATTTCAATTCACGCAGTCACGTAGACTGCGACACAAAGTCAATCCGAGAGTGGAGGTAAGTGAGATTATTTCAATTCACGCAGTCACGTAGACTGCGACGGTGCAGATTCAAACGCGATTCTGAATGCTGTTATTATTTCAATTCACGCAGTCACGTAGACTGCGACGCTTATGCGTTTGCATATCCATTACCCTAACGGGATTTCAATTCACGCAGTCACGTAGACTGCGACACGAGGATATGTACCAGAAATGGTTATCTTCGGAATTTCAATTCACGCAGTCACGTAGACTGCGACGACCACTCATATCAATATTCAAGCCCATATCTTGAATTTCAATTCACGCAGTCACGTAGACTGCGACAAAACAAGATTTATTTAAACTTATTTAAATACGAAATTTCAATTCACGCAGTCACGTAGACTGCGACTTCCGGGGTTTTAGGGCGTCCGTTAAAAGAGGTAATATTTCAATTCACGCAGTCACGTAGACTGCGACGAAATATTGTCATTGCGTGCGCTTGCACAATAAATTTCAATTCACGCAGTCACGTAGACTGCGACTTATGAAATTTATGATTAATCAGGGGGTTAACACATATTTCAATTCACGCAGTCACGTAGACTGCGACAACAGCTAAAAACGGCTAAGCAAAATAAAATTGCGATTTCAATTCACGCAGTCACGTAGACTGCGACTAAGTTATCTAAGGCACAGACAGCCCACCAGCGCATTTCAATTCACGCAGTCACGTAGACTGCGACGTCCTCCCTCGCCTTCTTCTCGTTCATTTCCGGCTATTTCAATTCACGCAGTCACGTAGACTGCGACGCCCGCGAGCTTGACAACCGCGCCATCAGTCGTAATTTCAATTCACGCAGTCACGTAGACTGCGACCCGGCCGTTATTATATGACGGCAACCCTTGCCGATTTCAATTCACGCAGTCACGTAGACTGCGACAGGGGCGTACTACATGCTGATTCGTCATTCACAGCAATTTCAATTCACGCAGTCACGTAGACTGCGACGACGGCGCAAGCTTTATTAAGACCAACGCCAAAGCATTTCAATTCACGCAGTCACGTAGACTGCGACGTTTACGACACTAATAAACAGTGGTCGGTTAACATTTCAATTCACGCAGTCACGTAGACTGCGACTTCCAGCATTGCCGGCATGGCCGATACGCCACAATTTCAATTCACGCAGTCACGTAGACTGCGACTAGTTGATTATGTTAATCAACATCGGCTTAAGGTATTTCAATTCACGCAGTCACGTAGACTGCGACGTTTGTCAGTGATAGCAAGGGCGGTTATACGGATGAATTTCAATTCACGCAGTCACGTAGACTGCGACACGAGCAAGTCGGTTATTCAGACTGTTGTTGATCCATTTCAATTCACGCAGTCACGTAGACTGCGACAAGGGCACAAACATGAGTGCCTTTCCAACTGGTAAATTTCAATTCACGCAGTCACGTAGACTGCGACACCAGCCTTAGTAATCTTCTCTTGGTCAGATACAATTTCAATTCACGCAGTCACGTAGACTGCGACCTTTGTAATTGGTGTCCAGATCTTATTCCAAGTGATTTCAATTCACGCAGTCACGTAGACTGCGACTGACTATACCCACAGGGGGATTTGAATATTCCAATTTCAATTCACGCAGTCACGTAGACTGCGACCTGCATTAGTTGCTGGCGTACTTGTTGCCGGATATTTCAATTCACGCAGTCACGTAGACTGCGACGCTAAAGTCATTTGTTAGACTGTTTAGGCCTATTAAATTTCAATTCACGCAGTCACGTAGACTGCGACCATCGACAAGTCCTGTATCACGAGAGAATGAGCATTTCAATTCACGCAGTCACGTAGACTGCGACTTAGCCGTTGCTCGTAGTGGTAGTAACCTACTGGATTTCAATTCACGCAGTCACGTAGACTGCGACAGCATACCGGACGCTAAAAAGGCCATGCTTATAGATTTCAATTCACGCAGTCACGTAGACTGCGACCTGGTGATATATTGTTATTGCTAGTTTGTGTATTAATTTCAATTCACGCAGTCACGTAGACTGCGACCACAACATAATGTGTTTCCTAACACATAACACGAATATGTTGTGGCTGGAACTATTTATAAAACACAAGAAAAGCAAAGAGCAAGTCAAATTGCGAAATATACTTAACAACAGGAGTGCGAATGTACCGGCGATTTCATGTGTGCCCTACATTCGCACTCAGACCTTCATTGTCGAAAACATGTTGTTCTTCAATAACAATATACCATAGTACGTTAACGTATCTTCAATGCCTGCCTGATATGATCAACTAAATTTTGAAAAAGCTTTTGGCCACAAACTTGTAAGCGCTATATTTTTGACTTCTTATGCTGGTAATCAAAGACGATAGGTGAAATAATGAGCATAGGCGAATTTAATAGCTGCTTTGGAGGTGACTCAATTGTATTATTCAGAAGAGGATTGGCTTTTAATATCCGGCATTCAGCATTTCGTTTTTTGCAAACGTCAATGGGCACTTATTCATATTGAACAAGCCTGGAAAGACAATGTACTTACATATGAAGGCACTCAACTCCATACGAATGCTGATGATGTAACCTTTAAGGAAAAACGTAAAGATTTATTAGTTGTTCGGGGATTACGTATCCATTCCGCGGAATTAGGTATTAGTGGCATTTGCGATGTTGTTGAGTTTAATAAGTCGCAAGATGGCGTGCAACTTAATGGTCGCAAGAGCCGCTATCAGCCGCTTGTCGTGGAATACAAGCACGGGCATCAGAAGCGGGATCTTTCCGATACTTTACAGCTGGTGCTAGAAACAATGTGTCTGGAGGAGATGCTCGGTGCCAATATTGATAAAGGAGATCTTTTTTACTTTAAGACGCGCCAACGCGAGACTGTCCTTGTTTCAGAAGAGCTTCGAGAGTCTGCCAAAACAGTTTTGGCAGAGATGCATCAGTACTGGCAAAAAAGATATACCCCCAAAGTACGAATCACGGCAAAATGTAAAAGTTGCTCATTGGCTGACATTTGCCTGCCGGTTCTGAATAAGAAAAGATCGGCAGCCCGTTATATTGAGGAGAGGTTAATAGACTAATGAAAACGATCCTAAACACCTTGTTTATTTCTGGAGATGATTCGTATATTTCTCTCGACGGCGGCAATGCGAGAGTGTCAGTTGAACATGTCGTAAAAGGCAAAGTGCCACTTGTCAATCTAGACGCTATTGTCGCATTTACTCGTTTGGGTGCCAGTCCTGCATTGCTAGCTGAATGCTTGCAAAGAAATATTCCTATAAGTTTTTTGACACCTTCAGGAAAGTTTCAAGGAACCGTTGTTGGTGCAGTGAATGGCAATGTTGTGCTTAGGAAGCAGCAGTATCGCATCTCTGATGATCAAAATGCTTCGATTCCGTTTGCCAGAAACTTTATCATAGGCAAGATTTTTAATCAAAGATGGATGGTCGAAAGATACTTGCGCGATCATAGCTTAGTTGTTGACGTAAATCAGCTTAAACAGCTCTCACAAGCGCTTCAAGAGGCTATTGAAAAGCTACGTGAAGTCGACAGTCTGGCCGAGGTGCGAGGTATTGAAGGAAATGCAGCGGCAAATTATTTTGGAGCCTTTGACAGTTTTATCCTGAAAAAGAGTACGGTTTTTACATTTAACGAACGCTCAAGAAGACCACCTATGAATGCCACTAATGCCTTGTTGTCATTCGCCTATTCGCTATTGGCTAATGAATGCGCCTCGGCCTTAATCACCGCTGGTTTAGATCCATATGTAGGTTTTCTCCATCAAGATCGCCCAGGAAGGCAATCCTTGGCATTAGACTTGATGGAAGAACTAAGAGGCGTGTACGCAGATCGGTTGGTTTTAAAAATGATCAATAAACAGATCTTAACCAAAACCGATTTTTTATATCAAGAAAGCGGTGCAGTTTTTCTGAACGAAGAGGGAAGAAAGAAGTTTCTAAATCAGTGGGCAAAGAAAAAGACAGAGAAATTAACCCATCCCTTCATTAACGAGCCAATCATTTGGGGGATGGTGCCAATGATTCAAGCAATCTTACTGGCTAGAACCATTCGCGGTGATTTAGATGCCTATCCGCCGTTTCTGTGGAAATGAGGTGCAGAATGTTAATTGTGGTTGCTTATGACATCTCAGTTAAAGATCAAAAAGGAGCCAAAAGGTTAGCGAGAGTTGCAAAGATATGCTCACGCTATGGGCAGCGCGTTCAGAACTCGGTCTTTGAATGCCTGATCGATCAACTAACCTTTGTCAAACTGAAAACAGAATTAACAAAAGTAATTGTCGAAAAGACTGACAGTTTGCGTTTCTACAACTTAGGGGATCACTACGAGAATAAGGTAACGCATATAGGGACGAAAGAAGTGCTCGATTTGACTGATGCGTTGATATTTTAACTTGCAATGGCGGTGGGCAATGCGCTACTTTGTTATTGAAGGACATGCTCTTCATCGCAAGTCAGTTTGCCAATGTCAACCACTTGCGCGAATTGAAAAAGTTGTTTTATGTGTCAGGATGAAGGAGGAGACTCCTTCTTAGAAAAAACATGTATTCAGTTGTTTTATGTGAAAGCATGTGATAATCTATCTGTGTGGAAAGGAGGCGGTGCTTCAACAAAACAATCGTAAGCGCTATCAATAAATTGAAACATCAACATTGGTTTATGAATTTGGAGGTGATGAAATGTCAACACAGAATTTTACGTTTGAGGTTTGGGGTGAGAACGCTCTTTTTACCGACCCTCTAACGAAGAGCGGTGAAAAGATGACTTACCAGGTGCCGACGTATCAGGCGTTAGTCGGTATTGCTTCGTCAATTTATTGGAAACCAACATTTGTTTTCATAATTGATAAAGTGCGAATCATGAACGAAATTCGCATTGAATCAAAAGCAATGCGACCATTTGACAAGAACCTTTCTCTGAGTAAGAATACGCTCGCTTACTATGCCTATTTGCATAAAGTCCGCTATCAGGTCGAGTGCCATATAGAGTGGAATTTACAACGTCCGGAACTGGTCGATGATCGCAATACCAAAAAGCACGCCGCGATTTTTAACCGGGCTTTAAAGGCTGGTGGCCGTCGAGATATTTTCTTAGGAACTCGAGAATGCCAAGGTTATGTCAAGCCGGTCACTTTCGGCGAAGGAACCGGACATTACGATGACACTGATCGTCAGTTCGGCGTCATGGTACACGGATACAACTATCCCGATGAAACAGGTGATCCAATGTTGTCGGTTCGCTTGTGGGCAGCGAAGATGGAGAAGGGGGTCATTCATTTCCCACGTCCCGAGGCATGCACAATGGTTCAACCAATCAGAAAGATCAAGCAGTATACATGGCAGCATCCTGATACGATACAGACGGCGGATGCTCTGTACGCAGAAATGTTTGGAGGTGGCAGTCGATGACAGTTTTTCAAGAGTTGGTAAAAGTTTATGATGCCAATGAAGCGGCTGCCGGAAAGTTTGATCCAGCTGCTGGGTACACGCTCCTGCCACTTGGACATGTTTCAGTCAAGGTTGAGATTGAAGTGGCAATTGATCAACAAGGGAATTTTTTGGCAGCACGAGCATTGCCAAAGGATGAGCAACTGACGGTCATTCCAGCAACCATTGATGCGGCTACTCGTGCGAGCAATCCCGAAGCGTTTCCATTGCATGATAAGGTCAAGTATTGTGCCGGTGACTTGCTTCAATATGCCAAGACGGCAAAGAATAAACGAGACTTTGAAACCGCCCATCAAAAATATCTAGATTTATTAACTATGTGGGCAAGTGATCCGCAAACACCACCTGAGATCGGCACGATCTTGAAATATATTCAAAAAAATCGCCTAGTCAGTGACCTAGCTGCATCGCTTTCAGATAAGAAACTCATCCAAAAGGTCGAAAAAGGTGAGCCTTTTGTGAGATTTAGGGTAGATAATCCTGGACAACAACCGCCTTGGCGCGACATTAATTTGTTTAAAGCATGGACTGAGTTCTACCTTGCAGAGCAAAAGGCCGAAAATGATGATTTAGGAATTGACTATATTACGGGCGATAAAGTGCCTACCACCAAAAAGATTGAGAAAAACGTTAATGCCTTGGCCAGTAATGCAAAACTTATTTCTGCCAATGACAACGCTAATTTCTCATATCGTGGTATTTTCCTGAATGACGATTTCTATTCTGTAGGGTATGCTCAATCGCAGAAAATGACCCATGCATTAAAGTGGCTCATACAGAGACAAGGCATTCAAAAGGATTCGCGCGTATTCCTTTTTTGGACTAACGATCGCAACAACGAAACCATCAGTGACGCTGTTTCGACAATAACGCGTGGCAGACCTCTCAGCCAGCGGCGACTGCGGTTAATTGAAAAAGAGAAGAAAAGTCTTGAAAAAGTTTCTGATACAGGTCAGGAAGTTGCCTATAACTATCGTCGACGGTTAAAGGGTATGCTGGGTGACATTGAGATTGGCGATAATCATCCTGTCAATGTTCTTTTTCTTGACGCTGCCACAACAGGCCGCATGAGTGTCACTTATTATGATTTATTACAGACCGATGTTTTGAAAGCTAACTTAGAGCGGTGGGGGAACCAAGCTGCGTTTATTCGCTACTTTGGCGGAGAACAGCGGATTGTCATTCCTAATTTTTCTCAAGTTCTTCGCGCTGCTTATAGCACTGGGCATACAGGCGAACGCTTCAACACTGTAGCAAAACGCGCTATGACCAGATTGATGGTTGCCGTGATTCATGGCCGATCTGTGCCATCGGAAACCTTTAATGCCATATACAGGCATGTGCGACACCCAAAAAGTTATGACCATTTCACTGATTGGTACCGCGATCTTATCTATTTTTCTGCAGTTCAAAATTATAATTCAAAAGGGGCGACGGGCATGAGTCTTGATAAGAACAATCACGACCGATCTTATGTATACGGTCGGCTGCTTTCGGTAGCTGATACGGTAGAACGTACAGCACTTTATCAGCTGAAAGCACAAGGAACAAATCAATCAGATAGGGAAACAACAGCTTTGAGGTTCTTTACCAACTTTTCTGAACGTCCGGCTACAACATGGAAGCGAGTTTGGTTGGCAGTTGTACGATCTTATCTAAATCGTTTAAGTGGTGGTTCAAGGACTTTTTTCCTACATCAAATTGATGAAATCACTAATTTGATGCCGCCGGAGGAATTTGCAAGTGACGAACCACTTTCCACAATGTTTCTTTCAGGATTTTCAGCACAAAACGAGGCAAATCACATGAAGACAACCAAACAAGGAGGAGATACAAATGACAAGTAACCCTTTGGATCATAAAATTGATTTTTCTGTTGTGATTGGCGTTAAAAACGCAAATCCAAATGGTGATCCGCTTGATGCCAATCGGCCACGGGTTAATGCTGATGGACTAGGCGAGATCAGCGATGTAGCCATTAAGCGCAAGATCCGTAATCGTTGGCAGGACATGGGGCTCCCTACTCTGGTACAACAACAGGATCGCATTACCGATGGTGTCACTAACATTCGGGATCGGGTAAAAATGAGTCAGGCAGTAAATGATGTTTTGGCCGAAAAACCAGACAAGGAGCCAAATTGGCGGGAAAAGTTTATTCAAGCAGCGACACAAAGTTGGCTTGACGTCAGAGCATTCGGGCAAGTGATGCCATTCAAAAAAGGGTTGAATGATGGTTTAGACGGGGTTTCTATTCCTGTGAGAGGCCCCGTTACCGTCCAAGCAGCCTATTCCATTCGCCCAATTACTGTAAAAGAAGAACAGATCACCAAGTCGATTAACTTAGAACCAGGGGATACAAAAGGCTCAGATACGATGGGTACCAAGGCTATGGTGCCGTTTGGGGTTTATAAGTTTAATGGCAGTATCAATGTTGAACAGGCCGAGCGAACTGGTTTTACAGAAGACGATGCCGAAGCATTGAAAAAAGCTTTAGAGACTCTGTTCGTCAATGATGCTTCGGCTGCCCGCCCTGAAGGATCAATGGTCGTACTAAAAGTAGTTTGGTGGGATCATGATTCCAAGCTGGGTAAATTGCCTCCATACCAGGTTCATGAAGCAACACAAGTTTCATACGGAGAAGATGCGTCAAGCTTTGCCCAAGTATCAATTAAAGTGAACGACCCTCATGTAGATGGCCTGCATGTTCAGGAAATTCAAGGGTATTAGTACTATGACAAGGCCGACTTTTATTGCTCACTGTACTGACGACAATCGATTTCAATCAGTGCACGATCATCTTTGGGCAGTCAAAAATCTCTGTGAAACTTATGCTGAGCCACTTCATCTATCACATGTGGCAGGATTAGCGGGATGGCTACACGATGCTGGCAAATATGCCCAAACCTTTCAGGACTACATTAACAAATCGCACGATGGTGATCCTAATACACATCCTGGGCAGGTCAATCATGCTTTTGCCGGTGCCAGACTTTTGGGAGCTTTTTTAAACCAAAATTTTGATGACGATGCGATTTATCTTAGTGAATTGATCGAAAATGTTGTCATGGCGCATCACAATGCAGGAGGGCCCTATGACTATGTGACGCCAACCTCTGGCGAGTCACCATTCCTACAGAGACAATCTCAAAAAATCAAAGACTGGACTATCTCAGAAATTAAGCAACACTTTTTTGAGGATTTTTCGCAAGCCTCTTTCGAAGCCTATCTGGATGAAGCAATCCACGAGGTCTCGATGATTCCCGACAAACAACAAGAAACTCAGGAAAATTTTTATCTGCGGTATATTGCTAGCTGCTTAATTGATGCTGATCACCTGGAAACAGGTGATTTTATGGTTGGCAAAACAACGCAACAGGAATCCCAAGGCGCTTCATTAGACGCATTGTGCAGAATAAATGAAGAGAAAGCGGCTTTACAGGCGAGGCAGAATGCAACAGATACCACAAGCGGGCAGGGGATGATCAATCGGCTTCGAGGCGAAATGTCGCAATATTGTTTAGCTGCTGGCCAGGCTGATCAGGGCATTTATAGCTTAAGCGTTCCGACTGGTGGTGGGAAAACTTTAGCGGGTTTGCGATTTGCCCTTAATCAGTGCGTGACGCATTATTTGGATCATATTATCATTGTTTCACCATATACGACAATTATCGAACAAAACACGCGTGCTATTCGTCAGCGGCTTGATATTGAGCCGAGCGACCGATCAACAGTACTGGAATATCATTCCGCAATCGGGAACGACCAAGTTGAACAGGATGACCCTAAAAATGATCGCTACTACTATGCACGAGACACTTGGGATGCCCCCATTATCATGACAACGCAGGTAGCGTATTTAAATGCGTTATATGGCAGGGGTAGCAAAAACCTTAGGCACATGCATCGTATGGTCAATAGCGTGGTTATTTTTGATGAGATTCAAAGTATGCCTACCAAAGCAGTTGAGATGAACAATGTCGCTATGAATTGGTTAGCACATGAAGGCAAGTCAACGTTGTTACTGTGTACGGCAACGCAGCCGTCATTAAGTCACGATGTTTTGCCAATCGGAATTGATGCGCCAAAGGAAATAATTCCCGACATTCCCAGTGTGGAAACAGCGTTCAAAAGAACCGAGCTAGTTGATCATACTGCGAAAGTGTGGGAACTAGATGATTTAATGAATGGCTTGAAGTCTGAGCTGACACGTGTTTCAAGTGTTCTTGCGGTTATGAATACTAAAAAGGCGGCGCGTCAGGCTTTCCAGCAGTTTAATGAGTTAAATCTGGATGTGAAAGGGTACCACCTGTCAACTGCGATGTGTGCTGCCCACCGTAAAAAGGTTATTAAGGCAATTCGTGAAAACCTGAAGAACCAAATGCCAGTTGTTGTGTTCTCGACACAGTTGATTGAAGCAGGTGTTGATCTTAGCTTTGGCTCAGTTTTTCGGTCATTGGCCGGCATTGACAGTGTTATTCAAGCTGCTGGTCGATGTAATCGAAACCACGAGACCAAAATTGGCCGAGTGCACTTGATGCGATTGGATTCAGAGATTGAAAACATCAGCCACGGTTTGAATGATATTTCTGCAGGTGCTCATATTACCAAGACGTTGTTAAATCTTTATCCCCATGTTGATCCACTTTCAGCGAAAATTGTGTCCCAATATTTTCAACGTTACTATCAAGATCGTGGTGCTCAATTAAACTACCCTGAGACAATAGATCACCAGAGGCTGAGCCTTCTCTCACTGATTTATGGGCAAAATGCTGAATCCGATCCGTTGATAAACAAGCACGGGGTTGACGCGTATGAGCAAAAACATGGGCATCGTGTTTATAGCGATCTCTTACATGTTTCTGCTCCTCAGAGTGTAACGAGACTGTTTGATCCAATCAACTCGAATACCATCCCAATTCTTGTTCAATGGGGACAAGGAAAAGAGATTGTCGGAAAAATTTTAAGCGGTCAGACACCCCTCGAAGAACTTTACCGACTATTAAAACAGGCTCAACAGTACGTCGTTCAAGTATTTGGTGATCAGCGTACTAGCGAAAACTTGGTTAAAAACGGTGTTGCACGTTTCGATGAGCATACGGGATTATGGATAGCCAGAGAAAGTCAATATGACGAAGATTTTGGATTGGATACAACGGACAAGGCCATGAACTATTTTGTATAATTAACAATCTTAAGTTGAAATTTAGATAACTTGATTTGTTGTCGAAGTTTCAAGGACAGGGTAATCTGAAGTGAGCGGTATTCAGTTGAATTGAAAACTGCTTTCTGGTGACAAGATGATTTCTAGCATCACTTTTTGTAATGCCTTCCCTTGGTGCGAATGGTGGGTAAACATATAAACCCGGGGAGATTCGCACCAGATTTATATCTGAAAGTACCGTGTTGACGTTTTATCTAGACTTTTTGATGTGTATAGTTAAGCACCAGCCGCAAGATGTTGTGATCTTTAGGCTTTTTGTGCAATATCTTGCGGTCGCAGTCCACGTGACTGCGTGAATTGAAATCATCATAGTTGAGCGTTTCTCCTGCGTCATAAGTTGCGTCGCAGTCCACGTGACTGCGTGAATTGAAATCTTGGCCTTTAACGTCCACTGAAACAGTGACTGTGTCGCAGTCCACGTGACTGCGTGAATTGAAATGGTTTTCTTTCCCCACAAATAATCGTGTAGGTTGGTCGCAGTCCACGTGACTGCGTGAATTGAAATGTCCTCCTCTGGTTGAGACACTGCTATTTGCTCCATGTCGCAGTCCACGTGACTGCGTGAATTGAAATCTCTTGATAGTCACGCAGCTTAAACTTACCTTTTGTCGCAGTCCACGTGACTGCGTGAATTGAAATCCTTACTTTTTAGGCTTTGAAGATACCGATGTATTGTCGCAGTCCACGTGACTGCGTGAATTGAAATTTGTATCGAGATTACGCACGTGAGAAGATATAGCTAACGTCGCAGTCCACGTGACTGCGTGAATTGAAATATTCAATTGATAAAGCATCTTGCGCCGCTTAATTTCGTCGCAGTCCACGTGACTGCGTGAATTGAAATTCATACGACACAATCATGGGGCGCTCACCGCTGTTGTCGCAGTCCACGTGACTGCGTGAATTGAAATATAATCAATACCATTAAGATAAGCATTGTTTTTCAGTCGCAGTCCACGTGACTGCGTGAATTGAAATACTAAGGGTCGCTTAAACCGGCGCGTTAACTATGCAGGTCGCAGTCCACGTGACTGCGTGAATTGAAATTGGATTAGTTATACGGCCAGATGGTATCTATAACGTCGCAGTCCACGTGACTGCGTGAATTGAAATCAATTGATGGCGAAACCTTAGCAAACAAAATAAAAGTCGCAGTCCACGTGACTGCGTGAATTGAAATTGGTGAACTTGGTGGTGTCCGATTCACCACAGCGGGTCGCAGTCCACGTGACTGCGTGAATTGAAATCTAATTCTGACGTCCAAATTAACTATTTACCAGGCGTCGCAGTCCACGTGACCGCGTGAATTGAAATAGTGACTTGTTTCTTCCCCCACGCAAGCGGCGTCCCGTCGCAGTCCACGTGACTGCGTGAATTGAAATATTCAGATTGGTAATGGAAGACTTATAGCCTTCCAGTCGCAGTCCACGTGACTGCGTGAATTGAAATGAAGCGCCAAAACTAGAAACGGCCTTGCGGAATGGGGTCGCAGTCCACGTGACTGCGTGAATTGAAATCAGTAAGATATTCGCATGAAAATACTATCAGTATCGGTCGCAGTCCACGTGACTGCGTGAATTGAAATTAACGGTCGTTGCTCGTTTGGTTTGGCGTGACGGGTCGCAGTCCACGTGACTGCGTGAATTGAAATTAACAACCAGCAAAGTAGACCAGTTGGCCGTTTGGTCGCAGTCCACGTGACTGCGTGAATTGAAATAACATCGACATAAGCCGGCAAAACCTGACCAGCAAGTCGCAGTCCACGTGACTGCGTGAATTGAAATAAGATTCATGCTGATGTTGCTTCGGGTACAAATCGTCGCAGTCCACGTGACTGCGTGAATTGAAATCCGATAACGCTGACGATAAAACAGTAACATGGAAGTCGCAGTCCACGTGACTGCGTGAATTGAAATTTACCATTTACATGTAGGTATTACTAAAATGGACTTGTCGCAGTCCACGTGACTGCGTGAATTGAAATCAACACAGACGGGTCAAAACGTGTGCTATTGGTGGTCGCAGTCCACGTGACTGCGTGATTTGAAATCATAAAAGACGCGGTTAACTTGTGTATCGGCAAGGTCGCAGTCCACGTGACTGCGTGAATTGAAATATAGATGGTTTTAGTTTTATAGTTACGCGTTTCCGTGTCGCAGTCCACGTGACTGCGTGAATTGAAATAGGACCTCTTCAAGAGCAAATGAAGAAAAACGGGGCTTGTCGCAGTCCACGTGACTGCGTGAATTGAAATGTGGAATCCAAAGCTGACTAAGGACGTTGAGATCGGTCGCAGTCCACGTGACTGCGTGAATTGAAATCTATCACGGGTATGCTGATGTTTGGACGTCAAGCGTCGCAGTCCACGTGACTGCGTGAATTGAAATATTGCCCCAAAAGTGTCGTACAAAGGTCTGGCAAGTCGCAGTCCACGTGACTGCGTGAATTGAAATAAATTCTCAACGACCGCACCCGCCCGCGCAGCTTTTGTCGCAGTCCACGTGACTGCGTGAATTGAAATATATGGATTGTGCACTACGATACCAGCCTCCTCAGTCGCAGTCCACGTGACTGCGTGAATTGAAATAAGTTTTCAAGGTATCGGGAAGACAATAGGCGAAGTCGCAGTCCACGTGACTGCGTGAATTGAAATTAGGTGGTGGGTTGATGCCTGGGCGTTTGCTAACGTCGCAGTCCACGTGACTGCGTGAATTGAAATCGCTGAAACTTATGCACGGCGTTACTCCTTGTCGTCGCAGTCCACGTGACTGCGTGAATTGAAATTTCTGCCAGTAGACTGAGAATCGCATACCGCTTTGTCGCAGTCCACGTGACTGCGTGAATTGAAATTTTTTTATTGCGGCTAGTCGCTTGTTTAATGCCGTCGCAGTCCACGTGACTGCGTGAATTGAAATTTTTTGTGCAGAATTCAGACGCGACTGAAATAACAGTCGCAGTCCACGTGACTGCGTGAATTGAAATTGGAAAAATAATGAAATGCCTAACCCATTTATGCAAGTCGCAGTCCACGTGACTGCGTGAATTGAAATTTTCCTTTTTGGCCTTTTCCACGGTCTCACCTCCTGTCGCAGTCCACGTGACTGCGTGAATTGAAATTTGTTGCCAAAAACATTGTAGTAACGCTTGGCCGGGTCGCAGTCCACGTGACTGCGTGAATTGAAATTAATAAGGGTATTAAGGAATCTACTGAGGAGAACGTCGCAGTCCACGTGACTGCGTGAATTGAAATTTGAATGTCATTATATGCTTTTACGCCGATGAGAGTCGCAGTCCACGTGACTGCGTGAATTGAAATTTGTTGGCGATAGCCTCAAGACTGTCAGCCACGTTGTCGCAGTCCACGTGACTGCGTGAATTGAAATGCAAGGGTTTAGCGGTGCAGGCCATTAGCAACAAGGTCGCAGTCCACGTGGCTGCGTGAATTGAAATGAAAAGACTAGCACGGCGCTCGGTAAGGTTAATGCGTCGTAGTCCATGTGACTGCGTTATTTGAATTTCTTATGATCTTAAGGTTGGTGGAGCACAATTTTTAGTCCACATGGCTACATGAATTACAACTCGCGACTGTCTGAACCAAAACAACGTTGCAGTTAGGCGTTTTGATAACTACCTGCAGCGTAGTCCTCGTAATTGAGTGCCTCGAGAATAACAACAATACTCAATAACGGTGATTTTAAAAATGGCCTCTTCCAATAACAGGGAAAACGCCATTTTATTATATTGAACATTGAATTACATATCGACCATGATTAACATCTGTAAATCAACAATCTCACAGGAAAATACGCCGTTCATTCGTGCACTTTGACAGTTTGATGATCTTGAAAATATGCGTGGGTTATCTCTCTCCAGCGTGTTTCATGAAAGACGGCTGCCTGATAAGGGTTAAGACCATATGTGCCAAGGGAGAAGCCATCGTTTGCCTCAACGACTAAAGTACGATTATCTGCTGTAACACCAATATCAATGGAACACGTGTTTGGTGCTTCTTTCCAAGCCGCCACGGCAGCATCGATTATTGTGGGATCATATTGAACATGATAGTCACCCTTGTAGGGGCGAACATCTAAAACATGATGATTTAAAATAAAGCAGCGCCATTCGCGTACAAAGTGGACAGGTTCGCTTATCCAAATGGGGTAGTCGTAGGTAACATTGAGACCAATTAAATCTTTTCGAGTTCTAACAACTCTACCTTCAAATAATTTTGTGTCAGCTTTTGGTTTAATAAAAACATTCCAATTTGTTTTGCTTTCAAAAATTTGACTGATTGTTCCAGACTCAATTTTCCGACCGTAAAATGTCTGTAATTGATTAGGGTAATCAATGGGGCGAACCTTAATGTTCATGAGGTTAAAGATATGCTGCATTTGAAAGACATAATCTACAATGATATCTTGATCAACAAGCTCGCCAATCTCATTAAAAGTATTGTACTGGACGATTTCTTCCCCACGAAGATAGAATCCCGTTAATAGCGTAAATGGCGATACCGAAAAATCAGTGGGAGGCTCTACCTTACGAACGTATACTGTCACTTTAATCTATCTCCTTGCTCAAGTCCAATTCGCTGGAACCACTGGTGATAAAATTTTCTCGTGTCATAATCTTGCAATCCAGAAACCTGGCCGTCACCAATTTCCACTATGATTAAAGTGCCATCCGTTTTCCTAGCAAAATCAATCGTGAAAAAAGGAGACCGAATTCTTTGGGCACTTTTACGAACGAAGATCAGGTCACCGTCACCTAAACTATCAAAGTTATGATGCCAATAATCAATCATTGCAAATGGTTCTGAATGCCAATAAAAAACGCGATATTCTTCGTAAATTGGTGTCTCGTTTTTGAGATGCACACCGGTTTGTACGAAAGGCACAAACTCTCGGATGACGATGCCACCGACCAAATTTTCAGCTTGGCGTTGAATGAAGTTATGGATGATTGCTAATGCCTGATAATGATTTTGAGGATTCGGAATGTAAAATGCCGAATACCATTCATGCTTTCTGCTTTTGACAAAATCCTTGACAGTGACAGGACCATTGAATTGATCCAACAGTTTAATCAGTGCATTGTCAGTTAGATCGGTTGTCCATGCAGATTTTAGTGTATTTGCATGATGTGCCCAGTTAGGAAGAAGATGTGTCATTTGGTAGGCTTCTTTATTTGTGAGCAAGCTTGCATTGGCACTTTCAACCAAAGTTTGCAGTAGAGCATAATTTTCGGGCGTAAGCATCCACCCGCGGTAAATGACGATCGTTGATGATGGAAACTTTTTATTTAATTTTAGTTTCCCTTCCCCAAGCAACAAATCAAGATCAAACACACGGACATGTGTGAAATCGCCAGCAACCTGGTATTCTTCTGCATAGTCTGGGTCGGGCTCTCTTGGCTTTAATGGATTACTTGGAAACATTAAAGTTAAATTTCTTGGATTCATGGGTAAAGTCCTCGTTGTTTGGGTGTCAAAACAAGCTGCTATAGACAGCTTTTTTCTGGATGGACTATTGGTTCACCTAATGATAGTTAAAACGATGTCTATCGGCAAAACTATTTGTCATCAATTGCAACGCTAGCAACCCTAAGACAACCACTTATTCCGCTTCGCCATCTCCACCGCCTCAATCCGATTATGCACCCCAAGCTTGCTAAAAATGGCCGATAGATAGTTACGCACCGTACCTTCAGATAGAAACAAGGACGCAGCGATTTGTTTAGATGACAACCCACTAGCAACCTCGGCCAAAACTGCGAGTTCGCGGTCGGTGAGGGGATTGCTTTCAGTCGTAACCATGTTTGTCACCAGCTCTGGCGCGTAAATCGTCTGCCCGGTCATTACTTTGCGGATGACGGCGATCAAATCGTCACTAGGGCTATCTTTTAAAAGATAACCATTTACTTTAGCCGCAACGGCGCGCTCAAAATAGGCCTTTTGCGCAAAAGTGGTTAAAATAATGACTTTCGTTGGCAAGTCACTCTCATGAATTTTATCGGCGACATCAAGTCCGGT
This sequence comes from Lacticaseibacillus zeae DSM 20178 = KCTC 3804, assembly GCF_000260435.1. Lineage (GTDB taxonomy): Bacteria > Bacillota > Bacilli > Lactobacillales > Lactobacillaceae > Lacticaseibacillus > Lacticaseibacillus zeae. Next base: position 22,441 of record NZ_BACQ01000015.1, on the reverse strand, counting down.
TAGTTTGGGCATTTCGATGTCTAAAATGGCAACGTCAGGTTTGAGCCGCTGGATATCTTGCCATGCCGTTGCACCGTCTCCAGCACTTCCAAGCACGTGCAGATCATCCTCTAAGTCCAATAACTGGGGGAGTGCCGAGTTTAACATGCTTTGATCTTCCGCAAGATATAAGGTAATCATGAGACTTGTTGCTCCTTTGGTAGTGTCAGTGTGACAAGGGTACCTTGTCGAGTGTGGGTGATTGTAAAGGTACCGTTCACTTCATTCATTCTTTGCTGCATGCCGCTGATACCATTTGATCCAGCACGAGCATAATTATTTTTGGATCGGCCGTCATCTTGAATGTTGACGATATAGGCGCTTGGCGTTTGTTCGAAGGTAATCTCAACTTGATGGGCATGCGCATGGCGTATCACATTCGTAATGGCTTCGGAAATGACCGGACTTAGATGAATCTGCACCTTGGTTGGCCATTCTGTGGCGGCATTTTCGCCGTCCGTCAGCAAAACAACATTGGCTTCCGCAAGATTTTTTCCTTGCGTTAACATCATCTCACTTAGCGACTGTTGGTGCAGGTCATTGACGATCGAGCGGACCAACTGCAAATCATGCCGACTGGTTTGGGCAATGTCGTCCAGTTCCGGTCCGACGCGCTCAGGTGCCTTGTCCAGCAGCTTTTTGGCGAGCTCAGCCTTAAGGGTCATCATCGAAAAGCTCTGGCCGAGGGTGTCGTGCAAGTCGCGGGCAATCCGCTCGCGCTCACCGCGGCGAACGATGGCTTGCAGCCGCCGATTTGTTTGCCGAAGTTGGCGTTGGCGGATAATGGATCGTGAGGCGGTATAGGCAAAGATTGGGGAGACAAGCGGGAAAACAAGATTGAGCAGGTTACCATTTGAGATGTTTAAAGTACCCGGATGGACCAGATTGGCGCGCCATAGACCCACGAGAATAATGAGGTAAAATGCTGTGGCGAACCAGTGAAAATATTTTCGTGGGTACCTAGCTAAAATAAAGGACACTTGCCAACCGGGATAAATAATCATGTAATCGTTGAAGGCGAAGATGGCAAATAAACCGGTGATCGCCAGCTCCAGCGGAATGGTGACGAGTAACCATCGGTCGATTTCGTTAACCAAAATGTAGACGACCAGAAACACCACGCCCAAGCCGAGCCAAATCCAGTCAGTGATCGATTTTGTCGGAACATATTGAGCCATGATATACGGCAAATAGACCAGCCAAATATAGCTGGTCCATTCAAGATTCATTAACCATGACCGAAGATTATGCTTCACCCAAAGCCACGCCCTTCCGTTGTTCATGTTTAGTCATGACAACCACCAGCAAACTGCCGAGTACAAACCAAACGGCAATCCCGACTAGATTTGTTAAGTCTACTGTAGCACGTGAGGTCACCTGATTTAAGAGATTATTCACGAAGTAAGTCGGTGTCTCCTTGCCGATGGTTTGTAACCATTTCGGCAGCAGGCTGATCGGCCACCATAAGCCGCTGATAATGGCCATGGGAAAAGTGAGTAAGTTACTGGCAAGACTGAGCATTTCTTCACGTCGGATATAGGACAACGCAATACCGATCATCAGGATAGGCAATTGACCGACCAAAATAATGCCAAGGAAGCCTAACCACTGACCAGCATCAAGACTGACATTGTTAACGCCAATCGCAATGCCGCCTAAGACAATCACCGAAAGCAGGCTCATCATCAGCATCCAGAAAGTGATTGAAACGTAATAGGGAACCATGCCTTTGGGCGATAATCTTAAAAAAGTCGTGAATCCCTTATCGCGATCGCGTTTCAAGATGGACGCAATGCTGAAGAGTGCTTCGAGGAGAATGCTAAAGACAATCATTTGATCCATATAACTAATATTAAATTGTTTGATTGCCACAGCAGAGCCACTGATCATGGCTTTGGTATAAAGCAGATAGAATCCTGCTGGCATCAAGAGCGAAAGGAAAATAAACGAAAAGTTGCGGAGCACCAGGCGCTTGCCGTCAAAGGCCACTTGAGCTAAGAATGTTTTCATGATTGTGGAACCTCCTGTTTGGTTAACTGTAGGAAAATGTCTTCAAGTGATTCGCGATTCAGGCTGATCTGATGCAGTCGATCAAGCATCGGCACGAGTGCTTTAAGCGTCTGATCACCGTTGCGGCTGTGAATGACCAGTTTGTCACCCATGCTGTGGACCTGGTCAACATCAGCCAGTCCGCTAAAAATGGCTGGTTGCAGATCGGTTTCACAAGTAATTGTGGCGCCCAAGTGTTGTTTTTGTAGCTGTTGTAAGGTGCCATCAAATATGAAGCGGCCATTTTGCAAGATCAATAAGCGATCGGCAATTTGCTGAATTTCTTCAAGGTAGTGACTAGTGATGACGATGGTCTTGCCTTGTTGTCGCAGTTGTTCAACTTGATCCCAAAAGGCTTTTCGAGCATTCGCGTCCATGCCGACAGTCGGTTCGTCTAGGAACAGCAGATCGGGTTGGCCGATTAATGCAACAGCAAAAGTGACACGGCGCAGTTGGCCGCCGGAGAGATTGCCGAGACGCTGGGTCTTGAGTTGCGTTAGGTTCAGATCGGCAAGCAAGCTGTCTGGGTCAAGCGCATGCTCAGTCTGTTCAGCGGCAAGTTTTAACATATCGCCAACAGTAATGCCGGGGATGATCATGTCGCCTTGAAGCATCGAGCCAATTCGGGCCTTGCTATTGGGGTCACCGGGCTTTTTGTCAAAAACGCTGACGGCACCTTCTCCTGATAAAAGCCCTAGCAAGATGTTCAGTAGCGTCGTTTTACCAGCACCGTTGACGCCGATCAAGCCGATGATTTCACCGCTGTGTACGGTTAAGTTAATGTCTTTTAAAACCTGTTTCTTGTCATAGTTAAATTTTAGATGTTCTGTTTGAATGATTGTGGTCATGTCGTCCACCTCCACAACTGATACTACGTGACTATGGGATTGGGTAGTAGTCGCGAATGTCATGAATGTGGTGTGACAAATGTCATGTTTGGCAAAAAGTCTGACAGCCTGCTGGATGTGGGCGCTATTGTGCGCGGCATTCTTCTTGTATAATGGAAGGCATCAGACAGTGGTATGGACATAGAAAGGAACCAGCTTATGGCAGCAGCCTTATCAGCACCTTTTCGGCAGTTATTATTGGCAACTCAATTAGGTTTGAGCGTGCATCATCCGCTTGCCGGGTGGTTCGTGTTGACAATTCTTTACCGCGATGCCGGCAGTAGCAGTGAACCCGTGACGTTAAGTTACTTGGCGCGTAAATATAACAACGATTATCTGGACACAAGCGGCGGCGAAACGCCGATTGCCGATGATGTTTTGAAGAAAGTGCTTGATGTTCTGGTGACACAAGCCGGTTTGGTCGAGATGAATCCGCGAAAAGTGCGCGCCCGCATGCATAATGGCAGCTACCATATTATTCAATCTTATGTTTATCGGATTACCAGCAGTGGCATTGAATATTTGAAAATGATGCAAAAAGTCATCGACGCTGAAACAACGATTACCGCTAACACAAATCGGATTCAGGAATATGTTGATTTGGTGGCAAAACTGAGTGTACCGGTACGCTCAGGCGCTGACACGCAGCTTTACAATGATTTTCAAAACATGCTGAATGCATACGATGATGTCATGAAAGGTATCCATAAACTTGAGGATGACCTTGATGAACTAGCCAATGATATCGCCTTCAATCACGGTAATCAGGCGGCCAGCCACCTGCAGCAGATGTTGCGCCACAAAGCCATTCCCGCTTATCAGCAGATGCTGAATCAGGCGTCACGGATTCAAGGCTTAGCAAATGACGCAACTTTTGCCGATCAAATTGCCCATTCCCAACAAGGCAGTGATGATCTTGATGCTGCTCGGGCGGTTGGTCGCCAGGAAGCGTTGGTCATGCGGCTGCAGCGTACCAAACAATGGGCGCAGGCGCAGATGACACGGTTAGCGCTCAGCATGAGTCCGACCGCCACGGCGATTGATAGCAGTCTGGACTCGATTTATTTGGTGTTTAACACGTTATTGGGCATTGTTCACTTGCTGAGTCAGGAGTTTGAACATGCCAAGCGCCAAACCATTGACATCAAGGTGCTGTCCAAAAAGTTAGATGGCTTGCTGGCGCACTATCAACAACTTCACATTCCGGCGCAGGTGCCACGGCACTTACCGGCAGATCGCGAGGTAGAAGACCCGGGCGATTTGCTTGATGCTTCAACAATGGGGCCGGTCAGCTACTTGGCGAATCCGACCCGCAAGCAGCCAGCCAGCGAAACCGATAATCCGGATGTCACCGATGATGCACCTACCGAACAGGCACAGATGGCCGGGCTACGCGAATTTCGTCAAACGCTGATGGTAGATGATCGTCACGGTCGGGTAGATCACGATTTGACGTTGCAGACCGTCACGGCGCGAGATGAGATTATCAAGTTATTTGCAGCAACATATCACGAGGATCTGACTGGTTTTGCTCCGTTCGGTCGTCCCGCCAAAACGGTGAATGCTTTGCCAGACACGCCGCCATTACAATTGCAGGTGGCCGGAGAAGATTATGCAGTCGTGTTGCCGTGCGGTTTTAAATTTACGTTTGCTTGAGAAGGGCACTTATGGCCAGAATTACCAAGTTAGACCAACTTGTCATCAATGAACTGCTGGATCATGGTGTGTTCACAACGACCCCTTTACCCGCTGCGACCCAAATCAGTCGCGCTGCCATTAGTGAACTCAAAAAGCCGTCTGTGCAGCAAAAGCTTAGTTACTATTTCAAAAACATGTTCGGTGCAACGCCGGAGAATTTTCAGGAGAATCTTTTCTTCATGATCGGTAAGGAAGAACTTTCGCCAGAAGTCGTGCATGTGCTTTTGGCAACCGTGAAAACGATCATCAATGAACCGGAATTACAGAGCAATTTGGAAGATCGCGCCATTCCTACGCAAAAAATCGTCCGTCAGGTGCACAGTGAAGTGACTGAGCTTGACGAACGCGAATTACTGCGCTGCATTGACGCACTGTTTGTGAAACGTTTTGGGTTGTTCACACCGGATCGCCTTGAGGATGGCGCGGAAAATGTCCCTGCCGAAATCGATGATTACTGGGAGATCCATCCCAACTTTAACGAATTTGCCCAAAACCTGATCGATTTTCTGACCAATGAACAAACGAAACCGGTCTTGAGCGATGTTCAAAAGGTCAATCGGGTGTTGTTGACGGAACAATTCATGAGTCCCAAAACGACGCCGCAACTTTGGCCTATCCTTGTGGCGCACAAAGAAGCCATTGCTGAACAGTGGACTCAAGGCGGCCGTTTCGTTTTGGAAGTCGGGGATCAGTATGCGTTATTGTTGGATCAACAACGGCAGCCCAGTGTTGCGAAGCCTTATCTTGCCGCGTTAGTTGTCGCCCATCAACTGGGGGCAGGTGTGGCCGCCGATGACTTAACTGGCTTAATCAAAAACGTGACGGCCGAACTTTTTCCAGGCTTCACGATTCAACCGAGTCAGGTAAAGGCCGCCTTACTTGAAAATGATTTAATGCGTGCTCAGGATGATTACTGGGTGCCAACGCCAATTGTGGCGCGATTTGCGGTGACGCAGGATGAAGAAAGCAAAGAAGGGGCTAAATCTTGACGCAACAATTAGTGCCAGTCAGTTATCATTTGCGTAATTTTAATAAGTACGCCAAATTGGACATGCAAGCAGCCGAAAATGGCAATCTGACTTTGATCGGTGAAAATGCGGTTGGCAAAACAACCCTTGCCAACTGTTTCTTTCCGATGTTGATTGATGGTGCCATTACAACGCCGTCGTTTAACCCGGCCAAGAACACGGAAAAAGTTTCGCAGAGTGCGAGTGTCCGCAATAGCAGTCGGGATACGCGGACTTTTGAATCAATGTTGCTTGGCTGGGGTCCGGGCGCCATGAAAGTGCGGACAGGTTATAGTTATGTTTTGATGCGCTCGGATCAGCGTCAGGTTATCTTAGGCCTCGGGGCGACGCGGGTGCAAGATGATCCGCGCAAGCCGACCTGGTGGTTTATTGTTATCGCGCCGAACCCGACTGATGCGTTAGAGCTTCAGACAACGGATGCTGAAGGGAAAAGTCTCGATAAAAACCAATTCAAAGCTGCGAACGCCGCGATGGGTGACCAATTGCATGTGTTTGATCGGCCGGAAGATTATCGAGAATTTGCGGCAACGCGGATTTATGGCTTCAGCGACGGCAAAGTACTAGGCCGTCTAGCAAATGCTTATCGCCTGTTAGCCTCGCCAACGTTGACGTCCGGCAATGAAAAGTTCGCGCCGATTCTTGCGGCGTTAAAAGATGCCCAGGAAGGGATCGATGATATGGTGATTCGCCGCGTGGCCGACAGTCAGCGGCAGGTGAATACTTATCGTGGACTGTTAAAACGAATCAGCGAAGGCCAGCGGCGGTTGAAGCAAATGAAGTCGCGGATCTTTTGGCATAACCTGAATCATCTCCAAGAAATTTTATTGACGCCGTATAGCCAACGGTTTGCCCGCAATGCTGCCAACCAGGAAAAATTGACCCATACGCAGCAGGAAGTACAGGCTTATTCCGCACAATTGGCTGATTTAAAGCAAGCGGTAGCGGAAATAACGGAGCAGGTTGAGCAGTTGCGCAATGAAAAAGCCGAGCAGGATCAGCTGATTAAGCGCCGGGCGCAATATGAGCAACAGATTAAAACCAGCCAAGCTGAATTAGATCGTTATCGCGAGACACAGCAAAAAGTCGCAACATTACAGCAGCAGCTGGCAACCTTGGCCATCAAACATGACCGGATTAAACAACAGCTAGCCGATCACACACAAACCAATCTTTCTCCGATCAGAGTCAAATTACTTGCCCTGACCAGCACCTTGAACAATTTTTCTCAGGTGATGCAGGCTGATGACTGGCAGGATATTGAAGCAGAGCTCGGACATTACATCCATCAAGTGTCAGCGGCAAAAGTTCAGTACGATGGGATAGAGGAGACGATCAATCGCCTCAGCGCCGACGTGGGTATTACCAAGCAGATGCAAGCCAAAATGGGAACCGCGATTGATACGCGAGTACAGGGGTTTGGTAGCGGCCGGGTTCATGATGGTTTGCAGGAAGACAACCGGACCATTCATGAAGCAGGCGCGGCGCAAATGAACACGCAATATCAGCCTTTGCGTGACCAACAGTCGGCGATTCTGAAAAAGCAGCCGGATTTGACTGTGATTTTGAAAGATCCAACAATTTTGTCTCAGTTAAAGGATCTGCGCAAACAGCTCAAACCGCTGGTGCAGACTTTGCTTCGCATACAGTCGCTGTTAACTGCTAACGAGAGCGAGCAAAAAGCGCAGCAGAGCAACCTTGATACTTGGTTAGACTTTTTTGATCCTGACTTCGACGCGGATGAATTGGCGCAAACCATCGCGCGGCTCAAGGCTGAACAGGCAGCTTTGAAAATTGATCCGGAACTGCCAAAACGTTTGGGCGCGGCAGTTACCAAGCAAAGAAAGTTAACCCAACAGTTGCAAAGCGTGGAAACCGAAATTGCTACTAGGCAAGGGGTCATCAATACTTTGACTGGTACAATTAAAGCAGACACGGCGCAATTAGCTAAAGAGGGGACAGATGCTGCAGGAAAGCTTAAAACGTTGAGGCCGTATTTTCCAGAGGACGTTCACCTTACTGCCATTGATGAGCTGTTGGCCTTTGCCACGAGCAATCGCGCCAAAATTCGCAGCAGCAGTTATAGCGATATCAGCGCGCAGATTGGCAACCTGATTCACCGGCATGACGGTCATGGTGAGGATCAAAATGCACTTGACGCACTTTTTGCCGATCGCGGTTTTCCTGCCGAGGCAAGTGCGATGCGCCAACAGCGTTCGGTTGCCAATAATGGTTTGACTGTGGTGGCGTTTGACGTTAACAAGGCACTGAAACTTTTAGATGATGATCATACCGCGGTGGAGAAAGCTTTAGCTGAAGAACAAAGCGGCAATGACATGGCTTATACGACATTTGTCCAGGCGGCAACGGCTGCCATCAGTGCGCAGTACAACGTCATCACAACTTACAACCAGATTCTTGCGGCTGGTGCCGGCCATCAACACATCAAACTGAAAGTCCGGTTGACGCCGATCAAAGGGATCGCCCCTGAAGCCATCGAAGAAGCCTGTGATCCGCAGCGCCAACAGCGGCCACATCTTGAAGCGTTGGTGAAACAGCGTCTCGATCAACTTGCCAACAACACCGAAGTCTCAAACGACGATGACGCGTTCTTTGCTGCTGCGCGGGAGTTGCTCGATACGCGCGAATGGTCTGACTTTGAGGTATTGATTCGACGGCGTCAAAGCGGCGAAAACGATTTTGAAGTCGTTGACGATAAATTTGTCCAGTCCGGCGGTTCAGGCGCAGAAAAGGCGCAGGCGATGGTATTGCCACTCTTGCTGGTGCCGAAAATGGTTTTGCAACGGTCGAATCGTGCCGATGCACCGCATTTGGTCATGTTTGACGAGTTTGCCGATAAACTCGATCCGGAAACGGCTAAATCTTTTGCCAAAACGATTGTTAATTTCGGATTCAGCTTCATCGCCACCATGCCAAGTGGCGCGCAAAACAAGCTTTTGGCAGACGGCGTTGACAACATTGTGTGGGACGTCATGGCCTCACCGCAGCAAGGCGACGGCCGCTTCCATTTGAATCGCGTTCAGCAGAACTTTATTTGGAAAAAGGACACGGATAACGTTTAAAACGTATCGGGTAAGCAAAGGGGGATGACAGGCGTGAGTCGTTACAGCAATGCTTTTGAAAGCCAGACAGGCCAAGTGGCACCGGAAAAAGCCGCGCAACTGGATCAGTTGTTTGATCAAATTGGGCGGGGGAAAGCCTTGCCGCCTCGTGGACATCAGGCAGTCGCGCTGGGATTAAGCGCTCATACCTTGAACGATCCGCGCGAAGATCCGCCGCTTTTTGCCTATTATCGCTGGGTCATGACCCATTGCTTTCAGTCCGGCCAAGTCAATGAACTGACGGCGCGCCTCATCGGAATGGCGTTTACCTCGGCCAATATTTTTGCGACCGACCTGCCTCAGCCGCTGACATTGAATCCTTGGCAACTCACACCAATGCTCGACTTTCCGTTGAAAAACACGCAGGCGGTGGTAATTGAAAACAATGGCGTCTTTGCGTTGCTGCATCAAGAGCATCCGGATTGGCCATTAATTTTGCAATCCGGCAATGACTTCAATGATGTTTATGTTCAGCTTATCCAGCATCTGGAAGAACGCGGCATGCGTTATGCGTATCTAGGCGATCTCGACAGCAAAGGCGTTCAAATGGCCGATCAATTCGCGCGATTGTTAAAACAGACCGCTGCAAAAGACGTGGCGGCTTTGCAGACACCTAAAGATGTTCGCATCTGGCTGGCCGATATGGGGAGAAAAGATCCGCATCGCACCAGGCAACTAAAGGTCGTGACGCCTGTCTATCAGGCTGAGATGACAACGATCAGGCTATTTGGAAAGTTTGTTGAGCAAGAGCAGTTGATGGGGATTTATGAAAAGCGGATTGGTCAGTGGCTTGACGCGGGAAAGTAAGGTACCGAGATTGATTGATGGAAGATGTTTACAAAATGGGGAGGAACGATGGTCGCATACACAATTAAAAATTATCAACCGGAAATGCTGGAAAGCTGGTTGCGATGTCGGGCACTGGCATATATGCGTAGTTCGTTTCAAGACGAGATTACCGCCGAAAAGGAAACTATTTCGGATGACACAGGTGTTTCACTTGTCGCAATTAAGGATCAACAAGTTATTGGTATTGCAGAGGCTATCTTTTTGGATCAAGGCCAAGCAAGAGCAGCCTCTTATGGTCTTCCTGAAGGGACAGTCCTGACCACACTTGATACCCTTGCAGTGCACCCTGATTATCAACATATTGGGATCGCTAAAGCCTTGCTGAAGCAATTGCGCGGACGATTGAAGATGCGTGGTGGAGTTTTGTTAATTTATACGCTTGATGATGAAGCGGCCAATGGGTTGTACCAGGCAATTGGCGCAAGACTTTGTTATCAAGCATCAATTGTTCATGGTCACAGTTCCAAGAATCATGTACCTGAATGGACTCATTTCCGTGTCACCAATGATAAGCAGGTAGCTGTTTACGATGAACACGATCACGAGATTGCATACGGTCAGGACATGGAGACATATTATGTCGGTAAGTCTGAAAACATCAAACAGTTGACAGATGTTCACAAAGTTGTAACCGAAAATGTCTATACTCTGGAACTCTGATCAGTCTTGCTTTAAATTTACCAAGTAAGGGTTCTAGTTCTTTGAAAGATTTCTGAAACGGTGATTGTTTTGTCAGTGTGCTTATTACAAGTGTGCTGGCATTTTTAGTTATCTCGCAAATGAGGTGACACGGTGTCACCTCACGCTTCAAAATCTGAAACTGTTATTAATAAATGCCGCGAAAATACTTAATGTTGCGAATCCATTCCCGCTTAATATATGGAAAAACACACTGCACGTAAGCATTTTTATTTTGCGGTTCCCAGCCGTTCATTAAAAGCCAGTGCTCATCGAATAACTTCTCCCAGTCATGATCATTACCAGAAAGATTGTCGGAAAAATTGCTATGACCTAGCGGGATATGCCACGCATCAAAATCACTCGCTAGAACAAGTTGGCCGGGAATATCAACGATTAACTGAACTGACGCAGCGCGCCGATCATTGAAGCCGCGATATTGGTCCTCCTCGTGAAGCGGATGAATCCAGCCCCAGAGCAACGCATTATCAGGATTTAGCGGCATTCGGCGAAGTTCAAACTGATGGCGCATCCATTCATAAGGTTCCCGAAAATCGCTAAGATCGGGCTCATGCCAGACCTCGCGGGAACGCGGAGTGGTTAGCATGTTACCCGGTTGTTTGATAAAAGAGCGGCGTTGCATCGTTCGAATAAGCATGTTTTCCTCCAACAATTAGGGCAGTTTGCCCAACGCCTCGTAGCTAATATTCCATTATCCATTTAAAAATTTTCGCTAGCTATGTTAACAGAAATGACGCTTTTAGCAAAATCTATTATTAACACACTAGCTGACAAACAATGGTCAGTTGAAACTGGGGAGGCGCAAATGACTAGAAAAAAACTTAAAAAGTTAGGCTCTGACGAACGCTTCACGTTTCAGGCAACTTATGCCGGCATTGGGATGAAGCGAACGATGCGCGGGAAAATCAATACGCGCTTTTTGCCAACTATCTTGTTTGAACACGTTATGCTTGGCGATCAAGAGGTGACGGATCATCTTTGGCTTAACTATACGAAGCAGTTTGCCGAATTGGGACTTTTGACCAAAGGCGAGATTATTCAATTCAATGCGCGTGTGCATCGGTATAAAAAAGGCTATGCTGAAGCAAAGGTCACAGATTACGGTTTACAACGGCCAACCAAAGTATCGATTATCAAAAGCCTGACAGAAGACCGTGCCAAATTACCGCCGTTACCTGATGAGAAGAATGCCTTGATCGGGCTTATTATGAAAACCAATAAGGACTCTTACCTCAAAAGCGGTCGCGGATTTGACCAGTGGTATGTCGATCAATATGAAGCGTGGTTGCGGACGGAAAGCAACTTGACCAAGTACTGATCTTTTGCCGAAAATCAGTCAAAGTACGAATCCTTAAAAGAAAAGCAGCCGCAATTTTGGTAATATAGTATTTATTGAGTCAACAACAAGCCAAGTAGAAATTGTGAGGAACGTTAAATTGATTGAAGAACAAACTGTCCAGTTAATGCAACAGGGTTTAACCGACATCACCCATCATCAGATCAGCGCCGTTTTGAATTTGATGCAAGAAGGCAATACGGTGCCGTTTATTGCCCGTTATCGAAAAGAAATAACCGGCAGCCTCGACGAAGTGCAAATTCAGGCGATCGAGGAAGCATACAAGCATGTGACGGCCTTACAGGATCGCAAAGAAGCGGTGATCAAAAGCATTGCCGAGCAAGGGAAGCTGACGCCTGAACTGGAACAGCAGATTCACGCCAGCACGAAGCTTCAAGATGTCGAGGATATTTACTTACCTTACAAGCAGAAGCGGCAAACCAAAGCAAGCATTGCCAAGGAGCGCGGACTTGAACCGTTTGCGCGCTGGTTGCTGTCCTTTCCCGCTGGCAGTTTGAATGACGAAGCGCAGAAATACGTAGACGCAGACAAAGAGCTTGCATCAGTGCAGGATGTTTTGGACGGAGCACACGAAATTCTGGCAGAAACGTTCAGCGAGATTGCCGCCATTCGTAACTGGGTGCGCAATTTTACGATGCGAACCGGAACCATTCGCACCACGGTTAAAACCAAAGGCAAGGAACTAGACGAAAAAGGCGTTTACCAGCAGTTTTATGATTTTGAAGAAACCATCAAAAAGATGACGCCGACCCGAACCCTGGCCATTAACCGCGGCGAAAAAGAAAAGATTCTGACGGTCAAGGTACAAGTTGATCCGGCTTCCGTTATGCAGTATTTTCATTTCAAAATCATCGACAATCGTCCTGACAGCGAAGCAACGGCATTCATTGAAGACGCCTATCAGGATGCTTATAAGCGGTTTGTCGGACTGGCCATTGAGCGGGAAGTGCGCGGCACGTTAACGGTTGATGCTGAAGAAAAGTCGATTAAAGTATTCGGCCAGAACTTGTACAATTTGCTGATGCAAGCACCAATTAAGGGCAAGGTTGTTCTCGGTTTTGACCCCGCCTACCGCACCGGTTGTAAGTTGGCGGTGGTAGATGAGAATGGTAAGTTTCTCGATAAAGCGGTCATCTATCCGCACAAACCAGCGCCGGAAAAGAAGCGCGAGGCAGCCGCGTCTGAGCTGATTGCGTTACTCGAAAAGTACCAGGTAACCATGATCGCCATTGGTAATGGAACGGCCAGCCGCGAATCCGAACAGTTTGTTTCGGAGACGCTCAAGCAGATTAAACGTGATATTTACTATGTGATCGTGAATGAAGCCGGGGCGTCGGTTTATTCTGCCAGTCAGGAAGCGCGCGACGAATTTCCTGATTTGCAGGTTGAACAGCGTAGTGCGATTAGCATTGCCCGCCGGCTTCAGGATCCACTTGCCGAACTGGTGAAAATTGATCCGGAGTCGATTGGCGTTGGCCAGTATCAACATGATTTACCGAGTAAAGAGCTGGCTAATGAAGTAGATGCAGTCGTTGAACGCGCAGTTAACCGAGTTGGTGTGAACCTGAACACCGCTAGCTACCAACTGTTGACCCGTATTTCTGGTTTATCAAAAACAATCGCACTCAATATTGTGCACTACCGGGATGAAAACGGTCGGTATAATAGTCGCACTGAGCTAAAGAAAGTGCCACGTTTGGGACCGAAATCGTTTGAACAGTCAGTCGGTTTCCTGCGTATCATCGGCGGCAAGCAGCCACTGGACAACACCGACATTCACCCGGAAAGTTATCCTGTCGCTAAAAAAATCCTGGCCGCGGCGGGGTTATCCGAAGCAGACCTTGGCGATCAACAAGCGGTCGCCAAAGTCAGCAACGTTGACCTAGCACCATTCGTTAATGAAGGCGTTGGTGCCGAAACACTCGAAGATATTGTCGCCAGCTTGCAGAATCCGGGTCGAGATTTGCGCGACAACATGGCAGCACCGCTTTTGCGCAAGGATGTTTTAACCATGGCGGATCTGAAGCCGGGGATGAAGCTGGAGGGAACCGTGCGCAATGTTGTTGATTTTGGCGCCTTTGTCGACATTGGCGTGAAACACGACGGCTTGGTCCATGTCTCCAAAATGGCCCACAGGTTCGTTCGCGATCCGAAAACTGTTGTGGCGATTGGTGATATTGTTGAAGTCTGGATCGAATCGGTGGACTTGGCTCGCGAGCGCATTCAGTTATCGATGGTCAGCCCTGAAAAATAATCAATGATGATGGGCAGTTATTAGTATTTGTAAATTAGACAAGTTAAATGAACGGATTGCCATTCCTGAGTTGCGGATGGCGATCCGTTTTTTGCGTCACTTTTTAAGAAAATCACGTCGATTCGAAATAAGCGTATTTGGACGTTCTTAAAGGTCCAAAATGCCACCGGTGTAAGGAAAAATGTTATTTTAAATGGCACAGTCCAAAAAGAAATTGCTGCCTCATATTAAATTCTTGGTTGAAAATAATTATATAAAGATTAAAATACAAGAATATCTAAAATACAAGGAGCTGATAAAATGCGACCGATTATCGCACTTACAGGTGATTCAATGGTCGCGCCTTCGCCTGTCATTAATCTCAATTACGCAGACATGGCGCCCAATATGATTAAAAACGCCATTGTGAAAGTTGGCGGTGCGCCTTTGATTTTGCCTTATCCGGAAGATGATGCTGTTTCCGAAACGCTCGCACAACAGTATGTGGCTGTTTTCGACGGATTGGTTTTGCCAGGCGGGCCGGACGTTGACCCGACGTTTTACCATGAAGAACCCATTCAAGCCATGGGGCGCGCGACTTATCAAAAGGATCAATTCGAGATAGCCTTAATTAAGGCAACTTTAGAAGCAAAAAAGCCGATTTTTGCCATTTGTCGCGGTATTCAAATTTTAAATGTGGCATTAGGCGGAACACTTTATCAAGACTTACCGAGTCAAAATCCTAAAGCCACAATTCGGCATTCACAAGCCGCCCCGGGGCAATGGCCAACGCATCATGTCGCGATTACACCCGGTTCGCACTTAGCGTCACTGATGGGTACGAGCAGCTATGTGAATTCCCGCCACCATCAAGCGGTCAAAGCGGTCGCGCCGGATTTGCAGGTAACCGCGCAGGCTCCTGATGGCGTGGTTGAAGCAGTGGAAAGCAAAGATTCTGATTTGATTCTCGGGGTCCAGTGGCACCCGGAGAACATGTGGTCGAGTTTCCCCGACCAATTACCATTATTTAGCGACATTGTGAAACGCGTAGGAGGTGAGGCTGATGAATAATAGCATCGTGAAAAAAGAGCAAATGGGCTACTGGAGTATGATTTTACTTGGCATCAATGGCATCATTGGTTCCGGCATTTTTCTTTTACCCAATCAGGCAGCCAAATTAATGGGTTCCGCCAGCATTTTCGTGTTATTGTTTGATGCGTTGCTCGTGATTACGATTGCGCTTTGTTTTGCGCAGGCAGCTACTTATTTTGATCGTGATGGCGGCCCATACTTATATGCTAAAGATGCGTTTGGCGATTTTGTCGGCTTTGAAGTTGGCTTTGTGACTTGGGCGATCCGCATTATTGCCGAGGCCACGATGGCTGTTGCCTTTACCACCGCCTTGGTCGGCACATTCCCGTCACTAAACCAGCCAGTGATCAAAGACGCGGTTATTTCGGTCATGGTCATTGGGCTAGCCCTGATGAACATCGCTGGGGTTCGGGTTTCAACCGTCGTCAACAACATTATTAGTGTTTCCAAATTGGTCCCGCTGGTGTTATTCGTTGCGATTGGCATTTTCTTTATTAAAGGCAGCAACTTCACGCCATTATTCCCCGGCGGCAGTTACAAATCCGGCAGCTTCGGCCAAGCCGCAGTTGTTATGTTTTACGCGTTCACCGGATTTGAAGGCCTCGTGGTTGCGGCAGGCGACATGAAAAATGCCAAGCGAAACCTGCCTAAAGCGGTGGCCACAGTCATGACGGTGGTCGCACTCTTTTATATTCTGATTCAGGTTGTCAGCACCGGCATTTTAGGTAGTGCATTGGCGAATACCGACACGCCTATTCAAACAGCCTTTGCCAAAGTGGCAGGCGGCTTCGGTAATGCTCTAGTTGCGGCTGGGACATTGCTATCAACTGGCGGGCTGCTGGTGGCCAGTTCCTTCATCACTCCACGGTCCGGCGTGGCACTTGCGGAAAACCACATGATGCCGCAATTGCTGGCCAAGCGTAATCGCGTGAACTCGCCATACGTTGCCATCATTGTGTCCGCCACCATCACCCTGATCATTGCTTACTCCGGCACATTTGGCTACTTGGCTCAGATCAGCGCAGTCTCGCGATTTGCCCAATACATCCCAACTTGTCTCGCCGTCATCGTATTTGCCCACACCAAAACCAAAGACAAGGGCAGCACCTTCCATTTGCCTTTAGGTCCGATTATCCCGGCAGTAGCAATTCTGGTCAGCTTGTGGTTGCTGGTTCAGGTACAGGTCAGCCAGCTTGTCATTGGACTCGGCGCGCTTGTCGTCGCGGTGCCATTTTATTTCTTGACGTATACGTATCGAGAGCATGGTAAGGCGTAAGTTTAGAAGAATTCTCTAAAAAGAAAGCCAGCTGGACTTGGAAGAGTCGGGCTGGCTTTATTAGTGCTATCTTCAAGATTAAAAATTGACGTTGCGGGCAGGGGATAATGGCAAACGCTTCTGTCGGTTAATTTTAATGGCGAATTTTTGTAAAAAATACGATGTGCATACCCGGTAAAATCTGCTCATGGCGATCAGGATCTTGAATGTACCCCATTTTTTGATACAAATGGATAAGTTTTGGTTCTTCAGCGATTGTGTCCAAATGCCACCTGTGGACGGTTGGATACAACTGTTCAATTTGTTCTAGCATCAGCTGAGCATAGCCATGACTCTGGTATTTAGGCAGTATTAACAGAGGTGAAATTCGTGCGTCATTACCGGTGCTGGATGTGATAACACGAATCATCCCCAGTCGCTGTTTTTCCTTCTCAAAGAAGTAAAATTTGCTGGACGGTTGCTGCCATTTTTTGTTTAATGAGTTTAGGCTTTCTAAATAAGGATCTGTCTCATCATCGTGATATTTTTCGTAGATTGGTAGAAAAGCGTCGCGATACATAGCTTGAAGTTCAAGAAGATCCTTCTTTGTTACTAAGGTGAAATGGAAGTTAGCTGTATTCATGCTTGCACCTCGCTTTTTTTGCATGTCAGATCGCCGAAAGCTTGTTTAATCAAAAAGGATGTTGGCATAGTTTAGCACTTATTGATTGTTTTGGGGTTGTAAAGTTTTGAATTCTCAGCCGACAGCCTTTTACGCATGGTTTTTCAAAAAAGTCACAAAAGACACCGCAAAAAGAGATCAACCATGCAATTGATTTGCGTGCTGAATTTTACCGTGATTATAAGGAGGAAGACGGCCGATGAGTAAAGACTTGCATGAATTTACGATGGAACATACAGGTGATCTTGATGCTTATTTTGCCGGAATGATGAAGGATTCCTCTTTCCGACAAACCTATGCCGAAGAAAAGAATAAGATGGCAAGCGCATTGGCTTTGTTGGAAGCCCGTGAAGAAGCGGGTCTGACTCAAGCAAAACTAGCGGAGAAATCTGGCGTTCCCAAGACAACGATTGTCCGGATCGAGAACGGAAGCAATACCACGATTGAAACTTTGACAAAACTTGCTAATGCTTTGGGTCGACCACTGACATTGAGGATTGACCCAATGTCTGCACTTTAATCCTAAAATATCCGAGACCATGCCCGATTTTCGGGTACTTTTCAAAGTAAGGCTCTTGTGAGCACAATATTACCAGAAAGCCAGCTTGACATGGAAGAGTCGGGCTGGCTTTTTGCTGACATTGTGTTTTTAGGTATTATGTATTGCATGCTAGGCCAACTTGGGGTATATTATGTGCAGGAACTAGATGGTATTACCAACTAGCAGAGAAAGTAAAAAAGATGGCGCAGGATTTGCACACACAAATGCTCAAAGGTATCTTACAAGGTTGCGTCTTGATCATACTTAGTCGGGGCGAATACTATGGCTATACCTTAAGCCAGGAACTCGAAAAATATGGCTTTGCCGAAATCTCCAAGGGCACCATTTACCCACTGCTCATGGCTTTGGAGAAAAAGGGGCTGATCACCAGCCAACTGAGGTCATCACCGGACGGTCCTCCCCGAAAGTATTATCAAGTTACTTCGGACGGTATGGATGCCCGTCATGATTTTATTCAGCAATGGCACCAATTATCCCAGCATGTTACCCAATTATTAACCGCAGAGGAGGGCATGAGCCATGACGACCAAGGAAGACCAACTCGTTGAAGAAAATAATCATCTCCGGACGCAACTGACAGCTGCCAATAAGCATTATTATGAGGATTTGCTGGTATATATGCGTACGGGAGCGGTATTAAAGGACAGCACAGCCATCGAACAAGAGTTACTCACGATTCTGACAGATATTTTAGCTGCGCAAAAAGATGGCGTCACAGCCTTAGAGTATTTTGGCAAACAACCAAAGGAAACCACCGATGATATTCTGGCTGAAGTCCCAATCAGCTGGTTTAAATCATTCAAAATGGTCGGTTACGTTTTGATCACCTATTTTTTGGTAACAACCATTCCTGCCTTAATGATGCCAACGCAACCTTGGGACATCGGTGAAGAACTTCTTGTTGGCATCTATTTCACCTTTGTGGCGCTGGGAATTGTCACTTATATTGGGCACACAACTTATAAAAGAAATCAGCAATGGGGGCGATGGAGGATCTTTCTCCTTTGGCTGGCGTGTTGTGCGCTTATTGCGCCAGGGTTCCTGCTGCCACTATTCTTGAAAACACCTTGGCAACTTGATTTATCAGGTGTCAGTGGCGTTGTACTTATTGTTATCTTGTTAATCGCACTGGGATTTGCTTTTTGGCGGCAAGCCGATAAAACAATGTGGTTACCATTCGTTCCGATTATCGGTATCATGGCCGTTCTCGGAATCGCCACCCGTGTCCCGGCCTGGCAACCTTTCCTGCTCAAGAGCACAGTAGGACGGATCGTCTTGGCGTCAGTGTTGATTTTGGGGATTATTGTTTTCAACGTGTTGATCTGGTTGACCGTTCGTAAGATGAAGCGGGATGAATGAAGCCGATTAAGTTAATGATTAGATACAAAAAGATCGAGTCAGGGAAGCATTCCTGATCCGATCTTTTGATGTATAAAAAAACAACCAACTCATAGAATAAGTTGGTTGCACCATTTGAAGTATTAAAGTTTCTGGTTATAGTATTCAACAACCAGTGATTCGTCAACTTCTGGTTCGAGTTCGCCACGTTCTGGTAAGCGAACGAGGGAGCCTTCCTTCTTGTTGTCGTCAAAGGTGACGTAGGCCGGACGGGAAACGGTGTTCTCGATGGCGTCATTGACGATAGCGAGGTTTTGTGAGCGTTCGCGAAGACCGATCACTTGACCAGGCTGTACTTCGTAGGAAGGAATATCAACGCGCTTGCCATCAACGGTGATGTGACCGTGGTTAACAAGTTGGCGTGCTTGCGGACGGCTGGAAGCCAGACCTAAGCGGAAAACCATGTTGTCCAAGCGGGTTTCGAGCAGGATCATGAAGTTATCACCATGGGTACCTTCTTTGATCTTGCCGGCGCGCAGGAACAGGTTCTGGAATTGACGTTCGTTTAAGCCGTACATCCAACGTAGCTTTTGCTTTTCACGCAATTGCTGACCGTATTCGGAGATCTTCCGACGGTTGTTGGCACCATGATCACCAGGTGCGTAAGGACGACGAGCTAATTCTTTACCAGTGCCGGAAAGGGATAAGCCGAGACGACGGCTTTGCTTCCAGCGAGGACCAGTATAACGAGACATATAGATATTCCTCCAAGTTTTTATTTGGAGTAAAATAACGAATTGCGGCTTTAGCACACGGGCAGTCCTGCAAAGGTTCACCTTTGCAGCCGCGGTTACTACTGTCACCGGCTTGACGCCGAGGCAGGACTGGAGCCGACCATGCCGGCCGCTGCTGCATTATTTTACACGCGAGCTAGTATACCGTGTTTAACGCGGCAGTGTCAAGGTGTTCGGCCAGTGTCTGTCCGAATTGCGTCAGGATCTTTTCGTCTTCTTCGCTAAAACGATCGAATTTTGGCGAATCGATGTCCATGATGGCAACTGTTTTACCGTCAACGCTTATCGGAATCACGATTTCGGCATTGCTGGCGGAATCGCAGGCGATGTGGCCGGCAAATTCGTGGACGTTAGCAACCCGGATGACGGATTGTTGCTGGAAGCTGGTGCCGACAACGCCTTTGCCCGGCTGAATGTGCATGCAGGCAACTTTGCCTTGGAAGGGTCCAAGGTCGAGTTGCCCGGTTTTGGTATTAAAAAGGTAGAAACCGGCCCAGTTGAGGTCGGCCATGCTATCGTTTAGCAACGCGCTGGCATTCGCGAGTGCGGTAATAGGGTTGGTTTCGCCTGTGAGCAGGCCATCGAGTTGGTCGATAATGATGGGATCGAGCGTCGTCATTTGATCAGTCCTTTTAGGAATTTATGAAAAGCGGCATATAGGCCTTTTAACTGAAGGCTTTTTTTGCGATACTTGTAGCTAGGATATTCTCGTGTTTTGACACTTAACGGCATTTTAGCTGTGAAGCGGGCGAAATGCAATCAGAAAAGATAATCGGTAAAGCAGAGGGTGTAGGGATGATCTGGTTCTTTATTATCGTCGTGATTATAATTGTGGCCGCTGGCGGTGTCTGGTGGCTGCAGCATTATTTTCAGACTCGCATCAAGAACTTAGACGAAAAGGTCGAGGCGATTGATATTGGTGCGCTTTCGAGTCAAATCCGCAGCATTGAGCAACTGAAGCTGACCGGCGACAGCCTTGCGACGTTTGGCAAATGGGAGCGGGCATTTGATCAATTAAACGATCATGACTTGGCAGATCTCCAGAAAATTTTGCTTGATTTGGAAGATCAGGTCAGACGATTCCGGTTTGATCACGCCTCTAAGATTGCCAAAGTGTTGGAAGCCAAAATCGAAACGGCCCGCCACCAATATGAACTGATTAGTGATGCCTTGCAGGATATTCGGCATGATGAAGCAGATAATCGGAGCAAAATGTTGCGGCTGCGGGATGATTATCAGGTTTCCCGCAAGACCATCCTTGCTAAAAGCTTTGTTTTCGGCGATGCCCAGCCGGCATTGGAACAACGGCTGCAACAACTCGCCCAACTGTTCCAAAAAATCGACCAGATCAACAACGATGGCGATCACCAAACGGCTAAGGCAGAGATTAAGCAGTTGGCCGAGCAAATGGACGAGTTAAAAAAGCAGGTCAAGGAATTGCCCCCACTGGTCAATGAACAGGTCAATGAGTTCCCCGGCCAGATTAATGAAATCCAACATGGCTATCGGCAATTAACCACCGCCCATTACGTTTTCACGGATGATATCCCAGGCATGGTGGCGGACGTCGAAGCAAAAATGAAAGACGCGAACGCCACATTGAAGTCAATTGACGTGGCTGCGACTGCTGCGGCTAATGCTGAAATCGAAGCCGAGATCGACAAGATGTATGCGATTATGGAAAAGGAAATGCAAGCCAAGAAGCGGGTTGATGCGGCCACCCCTGACTTGCGGCGTTTCATTGACCATGCGTTGCGTCAGAATCGCGAGTTGCAAACCGAGCTGGAGCATCTGGATCAAAGTTATACCCTGAATCATCATGAAATCAAAACGGCCAAAAATCTAAAAATGCAACTCGACACGATTGATGCCAATTATACGAAAGACATTGATGCCATCGAGGCCGGCAAAGCAGTTTATTCTGATGTGATTGGCAGGTTTGATGCGACGAAGGAGCAATTAACCGCAATTGAAAAGCACCAGGTTCAAATTAATCAAGATGTGGCCGGGTTGAAGAAAGGCGAGATTGTTGCCAATAAGCAGGCAGAAAACTTTGAGCTTGATATGCGCAACATCAAACATGAAATTGTACGCCACCACTTGCCGGGACTGCCGCAGGATTATGTAGATCAGGTGAAGCATGTCACCTCGGAAATCGAACAGCTGAATCACGATTTGAATCAAGTTAAAATCGATATGGATGCGATTGCGAAGTTCTTGATTAAAATTGCCAACGATATTGAAGCGTTGAAAAAGGCAACCAGTGCATTGATTGATGCTGCCGGTCTGACTGAGGAATTGATGCAGTATGCCAACCGCTACAAGACAACGGTTAAGCCGGTAGCCGATGCGGTGAAGCATGCGACGGAACTTTATCTGCATTTTGATTATCAGCAAGCTGCGGATACACTAGCAACGGCGCTGGAACAGACCGAGCAGGGGAGTTATCAGAAGGTCGAAGATGCTTATCTTGCGCGGAAGAAAGCTTCATTATATTAGGAGTTGTTGGGAAGCCAGTCTGATGGGGCTGGCTTTTGTTTTGGCGTGAGTGTGTTGTTGGTGTGTTGTCGTGGGAAAAACGCGCTCACAGTCGCAGAAATCTCCACATAAGGACCTCAAGCCTAAATGGTCAAAGCCCAGCCATTTAAGCTTTCTGGCGAAAAAACGCGCTCACCAGCCCAGAAACCTGCGTGTAAGGACCTTGGACGCAATGGCCAAACCCGGGCCATCACGCCCAAGGCCACTTACACTCCGGTTTCT